>JAFZHD010000048.1 GCA_017555085.1 Muribaculaceae bacterium | reverse complement strand
CACAGC
The DNA here is from genome assembly GCA_017555085.1 of Muribaculaceae bacterium. Lineage (GTDB taxonomy): Bacteria > Bacteroidota > Bacteroidia > Bacteroidales > Muribaculaceae > RGIG4079. The sequence continues at coordinate 22,534 of JAFZHD010000048.1, read as the reverse complement.
CGAATTCGTCATCACCGATGTAGAAGGAAATGTACTTTATACATTAGGATCAACCGCAGCAGCCAAAGACCAATACGGAGCATTGGCCGCCTATGAACTTGATGACAATACCGCTATCATCTACCACTTGTTGCCAGGTGTTGAAGCTGGTGTTTATGCATTCCAACTCCCCGAACCTAAAGAAGATTCTTACCTCTACATGGTAGGTCACAATGGTAACTGGGAACCCTCAGAAGCAGTTGCTATCCCCGCTAATGCAGAAGGTAAATATGTTCTTGAAAATGTAGAATTCACTAACAAAGAATTCAAACTTTCTACAACTCCTGCTTTGACAGCTGGTGACTGGAATGCATTCAACGCTGGTGCAATGTGCATTTGCGATGACGCAACAGTTAATCCCGACCAAGTTGCTAATCTCTACATCGGTGCAGCTACTAACATCACTATCGCTGCCACTGGTACTTACACTATCACAGTTGACCTCGAAGTTAAGACATTGTTGCTTACTACAACTGTTGGTGTAGAAGGTGTAGAAGTAGAATCTGCTCCCGCAGTTTACTACAACCTCCAAGGTATCGAAGTTGTTAACCCCGAAAACGGTGTTTACATCGTTAAACGCGGTAACAAAGTATCTAAACAATACATCCGCTAATAACAATCGTTAGGAGCATGTCTCCTGCCGATTAACCTCAATAACGAGTCCCCGACTAGCAAGAGTCGGGGACTCTGTTTTTTTATCCAGCGCCATTTTTTTGTTGTTCATTATTTTGTTGTGTCGGCTTATTTCAGTAATTTAGCAAAAAGAAAGATACGTGCAACAATAACATTAGTTAACAATAAAGCTATTTAGAGTTGCCCAACTATGTCGCTATCTTTGTATCACAATTAAAAAACGACCGACAATGAATATAGGAGACAAACTTCCGCAAATACTTGGCACCGATGCCGACGGCAATATCATCGACACCACGCTTTATGCCGGCCAACCTATCATCATCTATTTCTACCCAAAGGATAACACTCCAGGTTGCACAGCACAGGCGTGCTCGTTGCGTGACGAATATGCCACTTTGCGCCAAATGGGATATGTGCTGATAGGTGTGAGCAAAGACTCGGCTGCAAGCCACAAGAAATTTGCCGAAAAGCACTCGTTGCCTTTCCCCCTTATCGCAGACACCGACACAGCCCTCAATCAGGCATTCGGCGTGTGGAAACTCAAAAAAATGTGTGGTCGCGAAGGTATGGGAACTGTTCGCACAACATTTATTACCGATGCCGACCATGTGATTACCGACATCATTACAAAAGTCGACACTAAAAACGCTGCACAGCAACTAATCAATCTTTTGAATAACAAATAAAACAATATAACTATGGCAAAAAAAGAACTTGTAAAGAAAGGCGCTGCCGACGACCCTCGCGCAGCAAAACTCAGTGCACTCAACCAAGCGATGGACCGCATTGAGAAAAATTTTGGCCGCGGTGCTATCATGAAACTCGGCGACGACTCTATCGAAGATGTAGAGGTGATTCCCTCGGGCTCAATCGGCCTTAACTATGCCCTCGGCGTAGGCGGTTATCCCCGTGGTCGCATCATTGAAATCTTCGGCCCCGAATCTTCAGGTAAAACCACTCTCGCTATCCACGCTATTGCCGAAGCACAAAAGAATGGAGGTATTGCTGCCATCATCGACGCAGAGCACGCTTTTGACCGCTTCTATGCTCAAAAACTCGGCGTGAATGTGAACGAATTGCTCATCGCACAGCCCGACAACGGTGAACAGGCATTGGAAATTGCCGAACAACTCATTCGCTCATCGGCTATCGATATCCTCGTGGTTGACTCGGTTGCCGCATTGACTCCCAAAAGCGAAATAGAAGGCGAAATGGGCGACCGCAACATGGGTCTCCAAGCACGCTTGATGTCGCAAGCAATGCGCAAACTCACCGGTACAATCTCTCGCACAAACACCACATGTATCTTCATCAACCAGTTGCGCGAAAAAATCGGCGTAATGTTTGGTCCTTCTGAAACCACTACCGGTGGTAACGCACTCAAATTCTACGCATCGGTGCGCATTGATATCCGCACAAGCACGCCTATCAAAGACGGCGAAGATATTCTCGGTCGTCACACTCGCGTGAAAGTGGTGAAAAACAAAGTTGCGCCCCCCTTCAAACGCGCCGAATTTGACATCATGTTTGGCGAAGGTATCTCTAAATCAAGCGAAATCGTTGACCTCGGCGTTGAATATGGCATTATTCAGAAGAGCGGCTCATGGTTTAGTTATGACGGAAGCAAACTCGCACAAGGTCGCGATGCTGCCAAGCGCGTAATCTCTGACAACCCCGAGTTGGCCGAAGAACTTGAAGAAAAAATCATGCTCGCCCTACAAGGCGAATCGGCAAAAGCGGCTCCCGCACCCGCGGTAAAAGCAACCCCGGCAGTCCCCGACTTTGACACTTCAATCGAAGACGATTTCACAATCGAAGATTTGTAGAAATAATCCCAACAAAAAATCCCGGACCTCAAAATCCGGGATTTTTTATGTACCTCCGTCGGGAATCGAACCCGAATCTAATCTTTAGGAGAGATTTGTTCTATCCATTTAACTACAGAGGCCTATTTAGCGGGCACAAAGTTACCGCTTATTTGCGAGATAAGCAAACGAAGCGATAGTCCACGCCGCTCTTGTCATCGTGGTGGCATTCCTCGTCGCCGCGCACCCATTCGTCGGGGTTGATGGCGGGGAAGAAAGTGTCGGCATCGTCAATGTCGGCATCAATCTCGGTGAGATTAAGCGTGTCGGCAACGGCAATAGCCTGTTCATATATTTGTCCGCCGCCAATCACAAACGCCTTTTCGCAGTCGGCAACCAAAGCCAATGCCTCGTCGAGCGAACCTACCACCTCAATGCCTGCGGCGGCATAGTCGGCTTGGCGTGTGATAACGATGTTGCGACGGCCGGGCAGAGGGCCTTTGGGGAACGATTCAAAGGTCTTGCGGCCCATGATAATGGGACAGCCCATTGTGATTGCTTTGAAGCGGCGTAAATCGTCGCTGATGTGGAAAAGCAAGTCACCCTTGCGGCCGATAGCGTTGTTGCGTGTAACGGCAACTATGATTGAAATCTGTGCCATGTGATTATACTGCTACGATGCCCTTGATGTGGGGGTGTGGGTCATAATCTTCGAGAGAGAAATCTTCAAACTTGAAGTCGAAAATATCTTTGACATCAGGATTGATAACCATGCGGGGCAAACGGCGAGGCTCGCGAGTCAGTTGCTCCTTCACTTGCTCAAAGTGGTTGTTATAGATATGAGTATCACCCAATGTATGCACAAAATCGCCCGCTTCCAAGCCAGTAACCTGTGCCATCATCATCAACAGCAAGGCATAAGACGCGATGTTGAAAGGCACGCCAAGGAAACAGTCGGCACTGCGTTGATAGAGTTGCAGACTGAGTTTGCCGTCGGCCACATAAAATTGGAAGAACGCGTGGCATGGGGGCAGATTCATGTTGGGCAAGTCGGCAACATTCCATGCGCTCACAATGATGCGGCGCGAGTCTGGATTGTTTTTGATTGTTTCCACAACCTCCTTGATTTGGTCGATATGGCCGCCATTATAGTCGGGCCAACTGCGCCATTGGTAGCCGTAGATATGTCCCAAGTCGCCGTTATCGTCGGCCCACTCGTTCCATATTCTCACGCCATTGTCTTGCAGATATTTCACATTAGTGTCGCCATTGAGAAACCACAACAACTCGTGAATGATAGATTTGAGGTGGAGTTTCTTGGTTGTAAGCAGCGGAAAGCCGTCGGCAAGGTTGAATCGCATTTGGTGGCCAAACACGCTGCGAGTGCCAGTACCGGTGCGGTCTTCTTTCGCCACACCGTTTTCCATAATGTGATTGAGTAGGTCGAGATATTGCTTCATAATGACAATGGTTATATTATATCACAAAGGTAGAAATAATAATTGAGAATAGAAAATCGATGTCGTTATGATAGCGAAATGTTAAGTGTATATTTTTGCGGCTTTTTTTGTGGGGTGGTGAACTATGTGGCGGGTAGGGGTGTTATTATGTCAGAAAAGCGAAGATGAAGTTTTTCCATTGCAATATATGTGATAATGATTGGTTTATTATTTAGGCAATGGCGGGGGCGCTGAGAAGCGGCTCCGTTGTTGTGTTTGTGGGGGCGACTATTTGCCGAGTGTGCGGTTGCGGGTAAATAGGGCGGTGGTCTGTGCGGTGATGAAACCGATGATGATGACTACGGCCATGACGATGAGCAGGTCGAGGGGTGCGAGGCGCACGGGGTAGGCATCGGTGGCAAGTGTCATGGGGTCGCCCGAGAGTTTGATAAATCGGCCGTACTGCTGTGCAAGCGAGAGTGCCGTGCCGATGATGATGCCGGCAATGCCGCCGACAATGGATATGAGCCACCCTTGCAGTGTGAATATGCGCGATATCATGGGTTGGCTTGCTCCCAAGGCTCGCAGTGTGGCTATGTTGGCGCTTTTCTCGATAACGAGCATTGAGAGGGTTGAGATGATGTTGAATGAGGCTATGACAAGGATGAATGCGAGCATGAGAAATGTTACCCATTTCTCGATTTCTATCATGCGGAATGTCTGCTGCTGTTGTTGCAGGCGGTTTTTCACTTCATATTGGTTGCCTATGGCTGCAGATATGCTGTGGGCGAGTGGGGCAATGTTATCGGGGTAGGTGGCTTTGACTTCGATTGCGGTTGCCTGTGTTGTGTAGTCAAGTAGTTGTCGGGCTGTGGATAACGGTACGATTACCATGTCGGTGTCATATTCGGCCTGATTGACTTGAAACACTGCTCCGACGGCGAGGCTGTCGCTGCGAAATGCGCTGAGAGGGTTGGCCGGGTTGATGCGGCCTTTGCGACGGGGTGTGTATATGCTGAGGCAGTCGTAGATATGTGGCGATGCTTTGAGGCCGATGGCGGCTCCGGCGCTTAATGTGGCATAAGCGGTGGTGGAGTCGGTGTCGATATATTGTCCGTCAATGATTACTTGCGGCAACTGTGTGAGCGTGTCGTAGCGGCGGGGTACGCCTTTGAGGGTGACGGGCATCTGATAGTTGCGGAAGATGGCAAGTGCTTGATCTTGGATGGTGGGAAGCGCAAGTTCTACGCCATCGATGTTTTCAATGGCGAGAGCAAGCGAATCGGCGTTGTTGATGACCTTGCCGTTGGTTGCTGTGATTTTGAGGTCGGGGTCGAGCCGCGACAGTAGCGACGAGGCAAGGTCGGTAAATCCGTTGAATACCGATAGCACGCACACAGTGGCCATGGTGGCAACAGCAACTCCCGCAAGTGATATGAGGGAGATGATGTTGACGGCGTTGTGGCTCTTTTTTGAAAAGAGGTAGCGAAGGGCTATGCGTAGCGATACCATCGTGGCGTGGTGTTATTTGCCCAAGAGGTCGTCGATGTGCTCAATGTAGTCGAGCGAGTCGTCGATGAAGAATGAGAGTTCGGGTGTTTTGCGCAGTTGATAGCGCACTTTTTGGGCAAGTTCGTGGCGAATTTGGCTCGCGCTGCGGTTTACATTCTCGATGATTTCGGCACCTTTGTCAGAGGGGAATACTGAGAGGTAGGCGCGGGCGATGCTCAAATCGGGCGATACGCGCACTGCGCTCACCGACACGAGTACGCCGTGGGTTTTGGCTGTTTGTTGGCGAAAGATTTCGCTGAGTTCTTTTTGTATGAGTCGTGATATTTTGGCTTGTCTGGTTGTTTCCATAAATTTGTAGATTATTGATTAATTGTTTTTTCTGATTAATGTTAGCCCGTCGCGTAATGGCAAGATTACGCACGACACGCGCGGGTCGTTGGCAACGAGGTCGTTAAAGTCGAGTATGCCGCGTGTTTGTGCATCATGGTTGGCGGCAGGGTCGGCGACTTTTCCGTCCCAAAGAGTGTTGTCGGCAAGGATGAAGCCTCCCGGGGTGAGGCGAGGTAACACCATTTCGAAATACTCTACATAGTTGCGCTTGTTGGCGTCGATAAACACCATGTCAAAGTCGCCCTCGATGGTAGGAATGATGTCGAGAGCGTCGCCGATGTGCAGGTGCATTCGCTCGGCGTAGGGTGATGATTCAAATCGTTGGCGAATGAAATCTTCCATTTCGTCAAAGATTTCAATGGTGTGTAACTCGGCATCTTGGGGCATTCCCTCGGCAAAGCACAGTGCCGAGTAGCCGGTGAATGTTCCGAGTTCAAGAATGCGTCGGGGGCGAATCATGGTTGTGAGCATTTTGAGGATGCGACCCTGCAAGTGTCCCGAACACATGCGCGAATAGAGTTGATAGACATGTGTGTCGCGGTTGAGGCGGCTCAGTGCTTCGGGTTCTTTCTCGATGTGGTCGATGATGTATTGTTCGAGTTGCTCTTCGATGCTGCTTTGGTTGCCGGTGGTTGCCGAGAGAAGGTCGGTGCGTGCTTTTTCGGCTTCGGCAATGATGGCGGCCATGGTTTTAACGGCCTCGACGGGATAGCGTCCCACGGCTGTTTCGCCTGTGAGCAGCAATGCGTCGGCGTGTTGATACACGGCATTGGCAATGTCTGACACTTCGGCACGGGTGGGGCGCGGGTTGACAATCATCGAGTGTAGCATCTGTGTCGACACGATGACTGGCTTGTGGCGGCGGTTGCACTTGTCGATAATGGTGCGTTGCAGTGTGGGAATGCGGTGTGCGGGAATTTCCACTCCCAAATCGCCGCGAGCGATTAACACACCGTGTGACACATCAAGAATGCTGTCAAAGTTGTCAATGCCTTCCTGGTTCTCTATTTTGGCAATCACTTTGATGTCGCTGTTGCGCTGTTGCAGCAGTTTCTTGACGGCTACCACATCGGCAGGGCGTCGCACAAACGAGTGGGCAATGTAGTCGATGCCTAAGTCGATTGCATAGTTTATGTTTGTAATGTCGCGAGGTGTTAGCGACGGTAGGTCAATGTGGGTGTCGGGCATATTGGCGCTCTTGCGAGAGCCGAGAATGCCGTCGTTGGTTGCGTGGGCGTGAATGATGTCGCCCTCAATGCTGTCGACAACAAAGTCGAGGAGTCCGTCGTCGAGCAGAATGTGCACTCCGGCGGTGAGTTCGCGGGCGATGTGGGGATAGGTGAGGCAAATGCACTGGCGGGTGGTTATGCCGTCGGGGTCGCCCTTGAATGTTACCTTATCGCCCTCGCTGAAAAAAATCTCGCCGTTGTCGCGAGTTGCCGAGGTGCGAATTTCGGGCCCTTTGGTGTCGATGAGAATGCCTATTTGCGGCGATGCGGCACGCACATTGTCGACTACGCGTTTGAATCCGTCATAGTCGATGTGGGCGGTGTTGAGGCGAATCATTGTCATTCCGCTCTGATGTAGGGCGCGAATGAACTCGACCTCGCAACGCTCGTCGCTGATGGTGGCAATTATTTGGGTTTGCAGAGCCATTATCAATTATTGATAAATGCGTTGATAGCCAAGTTATAACTGTTCATTCCAAATCCGGCAATCACGCCACGGCACACAGCGCTAATCATTGAGTGGTGGCGCACTTGCTCACGGGCGTGAACATTTGATATGTGCACCTCGATGACTGGCACTTTGATGGCCGAGATGGCATCGGCAATGGCAAGCGAGGTGTGGGTGTAGGCTCCGGCATTGAGCACGATGCCCACATAGTTGCTGTCAAAGCCCACTTGGTGCAACTTGTCGATGATGTCGCCCTCGTGGTTGCTTTGGTAATACTCAATCTCGTAACCGTCAACGCGTTGGCGCAATGTTCCGAGATATTCTTCCATTGATTGGTTGCCATAAATCCCCGGCTCGCGCTTTCCGAGCAGATTGAGATTGGGACCGTTGAGAATAAGAATTTTCATCATAAGCGATTATGTTGTCTTATTGATTTTTCAAAATGAATTTGAGAGGCACCTCTACTCGTCTTGCCCACGATTGCTCGTTGTGGCCGTGGCCGGGATAGATGTTCCATTTGAGTTGTCGGTCTTTGTAACCGAGAGATTCAAATAGAGTCACCATTCGGCGCATGTAGGGGGTATAAACCGAGTCGTAGGGGCAAGTGCCGTTGTCCATATAGATTTTGTGAGTTGTGCTGCGGGGAAGATTTTGAATGAAATAGCGGCGCATTGCTGCGGGGAAGTCCTCGTTGCCGCCGAGTGCTCCTGTCCAGTGAGTTGACAAGCAAGCCGCTGTGCCAAACACATGTGGGTATTCACATAGACCGTAGATTGAGATGAGACCGCCCATGCTCGACCCCATGATAGAGGTTGACATGAGGGTGGTGTCGGTGGCAAATTTCTCGTTGATGACGGGGCGCAATGTGTTGACAATGAATGCGAGATACTCGTCGGCGCGATAGTTGTCGCGACACATCATTGCGATAAAATTCTTAATAGTGTCGTTTTCGAGATATTGCAAAGGTTTCTCGGGCATAAGGTCGCCAAGACGAGTGGTGTCGGTGCTGTATACGCCTACAATGATGGCGGGTTTGATGCTGTTTTCGGCAATGAGTTTGCCCATCACCGAGTCGATTTCCCATGCTTGGTGGTTCCAAGTCGAATTGGCATCAAAGAGATTTTGTCCGTCGTGCATGTACACAACGGGATATTTCTCCTTGCGGCTATATCCGTCGGGAGTCCACACATCAACCTTTATGGTTTCGTTCATTTCGGGCGAGAAAACATCAAGATGGTAGAGGCTGCCCGAAGTGACAGTCAGCGGCGAAGGCTTGATTGATGAGTCGGTTTTGAAAAAACTGACATATATCAATGGCATTAACATCGCCAAGGCCAATATGGCAATAATCCACTTTTTCATATTAGTGTTTCATTTCAACTTTTGATGTTGGGGGAAGAGTGTTGTTGCGGTTGTTCACAGCCTCAATCACCTCGTCGGCCAAGTTGAGGAAGGCAGCGCCAGTGATGCTGTCTTCTTTTGAAGCAATGGGCTCGCCGCAGTCGCCACCGTCGCAAATAGTGCCTACGATGGGGATTTGTGCCAACAGTTTTACATTGAGTTCTTTGGCAAGGTTTGCAGCACCCTCGCGACCAAAGATATAGTAGCGTTCATCGGGGTGAGGAGCGGGAGTGAACCATGCCATATTTTCGACCAAACCGAGAATGGGCACATTCACCTTTTCGCCCATGAACATGGCAATACCCTTGCGAGCATCGGCCAAAGCCACCTCTTGGGGAGTTGACACGATAACCACGCCAGTGATACCAAGAGTTTGCACTAAAGTGAGGTGAATGTCGCTTGTGCCGGGAGGCATGTCGATGAGGAAATAGTCTAGTTCGCCCCAATCGGCCTCTTGAATGAGTTGTTTGAGAGCATTTGAAGCCATGCCGCCACGCCACAAAACAGGCGAATTTTTATCGACAAAGAAACCGATAGAAAGCACCTTCACTCCGTGACTCTCGATGGGAATGATGAGGTCGCGGCCGTCAACGTTGTGCATAAACACCTGATGGTCTTCGACACCAAACATCTTAGGAACTGACGGTCCGAAAATGTCGGCATCAAGAAGGCCCACCTTATAGCCTTTGCGTGCCAATGCCACGGCAAGATTGCTTGCTACGGTCGATTTGCCTACACCGCCTTTGCCCGACGACACGCCGATGATGTTTTTCACACCGGGGAGCAGGCTTGCAGGTTTTTCGGGGAGTACCATGCGGCTTTTCACTGCGATATTGCCCTTGATGTCAACCTCGGGCGAGATATATGTGAGAATGGCTGTTTCGGCAGCCTTCACGATAGACTTGATGAAGGGGTCGGTAGGCTTTTCAAAGATGATAGAAAACGACACCTTGTTGCCGTCGATGCGAATATCATCTTCAATCATGTCGAGCTCGACAATGTTCTTGCCATTGCCCGGGTAGCGCACATTTTTGAGCGCGTCGAGTATGAGATTGGGATATAATCGTTCCATATAAGTCTGATGCAAATGTGTGGAGTTTTTGTTATAAGATGCAAAGATAGGAAAATTCTGCCAAAAAAGGCTCTCTCACCGCCCATAAACCGCTAGCTACAAGAAAAATGTTTGCGAAAAAAGGGTACTTACTGTAATTCAAACTTAAATCTCAGGGAAATAACAAAGGTTGTATCATGATACAACCTTTAATGTTTTATGCGGGGATTTACTGCTTGGGCAATAGATATTTCAACACGGTGTCCCAATCGGGGAATTCGTCGGAACCGAAATGAATCCATTTTCCGCTGAATTCTTTTGCTCCATTATTGGGGCGGTCGTCAATCAAGTAATCGCCTATGCACAAGTCTTTGCAGTGGGTGATTATCATGCGTTTGTAGAAAATATCGCCCAAATGTTGTGTAATCCATTTGACTTTATCGCTCCATGCCGACGGGTTGCCCCAAGGTGCTGTCGAAAGTATGTAGCAATCATAGTGCTCGTTGAGTTTTTTGACTGCATCAATACCCTCTTTGATGGGGTTCATAAGTCCGAAAAGACCGGGAATATCATCCACATGGCCTTTATATTCGTCTTTTGTTTTTTGGTCAACTTTATTAAGTCCTGATTGAAAGTCGACCAACACACCGTCCATGTCAAAAAACAGTCTCTTTTTCTGTTCCATATATGATTGGTTGGCTAAAAAGTTTTGCTGATTTGCCAAGCGATTTATTTTAATGTGATTTTAGATGTGTTCAGGTCGATGCTGACTGTTTCTGAACCGGGGATTTTTTCAAGATATCCGTTTTCTTTGGCATAGCACCACGACCAACTCAATTCTTTGGGGTTGAAATAGAGCTTTTTGTCGTTTTGTGTAGTTTTTTCATTCCATTCGCCCAAATTGAAATTCTGCTCCAACTCGCGAATTGTCACATTGCCGTTTTGTGCGTATTCGGCGATGCAAGGATAAGATAGCAAGGCGTTGTCTTCGGTTGAAAGCAGATATTTTTTGGGGTTGTCGGTGCCTTCGATGAGGCGGAGTCGGTTTATAGCGTCATTATAGTCGGGTAAAAACTGAATTTTATAACCGTTATCGGCTTTTGATATAACCGCGTTAAAGTTGTATCCTCCTGTGTTGGCTGGGTTTATGCTGATGATGCCCATGTTTTTATCGGTTGATGTGTGGGCTGCCATCATGTTTATGTCGGGACACACATTTGCCGCCAACTGCAACAAGCGAGGAAAGATTTCAATATCTTTGGTTACAAGGTAGCCTGCATGAGACTCAACATAGCCGATGCTGTTCATTAGCATGCTCAACACTTTGTCCAATTCTTCTTTGGGGAAATAGCGTCTTGTGCCGTTTTTGTATGCTTGAAGTTTGTCGGCCACATCTTGCACCGCTTTTTTGTATTCGTCTTTTTGGTCGCGATATGTGCAGATGAGGTGTTGGCCGTCGGCGATAATCACATCGACATAGGCTCTGATGTCGTTGGGATATTTGATGGGTTTGAGGTTTTTGATGAGATCGCTCAACGACGATTCTTCGGTCGCAACCGACTCTGTGACGATGGTGTCGGTAATGTCGGCTTCAAGTATTTGTTGGTTGCTGACAGAGTCAACGATTGATTCCTGAGCAGTGTCGCCGGTATTCTCGGCAGTGTTTGATTGGCTATTGCAAGCGACAGTTGTCGCGATAATAGCAGCAAATGCTAATGAGTTGATGAGTTTCATGATAATGGTAGGTAAAAACGGGTTACGATTCTTTTGGGGTAACTTTGGGGTTGCAGAGTTCGGGGCATTGGAGTTCGCCGCGAGAGAAACTGCGGTAGGTGTCAAATTCAATATCAACCTCGGGTTCTTGCAATTTTGTTATGTGGTCGAGGGGGAAACTGATGTATTTGATAGTGAGTCCGCGGTCGAGCCATTGCTGCTCGTAGAATGTTTTTATTTCGAGAATGTCGCTCACATAGTCAGAGTGATACAAGTCGTTGGTATCAACGATTGTGGGCAGTTGGTTTAACTCGGCCATGAGGTGAGTGTAGGTGTAAAGGAACGGGCTGTCGGTTTTTAGGTGAACGATGCCGTTGTCTTTCAATACCTTGCGGTAGAGGTCGAGGAAGCGAGTGCCGGTGAGGCGTTTACGCACCTTTTTCATCTGCGGGTCGGGGAATGTAATCCAAATTTCGGCCACTTCGCCTGCGGCAAAGAAGTTGGGCAACAACTCGATGTTTGTGCGCAAGAATGCCACATTTTTGAGTCCTTCGTTGCGTGCTTGCGATGCTCCGGTCCACATGCGAGCGCCCTTGATGTCAATGCCGATAAAGTTTTTATCGGGGAATTTGCGAGCGAGTCCCACTGCATATTCGCCTTTACCACATCCGAGTTCGAGGACGATGGGGTTGTCGTTGTTGAAAAAGTCTTTATGCCAATTTCCTTTCAAAGGAAAACCTTGTTCTTTGAGTACGGCAAAGGGATATTGAAATACGAAGTCGATGGTTTCCATATCCTTGAATTTGCGCAATTTGTTTTTGCCCATAGTGAGTTGTGTTATTAGCGGCGTGAAAGTTTGAACGACGCTGTTGTAGCGTTGTCGAGAATTACTTTTATGATATAAATGTTATTGCCCCAAGCCGAGGTGTCGATGGTAATGTTGTCGCTGTGGGGTTGCACGAGGATATATTGTCGTCCCCAAGAGTCATAGACGCTTGCAAGGGCAATGTTTAGGTCGGCTGTGATGATGAGGTCGGTGCCTGCAAAGTGGGCTTTGACGGCATTGTCATTGGCGATGGTGTTGTCAGTGCCAACGGTAATTGAGATGTTAAAGTCTTTCCATTGGTCGGTAACGGCAAATGCGTTGCAAGTCTCGGCATTAACATATAATGTTGCTTTGCTTTGGTCGACATTTTTCCATACCTCTTGTCCCAAACGCGGAACTGCAAAGTGGTTGGGCGCATAAATTCCTGTGAGCGACGCCCAATTTTCAAATGCGTTGTTGCCGATAGAGTCAACACTCTCGGGAATGAAAATTTCGGCAATGTGGCTCATACCCATCAATGCATAGTCGCCAATGGCGGTGATGTTGTTGTGAAGCAATTTATCGGTTTGCAACGAGGTGTTGCCTTTGTGGGCAAACTGCTCAATGGTTGAGCATGATGCGGGAGTGTTGTAGGTTGCGAGGTTGTGGCAGTCAAAGAATGCCGCTTGGCTGATAGTGGCAATGTTGTCGTTGAGAGTTGCCGAGCGAAGGTTTGCGCAGTTGGCAAATGCCCATTGACCGATGTAGCGCACATAGGTGTTGGAGAGGTCAATTGACTCGATGCCCGAGTTGTAGAATGCGCGGTCGCCGATGCGTGTCAATGTGTCGGGAAATTTGACGGTGGCGAGCGAACTGCAACCTGCAAATGTTTCGTTGCCGATTACCGACAACACGGCGGGCAAGGTAAGCGAAGCAAGGCTTTTGCAATTTTTGAAAGCGGCTTTGCTAATCGCGTCGGCTGCATTGCCAATAACAACGCTGTTGAGGTTGTCGCAGTCCATGAACGCATAGTCGCGAATGATTTCGCAGTTAATATTTACCGATGTGAGCGAGTCGCAGTTGACAAACGCGCTGTTGCCGATGATTTCAACCGATGAGGGGAAGTTGATGGCCTTGATGGGAGTTCCCAAGAATGCACCTTCGCCAATCTCCATGATGCCGTTGGGCAACATGATTTGGCTGATGTTTGTGCCGGCCAACGCATATTCGGGCAAAGTGTTTGCCTTGAAATCGGTGCGGCCTGTGATGACAGGGTCGCCGTGATAGACCTCGATTGTGGCTTCTGAGAGGTCGAGGGTGGCGAGAGCGGTCATTTTCTTTGTGATGAAGTCAAAGTCGGCGGCGTTAATCGCACCTGAAACTTTGAGATAGGTGGCATCGGTGTCGTTGCCCACGGCTTGGCCGAGTGTGCCTGGAGTGCACACAACATCGGCGGCACTGACATGTGCTGTCAATGCTATTATGATTGAAATGATACTTAAAAATCGGCGCATAATTATCGCAAGTTAGTTTAACACACAAAGATAGTGCAAATCGGCGGCAATGGCAATACCTGTGGCCCAATTTTTACAAAAGCAAAGTCCCCCGACCTCAATAAGAGACCGGGGGACTATCGGGTAGCGAGTCGGTTAACGGCTCGCGAGAGTTTTAATCAAGATTATTTCTTGATAACGGGGTAAGTGGCAACACCGCCGTTTGCTACAACTTTGAGGATGTAGACACCTGCGGGGAGGTTAGCCACATTGATTGCCTTTGGCGAGTCGGCAGCAACATTAGCCGATTCGTTGTAGAGCAATGCGCCGTTTTCGCCATAGATGCTGTAAGTAGCGCTTTCGCAATCGAAGTCGCAAGTTACATAGAGAGTTTCAACAACGGGGTTGGGATAGATGCCAACTTGTGCGTTGATAGAAACGCCTTCAATACCAGAGTATTCAGTAACATCGATTTCAAGCAATGCAGTTGCCGAAGCACCTGTGGGGTCGGTTGCAGTGATGCTCACATAAACTTTGCCCACTTTTTCGCCGGCAAAGATTGCGTTGTTACCCGATGTGAATGTTGACACGATGCCGTCAACCGAGTATTTCAACGAGTAAGTGAGGTCGTCGCCATCGGGGTCAGTGAAGAAGTCGGCAAACGAGATAATGTCGCTTGTTTGACTCTGCATGATAGTGATGGGAGCGATTTCGGCAGCAACGGGAGCGCGGTTGGTGTGGATAACTGTGTAACGAACTTGTGATTGTGATTCGTTGTTCAACGAGTCGGTAGCAGTGAGTGTGAATGTGTAGTCACCTGCCATTTCAAATTCGGGAGTGATAGCCACAGCAACATTTACGCCTGCGTAAGCACCGCACACTTTGTAACTGCCGTCTTCGTTGGCTGTGATAGAGGCTTCGGCGCCACCGGCAGCAGTCACGCTTGCGATAGTTGACATCTTGCCAGAGTCGTCGAGACGAACTGTGAAGTCGTCACATTCGGTATCGATAACAGTTGCGTTAACAGTAGTCAACGAGCCTTCTTGTGCAAGAATTGATTCGGCGGGAGTTGAGATGATGGGCGCCGCGTTCTTGTCAAGATAGATGGGGAAGTTGATTACGGGTTGCATGGGGTCGTTGCTCTTGATGATGAGCATAGCCTTGTTGCCTTTGTCAACGGGAGCGTTAGCCGCTTTGAGTTCAAATTTGACATTGAGCGATTGGCCGGGAGCGATAGTGCCGGCTTTTTCGTCAGCAGCATTGAGCATCTTAACCCAACTTGCACCTTCAACAGTTTCAAGACAAGTCATGATGTAACCGCAAGAGCCGATATCATCTTTGAACAATGTTGCCAAGTCAAACCAGCCGTAACCTTCAACCCAACCCATGTAGCGGTTGCTAACCACGCTTTCTTCTTTCAAAGAAATGTATGCGGGAAAATCAACACCTACGGGGTAGGTAACAACTACATAGAAGTTTTGGCCTGCGCTCATGTAAACAGCGCGGTCAAGAGGGATTACAAAAAATTTAGCACCAATCAATTGGTCGATGTGGTAAGAGCCTGTGCCCAATACCTGGCCGTTTTCATAGTCTTCACCGTTGATGATTTCAACTTTGATGTCGGCATTTTTGATTCTCGAACCGTTAGAGTTGGTTAGAGTTGTTGCGATGTAGATGTGAGAGATGTTGAAGCCGTCGGCAGGAGCCACATAGTGAGTAGCCGCTTTGTATTGGCCATAAGTGTTACCTGTACCGTAGTGGTAGGTAGCATTGTTGCCTGGCATCGCGGGGTGGTAGAGAGCATTGCGGTAAGTGAAGTCGTTGGGAACATCAAGCACAGAATTAGACTCCATAGGTTTGATTTCTTTAACCATGTTTTTGCTGAGTGCTTCAACAGCCTGAGCCGAGAGTTCAGCGGGAGCCTTAACCGATGCGGGAGCAATGCCACCGTTATTGTCGTCTTCAACTACATAACCTTGGCCTGTGGGGTCAAGAGTGAGTTCGTATGTGAGTTTGTACTCGCCATAGTTGCTGATGCTCACAGAGTCAGTACCCGCATATTGGGGAGTTGCATTGTTGACATAGATTTCTTCTTTGTCAAGAACAGCCACGGGAGCAGGAGTGACAACGAAGCGGATGTTTACAACAGCCGAGTCGTTTTCGTTGTAATAGAATGTCAAAGGAATGTCATAAGTACCCACTTGACATGCATAGTCATACATCATGGGGATAGATACGCCTTGGGGTGTAGAACCTACAACGATGGGAGTGTAGTCGTAATACTGTGTCCATGACTTGTTACCGGTGGGTTCGCCTGTAATCCAGTCGATTTCTTCGGCTTCATAGAATGTGTAGAACAAGGGGTAGTATTCTTCAAACCAATCGTCATACCAAGAAGGACCACCATTCTTGATGTGAGTGATAGTGAAGGGAGCAGAACCTTCGTTCTTCACATAGAAGCATGCTTCGTAGTTAGCGCCCATTGCGGTGATAGGACCGGCAGAGGGGTCGTCAAAGTGACCTACAACGTGTTCAACGATGATTGAATCGGTGGGGAATACGGGTTTTGCTTCACCAGTGAGAGTCAAGTTAACGGGTATTTCGATAGTTTCGCGACCGGGAACATTGGTGTTGATAGTGATATTGCTGTTGTATTGGCCAGCCAACTTGTTGGTGTTGACAGTGATGTCAATAGTGCGGCTTGACTCGGGAGCAATAGTGTTTTCAACAACGGGGAAGAATTGAACTGCATTGTTAAATGCAATGTAGCGTTCGGGGATGCGGAAACCTTCTGTACCGTTTTCGTTAGAGATACCTGCGAGACCAAATACGCCATAGATGTCGGCAAATTCGCCGAAGGGCTTATATTGGAATTTGAACGAACCGTCTTTCTTCATGATAAGTTGATAGCAAACTCCAATGTTCATTGAGTTGCCATATTCCATCCATGAGATGACTGCTTGGTCATCGGTGAGGTAGTGGTAAGTACCGGCCGTTTTGCTTTGGTCCATAGTGTGGAGACCCCAATAAGGTGCAATGATATTGGTATATACTGTACCAGCGGGGAATTCAGCGGGAGGTTCGGGCCAAATCTTGTCGTCGTTGCGTTTGGTGAATGATACGAAACCGGTGTTGTAGATATACATTGTGTCGTATTTCTTGCCATAGTAGGGGAACTCAAATGGCAACTTCACTTCGGCATAGTCGTTATTGTTGTAGTAAGTGAAGTTGTTTTGTTCGCCAAGGCCTGTGGTTTCGATGTCAATCCATTCAAACTTAACGCTTGAGTCATCGATAGCGGCTGCATAAGAGTAAGCCACTTCGGCGTTGTCGGTGAGGTCGCTGAATGAGATGTATTCAGGGTTGGGAGTGATTGAGTAAACGAGGTCTTCGTTACCGCTGTTGGTAATAGTCAACGGTTTAACGAGAGGTGTTGAACTCAACAATACTGTGTCAACCGCTTCATAACTCAAATCGGCAGCGGGGCAACCGATAACAACACCTTTGAGTGCAATACTGTGTTCGCCTGTTTCGGTTTCGATGTATGCGATGTCGTCAACAGCACCTTCGTTTATTGTAGGCATTGTAACGATAACATCTTTTGATGCACCGGGGGCCAAAACAAATGGGAACTCTGTTTCGATAGAGAAGATGTCACGAGCAAGACGGCCTAATTGAACATTGAGCGAGTCTTTACCTGTGTTCTTGACAGTGATTGCTTTTTGAGCAACCGATGAGCGGAATACATTGCCGAAGTCGAGTGTTTCGATTTCAACATCTGATTTAGGCAAGAGTTGAGCACCTGCAACAACTGCTTCGAAGCGAACAAATGATGTGCCGTTAGCGGGGTCGTTGCTCATTAAAACGAGGTTGTTGTAGGTTTGACCTGCTACCATTGACTCGTCGGTCTTGACAGTAGTCGAGATAGTCAAGCTTTCGCCGGGGTTGATGATGCCGTAAGCGGGAGCCAACGATGTCACGAAGTTGGGCTTGGGAGCAATGAACTTAACCGATGATTGGTTAGTGAATTGTTGGTAAACATAAGCCGCAGGGTCAGCGCTATATCCCCAATAGTCGGCGATGTCGGCCGATGTTAATGTGAGGGCGTCGGCGCCGTCGGGGTCAAGGATACCGCAATAGAGGGTAGAACCGCTTTGGAAGAGGTTCATTGCCATCGGGTCATAACTGTCGTAGAAGATTTCGATATCACCGTTTGAAGAAAGGGCGATGTGGAACGAAATGGGAGTGTATTCTTGGTCATAAACGAGAGCCAATACATCGGTGTACTTAACGACAAATTTGCCGTCTTGTTTAGCATACTCGATTTTTGACTTGGGACCCATTGCCAATTGATAGCCATAAGCCGAGATGTAGGGCACACCTTCGAGGCCATAAGCGCTTTCGCTCAACGGGCTGCGGTAGGTCGATTCGCCAATGCCGAATGCCAAACCACCATAACTTGTGATGTAGAGGTTATCGTAGTTTTTGCCATAGAAGGGGAACTCAAAGCCGATAGCAATCTGACGAGAGAGGTAGGTGTTGTCGTCAAATGTTGATGTGATGTTAACACCGTCCAAAAGCGTGGGATTGCCGTCGTATTCAAATTCGGTAGCACCATTGAGGTTTGTTGCTGCTACATAGCCAAAACGGTGTGCTGCCTTGCCTTGATTTTCAAGTTGACGGTCAGAGAATTTAGGGAATACAAATTCCAAAGGATAGTTACCTTCGTTTTTGATGCTGAATTCTTTGACAGCCGCTTCGGCATTTACATCGAGAGTGTCGCAATTGATGACAGCGGGCTCGATAGCAATCTTGGCGGGGTCGGTTGCAACACCTGTTACAGTCACATTGAATTGAGTGCCGTCGCTGTGTTTGAACACGATTGTACCAGTGTGGCTACCTGCTGCTTTGGGTTCAAATTTCACTTCAAATGTTTTGTGTGAACGAGCAGGGAAACCGCCGCTGATGTAAGTGGGAGCAGTGAAGTGTTCAGAGGTTGATGCGATGTTGTTGCCGCTCAACGAGCCGTAACTGCCAAATACGCCATAACCTTCGTTGAATACCTCGATAGAGATAGTTTTGCTTTCGCCAACGAGCAATTTTCCGAAGTCAACCACGCGAGCGGGTGACATAACGGGGTTGTTGCCGCTTACGGTCATAGTTACGGGAATAACTGATGCGAAGGGCTCGCTTTCGTTAGTTTTGAAGTGGATATTAAATTTGTATGTACCGTTAACGATGGGTTGACCGTCGGTAGAGATGCTAACAGTTTGTTTGCCGCCTGCTACCACTTGGCCTTCTGCGGGAGAAAGAGTGATAACCTTGTCCCAAGCGGGGTTTTGGCTAATCGCTTTGATAGCCCAACCGGCTTTGTTGCTCACTGACTCATAGGGAGAGCCTTTGAGTGCTTGTGCCAAAGTAACCCATGTTTTACCCATGTCGTTACTCATGAAAGAGTAACCGGCATAAGTTTCGTCGGTAACAGTAGCCATACCCAAGGGATAGCCCGATTGGCCACCTTCGAAGTGGAATACCACCCAGAATGACTCGCCGGGAGCAAAGTTGACTTGCTCGTTGAGTTTCATTGCGCCGTCAGAGTAGAACGCGGGGCAGAATTCTTGGAGAAGGGTAGCATTTGAAATGCTGTTGCCTTTGAAAATCTGAATAGTGGGGTTTGAACCATAGTAACTTGTTGCCGACACTGCTGTGAGGTTGAATCCTTCGGGATAAGTGTTGGGGTCAACATAGAACCATTGTGCCATAGAGTTGGGCAATGAATTGTCTTCGTCGCCAATAGAAGCATAAATGGTTTCGTAGTAACTGAAATACAAGGGATATTGGTCAGCAACGAAGTCAGAAGTCTTGAACACTTGGTTGGCTGCATAGGGAGTGATGCCCACTTTGCCTTTGTATGAGCCAACGATGCCGGGAGAGGGTTGTGCCAACGAGCGTGTTGCAATCGTTGCTTGTGTAGTGGCAACCGATGCACTCCATTTCAAGAGACCTTCATCATCGTTGCCGATAGTGAATGTAGCCTCGCCAATGGCGTTGGGTTTAACTGTGAACGTCAATGACGATTTGTCAACAGTCATTTTGGGACCAGCATTGGTTGTGGTAGTGATTACGGGAGACAATTCTGATGCATCGCCCCAGCGGTTAACGGCCTTGATGGCGATGTAGTAGGTTGTCAACGATGCCAAGCCGTTCAATTCATAAGTCACTGTGTCGCCCGATTGGTTGAACTTAGTGTCAACAGCAATAGAGGGAATCAATGAGAGGTCGCTCTCGGCAGTGAACGCTTCGGTGCTGTAATATACCATGTGGTAGTTTACATTGTTGTCGCTTGAAGCGGGGATTTCCCATTGAAGAGTGACATTGTCTTGTGCGGGAAGGGCTGTGATTGCTGCTACGGGCGAGGGTGCAGTGCCGTTGCCCATAAGCATTGCTTTGGCAGCGTCGATGTAACCATAACCGTGCAAACCTTCACAGCCGGGGTTGTAACTGTACAAGTCGTTTACCGAAGTGAGAATTTGTTGACGGATAGTTTCGGCGGGAATAGACGAGTTGCCATGTTCCGAAACCACCAATGCAGCGATACCTGTAACGTGGGGAGTTGCCATTGAAGTACCTTCGTTGAAACCATATTGGTTGCCGGGGAGAGTACTCAAAATACCGCCGTAGTCGCCATAGTCGAGCAAACCACCGGGAGCGGCAATGTCAACCCATGTGCCAAAGTTAGAATAAGGCGCCATTGTGAAGTCGTTGGTCATAGAACCTACGGCTACCACTTTGTCATAGCATGAGGGATAGAAGTTGCCTGTTGCGCCGTCGTTACCTGTTGCAAAGAACATGATACCGCCCATGAGGTTTTTGCGCTTGCTGTTGGTTGTGCCAATGAAGTAGTCAATGGCATCCATAACATCTTGCTCATAGTAGTCTTCGCTACCCCAACCCCAAGAACAGTTGGCGATAGAAGCACCACAGTTGGCAGCATATACGATAGCAGCGGCAAAGTCACCTTGGCCTGAACCAGAGCGAGAATCAAATACCTGAACAGAAAGCATGCTTACACCTGTGCCACTTGTGCCGTCACCACCAGCGACACCACACACACCGATGCCGTTGTTATTAACTGCACCTACTGTACCGGCAACGTGTGTACCGTGAGCGTGGGGGTAAACATCTTTTGAGTTGGTACAGAAGTTCCAACCATAGATATCGTCAATGTAACCGTTGCCGTCGTCATCAACACCAGTTGTACCGTTGCGTTCTGCTTCGTTGAGCATCACATTGGCAGCGAGGTCTTCGTGTGAATAGTCGATACCACCGTCGATAATAGCAACGATAGTGTTTTTTTTACCGGTAGTAGTTTTCCAAGCCTCAAAGAGGTTGATGTCAGAGCCAACACGGCTTTGAGCCACACTACCTGTGTTGTTGTAGTGCCATTGTTGTGACAAACGGGGGTCGTTGAATGGCATTTTAGAGGGTCGCACTGCGGTAGAACGGGTGTTGACAACAGTGTAGTTGCCGCCGTCTTTAAGCACCATGGGTACTTTGCAGTTTGCTACTTGCACGCCTGCTGCCTGACTGAAAATGAGCTGGGCTTCAAGTGGATTTACAGATTCGTCAAATGTAACCTCATACCAGCGGTCAAGCCCGTATTCAGCCATTTGAGCCTCAAACTCGGGTGCATAGGGGAACACCCTGCGAATGCTTGTAGCCTTTACTCTTTGCGCTGCAAGGTCGAGAGTCGAAACGCCTGTTGAGAGCATCCCGTTGGCCTTTGCGCGAGGAGCGATGCCCACCGAACGAGCCGCAGATTCCTGCAACTTGATGCGAACAACACCCTTCATGGGAGTCAAGGTCTCAGCATTTGCAATGCCGCAAGTGAATGCTATCACAAGCAGCAACAAAAATCTTGAAATGATTTTTTGCATGATTTAGTTGAGATTGGTTAATAAAATTTATTGTTTGTTTCTAATTGATTTCAGTTTATGCCATAAGTGCACAAAGTTAGTAAAAAAATATCACATAATAAGCGAGTTAGGTGAGAAATAAAAGATTGGTGCAGATATAGAGACTATGGTAACTATAGATACTATAGAAACTATTGAAGAAAAGTAAAGCCCCCGACTCGCAGTGAGCCGGGGGCTTTTATTAGGGTTTATCAGCAAGAGCGTGGCTCTTGTCGACAGTTATTAGCGGATGTATTCTTTAGTAACTTTGTTACCGCGTTTAACGATGTAGATACCCTTAGTGGGGTTAACTACTTTCACACCTTGGAGGTTGTAGTATACTGCGGGAGCAGAAACTACTGCTTCGTCAGCAACGATGCCTTCAACACCAACCTTTTCGGGGAGTTGGAATGCGTAAACACCGGCTTCAACACCTGGCAACAAGTGGTAGATGATAGCGGTATTGTCATCAAGTTCATAGGCGGCCAATGCTCCGTATTGGTCTTTGGCCGCTGCGGTTGATCCTAATGTATAAAGTACATTTCCTTCTACATCGGTGATGACGAATTCGGCTGTGCGTGCCGAGCCACTTGTTGTGGGTACTACGAAATATGTGTT
>JAFZHD010000047.1 GCA_017555085.1 Muribaculaceae bacterium | reverse complement strand
TGGCATATATTCGCCGTTGTAAAGCACTCGCAATTCGGCTGAGCCTGATGCTGTTGCACGAATATTCCAAAGCAATCCTTCTCCATTATCGGCTGATGAATAGGTAGGAACTCCAAAGCCTTTTGGTTCCATGTGGCTAATAAACTCAAGACTTACTAGACCTGGATCAAAATCATCACCGGTTATTGTTAACTCAAATTCAGTATCTTTGAATTTAGAAATAGTAAGAGTGTTTGGGAATGTGATATTCACAGGTGTCGTTACAATTACCTTTACTTCAACCGAAACTTTTGGATTTAATACCGATGTAACAATTAATCTATATGTACCATTCTTAATCGCATATTCGTTAACGATAGCATTTGCAGTTTCCTCATCGGCCGGCTCGATTGTGTAACTTTCGCCTTCTTCGTTTTCTGGTCTAACCTCAATTTGTGAACGAAGTACATCGTATGCATTTGTGTTTATTTCCACATAAATCTCCTCAGGAGCAATAATTTCGGTGATAACAACAGTTACATCGCATCTAACTTCGGGGTTTTCTGTTGCAACAACTGAAATAGTGTATTTTCCTGCCATACATGCGACATTATCAACAATAGCATCAGATGCTTCTGCTGGAATTTCAAGGCTGAATGATTTGTCGGTTGCATCTTCTGGACCAACTACTACACAAGGAGATATCATATCCAAGATATTGTCCTCAATGGTAGCATGGAATGTTTGTGGTGAAACTCGCAAATAAGTAACTGGAGCATAAACCTCTACAGTTATAGTAGTGTATATTTGAGGATCATATTCCGATACTATATTTACTTTATATGTTCCGCCCATCATTGCGATACCCTTATCGATTGCATCTGCATCTTCTGGTGACGCTGGTTCAAAATAATAGTTTTGATTTGTAGCATCCGCTGGCTCTATTGTGATGGCATTGCGAAGTTCTTCATTGTCATAAAGGCTTTCTCCTTTATTCATTTTTACAGTTTCAATTGAACAAGAGATGCCGGTAACTGGTGTGATTTCTTCATCAATTATAATCACTGTACTACCTTGACATAACGCACCATATTCTGGCACATTAATTGACAACATAGCAACTTCGCCAGTATTCTCCAATGAACCGGGAAGTAATGTTGACTGCAGTGCAGTTAGGATATTACTGCTATCAATGGTAAATGCCATGAATTGACCACCTGAAGGAGTTGTCCATTCATAGGTCAACGCAGTTTCAATAGTAGACTCTCCTAATGGTTCATAAACATAAGGTTCACCACTAAAATCTTTTCCTTCATAAGTAAATTCGATATGTTCATTCAAATCTATCTTGTTGGGGAATTTTGTGGTGATGCTAATGGGGTTAGTGATTGATATGCCGGTTGGCTTGTCAAGGTTTAGCACAAAAGGCACTTCTTCTACTGTTTCGCCAGTAAATTCGGTTTGTTTTGTGCAAGCAAAGAGGATTCCTGAGCTATGGTCGAATACCTTGAACGAAATAGTTTCACCTATTTCTTCGGGATTACCCCACACGCGCAGTGGGTATAAGTAACCTGCATCGGTATAAACAGTTGCTTCATGGGCAACTGCTCGACACTCTCCGTCGATAAATGCGGCAACTTCTACACTTGATATCGGCTGCCCATTTGCATTGACTTGCACATAAATCGGAGTAGAAGTGGGATAATCACTCGCCGAAGGTGCAGTCCAGTTTTGCGCATTTATTGTCATAATCGACAATAAGGCAAGCATTGTAAAAAAGACCTTTTTCATAAACGATTTTATATTTGGTTTGTACTAATTGCTCAATTTTATTAATGTCTTACAAATTTATGTTTGACCACACCCTCGCGCATTATCTTAATATGCCTTTAATTTATCATTATCGGACATTTCTACTTTTTTCTATTTATCATTAATTACCATTTATAAAAATCATATGACTGATATACAATTGATTATAATGATAAATTTTGCTTAATGACATGATAAAATGTGACTATCTTAATTTCTTTTTCACATATTTTTGTGCTAAATTTGCTTAGAAAAGCAATGCAAACTAGATTTATCACTATATAACTTTTTATTAAATGTTGAAAAAATTCAGAGGTTTTACCACTCCTGTGGCTATTGCATTGTGTTTCGTTTTTCAATTATTTTCGTGTCAGACAAAACTGAATACCGACGATATTTCTTTGGAAAAACATCGGGCAGATAGCATTGCTGGTAGATATAAATCATCCATTGATAGTCTAATCGCTCTCCGACAATTTTACCAAGAGACCGACAATACTGTTGGCGAAATGGTAGTATTGAAATATCTTGGTCAAGCTTATCGTGAAGACAATAAATTTATTCAAGCTGTAGAAATTCATGATGCTGAGTTAAAGATTGCCTCTGAACTTTGTGACACGCCGGCAATGATACAAGCCCTTAATAATATAGGTACCAATCATCGCCGAATGGGCATTCTTGACGATGCTACTAAATATCATTTTTCTGCGCTTAATCTTTGCGAAAAATATAGCGATAAAGAATCATACCGTTCAAAGAAAAACCGTGTCGTTTCACTCAATGGAATTGGTAATATCAGTTTGAGAATTGGTGACAATGCTACAGCCGACTCTGTTTTCCGCAAAGCATTAGCCGGCGAAAGAGAATTGAATAGTGCGTTGGGACAAGCCATCAATTATGCCAATCTTGGGGCAATTTTCGAAGAAGAAAATATGCTTGACTCTGCATGGGTGTACTACCGCAAATCTATGGAGATGAATATCGAGGCGAAATCGGAATTGGGTATTTCGCTTTGCCATGGTCATTTTGGTAACCTTTATGAAAGAGAAGGCGAGATTGATAAGGCTATTGCCGAATATGAAAAAGCCTACCAAATGGAATACAAAATTGACTCGTGGCATTGGCTCAATTTCTGCCTTGCGTTGGTTGACATTTATATTGAGCAAAACAATTATGCCAAGGCGTTGCAATTACTTGATAAAGCCAATCAAAAGGCTACTGATGGCCGTTCACTCGACCGCTTGGCTTCAATTTATGGTCTGTATTCTATAATTTACGATAAAACGGGCAACACCGATAAAGCATATAAAGCATATCGTTTGAGTAAAACTTATAACGATAGTGTTCTCAATCAGCAAAATCTCATTTCGGTGCAAAACGAACGTGTAAAATATGAATACCAACGACGTCAGCAAGAAATCGATACTATCAATAATAGGTTTAATAGTGAGCGACAATTGCGTAATGTCATTATCATTTCACTCGTTGTGATTTTGTTGTTGCTTATTATAGGAGTTGGTATGTTGATGTATTTGTTGAAGATTAAAAAACGCGAACAGGCTGTTATGAAACAGGTTGATAATATGCGTAGTTCGTTCTTTACTAACATCACACATGAATTTCGCACTCCTCTGACGGTTATTATCGGATTGGCCGAACGCATAGCCGGCAACGAAAGTGTTGAAAATTTGAAATCAATCGGAGAAACAATTTCCCGTCAAGGTCATAACTTGCTTTTGCTCATAAATCAGATTTTAGATGTATCAAAGCTGAAATCAAGTGTGTCGCATAGCGAATATCAACACGGAGATATCATCGGATACATTCATTTGATATTTGAAGGAGCCAAGGTGTTGGCTAATCGCAAGAATATAGAATACCGATTTAAGCCCCAAGAAAAATCGGTCGAAATGGATTTTATCCCCGATTACATCACAAAGATTGTGGGCAATCTCATTTCAAATGCTATAAAATTCACACCTGCCAATGGTCAGGTAACAATCAGCACTGCGACTAAAAACAAGCGTTTTATTCTCACTGTGCAAGACAATGGCTGTGGCATTTCTACACATGATTTGCCTTATATCTTCGATGCGTTTTATCAAGGCAATTCCAATTCGCGCTCAATGGGTACAGGTATCGGACTTTCACTTGTCAAGCAATTAGTGGAAGCAATGAACGGAACGGTTGCGGTGGAAAGCGGGGAAAATAACGGGACAAAGTTTACAGTCAATTTACCGATATCACACACAGTCAATCAAGTTGTGTCGTTGAATGAATTGCCGGCAGTAAATGATATATTCGTCACCGACGGCGATGAAGCTGAATCTGTTGAAATAGATGACGACACTCTCACTCGCATATTGATTGTTGAGGATAATAATGATGTGTCATCTTTCATCGGCTCAGTAATTAACAACGCAAATATCTATTATGCTCAGAATGGTCGCGAAGGATTGGAAAAAGCTTTGCAAATAGTGCCCGATGTAATTATCACCGATATTATGATGCCCGAAATGGATGGTATTGAGATGTGTGATAAAATAAGAGAATCAGATATATTGTGTCACATACCTATCATCATAATTTCGGCAAAAGCCGAAGAATACGACAAGATTGAAGGCATAAAATCGGGTGCAGATGCTTATTTATACAAGCCATTCAATGCCGAAGAACTGAATGTTACTATCAATTCTTTGCTTGAACGTCGCAAATTACTGCAAGAAAATTATACCCGAAACTCAGCCAAGGACTCGGTTTCTACAGAAAAACTATCTACTAACGATCAAGTATTCTTGAATAAGGTTATAGATTTGACTCATGCACAAATGGCTACACAAAGCGTCAACATCAACGATTTGGCTGAAAGTTTGAACATGACATCACGACAATTAAATCGCAAGATAAATGCAATCACTGGAGACAACATCTCTAAATATATCTTGCAAGTGAGAATGTTGCGAGCAAAGCAGTTGCTTGATTCCAACAAAGATTACACAATAGCCGAAGTCGCTTACAAATGTGGCTACGAAGAGAATAGTAACTTCACACGAGCATTCAAGATGTTGTATGGCATCACGCCTACCCAATATCGCAAAATGCCTAACTAACAAAGGTTAATCAACCACAGTTCCATACATAAAAAACCTTACATATCTTCTTGGGTCATTCGAAAATACCGTTATCGATTTTCTGAATGGCCCTTTTCTTTGTCTCGAAGCATTATACATCACACTAATGCTTCCTTTTGATTGAGGCTTTATTGCCTCCTTTGTATATGAGGTTTTCGTGCAACCGCAACCGGTTGCCACATTTAATATTACCAAATCAGAAGTACCGGAATTGACAAACACAAATTCACATGATTTAACCGAGTCTGTTGATAGCGACACCTCACCCAAATCAAATTCACGACATTCAAATTCAATTTTAGGCAACGGGCATATCGAGTCCACATCAAGAGCATAGACTCGGCAAAACAATGTCAAAAACAAAATTAATATAACCCGTCGCAAATTCATTGTAACACCTTTCGTTTCAAAAAAATATCAAACACAATACACCTACAAAATTAGCACATTATTTTGGCTATAAAACAAAAAAAGGAACTTTTCAGTTCCTTTTTCGTGAAAGGTGGTGATCCAGGCGGGATTCGAACCCACGACCCACAGCTTAGAAGGCTGTTGCTCTATCCAGCTGAGCTACTGGACCATCTTTCTTCAAGCCATAAAATTTATGGCTCAATCGTTTTGGTTGTGCAAAGGTAGTGATTTCCTTTGACTTTGACAATATTTTTGTTGTTTAATTCAATGAGTCGAGGACGCGGCGAATTTTTTCGTAGGTTGTGATGCGTGTCGGAACCAGTGGCAATCGCAGTTCGTTTTCGATATATCCCATAGCGTTGAGCAAGCATTTTACGCCTGCGGGATTGCCGTCAACAAAGAGCAGGCTGAACAGTTCGGTAAATCGGTGGTGAATGAGCAACGATTTCTCAAAGTCGCCGTTGAGGGCGAGGCGCACCATTTTTGAGAATTCTTTGGGGAAGGCGTTGCCAATTACCGATATTACGCCCACTGCACCAAGGGTGATGAGGGGAAATGTGATGCCGTCGTCGCCAGAGATTACGAGGAAGTCTTCGCGTTTGTTTTTGATGATGTCGTCCATTTGTGTGATGTTGCCCGATGCTTCTTTGATGCCGATGATGTTGGGGAACTCACGGGCGAGGCGCAATGTGGTTTCGGCTGTCATATTGACGCCTGTGCGGCCGGGAACATTGTAGAGGATGACGGGCAGGGGAGATGCTTCGGCGATGGCGCGATAGTGCTGATAGATGCCTTCCTGCGAGGGCTTGTTGTAGTAGGGTACTACCGATAGCACTGCGCTAAATGGGCTGAGGTCGCTTGTTTGCAATTCTTCGACCAATGCCATGGTGTTGTTGCCGCCGATACCAATTACCAACGGCACGCGTGCTGCTACGCGTTCTACGATGAAGTCTTTGACTTGCTGCTTTTCTTTTGCCGATAGGGTGGCTGTCTCGGCTGTTGTTCCCAACACGACGAGATAGTCAACTCCGCTTTTGATTTGGTATTCAAGCAAACGGGCTAATGCGTCAAAGTCGATAGATTTGTCTTGTTTGAATGGGGTAATAAGTGCAACCCCCATTCCTTTTAAGTTTATTCGTGCCATGTGGTGTTTTGGAAATGAGATGCAAATTTAATCATAAATTTTTGAGGTTGCAAACAAATGGGCGCATCTTGATGTTATTATATCACTGATTTCACTAAAAAACTGACAATATGACAAATTTTGAGCAAACTATTAGTCAATCAAAGCCAACTTTGGTCGATTTTTATGCACGATGGTGTGGTCCGTGCCAAATGCAGGCTCCCATTATTGACAAGATTAAGGCTGACTATGGCGATAAACTGAATGTGCTGAAAATTGATGTTGAGCACGACCGCGAACTTGCGGCTGTTTATCGTGTCAGTGCCATTCCCACGCTTGTACTGTTTAAGGATGGGCGCACTGTGTGGCGTGCAAGCGGACTGCGCTCGGCGGCCGATATTGAGGGCAAAATCAAGGAGATGTTATAGTGCGCCAAATTCTTGTTCGAGGGCGAGCCAACGCTCATAGGTGGCTTGGCCGTGGCGTTGCATGGAGCGGCGAACCGACTCGATGCTTTTTTCTTGCATGTCGCCGCTTTTTGAGTAGAATTTGTCGGCATAGCAAATGAGGCGTTCAAGCAGAGTTTCGGGCAGAAGGTCGATGCGCGGCAGGGGCAACTGCTGACTGTCGATGTCGTTAACGGTGAGTCCGGCGCCGGTGTGTCGCTCGGCTACGCGGGCATATATCTCGGGCATGTTTTCGTCTCGCAGCAGTTGTGCTCCGAGTATTCCGTGGCAAATGTATGGCTCGGTGCCGTTGCATCCTATTGATGGCGCGTTTGTGAGGCAGATGCCTATGTCGTGTAGCATGGCTGCTGTCTCTATCTCGGCGGCATCAATGTCGAGGCCGCAGTCGCGAGCCACGGCAAGGGCTTTGGCGGCAACTTGCGACGAGTGGCGCATAAAAATGTCGCGGCCGGTGCTGCCTTGCGGATAGTATTTGTCGATTATTGCGTGATGCATTGTGGGCGTGTAATAAAACAGGTTCTATTGCAGCCGTGTGGCGGCGAGATAGAACCTGTGGTTTGATTGGCTTATCGGCGCGGGCCGATAGTGATGTTATTCGATAACTGTGTTCCAGCCGTGAATGTCCTCTTCTTCGCCGAGTTGAATGCCGCGAAGTTTGTTGTAGAGGGCAGTTGTGATGGGACCGGGGTTGCCGTCTTTTGACACAACATATTTCTTGTCGGTGTCAATGTCGTGGATTTCGCCGATGGGCGATGCAACGGCAGCAGTGCCACAAGCGGCTGCTTCTTGAATAAATTCAAGTTCTTCGATGGGAATGTGGCGTTCTTCAACCTCAATGCCCATGTCGCGAGCCAATTGTTTGAGGCTCATGTTGGTGATAGAGGGAAGAATTGATTCAGATGCGGGAGTGATGTATTTGCCGTCTTTGATAGCAAAGAAGTTGGCGGGACCACATTCGTCGATATATTTCTTTTCTTTGGGGTCAAGATAAAGCACAGCCGAGTAACCCATGCTGTGGGCTTTGTGACCGGCTTCGAGACTTGCTGCATAGTTGCCACCCACTTTCCAACGGCCGGTGCCTTTGGGAGCCACGCGGTCAAACTCGCGCATGATGCAGATGTTTGTGGGACGGAAACCGCCTTTGAAATAAGGTCCAACGGGAGTTACAAGAATCAAGAACAAGTATTCTTCTGACGGTTTAACACCCACCTGTGCCGATGTGCCGATTTCGAGGGGGCGGATATAGAGTGATGCGCCGCTGCCATAGGGAGGCACAAAGCGTTCGTTGAGTTTCACTACTTTTTTAACCATTTCGCAGAATAATTCCACGGGAATGGGCTCCATCATGATACCTTTTGCCGACTCAATGATGCGTTTGGCGTTTTCTTCGAGGCGGAACACTCTCACTTTGCCGTCTTTGCCGCGGAAAGCTTTGAGGCCTTCAAAGATTTCCTGACCATAGTGAAGAGCGGTAGCGGCAATGTGTATATTGATTGATTCAGATTGAGAGGCTTCGATTTCGCCCCATTTGCCATCTTTGAAATAGCATCTGACATTGTAGTCGGTGGGAATGTAGCCAAATGATAGGTTGGCCCAGTCTAATTCTTGTGTCATAATGTTACGGTTTTGATATTATGATGCGAAATTAGTAATAAAAATTCAAATAAATAATTTTTTTGCTATAATCTTTACAAGATGTTGATTAAAGTGGAAATTCAGTAGATGATTGCTATGACTTTGTGGGTATAAGTATTGCTGTATAATCGCACCCTACGGGAGCCGTTGGTTATCACATGATAACCGACAGCTGCGCTACGCTTGCAATCGGTTATTGTTATCGCACCACTTTGTGGAGCTACAAGTGAGATAGATAGCGACAATCGCACCCTATGGGAGCTGTTACTCGCATTGTATTGTCCGTGGGCTCGCTACGCTCAACCACGGTTATTGTTATTCTCACCCTGCGGGTGATTAGATTGTGGCAGATGCTTTGTTCGGTTGAGATTGCGCGTAGGAATGCACCCGTAAGGGTGCGAGATTAATAACCCATTGTGGAGCAAAGCGAAACTGTGGGTTATTGGAGGGAGTCGCGTCAGGCTCCCGTAGGGTGCGATACGATACGCAAAAGCGGTTGTAATTCACTTCGTCGGGCGATTTTTTGCCGTACGGTGCTTTTTATGCAGGCATGTATATAGTATCGAGAAGAAAAATTGGTATATTTGCAAAAATGCTACTACCATGAGTTTTGCAAAATTGATTTATCACATCGTCTTTCGCACGAAAAATAGTGTGCCTGCGATTGTTGAGGCACATGAAGCGGAACTATATGCCTATATCGCTGCATATATGAAAAACAAACAGTATCATTTGTATTGTCTCGGTGGTATGCCCGACCACTTACATATTCTTGTCTCTATTCCTCCTAATGTGTCGGTCTCAGAATTTGTCAGGGATGTAAAAGCATGCACAAGCAAAATGCTTAAAGACAATCCGAATTTCCCGGCTTTTTATGGTTGGAACTCTGGATATGGGGCTTTCTCTTATTCTCCGAATGAAATGCCGATGATAGAAAACTATATAAAAAATCAAAAGAGGCATCATAAGAGCAAGAACTTTGTTGATGAGTCTATTGAGTACATGCAAGGTCTAGGGCTGTCTATCAATGATGAGTAATATGCTATAATCTCACCCTGTGGGAGCACTCGGTTATCATGTGATGACCGACAGCTGCGCTACGCTTGCAATCGGTTATTGTTATCGCGCCACTTCGTGGAGCGGTGGAAGGAGCGTCTGTGATGGGAGGTGGCTATAATCGCACCCTGCGGGAGCACTCGGTTATCATGTGATGACCGACAGCTGCGCTACGCTTGCAATCGGTTATTGTTATCGCACCACTTCGTGGAGCGGGGGAAGGAGCGTTTGTGATGGGAGATGGCGTTAATCTCATCCTGTGGGAGCACTCGGTTATCATGTGATGACCGACAGCTGCGCTACGCTTGCAGTCGGTTATTGTTATCGCACCACTTCGTGGAGCGGGGAAAGGAGTGTTTGTGATGGGAGATGGCGCTAATCTCACCCTTGCGGGTGATTAGATAGTGGCAAACGCTTTGTTTTGTCGAGATTGGGCATAGAAAAGCACCCATAGGGTGCGAGATTAATAACCCACTGTGTAGCGGAGCGAAACTGTGGGTTATTAGATGCAAAAGAGCAAGCTCCCGCAGGGTGCGATTTATAGGGGGCTTGCTTTTAATTATAGTGCATAAAAAAAGCCTCGGCATCTGCCGAGGCTTTTGGGAGTATTAAAGGAAGTGATTATTTAACAACCTTTGATACGCTGTTACCACGTTTAACGATGTAGAAACCGTTTTCGGGGTTAGCGATTTCCATACCTTCGAGGTTGTAGTATTTAGCAGCAGCGTTAGATTCAGCAGCGATGCCTTCTACACCAGAAGTGTGAGCAATGTGATATGTTTGAGTTTTGCCTTTGTATGAGAGTACGATGTCGCAAGCTTTACCGGTGTTGTCTTGTCCTTCAGCAACCGCAAATGTTACTATTACATCTTCACCTGTAACTCCGCCCATGTCAACTGCATTATCAATGATGTCAATAGTAAGCCATTCGGGGATATCGCTACCGTCAGCAGTGTCATATGAAATATCTTCTGCTTTGCCGTAGCACAATAGACCATAAGTAACTGATGTTGTAGCATCGATCAATGTGTTAAATTCTGAAGCGGGTTCATAACTTTCACCAGTTGTGTAGTTACCATAAGTCATGAGGTAGGGATATTCTACATCAAGAGCAATTAAGTAAGAGAGAGGATACATCATAGTAGTGCGAGTGTCATCTGCGTAATATGAGTAGGGACTGTTGCAGATTTTTGCATAAGTTTGACCATCTTTTTCAAATGAACAATAAGCACCGCAACTTGGGCCTAATACAGTTTCAGTTGGTTCGCCAACAATAAATCCTACTATAGGTAAGTCAAAATCAGCCCATTTATCGTCAGTATATCCTGTAACCAACATAACCATAGCGCAATCAATGAGTTTATATCCGATTTCAAAGCCAAATTCGTCAGTAGTTGTGAATTCAACAGGTATTTCAATACCTCCATTAACAGCTTCAGGTAATGTATAAATGTATTCGTGAATAGCTTCAGAAGTCATGTAGCCTTCATTGTTTACTTTCAAGAATGTGAATTTGAGTTGTGCACCAGCTTCTGCGTTTGCAAATGCAGTGATTCTCATTTCGCTGATGGCATAAGGAGCTACAGGCTTTGCAAATGATTGACACATTGCGTGTGCTTTGAAGTTTGTATACCCGGCATCTTCATAAGCACCACCCCATGTAGTAGCCCATGTGTTGTTATTGTCTTTTCCGAAATAGCCTGTTCTAAACATTTCAGCGAAATCGGGCGAAAATTGGTTGAATGTATAAGAACCCATATATTCAGTTTCGCCAATCTCTGCGAGTTGACCAAAATAAGGCTTGAGCTCACCGTTACCACCGAATATAGGCATAGCGCTTTGGTATGTAAGTTCAGTTTTTTCTTGGGCGGTCATAGTAACAGGATATTCGGGATATGACTTAAATGAATAAGGTTGATTTACAGTCAAAAGATCAGATGCGGTTGTAGTAGCTTCTGAACCATTGAAATCAACATATTCCCAGTTCCATGTGTAGTCTTGATAAGCGAGTGCGGGGTCACCTGATGTTGGGTCAAGGTAGTAAGTGTAGTTCATCCATTCAAGAGTTGCGTAAGGAGGCAAAAGCATCAAATTAATACCATAGCTACCACCACCATAAAGATTCAAGGGGTAGAATGTGCCATTTGGATCTGCATAGAAGGGCTTAACTGTTGCGCCAGCGGGAATGGCTTTTGTAGTGAGAGACTTGCTAACAAGAGCATTGTTGTTAACATCAACTCTTGATGTCGCTTGGACTTTTTCAATAAGTTGAATTGAAGAAAAGTCTTTAACCTTAACAGGCTCAAGTTGAGGCACTGTTACAGCCATAGCAGAGGTAGAAACTGCCAATGCGAGTGCTAAAGAAGTAAACTTTTTCATAAGCAATGAATTAATTGGTTAGTTATTAAGTTAATTGTGTAAAGTCAATATATTTGAGACCGATTTCGGTCACAATATTGCTCTTATTTGAGCAATACTGTGAAGAAATCGTCGGCGTTATCGGCGTTTGAGAATTTGATTTCGCTGGGGTTAATTGCCGATGGAGTTTCGAGAACAAATGTGGTGTTGCTCAAGAAATCCAATAACTCCTTAACTGTTGCGATCGAGTTATATATAGTTTTACCACCAGTGCTATAGTCAATGGTTTCATCTGTTGGGAAAGAGAAGTTAATAGTCCCATCTTCATTGGCTATTTCTTGGCCATAAAATTCCACATTTTTTACATTCTTCATAATAATAGAAAGAACATAACACTCTTTAGCTTTATTATAAGAAAACTCTATAGCCGACATATCACGTTTCCCTTTGAAATATGTGTGAATTTCGTCTGCCATGTTTTGCATGATTGTAGCTACTTCGCCACCATAGTTGCCTTCTTTCTTAGCAACTGACCATGCCAATGCTGTACGAGTGAAGATTTCGGAGGTAACACCTGCATTCATTACATAACTTTGGCTTTCATATTCGCCAACGAGTTGCATTTTCTCGTCAAGTTCAAATGCTTCAACTGTAATAGTTTCGCCGTTAGCACGGAGAATTTCGACGGGTTGCATGAAGCGTATGCCGTTGGGAGTCATGATTGCGTTGTAAGTCAAAGTTTGAGTGATAGCATCACCGGCTTCGGGGTAGAAACTGAACTTGCCTTTGCCGTCAGTTGTCATTACAAAGCGTTCGCCGTTTTCGTGAGTCATGTATAAGGGCGAAATTTTGCTATTGAACATTTTGGCGCTTGCGCCAGCATAATCTGCGAGGATTGCTTGGTCATCGGCATCAGCAGCGAGGGGAGTAATCCAAGTAGTGTAGCCGCGTTTTTTGCCTTTGAGGCGCAATGCATCGCCAGATGTTTCGGTTTTGCCCATGAGGATAAACTCATAGTCACCACCGTGGCCAGTACCTGTTTCGTTGATTTCAGAACCTGTGAGGTCGTTAACGGGACCACCGATGATGTCGGCAGGGTCGCTCATCACATGCAACACTTTGTTATAGGTGTTGAAAGTGAGAACGGGACCATAGTCGAGAACGATGTCCCAGAGAGAAGTGTCACATTTGAAGCCTTTAATCCACTCGTTGTTGCCCGAAACTGTTACAGCACCGTTGGCGTTAAAAGTAACAACGAATGCATAGCCTTGCTCGTTGGTGTTGGCAAAGTATTCCATAAGCCATTTTCCGCCGTTGGCAGTGAGGACTTGGCTATATTCGGTTCTTGCTGCTTCAAGGCGTTCGGCAGCAGATTGGCCGAAGATGTCTTCTTCCTCGTTGTTGCAAGAGCAGAATGCCGATGCAGTCAACAACGCTATTGAAAGATATATTAATTTTTTCATGTTGAATAAATGTTTACGCCGTTATTGAATATTTTCGATTTCTTGACGGAGCGCTTCGATGTCGAAGTTTGCTTGACGGTATTGAACGATAGAGCGCAAAGTGTCGAAATTGATGTTCCAGTCGTCTTTGAACCAGTTGCGAGCAATGTTGCGTTTTTGCTCGATGATTGCACGACCGTCAACTTCGTCGCTGATTTCATAGGGATACATCTTGTAGCCTGCTTCTTCCATTGAAGCGAGATATGCTTCAACTTCGGCAATAGAAGCGTAAGATTTGCCCTTATCGTCAACAACTGTCATGAGGTTGCGAGATTTATCGTCAACAAAGCGAAGAGTGTAGGTGCGCTCGTTGTCGGTTTGCGCTTTTTCGTTTTTGTAATAGTAGTAGCAATATGCCACAGATTGGTCAGTTTCGTCGTCGCCTGAATACCAGTTTTGGTCGGCACACCAGAGGAGGAAGTTGTCTTGCTCTTCGGTGCGAGTCACATAGTTGGCAATAGTTTCAGCAAAGTCTTCACGGGTTTCAGAACTTGCATAAGAAGTGATGAAACCGAGTGAAGCAACGATACCACCGTTGCGGTCTTGCCAGTTGCTTTGGTCATAGCGACCGTTGCTAAGAGTATTGAACTCAGTGGGGTAACTCTTAGTTTGGTGCATGATGTGAGCAAACTCGTGGTGCATTGTACGGAAATAGTATTCATTCAATTGGTCAAAGTCGGTAACATCCAAGTCGTTAACACGGAAAAGAGATACTTTGATACCACCTTCGGCCAAACCGAGGATGATAGTACCGGTTTGGGGGTTGTAGGCGGGTGAGCCAATCAAGTGAATGATGCGAGGACCGTGCTCTTTGAGGAATTCTTCGGTAGCGAGTTCTTTGTAAGCATCAAACCAAAGGAATTTTGTGAGAAGAGCCAAGTCACGGGCTTTGTCAAATGTTGCGGGCACGAGGTTGTAGTTCATGTCGGCTTCAACGTCAACCATCTTGTAGCAGAAGTTGAGGTTGTAGATGTCGCGGAAATTCTGATTCAACCAAGTGTCAAATTTGTAAGTTGCCGAATTGGGGTCAACTTCGTCAGTCACATCGGGGAAGATAGTTTCGCCGAGTTCGTCTTCGCCACATGATACAAATACAGGTGACAATGCAAGAGCGAGTGCTGACGCCAAAATATATTTATTGAATTTCATATCAGTAGCGATTATTATTTAACGAGTTTGTATTTAGCAAGGCTTTGGTTTATCGCGTTTTTGTCGGGACGTTTGTTGGGTTGGAGACCGGCAGCGATAACTTCGGTAGGAATCTGAATAGCTTTGCGAGCATCCATTTTTTCCATAGTGAGGATGATACCATCCTTGCTATAATTGTGAGAGTATTCGATACCAAAGCGTTTGAGGTCAAAGAAACGCATACCAGTGTGGATAGTCTCGATGCGGCGATAGTGTTGCACACATTGAACGATGGGCAAGATGTCGTCGGTGAGAGCGTATTCGTCGCTGGGACAAACTTCGTCAATGTTGATTTGTTTAGCGATACCATAACCGGGGTCTTCTGTTACATAGAAGTCGCGCAATACTTGTTCGGTCAAGTCTACATAGTTGTCGCCCGAGGTGTAAACGCGGTGAGCGTTGTCCCATACTGCCAAGTCGGCGATAGCACCAGCTTTGTCGCCGAGGAATGCTTTTGCTTCGGCACGAACGAGGAGTGTTTCTTCACCTGTGAATTCGGCGCGAGTGATGTGAGCATAACCGATACCGGCCACTTTGTCGGTGTATTCAAATTGTTCGGCACAAGTACCTGCAAAGAATGTACCCCATTCTGATTTACCATTAACACCACAAGCACCGTTGAAACAAGGGTTCATAGAGAATACTTCACCAGAACCGTCGCTTGCTTGCCAACGATATTTTTCCCAAGAGGGGCCAGGGCCTTGGAGTGTAGCGCGTTTTGCATCGCGAGTGGTTGCAAAGCGGCTTGAAGAGGCTGTGTGGCGCAATTGGATAGAATAGGTGGGAATGAGCAAGAAGTTGCGAGCCTTGTCAATGTTATTGTAGTAGAGACCGAAGTCGCTGATGTAATAGAAATTACCGAGATTTTGCCAAAGGTCGCTCATGTATTGAGAAACATCGGTGTTTTCGCCACCAAATGCAGCGTTAGCGTGTTGCAAAGCTTTTTCGTAGTCGCGTTTGAACAAATAGAAGCGTGCTGCAAAAGCGTTGGCTGCTGCTGTGTTGAAGTGATATTTGGGCACTTCATAAAGACCGTTGTTAATCAAGGGAAGACCTTCTTCCAAGTCTTTTTGGATGTTGTCATAAACATCGGCAAGGTTGCCACGGTCGTAGTGAGGTTTCACTGTTGTTTCGGGAGCCTTGATGTAGGGGATACCGAGAACAGTTTTGCTCAATTCGGGACCACGATATGCTTCGCAGAAGATGTTTGCGAGGATGAAGTGGCAGTAAGCACGAATCAAGAGTGCTTCACCTTTGATAGCGGGAAGTTTTTCGTAACCAGCGAGGCTTGAACCTTGCGCTTCCATTGCGGGGATTTTTTCGAGCACAGCGTTAGCACCGGCAATTGCTGTGTAGAAACCTTCCCAAATGTAAGAAGGAGAGTCGGTACCTGTTGAAGATTTTACATCTTGGAAAGTGTAGAGTTCTTCATCACCTTTGTCATAGGGGGTGAGGTTGTAACGGTTACCGTTAGCGTCGGGAGCGTTGTTGTCGTCTACGTTGTCACTTGAAAAATCACACACGAGACCATAGTTGGCTGTGGGATAAGAAGTGACAAGAAGCATACTTAATTGGTTGACTTTTTCAAGTTCAACGCGTGTGTCGGGAATTTTGTCAAGGAAGTCGTTACAAGAAGTCAACCCCATGAGAGCGATTGCTGACACACCATATAATATATTCTTCAGTTTCATATAAATTTCTAAATTGAGATTACATTAATTAAATTCCGAAACGCAATGTGAAAGTGTACTGCTTGGGAATGGGTGAAGCAACACCACCTGAGTTGAAGAATTCGGGGTCTTGTCCGTTGAGTTTTTCGTCACAGTAGAGGAGGGCGATGTTAGTAGCCTGAAGTTTAACTGATGCCGAAGAAATCTTCAATGCATTGATAACGCTGCGGGGCAAGTCATAAGTCAACGAGATTTCTTTCAAGCGAATGAAATCACCGTTGGCGATGCGTGCAGTTGAGTAGTTATAAGCATTGTAAGCATATGACAAGTAGGGGTCGTTTTTGTATTGACGGAGTGAAGCGATAGCGGGGATGTCGGTGTATTGTTCATCACCGGGAGATACCCAACGGTTTTTGAACTCTTTGGGCATAGCCGAGAGGTCGCTATATGCAGCCGAGAATACCGGGTCAAGACGAATCTTGTTACCAAATGCATAAGTGAGGAAGAGGTTGAGGTGGAAGCCTTTCCAGTGGAAGACGTTACCGAAACCACCAGTGATAGTGGGGTCAGCAGGACCTTCATATTTGAGGAAGTCGAGGTTTTCGAAATCCTGGAAGTTGATGTCAGATGTAGTTACTTCGCCCTTTTCGTTGATGATTTGGGGAATACCTTCTTCGTTAAGACCTACGAAAGGAATTGAGAAGATGGCACGAACGGGGTAACCTTCGATTGCATAACCTGAACCTTGAACCAAGTCAATTACGCGTGAGCGTGAGTTGAGGCTTGAAATTTCGTTCTTAGCATATGCAAATGTCCAGTCAGTTGTCCATTGGAAATCTTTTGTTACGATGTTGCGTGTAGAAAGTGTGTATTCAACACCGTGTGATGCCAATGAAGCGGCGTTAGCCCATTTGCGGATAGTACCGCCGACACCTTCGGTGTAAACATAACCGATGAGGTCGTGGTTGTCGCGAACATACCAGTCAAATGAGAGGTTGATGCGGTTGTTGAGGAAACCGAGGTCAGTACCGAGGTCAAACTCGCGTTTCTTTTCGTATGTAAGTTCCGAGTTGCCAAGTTCGCTGATCATAAGAGCTTCTTCGTAAGCATCGGTGTCTTGACGCCAGGGGCGAGTGGGGTTGTAGATTGCCAATGCGTTAGATACGCTTGCAGGACCGCTTTCACCTGTAAGTGAGTAAGAAGCACGCAACTTAGCAGTTGAGAGAACGGGGTTTTGGAACCATGATTCTGAATCGGCATTCCATGCTGCTGATACGTTCCAAGTAGGCAACCAGCGAGATTGGCTTGATTTACCGAGTTTGTTAGAACCTTCATAACGGATAGTACCGTTGATGATGTATTTACCTTGGTAAGAGTAAGACGCTGTACCGAAGAATGCAGCCGAACGACGGTAGTAAGATTGGTCGCTGAAATAGCTTGCGTTTTCTTCATTCATTTGCTTGAAGAGTTTCCAGTCGGTGAAGGGGAGGTTACCGTTGTCGTAGCAGATACCCCAACCTTGGAAGTACTCAGTGCGACGGTCGATAGAACTTGCTTCAGCACCACCAAAGATACTTGTGATGTGGTCGTTGTTGAAGGTGCGGTCAAACTTACCTGTTGCACGAACGTCGTATTGAGACATTGAGTACAAAGTGTGGTAGAAGATACCACCCTTGGGCAATACTGTTTGAGGCAATGAGTTGGGATCATCGGGGTCGGTGTAGAGATAGGGGTTTGAATAGCGGATAGTCGCATTTTCGGGAATTACACCGGCACGATATGCGTTTGCTTGGTTAGAACCGTCTTTTACATAGTGGTCTTGTTTGCTTGAAGAGTGGCGGAATGCACCGATTACACCAAATTCAAGACCAGAGATGGGACGCCAGTTAAGTTCACCTTGGAATTTGAGGTCAAGCACATTGATGTCAATGTAGTTGTTGTCAAGTTCGTTGAAGATGTTGAAGTCGGCATAGTTACGAGTGAGGATAGCGTTGGGGTCGGTTGTACGAGAAGTGTTCAACGCATAAGAGTAGGGGTTGATGTCGAAACCGCGAGAAACGGCACCCGATACAACGTCAACGTCTTGGCTCAATGTACCAGGAGCGACTTGTTGACGATATGAGTCACTTGTAAGCAATTTAACTTTGAGGTGTTTAGAGAGGTTGTAAGTGGCGTTTGCGTTGAAAGTGTAACGCTCTACATCACTTTGCTTGTACCAACCTTCGTCGTTCATGTAAGAGAACGAAGTATAGAATGAACCCTTATCAGTACCACCAGAGATGCTGACAGCGTGGTTTTGCATGATGTTGTCGTTGAACAACAAGTCAAACCAGTCGGTGTTGCGCATTTCGGCTTGGCGGAGGTATTCGTTTTTAGCCGAAGCAGTGTTGGCCATACCATATTCGCCAGTGATGGGGTTGTAAGTGTCGATGAGTTTGTACATTGTACCATAGATACCCGAAGAAGAAGAGTTGGCGAGTGATGCAAATGACAACCAGCCTTTTTGCTCCATTTCTTTGTAGATACCCATTTGTTCTTGTGAGTTGCTGATGTTGAAGTCGTTATAGTTGGGCTTCATGCGGTAAGTGAACTCACCAGTATAGTTGATGCTTGTTTTGCCTGATTTACCTTGTTTGGTAGTTACAACAATCACACCAGCCATGGCGCGAGCACCATAGATTGATGTAGCCGAACCGTCTTTGAGGATTTGGAACGACTCGATGTCGTCGGCGTTAAGACCAGCAACAGCCGATGCGATAAGAGTTTCGGCGTCACCAGAAGAAAGAGCGTCGGCCGAGATTTCAACCGCGTCTTCGAGAATCACACCGTCTACTACCCAAAGAGGCTTTGAAGTACCGTAAATTGAAGTAGCACCACGCACGCGAATTTTGGGGGCTGTACCGAAAGTACCAGATACGTTTTGTACCGATACACCGGCAGCGCGACCTTCGAGTGAACGAGAGATGTCGGCAACACCTGTGATGCGGGCGTCGTCGGCGTCAATCTTGGCAGATGCACCGGTAAACAATCGTTTGTCGACGTTAGCCATACCGGTTACAACAACTTCGCCAAGTTGTTGAGTGTTTGATTTCAATGTGATAGTTTTGGGAAACTCGCTGGCTTTAAATTCCTCGGTGTGCATACCGATGTACTTGATTTCGATAACCGATGATTTTGAGGGAACATTGAGCACAAAGTTACCATCAAAGTCGGTAGCGATAGCCAGTTTGCTATTTCCTTTAACCGATACGGTAGCACCGATAATCGGCTCTCCGTCTTCTTCTCCGATGACGGTACCTTTAACTTGTACCTGTGCAACGGCGCTGACAGAGACGGCAAAGACTGCTAAAAGTAATAGAAACAGTTTTTTCATCTTGATTTTTAATTAAACAATTTATTTATACTTATTTTTATTTTTTTTCAATACGGCATACCACACGAAAGGGCATGATATGGGAATTTCAAGTTGCAAAGTTAAAACAAATTATTGAAATGTTAGACAAAATGTGTCGAATTAATGTGTTAAAAATCAATTTTAGGAAATTTTAGTAGCAAATTGGCGCGATTTTGTATTGAATTTATTTCAAAAGGACACTTTTTAGGTATGGCAAGAAAGTTAAGCATTATTTAACGGATGGCTAAAATGTTTTTTGTGCATTATATTATTAATGTGTTAACAAATGGACTTATAGCGCGTGGAGGAGAGAGACGATTTGGGCGAAAATTTTGCGTTTTGCGCTTTTTGATTGCATTTGGAAAGCGATTTGATTGTTTTTTGCGAGAATTATTTGCTAGTTTGCAAGAAACACTATAAATTTGCAACGAAATAATCAAAATCAATAGAAATGAATAAGGACTTTACACAGCAAGCATCGCAACTACTAAATGTGGTGGTCGTTGCTGTCCTTGATAAAAGGGGAGGGCTAACTTGCCGTGTGTAAGCAAGATTGTAAATAATATAACTCGATGCCTCCCTTTTAGAATATAATCAGGGAGGCATCTTGATTTAATAAAAATAAAGAGCATTATGAGCAAACCTCTTAGAAGTGCAGCAAGCACACAAGGTCGCCGAATGGCAGGAGCACGCGCATTGTGGCGTGCCAACGGTATGAAGGAAGAGCAGTTGGGTCGTCCCATTATTGCTGTGGTAAACTCGTTTACACAGTTTGTTCCTGGTCACACCCATTTGCACGAAATAGGTCAGATTGTTAAACAGGAAATTGAGAAACTTGGATGTTTTGCCGCCGAGTTTAACACTATTGCCATTGATGATGGTATCGCAATGGGCCACGACGGTATGTTGTACTCGTTGCCCTCGCGAGACTTGATTGCCGACAGCGTTGAGTATATGGTTAACGCCCACAAGGCCGATGCGATGGTGTGCATCTCAAACTGCGACAAGGTGACTCCAGGTATGCTCATGGCGGCCATGCGCTTGAACATTCCCGCAGTGTTTGTGTCGGGCGGTCCGATGGAAGCCGGCCGTTTGGGTGACCGTGCGCTCGACCTGATTGATGTGATGATTGATGCTGCCGACGACAGTGTGTCGGACGATGTGGTTGCTAAACTTGAACAACGCGGCTGTCCCACTTGCGGTTCATGCTCGGGTATGTTCACTGCCAACTCTATGAACTCGCTCAACGAGGCTATCGGTCTTGCATTACCCGGTAACGGCACAATCGTGGCTACTCATGCCAATCGCACCGAACTTTTCCGCCGTGCGGCTCAACTTATCGTTAAAAACACTTTGGCTTACTATAACGACAATGATGATAGCGTGTTGCCCCGCAGCATCGCTACCCGTCAGGCTATGCTCAACGCTATGACGCTCGACATCGCGATGGGCGGCTCGACCAACACCGTGCTCCACTTGTTGGCTGTTGCCAATGAGGCCGGCGCCGAGTTTACAATGGCCGACATCGACGCTCTCTCTCGTCACACTCCCGTGCTCTGCAAGGTAGCCCCCAATTCAAAATATCACATTCAAGATGTTAACCGTGCAGGCGGCATCATTTCTATTATGAAAATTCTTGCCGAAAACGGCATTCTTGACACAAATGTCAAGCGCGTTGACGGTCTCACATTGGGCGAGGCTATTGAGAAATATGCTATCGGCGGCAAGGAATTTGGCGAAGAGGCTGCTAATTGGTGGAAGAGCGCGCCAGGCGAAAAGAAAAATCTTGTGCTCGGCTCTCAAAATGCGATGTATGAGTCGCTCGACGACGACCGTGCAAAAGGCTGTATCCGCGACTTTGAAAATGCCTATGTCAAAGACGGCGGTCTCGCAGTGTTGCGCGGTAATATCGCACAAG
Organism: Muribaculaceae bacterium; assembly: GCA_017555085.1. Taxonomy (GTDB): domain Bacteria; phylum Bacteroidota; class Bacteroidia; order Bacteroidales; family Muribaculaceae; genus RGIG4079. The sequence continues at coordinate 33,140 of JAFZHD010000047.1, read as the reverse complement.
ACGGCTGCGTGGTGAAAACTGCCGGCGTTGATGAGAGCATCTTCTGTTTCCGCGGTCCTGCCAAGGTTTATGAATCGCAAGAAGACGCGGTTGAAGCAATCTTGCGTGATGAAGTTGTTGCCGGCGATGTGGTGGTGATTACCCACGAAGGTCCCAAAGGCGGTCCCGGTATGCAAGAAATGCTTTATCCCACAAGTTATATCAAATCAAAACACTTGGGCAAACAATGTGCATTGATTACCGACGGTCGCTTCTCGGGCGGTACATCGGGCTTGTCAATCGGCCACATTTCGCCCGAAGCGGCTGCTGGTGGCAACATCGGTCTCGTTCGCACCGGCGACATCATCAGCATCAACATTCCTGAGCGTTCAATCAATGTTGAGGTGAGCGACGAGGAATTGGCACAACGCCGTGCGCAAGAAGAAGCCCGTGGCAAAGATGCATTTACACCCGTGAAACGCAACCGACAAATTTCAAAAGCATTGCGCGCCTATGCCGCAATGGTGACATCGGCCGACAAGGGTGGCGTGAGAGAACTCTAAATGTTCGCTGTACTGTTGAATAAATAAATCTACTATATATGAGTGAAAAAATTACAGGAGCCGAGGCTCTGATAAAGTCGTTGATAGCCGAGGGTGTTGACCGCGTGTTTGGTTACCCCGGTGGCGCTATCATGCCTGTGTATGACCGATTATATGACTATACCGACCAACTCAAACACATTCTCGTTCGCCACGAACAGGGTGCTACCCATGCCGCACAAGGTTATGCACGCGTGTCGGGCCGCACAGGTGTTGTGATTGTGACATCAGGTCCGGCTGCAACAAACACTATTACCGGATTGAGCGATGCGTTGATGGACAGCACTCCCATGGTGGTTATCACCGGTCAGGTGGCATCGGCATTCCTCGGTTCGGACGCGTTCCAAGAAACCGATGTGGTGGGCATTACACAACCTATCACAAAGTGGGCTTATCAGATTCGCCGTCCCGAAGATATCGCATGGGCAGTGGCTCGTGCATTCTATATTGCCAATTCGGGCCGTCCCGGTCCGGTTGTGCTCGACTTTGCCAAAGATGCACAAAACGGATTGGTGGAATGGTCACACGAAAAATGTAACTTCATTCGCAGTTACATTCCCTATCCCGAGGTAAACCGCGACGATGTGGCAAAAGTGGCCGAAATGATTAACAAGGCTGAGCGTCCCTTGATTTTGTCGGGCCACGGTGTGATGATTTCGGGCGCTGAAAACGAGTTGGCAGCATTGGCCGAAAAAGCCGACATTCCCGTAGCGGCAACTTTGTTGGGCTTGTCAACAATGCCGTCGGCGCATCCTTTATATAAAGGTATGCTCGGTATGCACGGCAACATCGGTCCGAATGTCAATACCAACCGTTGCGACTTGCTCATCGCTATCGGTATGCGTTTTGACGACCGTGTGACAGGCGATACTTCAAAATATGCCCGTCAGGCACAAATTGTTCACATCGACATCGACTCTACCGAGTTTGACAAAAACATAAAGACTCACGCCACTATCCACGGCGATGCCCGTGAGGTGCTCACACAGTTGCTCCCGCTCGTGAAAGAGGCCAAGCACACCGAGTGGCTCAAAACATTTGACGAATGTGATGCTGTGGAGAAAGAACGTGTTATCAAGCGCGAGGTATTCCCTGAAGAAGGCCTTATGCTTATGGGCGAGGTGGCACATAAAGTGTCGGCAGCAACAGACGACAAAGCCGTGCTTGTTACCGATGTGGGTCAAAATCAGATGTTCTCATCGCGCTATTTCCGCTATTCGTTGCCCAAAAGTATAATTACATCGGGTGGCTTGGGTACAATGGGCTTTGGCTTGCCCGCTGCTATCGGTGCCAAGATGGGTGCTCCCGAGCGCACAGTGTGCTTTTTCACCGGCGACGGCGGGTTGCAAATGACTTTGCAGGAATTGGGCACAATCATGGAGTATGGCACAGCCGTGAAGATTATTCTCTTGAACAATAACTTCCTTGGCAATGTGCGTCAATGGCAAGAAATGTTCTTCAACGCCCGCTTCTCGCAAACACCTATGATTAACCCCGACTTTGTGCAAATCGCATCGGCCTATGGCATCAAAGCCGAGAATGTTGAAAGCCGCGAGCAACTCGACGGCGCAATCGAGCGAATGCTTGCCCACGACGGCGCATATTTGCTCAATGTGAGCATTGAAGCCACCGACAAGATTTTCCCCATGACTCCTCCCGGGGCAGGCGTTGACGAGATTTTGATTACTCCCGACGAAAAGTATCAACTTTCATAAATATTGAATGACAATGGAAAAACAATTATATACAGTAACAGTATTCTCTGAAAATCAGGTTGGTCTTCTCAATCAGATTTCAATCATTTTCACTCGTCGTTGTCTCAATATCGAGAGTTTGTCGGTTAGTCCGTCGTCAATCGAGGGTGTGCACAAGTTCACTATCACTTGTTACAGCGACCGCGTGATGATGGAAAAGGTGGTGCAACAAATAGAAAAACGCATTGATGTGTTGAAATCGTTTTTGTATACCGATGAAGAAATTGTGTATCAAGAAGTGGCACTTTATAAAGTTCCCACCGAACGATTGCTCGACGAAACACAGTTGGAGGTGATTATTCGCCGCCACAATGCACGCATTCTCGAAATCACTCGCGAATATACCGTAATTGAAAAGACCGGACATTCTGACGAAACCGAGGCGTTGTTTGAAGAATTGAAACACTATGACATTCGACAATTTGTTCGCAGCGGTCGCGTGGCGGTGACAAAATCGCCTGTTGAATATGTTGACCTCTTTATTGAGCAACAAAATCGTCGTAAAGATATCGCTGAATAATATAATAAGGTATGTCAGAAATTGTAAAAGAACATCGTCACGAATACCTGTTGTCGGTAGCCGAATGTAATGCGCAGCAAGAATTGCCCTTGACAGCATTTGCACAACGAGTAATTGCGGTTGCCACCGAGCATGCCGATATCCTCGGATGCGGCTACACTGGCATGATGAAATATAACCTTGCGTGGGTGCTCAGCCGATTGACCATCGAAATGAAACGCATGCCTCGCGCAAACGAGCAATTTGCTCTCACCACTTGGATTGAAAATTTCAACCGCCACTATTCGGAGCGCGACTTTGAAGTGACCGTGGGCGATGAAGTGATTGGATATGTGCGCACAATATGGGTGGCTATCAATATGGAGACCCGCAGCCCCGGCGATATCTCAATGTTGGCCGAACTTGCATCGACCGAGCACGACCGTCTTTGCCCCATTGAGAAGCAAGGCCGCATGCGTCCCCTAACAGCCGTTGACCGCACCGAGCAATATGTGTTCCGCTCATGCGATATTGACTTTAACCGTCATGTCAACAGCATTCGCTACATTGAGAAGGTGCTTAACCAATGGGATGTCGAGCATTATGACGCTTACCGCATAGCCCGATTTGAAATCGCCTATCAGCAAGAGGCGCATTGCGGAACATGTGTAGATATTAATGTGGCGCAAGTCGAAAATGTTGCAGATGTTGAGATAAAAGGCCAAAATGGTGTGATTTGTCGCTCAAAAATCACTTTTAAATAAGAAATTGACATAAAAAATATATTTTTTGTGACAAAAGTTTTGCGAATTAAGAGAAATACAGTAAATTTGCAACATAATTTTAACCAAACATAAAAACTATGGCAAAAATGAATTTTGGCGGAGTTGAAGAAAATGTAGTCCTCCGCGAAGAATTTCCTTTAGAAAAAGCAAGAGAAATACTTAAAGACGAAACTATTGCAGTAATCGGTTATGGTGTGCAAGGTCCCGGTCAAAGTATGAATCTACGAGATAATGGTTTCAATGTAATCGTTGGCCAACGCCAAGGTAAAACATTTGACAAAGCAATCGCTGACGGTTGGGTTCCCGGCGAAACTCTTTTCAGCATCGAAGAAGCATGCGAAAAAGCATCTATCATCATGTGCTTGCTCTCTGACGCTGCTGTAATTTCGGTATGGCCTACAATCAAAGAGCGTCTTGCTCCCGGCAAAGCCCTCTATTTCTCACATGGTTTTGCAATCACTTGGAGCGACCGCACAGGCGTAGTTCCTCCTGCTGATGTTGATGTTATCCTCGTTGCTCCCAAAGGTTCAGGTACATCATTGCGTACTATGTTCCTCGAAGGTCGCGGTTTGAACTCTTCTTATGCTGTTTACCAAGATGTTACAGGTCGCGCAACTGACCGCGCATTGGCTCTCGGTATCGGTATCGGTTCAGGCTACTTGTTTGAAACAACTGTTGAACGCGAAGCAACAAGTGACCTTACAGGTGAACGTGGTTCATTGATGGGTGCTATCCAAGGTTTGTTGTTGGCTCAATATGAAGTATTGCGTGAAAACGGCCACACTCCCTCAGAGGCATTCAACGAAACAGTTGAAGAGTTGACACAATCATTGATGCCTTTGTTTGCTAAAAACGGTATGGACTGGATGTATGCAAACTGCTCAACAACTGCACAACGCGGTGCTCTCGACTGGATGGGTCCCTTCCACGATGCAATCAAACCCGTTGTTCAAAAACTCTATGAAAGCGTTAAGACTGGTAACGAAGCGCAAATCTCAATCGACAGCAACTCTCAACCCGACTATCGCGTGAAACTCGAAGCCGAACTCAAAGAATTGCGCGAAAGCGAAATGTGGCAAACTGCGGTGACAGTTCGCAAACTTCGTCCCGAAAACAACTAATAAAGATAGATTACTTTTTAGTCATAACACAAGGCGTGGTGCATTGCACCGCGCCTTTCTTTTGTTTGTCAACGATTGGCAAGTCCTATGCAATCGGTTGGCGTGGGTGCAAAAAAAACAGCGAGACCTTGGGGTCTCGCTGTTGATATGTGATAGGGGTGTAGGTTACTTGATGAGGGGTCGCAAAACGGGAACAAGTTTTTGAGCGTAGTACTTGAAGCCGAGGTCGGTGAGGTGGATGCCGTCAACAGTGCCGTCATCTTCAACGCCGTCGAGATTGATGCAATCAACATAATAGAGATTGTTGGGGTTTTCGGCCATCAGCTTTTCGTAATTGCGGCGGAAAGCGGCATTTTTGCGAGGCAGGTAGTTGCCCAATGAGCGGTCGTAGCGCGCATAGGGGTAGATGGGGCCTTCGACCATCACGATGGGAACATCGGGGCGTGCTTTGCGAAGGATGTTGATAAAGTCGTAGGTGAGAGTGTCGCACATCATTTCGGTGCAGTTGGGAATCGGGTCAATGAGATACACGTCGGCATCTTCGATTTGAGCCATTGCGCGAGCCATGCAGAAGTCCATTTTGCCTTCACCGCTGATACCGATATTTACTACTTCGCAATCAAGTTCGCGGCTGATGATGTTGGTGGCAGCCATACCACTTCGTGATGCGCAGCCTCCTTGCAAAATGCTTGTGCCGTAAGCAACGATTTTTTTGTCGTGGCGAATGATGTCTTTGTTGCCGGGAGTGATTGTTGCACCGCTGTCGATGGCTACCCACAAATCTTCAACGCCGTCATAAAGAGGCATATAAATCATGTATTCTTTCATGCCGGGGTCAAGGTTTTCGACATATATTTTTTCACACATCTTGGTCTCTTTATCGGCGTTGGGGCGGTTGGTGTTAACATGGCGCCACACCGAGTCGCCTTCGAGAATGTAGAGGTCGGTGCCTTTGAGACCTGTGTCGGCCATGTGGAGCATATGGGTGTTCCACAACAACTGATATTTCACGCCCACGCGGCGAGAGTCGGTTGCAAAGCGAACGGCAATACCTGCGCTGCATTGAGCGCGTTCCCAAAGGGTGCTTCTCACGCTGTCTTCCAAATATGCGGGAATGCGAGTGTATTTGCGAAGGGTGTTGTCCCATCCTTTGTTGATTATGCGCAATTCTTGTGCGTCAACATATTGCAATGGGGCGGCCTTGTCTTGGGCGCAGATGCCTGCTGTGGCCGATGCGGCTGCTGCAAATACGCAGCAGCGCATGAGTATTTGTTTTAATGTTTTCATTGGTTTGTGAATTTATGATTTGTGCAAATTTACAAAAATAAAGTATATGGCGTGCTAACTGTGCTGAATAATTGTTATATTTGCGTATCTAACATAAAGCAAGTAGTATATGAAACAAGGACAGTTGTATGCCAACCTCGTTATTTTGGCAGCGGGTATTCTGCTTATAATCTTTAATGACCAAAATCTTGTGTCAACATTAATCGTGATATTGGGCGCAGTGTTGATGTTGCCTTGTGTCGCAAGTTTGATATCATTGTTGGTGCGCCGTGCCAAGGATGCCAAAGACGGAGTGGCGACAAGCAAGGCATTGTTTGCCTCGGGCGTTATTTCAAGCATGTGTGGCGTCGCATTGGGCGCATGGATGATTGTCAGCCCTGGCTCGTTGGTGGGCATAATGGTTTATGTGTTTGCCGTGTTGCTCATTGTGGCCGGCCTTTATCAGATAATCATGCTTGCAGTGGGCCATCGTCCCATTAAATTCCCCTTGTGGATGTATTTAATGCCGACGCTTATGACAGCCGCCGGCATTGTGATATTGGCTACCGATGTCAAAACCATCGAATCGGTAGTGGTGCTCATTACGGGAATCTCGTTAGTGGCCTTTGCCATTAACCGACTTGTCGAAATGGTTAAAATCGGCAACGAACAAAGTCAGCAATAATCTTGACAATCTTGTCCATCGGCATCGTTGACGAGTTGATGGTCAAGTCATAAGATGCGGCATTTCCCCAAGTCTTATCGGTATAGAAATTATAGTAAGAGGCGCGCAGTTTATTGGTCTTTTCGGCCTTGGCTCGTGCCTCTTCTCGTGTCTTGCAGTCGCCACGGCTCATGATGCGGTCGATGCAATCGTCGATGTTGGCGTGAACAAAAATGCTAACCAGTCGGGGGTGGTTGCGCAACACATAGTCGGCACTGCGGCCAACGATAACGCATGAGTGGCGGTGTGCAATGTTTTCAATCACATCGCTTTGGGCCTTGTAGAGATTGTCGGCGCTGATGGTTGACGACGAGCCCAAATAGCTTGCGGCGGGGTTGTAGCCGATGCTGACGGGCAGAAATGCGTTGAAAAACGATGGGAAACGCTCGTCGCTACGCTCGATAATATCCTCGCTGATGCCGGCTTGCTTGGCTGCTTCTTCAAGCAATTCTTTGTCATAATAGGCAATGCCAAGTTCTTTGGCAAGTTTGCTGCCCAATTCACGACCGCCGCTACCAAACTGACGGCCGATAGTGATTACAAAATTCTGATTATCCATAGCGTTAAGAATTAAAATTCGCTGAAAGCCAACGGTAGCAACGATTTGACCGAATCGAGAATATAAATATCGTTACAGCCGATAAGCATCACTTTTACATTGCCCTTGGCCAAAATCTCATATTCAAGCAAAGCCTGACGGCATGCGCCACATGGAGCGATGGGGTTGGTAACCTCATTGCCATCGGTGCCTCGGGCGGCAATGGCGATAGTCGTAAATCGGGCTTCGGGATAGCGTGCGTGAGCATAGAAACAAGCAGTGCGCTCGGCGCAAGTGCCCGACGGATAGGCCACATTTTCCTGATTGGCTCCGGTGACAATCTCGCCGTTGTCAAGTGCGATAGCCGCGCCTACATTAAAATGGCTGTAAGGAGCATAAGAGCGGTGAGTGGCCTCACGGGCAGCATCGACCAACGCGCGGTCTTGCTCCGACAATTCGTTATACTCGGCCACTTGTATTGCGGTAGTGATAGAAAGTTGCTTCATGATAAATAAATTTACTCACAAATATAAACAATTTTTCCGGCAGAAAGTCATTTCGGGCATTAATTAGTCATTAAAGACAAGTAAACATGTATTTTTGAGGTTTATGTCAATTTTTTTTTATTCCTTTGCGGTAAAGAAGATATAGTATTAGAATAACCAATGAGTGCTGATAGCCGTTTTCATTTGTTTGCCGATGGGGAGTTGGCTGGGGTGGAGTTGCCTCGCCGGTTTACCTATCCGTTTTGCTATGTGCCGCATCGCTTGTGTGAGGTTGCGGCAGGGCATTTGCAACAATATCTTGACTCGCGTGATGATTGGTGCGATGAGTTGCAGGGCGGCAAAATGATGGGCGTGCTTGTCGTAGAGCGCGACGGCCTTATAGGCTATTTGGCCGCTTATTCGGGAAATCTTGCACACCGCTATGACCATGAGTATTTTGTTCCGGCGGTGTGTGATTTGTTGTCGGTGAACGGCTTTTTTGCACGCGAAGAAAAGATTATTACGGAGATAAACCATAAAATTGCGGCTGAAATCAGTAGTCCCGAGCGGGCAAGTCTTGTGTCCCGATTGGTGCAGGCGACTGAGGCGTGTGATGCCGAGGTGGCTCAATACAAGGCTTTTATGAAGGAGTCAAAGACGCGGCGTGATGTTGCGCGCAGTGAGGGCGCCGATGTGCAGTCGCTCATTACCGAAAGTCAATTTCAAAAGGCCGAGTTGCGTCGAATTCAGCAACGACACCGTGCCGTGATTGATGAAATTAAAGCACAAATAGATGCCCGCGATGCTGTTATTGCCGAGTTGAAGACCGAGCGTCAACAGCGCAGTGTGGCATTGCAACGACTAGTGTTTGATCGATTTGTGATGCTTAATGCCCGTGGCGAAAGTCGCAATCTCAATCAGATATTTGCCGATACGCTACAAGGTGCGCCACCGTCGGGGGCAGGGGAGTGTGCTGCTCCCAAATTGTTGCAATATGCCTATGCCAACGGCTACAAACCGCGTGCAATGGCCGAGTTTTGGGTGGGCCAATCGCCCAAAGATGAGGTGCGTCGTCACGGCTGTTACTATCCATCGTGCAAGGCCAAGTGTGAGCCTATTCTCGGGTGGATGCTGCAAGGACTTGATGTTGACCCCAATCCGCTTGAAAATGCTGCCGAAAAAGCGGTTGAGGTGTTGTATGAAGATGAGTGGATAGTTGCTGTTGACAAGCCCGAAGGAATGTTGTCGGTGCCGGGCAAGCTCTCGGTCGACTCGTTGCAAGAGCGAGTGCAGCGCATGTTTGGGAGCGAAATGCATATTGTTCATCGCCTTGACATGGCCACATCGGGAGTGTTGCTATTTGCCCGCACAGCGCCGATTCACCGACAGTTGCAGTCGATGTTCAAGTCGCGTGAGATTGAAAAATGCTATGTGGCGTTGCTTGATGCCGTGATAGAGCCACGGTCGGGAAGCATTGACCTGCCTTTGGTGCTTAATCCCGATGACCGTCCGCGCCAAATGGTGAGTTACACACATGGCAAACAGGCATTGACACACTATGAGATAGTGGGTGCGGAAGACGGCCGTTCGCGAGTGCTGTTCTATCCCGTAACCGGGCGCACACATCAGCTGAGGGTGCATGCCGCACATTGCGACGGACTTGATGCGCCCATAGCCGGAGATGCCCTGTATGGCACTGTTGCCGACCGGTTGTATCTGCATGCCCATTGGGTTAAATTTATACACCCCGTTACCCGTGAGCCGATAAAAATTGAAAGCAAAGTGCCGTTTTGACTGAGTCGAAGCGGTAAATCGGCTAAATTAGTTGGCTTAAAATTTTCATAAGTGCAGAATAACTATTAATTTTGCAGTTCGGAATGCAATGTTCCGAAGAATATTATTGAAAATCAGAAAATAAACATAACAATGGCAAAAGAAAATCAAAACGAGACTCGTACATCAATTGACGAACTCAATGACACGCTCACTAATGCAGTTGAGCAAAAGTTGCAAAACAACAAAAAATCAATCATCTTTGGTGTGGCTGCTATCGTTGCAGTTGCTGCCGTTATCCTTTTTGTAGTTAACAGCCGTCAGGCAGGTAGCGTTGCTGCTGACGATGCTATCGGTCAGGCTGACCGCACTCTCATCGTTGAAGGTAACGATACTCTTGCATTGGCTCAATATATGCAAGTAGCCGACAACGAAGGTTATGACGCAGGCAACCGTGCTAAATTGCAAGCTGCAATTCTCCTTTTCGAAAAAGGTGATTATGAAAAAGCAATCGAATATCTTAACGACTATTCGGCAGAAGAAGCATTGATTGGTGCTGCTGCTTATTCACTCCAAGGTGACTGCTACGTTAACCTCGAAAAATACAACGAGGCTATCGCAAGTTTCAACAAAGCAATCTCGGTGTCAGACGACAACGATATCTACACTCCCTTCTTCATGATGAAACAAGCACGCGTATATCGCGAGTTGAAAGATTATGCAAAAGAAGCAGCGGTGTATGAAAAAATCAAAAAGCAATATCCTGCTTATGCTGGCGCTTACCAAATCGATATTGACAAATATATCGAACGCGCAAAAGCATCAAAGGCTGAATAATCGCCTGATTTTTTTAAAACCTTACATAAAAGCGGAAACCATGAATTCAAGGGTTTCCGCTTTGTTTTGTTGGAAAAAGAGCAGCCGTCGGGCTGTGAGGTGCGATGCACATTTTAGGCAGTGATGCCGACCGAAAAAGATAAAAAGAAATGTCACAAAACAACGCAAAATTAAATGAATTGGCAACTCGACCGTTGGGCCGATTGCTGTGGGAGTATAGCATGCCTGCTGTGGTGGCTATGCTTGTGATGCAATTATATAATGTGATTGATCGCGTGTTTATTGGTCAAGGTGTGGGCTCTGACGCCATTGCAGGGCTTACAATCACTTTCCCCGTTATGAACCTTTCGGCTGCTATCGGTATCTTGGTGGGTGCCGGTGCGAGTGCCAAAATCTCGATTTTGCTTGGACAGCGCGACTATAATGGAGCGAAGTTAGTGATGGGTAACTCGTTGGTGCTGTTGCTTGCTAATGCCATTGTGTATTTGTCGTTCTTTTGGATATTTATCGATGAGATATTGCTCGCGTTTGGTGCGAGTGAAACGTCGTTGCCCTATGCTCGCGACTTTATGCTCTACATTTTGCCCGGTATGTTGGTGATGAACCTCACTTTCAGTTTCAACAGCATTATGCGTTCTACTGGCTATCCGGTCAAAGCGATGGTGTCGATGTTTATCGGCGCAGGGTCAAACCTCGTTCTTGCGCCCATTTTCATCTTTGTGCTAGATATGGGAATCAAGGGTGCGGCTATTGCAACCGATATTGCCATGACAATATCAATGGTGTTTGTGATGTCACACTTCTTCAAGAAAGACAGTGTGTTGCACTTTGAACGCGGCATTTATCGCTTGAAATGGCGAATTGTGATGGGCACGGTGGCAATCGGTGCTGCTCCGAGTTTTGTTCAGGCGGCGGGCTGTGCCATCAGCGGCATTATCAACACCACAGTTTATGCCTATGGCGGCGACACTGCTGTTGCTGCAGTGGGAATTTTCATTACCTATACAACGCTTATCGTGTCGATTGTGGTGGGTATGTGTCAGGGATTGCAGCCGATATTGGGCTATAACTATGGTGCGGGCCGCATCGACCGTTTGGGCCGTGCGTTTTGGCTTGCTGTTTGGGCAAGTACGGTAGTATGTACGATAGGTTGTATTTTCGGGTTGTTCTTCCCCCAATATATTGCCCGAATGTTTAGCCCCGACCAAGCGCTCATTGATGCGACAGCCAACGGACTCTCGATTGCGATGCTTTCGTTCTGGTTTGTGGGATTTCAAGTTATTGCCACAACGTTGTTCCAATCATTGGACAAGGCTGCGAAGGCGATATTTTTGAGTCTTATTCGCCAAGTGATTTTCCTTATTCCGTTCTTGCTCATTTTTCCACGCTTTATCGGCCTCAATGGCGTGTGGGCATCATTTCCCGCGTCAGATATCTGCGCGACAGTAATGTCGGGATTGATGGTGTGGTGGCAAATGCGCGCATTGCGCCGCGAGCAACGCTTGCGTCAAGCGTAATTTACTGAATTATTCAAGTGTGATGGTGCAATTGTCAAGGCTCTTGATGATTGCGAGCGACTCGATGTGCATGCCCATGTCAAGTAATTTTTGACGTCCGTTTTGAAACCCTTTTTCAATAAGAAACGCCATTCCGGCGACTTGTGCGCCGGCTTTGTTGACAATGTCGATGATGCCCAAAGCCGCATTGCCGTTGGCGAGGAAATCGTCAACAAACAGCACGCGGTCGTCGGCCGACAAAAAGTCGCGGCTGATGCCTACATCATAACTGCGGTTTTTGGTGAATGAAAACACCGAGGTGCTTATCATGTGTTCCATAGTGCTCGGAATGTTTTTCTTGGCAAACACCACGGGCACTTGCATCAGATAGCCGGCAAGTATGGCCGGAGCGATGCCGCTTGCTTCGATGGTGACAATCTTGTTGATGCCCTTGTCGCTAAATCGGTTTGCTATTTCCTGTGCCATAGCCATCATGAGGGCGGGGTCCATCTGGTGGTTGATGAAATTGTCCACTTTGAGAGTGCCGCCTTCAAGGCATCGGCCGTCAGAGAGAATGCGTTGTTTTAGAAGATTCATTGCCGAGATTGATTATATAAATAGGATGTGAGCAATCGGCTCACATCCTATTTTGAGTTTGGTTTTGCTTGTTGGTTATTTGATGATGAGTTTAGCCACTGACACGCCGTTAGCGTTGATGACTTTCATCACATACATACCTTTGGCGAGGTCTTCGGTGCCGATAGTTGCGTTGTCAAACATGTATGCAACTTTGGCAAGCACGCCACCCATTGTGTAAATTTCAACAGCAGTGTCGCCTTCGGTTTCGATAGTGATAGGCTCGCCTGCTACAACGGGGTTAGGATAAACTTTTGCCACTGCGGGGGCTTTTACTACGCTTTCAACGCCAGTGGGATCGCCAAAGAGCATTTCAAAGCGGGGAACTTGCACTTCAAAAGCAGTGCTCTTAGCCGATGTGCCCATGTCAAAACGGATAGTACCAACGCTGATGGGGTAGATGGCGTTGTTTTCGATGTTCCATGCTTGGCTCAAATCGGCGTTAAGAGTAGTTGTAGTGTTTTTGGTGAGTTCACCGTCAAAGATAGTCATTGTGTAGCGTTCGCCGAGATTGTTGGTCAAAGCGATTGACACTTTTTTAACCACTGCTTCGCCGGGGTTGACATCAAAACGGAAAGCATAGGGGAGGCTGTAAGTTTTGAGAGCCGATGTAGCCGAGAAGTATGCACCGCGAGAAGTGCCGTTGCCGGTGTAGTTAAATTTGAAACCTTCGCCGAGGTCAGAGATTGTCAAGCCTGTGCCACCTGTTTGTTTGAGAGTCCACAAAGAGTCGATAACTTCGGGAACAAATGCTTGTGTTTCGCCTTCGGGAATTTCAACGGTGATGTTAACCGAACCAGTAAAGTTTTCGCTTGTGCCGGAAATTGTGGTAGTACCGTTCTTGATACCCATTACTTTACCGTCGGCAACCGAGCAGATAGTTGCATCGGTGATAGTCCAATCAACGCTTGCCGCATCAACGGGATATGTGAAATTACCGATTTGAGAGTTCATTTGTACAGGATATGCCTTGCGGTTGTCAACGATATAGTTGTCGTAGGGCAATTCAAGTGGCGATTTGATAGTGATGATGGGCTGAGCAATCTTGATGCCGTTGTATTCGGCATAGATGTTGCCGCGGGCAATCTTTTGTGTCGCGATAAATTCGTTGTTTTCGTTAACATAACCGATGTTGGCATCGCAAGTGATGATTACATTTTCGAGGTCTTTGGTTTTGAGAACGCCATATTGGTTGAAACCATAGATTGCAGGGCGGAAACGGGCAGTTACAGGAACATTGTAGGTGCGGGGTTCAAACTCAATGATTGCCACATTGTCGTCAACGGGAGCTGATGAGTAAACGAGCATACCGTTACCAACGGCGCGTTCGCTACCGTCTGATGCGTTGTTTTTGTATTCGCCGTTTACAACCATACCGGTAGAACCGCCACCGTCGAGGTTGATACCGTCCCAAGCGCCGAGCCATTTAAGGATGCGGCCTTCATCGTCGAGAGATACACCTGCCGAGCCGCTCCAACGACCGTCAACTGCTACTGCATAAACGATTTTTTTATCTTGTGAGATACCCATAAATGTGCGTGGATGGATATCGGGGTTGCCTGAGATGACAACATTGCCGTTTTGGAGAAGGAAGTGACCGCTACCGCCGAGTGCTTCCTTGATGTCTTTGATTGAGGGGTTTGAAGGAAGGTTGTTGGCAATAGTGATGGTGCATTCTTCGCCAACAGTCAAACCTTGGAGGAATGTTGCGTTAGCGCCAGTGCCATAGAGAACGGCTTTGCCAGCGGGAATTGATGTTGAGCCGGTGTTGTCGTTAATGCTTTCGACGATGCAACTGAAAGTGGTGTTAGCCGCAAATTTGAAAGCGCCTTCTTTGGGTGCAATAACTACTTTTGTACCGCCGCTTGTTGCATTTGTTGTAGTGCCATATGCGGGTGTATAAAGAACCATACGCTCGCCATTATCGTCGGCTGTGTCAAATTCAAGATAGTGAGAGTTGAGGGTGTGAATGCGATTTGTTGCTCCCTTTGATGATTTGATTGATGCACTGAAATGAACAGCGTCCATGCATGTCTCGCGCTTGGGAGTCAACACAAACATGGGCATGCCCACAGGGTTGATTTCCACTTCCTCGTTGATGATAAGACCCATGCGCGACATACCGGTAGCAGTGCCGTCGGTAGCCGAAGTGTGGTAAAAGTCGCCATTGAAAACCGCAACCATATCGTGGCCGGGAGCATCATTGCGCTTATACATGTTTGAGGGGGTTTCTGATGCCACAGCCTTGCCGCCACCATTGCACACTTCCATTTGCACATATTCATTTGATATGTCGATTTCAGTGACATGAATGGTAAGAGGACGGTTGGGGAGGTGGTAGAACGCATAGGTTGTGCCAGGGCCAACATTGTGTTTGGGAATGATGGTGTCAACATGTTGGTCAACGCCATTGATGTTCAATGAGCCGACAGCGGCCATCATTGTTGCGCTGCTTGCCAACATAGCCATTCCGCTAAATAATCGGGTAAAATTTTTCATGAGATTTATGTTATTGTTAGTATTTTTCAATTAAAATGTAAAAATACAACATTATTTAGTCATACATTAATTTATGCGGCGTTTTATGATTTGTTAACACGAAAATTCCCGCCAGATTTAAACACTTGAAGCAATATTTGGCCAAACATGGACTAACAAGACGTGATATGTAAGGATAAAAATATAACTCCTGAACAATCGTCACTTCTCAAGCGAACCAATTTCGCTCAATATCCGACTGAACAAGAGTTATCTGCTGACAAAGTTAGTGACTTTTCTTCAAACTCGCAAGAAAACGAAGAATTACATCGGTAGCCGAAGCCACAGCACAGCAACTTGGCATCGAGGTAGAGATTGACGAGGGTATGCCCGCCAAGGGTTCTTACAACCCACGCACAGGTCGCATACGCATCAACCCCTCTCGCCACGCAACAGCCGAAGATGTTCGTCGCACAGTTCTCCACGAAACCATCGGTCACGGTTTGCAGCAACAACTCTCGCCAATCTCCGCAAGCAGGCAGAGTTATCTCACGATATTGCCGAGGACGCGATGTCTCGCCCGTTGATGCGCCCCGTTGACCCTGATTTAGAGGGATTGACAACAGGCGAATTAGGCATTACTGATGTTCAATTTTCGTGAAAATAAATTGTGGGATAATGGTTGCTGATAATGAATAAATCATTATCTTTGCCATAATCTTAACCTTGGATAAACCAGGCAAAAAAACAAAATAAATATAGTGCTATAAATCAATTTGTTATGTTGGAGAATACCAATATCAAAGTGCTTGACAAAGTAGTTGTTCGATTCTCGGGCGACTCGGGAGATGGTATGCAGTTGGCAGGCAACATCTTCACTAATGTCTCGGCCGGAGTTGGAAACCAAGTTTCTACATTCCCCGATTATCCTGCCGAAATTCGCGCTCCGCAAGGTTCATTGAGTGGTGTGTCGGGATTTCAAGTTAGCGTAGGTACAGGCGTTTACACACCCGGTGACCAAGCCGATGTACTCATCGCAATGAATCCTGCTGCTCTCAAGCAAAATGTGAAATTTCTCAAAGCCGGCGGTGTTATCATCGTTGACATTGATTCTTTCAAAGAATCGGACCTCAAAAAGGCGCTTTTTGAAACTGATGAGCCTTTCAAAGAACTCGGCATCACAGCCCAAGTGGTTGAGGTGCCCATCACATCAATGACCAAAGCAGCGTTGGCCGAAACCGGTCTTGACAATAAATCGGTACTCAAATGCCGCAACATTTTTGCTCTCGGTCTTGTGTGCTGGTTGTTTGACCGTCCTTTGGAAAGCGCATTGCAACATTTGAAAGCAAAATTTGCCAAGAAACCGGCTATCTATGACGCCAATGCTTTGGTTATCCAAGCCGGCTATGACTATGGTCACAATATCCACGCATCGGTATCGACCTATCGCATCGAAACCGAGGCTGCCCGTCCTGGCAAATACACTGATATCAATGGTAACACTGCCACTGCATGGGGCCTTATCATGGCTGCCGAAAAAGCAGGCCGTCCCTTGTTCCTGGGTAGTTATCCTATCACTCCCGCAACCGACATTTTGCATGAACTCGCCAAACGCAAAGATTTGGGCGTGAAAGCGTGTCAAATGGAAGACGAAATTGCCGGCGTATGCTCGGCTATCGGTGCGGCATTTGCAGGTAACCTCGCTGTTACATCAACATCAGGTCCCGGTTTGGCATTGAAGAGCGAAGGCATCGGCTTGGCTGTTATGGCTGAGTTGCCTTTGGTTATTATTGATGTTCAGCGAGGCGGCCCCTCAACAGGCCTTCCCACCAAAACCGAGCAGACCGACTTGTTCCAAGCCCTCTATGGTCGCAATGGCGAGTCTCCTCTCGCGGTAATGGCTCCAGCATCGCCCACCGACTGCTTTACAATGGCGTTTGAAGCGTGCCGTGTGGCTGTTGAGCACATGACTCCCGTTATTTTGCTCACCGACGCATTTATCGGCAACGGTTCATCGGCATGGCGCATTCCCGATGCCGACGAGTACCCCGAAATTCATCCTCGCTATGTCCCCGAAGAATTGAAGGCTACATGGCGTGCATATTTGCGCGATGAAGAAACTAAGGTGCGTTATTGGGCAATTCCAGGTACAGAAGGTTGCGCACACCGTCTTGGCGGTCTCGAAAAAGACTATAACACAGGTGCAATTTCGACCGATCCCGTTAACCACGAAAAGATGGTTTATACTCGTAAAGAGAAAATCGACCGCATCGCCAACAATATCCCTGCACTTGAAGTGCAATGTGATGCCGATGCCGACACGCTCATCGTGGGTTGGGGAGGTACATACGGTCATCTCTACACTGCTGCACAGGAACTCAATAAGGCAGGCAAGAAAGTGGCGTTTGCACACTTCCGTTACATCAACCCGCTCCCCGCTAATACCGCCGAAGTATTTGCTAAATACCGTCGCGTAATCGTGGCCGAGTTGAACACAGGTCAGTTTGCCGATTTCCTTCAAGCAAAATTCCCCGAAGTTAAAATCTCACGCATCAACAAGGTGCAAGGTCAACCATTCTTGGTTAAAGAAATCATTGACGGCGTGACTAAAATTATGGAGGACTAAACAATGGAAGAAAACAAATATACAGCAGCCAATTATAAGAGTGACCAATCGGTGCGTTGGTGTCCCGGTTGTGGCGACCACGCTATCCTCAACTCGCTTCACAAGGCAATGGCGACAGTGGGCGTTGCTCCTCACATGACAGCCGTTATTTCGGGCATCGGTTGTAGTTCTCGTTTGCCCTATTATATGAACACCTATGGTTTCCACACTATCCACGGCCGTGCAGCAGCAATTGCGACAGGCTTCAAGGTGGCTAACCCCGAAATGACCGTATGGCAAATCTCGGGCGATGGCGACGGTCTCGCTATCGGTGGTAACCACTTCATTCACGCAGTGCGCCGCAACATCGACCTCAATATCATGTTGCTCAACAATAAAATTTATGGTTTGACAAAGGGTCAATACTCGCCCACAAGCGACCGTGGCTTTGTGTCAAAATCATCGCCCTATGGCACTACTGAAGACCCGTTTATTCCCGCCGAATTGGTATTTGGCGCGCGTGGCAATTTCTTTGCACGCAGCATCGATGTTGAACTCGCTACCACACAAGAAGTGATGGTTGCAGCCGCTCAACACAAGGGTACATCGGTTGTTGAAATTTTGCAAAACTGTGTGATTTTCAACCACGGCATTCACAACGCAATTACTGACAAAGAATATCGCGCCGACCGCACAATTCATTTGCGCCACGGCGAAAAAATGCTCTTTGGTAAAGATGGCAACAAAGGTATCGTTCAAGACGGATTTTTGTTGAAAGCCGTTGAAATCGGTGTTGACGGATACACTATCGACGATGTTCTCGTTCACGATGCACATTGCGAGTCAAACTTCCTCCATCAGCAACTTGCAATGATGGACGGCAAGGAATTGCCCCTCGCAGTAGGTGTGATTCGTGATGTGGAAGCGCTCACTTACAACGAAGAAATCGACAAGCAAGTTGCCGAAGTTCGTGCCAAGAAAGGCTTCTCGTCATTGCGCGACATGATTCTCGCCGGCGAAACTTGGGAAGTAAAATAACCCCAATAACTACATAACTAAATGACGATAGCGGCCTCAGCGAGGTCGCTATCGTTTGTTTATGGGGTAGGGTGGATTGGTGCTCATTGTTTTTGAATCATCCCCACACAGGGTGATGATATTTCCGGCGAGTTCCAGCAAAGAGGCCGTTTTTAATGTAATGTAAATTTAGCGAAATTTTTTCATGATAGTAAGTTGGGTGATGTTTGTGTTTTGCACTTATCTCGTTCCTTGCATATTTTCTGTAAACAACAAAAGCACCCGTGTGGGTGCTTTTGTTTATTGAGATAATCGGGGTTTAGTCCTGATTAGTTTTTGCCTTTTTTAGCCTGTTGTTTTTGCTGTTCGCGCAACATTGCTTGTTGACGGCGTTGTGCTTCTTCCAATCGTGCCATGAATCCGCTTTTCTTGCGGGGTTTCTTGGCGTTGGCTTTCATTTGTGCTTTTACTTTTTCTTCGTCGATGATGAAGCGGAAAGCATAGGTTTGCACAATAGTGATGAGCAATGAGAGGAAGTAGTAGTAACTCAAACCTGATGCGTAGTCGTTGAAGAAGAAGAGGAACATCACGGGCATGAGATACATCATCCACTTCATACCTGGCATCGATGATTGTTGAGGCTGATTTTGCATATTAATGTAAGTGTAGAGGATGTTTGTCGCAGTCATGAGCAAACAGAACAAACTTACATGGTTGCCAAAGATGCTTGAAATGATGGGGATGTGAGTTTCCCATGAGAAGATAGCATCGGGTGCTGAGAGGTCTTTGGCCCAAAGGAATGCTTCGCCACGCAACTCAATGCATGAGGGGAAGAATGTGAACATGGCGATGAGGATGGGCATTTGCAACAACATAGGCAAGCAGCCAGAGAAGGGGCTTGCGCCGGCTTTGCTGTAAAGTTCCATAGTCTTTTGCTGACGCACCATGGCATTTTCCTGGCCGGGATATTTGTCGTTAATCTCTTTGATTTCGGGGGCGAGCAAGCGCATTTTTGCTTGCGACATGTAGCTCTTGTAAGTGAAGGGGAAGAGCAAGACTTTGATGAACAATGTGAGCAAGAGAATGATGAGACCATAGTTGCTCATGAAGCTGCCCAAGAAGGTAAACACAGGGATAATAATCAATGTGTTAATCCAACGGAACAATGCCCAACCGAGGGGAATCAATTTTGTGAGTTCGAGGTCTTCGTCGGCGTTGAGCGTATCGTCGTAGTCTGAGAGCAAGGGATACAAGTTAGGACCGAGGAAGATGTCAAATGAAGCGGGTTTGGCGTCGGCCGATGAGTATTCGATTGCCATGTCGGCAGTCATATCTTTGAGAAACGCTGTTTGTGAAGTTTCTTTGAGGTCAACGCTGTTGAGTTTTGCACCGGTGAAGTGGTCGCGAGCGATGATTGCCGATGAGAAGAATTGGTTTTTGAACGCCACCCATTTCACGCGGCTGTCGGCTTCTTCGCTTTCGGTTTCCATTGCCGAGAGGTCTTCAACATCTCCGCTTGCATATTTGTAGTAGATTGCGCTGTTGCGTTCTTCAAATGTGCGGCCCTTCTCATTGCGTTTCATTTTCTGATACCAATGGATATCAATAGCCGATGTGCTTGAAGGAATGATGTTGGCCATGTTGCTCTGCTCGATGTCCATCTTAACGATGTAACTGTCGGGCATGAGTGTGTAGCGAATGGCAAATCGGGCGTTTTGACCCAAATTGAGTGCCATTACAACAGCAGTGTCGCCTTCAACCTCAGGGGTAAAGTAGAGGTCGCGGGTTTCAAGACGCTGATTGTTGGTGAGCAAAGTCATGTTGAAGTCGCTTGTAGCGGCGTCAAACAACACGATGTTGCTGCTGTCATAGGCTTGATATTCTTTCAATTCGGCGCGTGAAAGGAAACCGCCTTTGCTTGAAAGGTCAAGCGAAAGCACGCTGTTTTCAAGTTTGACAGTTTTTTCTTCGCCGGTGAGATATTGTGCAAATTCTTTGTAGCGGGCAATATTGTTGATTTCTGATTTCAACACTTTCACTGCGAGTGTTGCCACGCGGGGTTTGCAGTTGGCCCAATTTGCGGTCAACACATCGTTTACATTGATGAGAGTGTCGCCGGCAGTAACTGTGCCCGAGAGTTTGTCGCCATCAAGGCTGAGGTTCACATTTTTGTTTTCGAGTTTGTAAACTCCGTCAACCAATGTGCCATATTGCTTCACAGTGGGGGCAACGAGGGCAAGTTCGGTGGGAGTGAACGAGTCGACGAGAAGTTCGTTTTGTTGGGCTTGCTCAATAGCGTTTTGTTGAGCGGCAGCCAATTCGGCCTGTGCTTGACGCTGACGGGCGAGTTCTTCCTCAGATGGCTGGTTGAGCCACATGAAACCAAGGATGACGGCACCCATCATCAAAAGACCGAGCAGAGTGTTTTTGTCCATTCTGTAAGGTAGAGTTATATGATTTTATTATTTAGATTCGCTGTATTCTACTGCTGCGCGTACAAAGTCAACAAACAAGGGGTGAGGATTGAGCACGGTGCTTGAATACTCGGGGTGGTATTGAACGCCCACAAACCATTGTTTGTCGCTGAGTTCAACGGCTTCAACAAAGTTGAGAGTGGGGTTGATAGCCACACATTTCATGCCGGCTTTTTCCAAGTCTTCGCGATAAGCGTTGTTTACCTCATAGCGGTTGTGGTGACGCTCTTGAACGCTGTCAACGCCATAGGCTTTTGCTACTTTGCTGTTGGGCATGATTTGGCATTCAAAGTTACCCATGCGAGTGAGGCCGTCAACATCGGGCATAGATTTTTGGTCGTCCATGCAGTCGATAACCTTGTGGGGAGTTGATTGGTTCATTTCGGTGCTGTCAGCGCCTGCGAGACCCATCACGTTGCGGGCAAATTCCACAATCATGCATTGCATGCCGAGGCTGATACCAAAAGTGGGTACATTGTTTTCGCGACACCATTTAGCGGCAGCGATTTTGCCTTCAACACCGCGGGGCTTAGAGCCGGGAGCGATGAGCACACCGTCCATTTCGCCGAGAATTTGACCTACATTGCCGTCGTTGATAGTCTCTGACTGAATGAGTTTGAGGTCAAGTTTGCGGTCGTTGTATGTTGCTGCTTGAATGAGCGATTCCATGATTGACTTGTAAGCATCGGGAAGTTCAACATACTTGCCCACCAAACCGATTTTCACGCTCTTTTCGGCGTTTTTGAGTTTGTTGAGGAAGTTGTTCCACAAAGTCATGTCGGGTTCGCCTTCAAATTTTGTGTTGGTTTTGTTGAGTACAAATGTGTCAAAACCTTGTTCGTGCATCTTCAAGGGCACTTCATAGATAGTGGGCACATCGATTGATTGGATAACAGCCTTGGGGTCAACATTGCAGAACAATGCGATTTTGCGGCGTACATCGGCTTCGATGTTGTGCTCGGTGCGAAGAATGAGAACGTCGGGTTGGATGCCGAGTTCTTGAAGTTTCTTCACAGAGTGTTGAGTGGGTTTGGTTTTGAGCTCTTTTGCTGCGGCAACATAGGGCATGTAAGTGAGGTGAACACACACGCAACGGTCGCCGAGTTCCCAACGCAATTGACGAACGCTTTCGAGGAAGGGGAGTGACTCGATGTCGCCCACAGTTCCGCCGATTTCGGTAACGATGAAGTCATACTCGCCTTTGCTGCCGAGTTTCTTGATGTTACGCTTGATTTCGTCAGTGATGTGAGGGATAACCTGAACGGTCTTACCAGAGTATTCGCCGCGGCGTTCGCGGTTGATTACATTTTGGTAGATGCGTCCTGATGTGATATTGTTTGCTTTTGTAGTCTGAATGTTAGTAAAGCGTTCATAGTGACCGAGGTCAAGGTCGCCTTCGTGACCGTCGACAGTTACATAACTTTCGCCGTGCTCATAGGGGTTGAGCAAGCCTGAGTTGATGTTGATGTAGGGGTCAAACTTTTGGATAGTTACTCTGAAACCGCGTGCTTTGAGCAAGCATGCGAGTGATGATGAAATAACTCCTTTACCGAGAGACGATACCACGCCTCCTGTTACGAATATGTACTTGGTTTCCACGATGCTAATGTTTATATATTATTAAAGTGCAAAATTACGAATTATTCTTGATAGATAACACTCGTCTAAACGATATTTTCGCACCGTTAGTGATTTTTTTGACATAAAAAACGGCAAATAAGATAATGCCACCCGAGTGTGTCGGGCGTTAATTGCGTCGGCAAGATATAAGTGTTGTGAAAGGTTGGCTGTTGAATATATTGCTACACAGTTGGTTAGCGATTGGTAATGGTCCAGCCTTGGGGAATGCCGTTTTTGTCGCGGGTAAAGGCCGATTCTTCAATGTCGGCCGACTTGATGAAGGTGCCTGTGGCCGACACGCGGTCTAACCAATTTGTAAGACAACTTGATGCCGAGATGTCGGTGGCCAACATGGTGACCGTGTTCAGACTGGTGCAACCGCGGAACATTGAGTTGAAGCAACTTTTTGCCAATGTGGTTGAAGATAGCACGGGTGTTGCTGTCAATGAGGTGCAACCATAGAACATGCCAAAGCAGCATCTTTCGGCCAATGTTGTGGCTGAAAAAGAGGGCACAGAAGCCAAGCCGGTGCAACCATAGAACATATACTCATAGCAACTTTTTGCCAAGGTGGCGGCCGGCAGTGAGGGTGCGGCAGTGAGGTTTGTGCAGTCGCGGAACATGTAGTAATAGCATTTTTCGGCTAACGAGTCGGCTGGGAGTGTGGGGGCTGTTGTCAGGCTTGTGCAGCCATAAAACATTTTTTCGTAGCAGTTGGCTTCCAATGTCTTAGCGGGCAGTTGAGGGGCGGCGGCCAAATTGGTACAGCCATAGAACATGTTGGTGTAGCAACTCTTTGTCAAAGAGGTGGCGGGGAGTGCCGGCGCCGATGACAAGCCGGTGCAACCATAGAACATGTTGTAGTAGCACAAGTCGGCCAATGTGTCGGCAGGAAGTGTGGGCGCAGTAGCCAAACTTGTGCAGCCATAGAACATGCTGTAATAGCAAGATGATTTTACCGAAGTGGCTGGTAATGAGGGTGCGGCAGTGAGGCCGGTGCAACTATAAAACATGCCATAATAGCATCTGTCGGCCAATGATTTAGACGGCAGTTGGGGTGCCGATGTCAAGTTGGTGCAACCGCTGAACATGTAGCAGAATAGAGCCTTGTCGGTGTTGGTCGAGGCATATTCGGTGTAGTCAACCAAGGTGCGAATATCGCCTGAACATGCTACCGAAACACTCTTGTTGCTGAATGAAATCAGAGCATACTTTGAGATAGTGGCAGCCAAGCCGGTCTCGCTCTTGCCGCGCAAGCGCAGTGTGCCGTTTTCGCCACCAAAAATGATGGGTTTTGAGGCTGTGAGTTGTGTCCAAGGACCGCCCTTGACCGAGTATTGCAAACTCTCGTCCAAGATGTAACTGCCTTTAAGTGTGACGGTCATTGTCTGCTCCTTGTCGGCATTGAAAGTGAGATAGGGAATGCTGTTTTGATACACCTCAACCACATCGGCCGTATTGACCTTGCCGTCGCCGTTTACGTCGACATCATCGGCAGTGATTGAGTCGTTGGCAGTGCCGCAAATATATGCATAAATGAGCGCGGCATCATCGTTTGATACTTTGCCGTCGCCGTTGACATCGGCGGGTAAGATGGCACTTGCCATAGCCATTGAGCATAGCAATGCCACCGCGCCAAATAATATTGTGAGTCTCTTTTTCATAAGATAACTTTTTTGCCGTTGATAATGTTGATTTGACCCTTTTGAGGTTCGTTCAAGCGAATGCCTTGAAGGTTGTAGATTTCGAGACTGCCGGTGTTGGGCGCGATTTTATCAATTCCGGTCATTGTGCCTTCGTTCTTGGTAAACTGTTCCTCTTGGCCGTCGGTGGTGTAGCATGTTACGATATCATCGGCCACACCTATGGCAAATACTCCTGATGTCGAGATTGTGTAATTGCCGTCGGCGAGAGTGGCAAAGTCGCAATAAAGGGTGCATACTGCGCCATCGGTGCTATCAAAATTTTTGATTTTTTCGCTTGCGATTGAAACGAAATAGCCGTTTGGAGTGTCGTCCGTAGTGATGTTGTGACTGGCGGCGCTGCGCGATGTTGGCTCAATAGAGCCGACATTTGCTCCTTCGGGCAATGTGAGATATAACTCGATGGCAGTGATGCCGATAGTGGGGTTGTCCAAGTGCAAATAGATGGGCACTTGCGACAAATCTTCGCTTTCGCCCACCGCGATATATAACCGATTATCGTGTGAGTCGGTCTCGGCGGCAGTAATGGTTAAGCATGCCACCAAACCGAGCAATAATGATGTGAGAATTTTCTTCATATATTATTTGTGAATATTCAAATAATTGTGGTGTATAACACGAAAGCGCAAAGTTATTACTTTTCCGCAATTCGCCCAAGTCGCATAGAAAAATAGTTTCAGCAGACTGATGTTATGAGGGGACAAGAAGGTTATTTTCAAAACAACTACCCCTGTCCTTTGGGCAGGGGTAGGGTTATTGGCCGTTGAAATGTGTTAGTCGGTTATGCGGTCGAATGTTGGGCGAACGATGGTGTCGCGGAATTCACGCACACACTCATTTCTTTCATATACGTAGTCATCATATAAATAATTAATCAAGACCGTGCCTTTTTCTTTGCCGGGCTTGGCTACTTCAAGGCCCGATTGGCGGAAGTCATATTGTGTAGACAGATATTCTCCATTGACTAGATATCTCCATTCGTTTCCGACTAATGTGAGGATTCGGTATTGTCGCCATTGGCTGTTTATCCATGTGTGGAGATATCCCACCTCGGTGGTTCCGTTGCCGTCCAAATCACCTTCGTTTACCAACATGGGCTGAAATTCATCGCATCCATATAACTTGATTCGGGGAATTTTGGGGTTGTTTGACTCTAAATGGTAAATATTTATGCCCAAATTGGTATTCTTCTTCCTTGATGTTGTTTTAACATATAGTGTGTCAATTCCGAGTCCGGTGAAATTGCCGACAATAGTGTCTTGTTCGTTGTGCCCCGAGATGGTGTTGTTTGATATCATGTGTTCAAACCACTCATTTCTCCAAATATCAAAGACCAAATTTGTGGAATAACCAAAATCTTTAGATTGTTCATTGGCTGAGATTGTAAGTGAAATATAGGTGCGGTCAAAGTTTTCTTTGAGTTTTGTCGCAATCGATGTGTCAAAGAATGAGGGGTTGGCATTGAAAGCTTGCACTTTGTCAACATTATAGTGGAAGTATTTGATGAAATACAGTGCTTTCTCGCTGTCTTGCTTGTGGGAGATGATGGTGAAATTATCTGCCGAATATTTTATGATGGCTCTTGCCACGGAGTTGTAAATGTCGGTTGCGGCGGTGTCGGTGTGAATGAGGTAGTTTGGAATGCCTCTTGCCACCAACGAATCTTTCATGCTGTCGCTGATTTGGCCACCCGAAACGAGAAAACAATTTATTTTGTCGGCTTTATAAAGTGTATCGGCGGCATTGAGGCGCGCCATGAGAAACGGGTCATCTTTGATGTTTTCTTTGGGTTGAGGTGTTGAGCAGATTAAAACAGCAAGGGTTTGGCTGGGAATGCTATCTACCGATGAGTATATCCGACCCTCGCTATTGTCTGAAACGCGGTTGTTGCATTCAACAGTGAACCATGTAAGAAACGAGAAAGTAATAATGCCGATTAACGCAAAAAATGCTGTCAAGGTAATTAAACCGATTTTGATGATTTTTCGTAACATTTGATAGATTAATTTTAGGTTATTAAAAAAGGGTTGATTATTGCGATTTATTCGTCGGCGGTGTGAGTTAGGAGAAATTGGGAGCCGTTGTAGTGGAATGTTATGATGTCCATTGCGGCAAGTTTTACGGCAATGTCTTGGGCCGTTGTGAGCGAGATGTGTGCCGAGTGGGCATAGTCGTCAATTGACACCACTTTGTCGCTTTCAATCATTTGCAAAAGGTGGCTTTCGGCCGGCGAGAGCGATAGCAGTTGACCACGCGAGTTTTTCTGCTGTTGCCAAGCCCTAATCATGATGCCTGGGGCGAGAATGTTCTCGTCTTTTACGCGATAATAGGCTTTCCATGATCCGTCGGGCTCTTGGCATTTGACAGGTCGTGAAGCCGATTTTGTGATTGTCGCGCGCAAAACGATTGCGCCACCTTCGGTTTTGAAAGCGGTAATGTCGACATTCTGCGGCGGACGGCAATACATTTGGGCGGCTTGCTCAATCATATAGATGTCTTCTTCGTTGCGCACTCCTGCGATGTTGCCGTTGTCTTTGACACCAATGAGCAGGTGGCCTCCGTCATTGTTGGCAAATGCCGATATGCTTCGGGCTATTTTGCGCGCGTCGGAGATCGCAAATTTGAAGTCTTGATGTTCGTGCTCGCCTTCCTCGATTAGTCGCTGAATATAGAATTTGCCTTTTATGGCTTTGATGTCTTTCATTCAGGAAATTTCGCGGGGCAATTACTGCGGGTAGGTGAGTTGTTGCGGAGTTATGCGTTCGAGTACTTCGGTGAGATAGCGGCCGGCTTGGAGCTTGGCTTCTTCGAGGTCCATAAACGAGTAGTTGCCGCAGTCGTGAGGTGTGGCTCCGGGAACTTCTCCTTCAAAGTCGGCGATGAAACGGAATGTCTCGCGCATCAAGGGCAAGATGTCGCCTGATGAGTAATTGCCGCTAACGAGCAGATAGTTGCCAGTGCAGCAGCCCATAGGACCCCAATAAACGATGCGGTCTTTCCATTGCTCGTGGTTGCGCAAGAATGTTGCCGCGAGGTGTTCCATAGCGTGCAAGCAGCGTGGTGTGAGGGCTTCTTGGCGGTTGGGCTCGGTCATGCGAATGTCAAAGGTGGTGATTACATCGCCCGAGGGAGTGGTGTCTTGGCGTGACACATAAATGCCGCGCAAGAGCGTGAGGTGGTTTATGGTGAAACTTGCTATCTTTTCCATTGTTTAGATATTTTCGATTACGAGGCGCAATGTCTCAAATGTGTGACGGGGAGCGTCTTCCCAGAAGTTTTCATATTGAGCGATGTTGTCTTCGCCTCCGGGGGTGTCGCTGATAACGCGTGCGCAGAAGAAAGGCACATTTTTGAGGTGGCACACTTGTGCTATCGAGGCCGATTCCATGTCAACAGCCAACACTTCAGGAAACAGCGATTTGATGCGTGCCACTTCTTCGGCTTTTGAGATGAAGATGTCGCCCGAGCAGATGAGTCCGTGCTTAATGTTTTCCTTGCCGTTGAGGCATGGCAATGCTGCGATTTCGGGAACAGATTGGAAATATCGTGGGCAGCCGGCTGCATCGCCCCATTCGGTGCCGGGACCGCACCACACATCGTGATAGGCAATTTTCTCAGCCACTACCACATCAAGAATGCCTGCTGCCGAGCCGGCACCACCTGCAACACCGGTGTTGATTACCAAGTCGGGGTGAAAGTTCTCAATGAGGGTGAGTGTGCCCACAGCGGCGTTGACTTTGCCGATGCCACATTGCATGGCTGTGATGTCGTGACGGCCCATGCGACCTGTGTGAAACGCGATGTCGTTGAGAGTAATGACAGAATGGTCTTCGATGAGTGGCAACAAGAGGTTGAGTTCTTTGCCCATAGCCACGATAATGCCTATTTTCATATATTGCTTAAATGTATTAATGGATTGAGAGTGTAAAGTTACAAAAGATTATCGCAAAGTTAAAGAGGCGACAACAAAATTTTTTCAATTTTGCTGCCGCCTCTTTGTGCTATGGATTGCACCCGATGTTTTAGGGCTTAATCTCGTAGTAGGGAATGTCGACGAGTTTAATGTTAAACTTCAACATTGAGTAGGGCATAATGGCGCTTGTCTCGGCGTCGCCATATCCCAAAGTGTAGGGGATGATGACTTCGCAGCTGTCGCCCACATGCATGTCTTCGAGTACAGCGGTCCATCCCGAGATTACATTGCTGCAAGTGGTGCGATAGATGCTGTCGCCATAAGATGCGGTGATTGCATAAGACGAGTCAAACGGTTCGTCGTTGAAAAAGCGGCCGATGTATTTTACATCAACAGTGCTTGTGTATAACGGCGAGAGGTTGCCTGCGGTGAGATTGCGGTCGTTGAAGTAGTGGACAAGAACATAGTCTGACGGACTCCAAGCGGGTGTAATCTTTGTGTAGTAAAGATTGCCGTTTTCGTCGGTAAGGGTTTCTTGTTCTTGAAACCATTGTTCGTTGACAATTCGCCAATCGCGATATTCTTCCCACACATTTCGGGTAGAGTTACACGCGATGGTGATAATGGTCAATGCCGCAATTATAATAAATGGTAATCGTCTCATCGGATGTTAAAATTTAACTTCGGGGGCTTGGTTTGCACCTGCTTCGGCTTTGAATTGAGGTTTCTTTTCAAAGCCAAACCATCCGGCATAGATGTTTGTGGGGAACTTTTTGATAGTCGTGTTGTAGGTTGCAACAGCCTGAGTGTAGCGTCCGCGAGCAGTTGTAACGCGATTTTCGGTGCCTTCGAGTTGGGCTTGAAGGTCTTTGAAATTCTCGTTTGCTTTCAAGTCGGGATATGCTTCGCTCACAGCGAGCAATGACTTCAACGCGCTTGAAAGTTCGCCTTGAACTTGTTGGAATTGTTCAAGGGTTGCTTCGTCAAGGTTGTCGGCATCAATGGTGATTGAAGTCGCTTTGGCGCGTGCTTCCACCACTTTTTGCAAAGTCTCGCTTTCGTGGGTTGTGTAACCTTTGACTGTGTTCACGAGGTTGGGGATGAGATCCATACGGCGTTGGTATTGGTTCTCAACCTCGGCCCAAGCCTGTTCTACTGACATTTCCTGCTCAACAATGGTGTTGTAGTTGCACGATGAGAGGCTCATTGTGGCAACTAATGCGAGGAGAATTGAGAGCGTGCGAAATACTTTCATTAAAAAATAGTAGTTGATGTTAATGATTAACCGAGTTTGCGAAGGAGAGCGTTGAGGCTCACTTCGTTGTGGATGAGACTGTGCAATTCGGCGATTGCTACGCGGCGTTGCTCCATTGAGTCGCGGTGGCGCAATGTAACAGTGTTGTCTTCGAGAGTTTGGTGGTCAACAGTGATACAGAAGGGAGTACCGATAGCGTCTTGACGGCGGTAGCGTTTGCCGATAGAGTCTTTTTCTTCGTAGTGAGTAGTGAAGTCAAATTTGAGTTCGTTAACGATTTCGCGTGCTTTTTCGGGAAGACCGTCTTTGCGAACCAAAGGCATAACTGCACATTTCACGGGAGCCAATGCTGCGGGCAAGTGGAGAACAACGCGAGTGTCGCCACCTTCGAGTTTTTGTTCTTCATAAGAAGAGCAAAGTACAGAAAGGAACATGCGGTCAACACCGATTGAGGTTTCGATTACATAGGGAACATAAGATTCGTTCAATTCGGGGTCGAAATATTTGATGTTCTTGCCAGAGTATTTTTCGTGTTGTGAGAGGTCGAAGTTTGTGCGTGAGTGGATACCTTCAACTTCTTTGAAACCGAAAGGCATTTCAAACTCGATGTCGGTAGCCGCGTTGGCATAGTGAGCGAGTTTGTCGTGGTCGTGGTAGCGATATTTGTGGTCGCCGAGACCGAGAGCCTTGTGCCATTTCAAGCGAGTTTCTTTCCATTTAGCAAACCAGTTGAGTTCTTCGCCGGGACGAACAAAGAATTGCATTTCCATTTGTTCAAATTCGCGCATACGGAAGATAAACTGACGAGCCACAATTTCGTTGCGGAATGCTTTACCGATTTGTGCGATACCAAAGGGAAGACGCATGCGGCCTGTTTTTTGCACATTGAGGTAGTTTACGAAGATACCTTGAGCAGTTTCGGGACGGAGATATACGCCCATTGAACCTTCGGCAGTGCTACCCATTTCGGTTTTGAACATGAGGTTGAACTGACGCACTTCTGTCCAGTTTTTAGTGCCTGAGATGGGGCACACAATTTCTTGGTCGATGATAATCTGACGCAATTCTTCAAGGTTGCTGTCGTTGAGAGCAGTAGCAAAGCGAGTGTGGAGTGCTTCGCGTTTAGCAACGATTTCTTGAATGCGGGGGTTAGTTTCACGGAAAAGGGCTTCGTCAAAAGATTCGCCGAAACGTTTTGCTGCTTTGGCAACTTCTTTTTCGATTTTATCGTCCATCTTGGCGAGTTCTTCTTCGATGAGAACGTCGGCACGATAGCGTTTTTTAGAGTCTTTATTATCAATCAAGGGGTCGTTGAATGCGTCAACGTGACCTGATGCTTTCCAAATAGTGGGGTGCATAAAGATTGCAGAGTCGATACCCACGATGTTTTCGTTGAGCAAAGTCATTGCGTCCCACCAATAGCGTTTGATGTTGTTTTTGAGTTCGACACCGTTTTGACCATAGTCATAAACAGCACCTAAACCATCATAAATTTCACTTGATTGAAAAACAAAACCGTATTCCTTGGCGTGTGAAACGATTTTCTTAAAAACTTCTTCTTGTTGAGCCATAATTTGGTTAAATTGATTATTATTGTTTGTCAACGGGTTGCATCTCTGGCTGAGATGTGCCGTATGAAATGCAAAGTTAGCAAAAATAATTGAGACTGCATCTAAATAAGCGGCCGCAACCACATTTATTGACAAATCTTCACTATATTTGCGAGGAAAAGCAACCGAAAAAATGTTATAATCAACATAAAACATGGAACAGAAACGCAAAAAAGAAGTGTATCGCGTGACACTCGTCGGCACTGTTGTGAATATGGTGCTTGTGGTGGCAAAGTTTGTGGCCGGTTTTCTTGGCCACAGTGGCGCTATGATTGCCGATGCGGTGCACTCGCTGTCTGACTTTATGACTGATATAGTGGTGCTTGTGATGGTGGGGGTGTCGTCAAAGCCACAAGATGCCGACCATCATTATGGACATGGCAAATATGAAACTTTGGCCACAGCAGTTATCGGTTTGGCGTTGATGTTGGCCGGACTCGGAATATGTTATACAGGCGTTTCGGCAATTGTGGCCGTGTTGAGTGGCGAGCAGTTGCCCGCTCCGGGATATGTGGCGCTTGTGGCGGCCATAATTTCTATTTTGTCAAAAGAAATATTGTTTAGATACACCCTAAAAGTGGGCAAGAGAGTGGACTCGCCGGCTGTGGTGGCCAACGCATGGCATCATCGTAGCGATGCGCTGTCGTCAATAGCGACCGCAGTGGGTATTGGCGGCGCAATTCTGTTGGGCGCAAAGTGGCGCGTGCTCGACCCGATAGCGGCAATTTTTGTCAGTGTGTTTATTATAAAAGTGGCCTATGACCTGATGAAGCCGTGTATCGACGAATTGCTTGAAAAATCGCTGCCCAAGGAGGTGGAAGATGATGTTATGGCGATAATTGCATCGTATGAGCAAGTGAGTTCGCCCCACCACCTGCGCACTCGCCGCATCGGTACCCGATATGCAATAGAGTTTCATGTAAGAATGGCCGGAGAGATGTCGCTCACCGAGGCTCATGCAGTGGCCACAGAGATAGAAAACAGTATAAAAAACCGATATGGCCAAGGTACGCATGTGGCAGTGCATATGGAACCCATAAAAAAGACCGAAAAATGAAAGTATTGATATTGTGCACAGGCAACAGCTGCCGTAGTCAAATGGCACACGGTTTTATGCAGGCAATGTTTCCTACAATGACTGTTTGCTCGGCAGGTACTCGCCCGGCCGAGCGAGTTAACCCCATAGCAGTGAAGGTAATGGCCGATGTGGGGATAGATATTTTGAGCCATACGCCCAAGAGTGTTGAGGTGTATCTCAACGAGCAGTGGGATTATGTGGTAACGGTGTGTGGCGGTGCGCGTGAGTCTTGTCCTGTGTTTGTGGGCGAAGTGGGAGAGCATCGACACATCGGATTTGACGACCCGTCGGAAGCACAAGGATCCGAAGAATATATCATGAGCGAGTTCCACCGTGTCAGAGATGAGATAGCGGTGGCGTTTAAACAATTTGGCGAGGAAATTTCGTCAAACGTTTGAAATTGTCAATATCGCACGGGCCTATCAACGTGATCAATATAAATCTAAATAGCGTAATGTAAAATAACGCATAAACACATTTAGTTAGAAAAATTGGCATAAATTTGTAAATTACAAATATTGTGTCTAAATTTGCGCAAGAATAGCTCTTTTAGAGCTGTTTTTAACATAACAAATGGACGTTAACGGACATTATCTTTGAGTCTTCTAATCTCGCAAATTTGAACCACTCCAAAAGATAAAGCAACGAAACGTCTACGTTGGGTATATCCGTTTATGTCTCAAATAGAGGCATAGTGATTTGATATATCACGACGTGGGCAACTCGTTGCTTATCCTTGAGTGGAGGCAATGGGTTACCTGGACAAAAAGTAGGATGAAAATACACTAAAAAACTCTTAGTAGACAAAAAGTATGATAAATACCCCATTGGAACGCGTTCCAATGGGGTATTTATGCCTAATATTTTCTTTTAATATATTCATCCAATAGTT
>JAFZHD010000046.1 GCA_017555085.1 Muribaculaceae bacterium | reverse complement strand
GGCTACTCGCCCCCTTGCCGCTTGGCGCTCCCCAGGTGTGTTTTTCATAATATTTTATATATTACAATTTGTAAGTACCAACTATTTTGACCATTTGGCTCTTTAGAATATATTTTACCAACTATTTTGACCAATAGACCTAATTTATTGACTCTATGCCAACTCCTACCGAACGATTTTTCACCTCTGGGTTACCGCGATAGAACACTTTGCCCGATGCGCCATACACCATTAACGATGTTTTGGCCGAGCAACCCACCGAACCAGTGCCAACCTGAACACATTTGACATCTTCGGCTGTCAATTCATCGGCCTGAATAGAGCCTGCACCAGTGTTATTAAACTTTGCAGTGCGACATTTACCATATATTGTCAACGAGCCGTTACCTGTATTGATTGACGCATCGACATCATTGGCATTGACATTACGCACCAACAAACGGCCATTACCCACCAATCGGGCAACAAACTTAGGACCCGAATTTAGCGACAACACACGCAATGTCGCATCACTCACATTCTCGGCCTTCGTCAAAAACTGCGAATAAACAACCACCGTAGGCAGATTTTTTCCTTTGAACTCATCAGACACGCTGATTGTCAATCGGTTTTTAGCAATGCTAAACTCCATTGCCATAGCAACATCTGATTGTGCATAAAACACAACCTTTCCGGCTGAATCGGCGTTGCATTTATAGTCAACATTGACTCCGTCAACAACTTTGAGTTCGCTAAAATCGCCCACATTGAGTTCATATCGCGACAATTTCTGCCCCGACACAGTCACAACAGTAGCGACAATCAGCATTAACGAAGTCAACAAATGTTTCATCTATCAGTAAGGCCTATTTTTCAACGATTTTTGTTGTTGCGGGGGTTTCTTTCAAAATCACATCGCCTTTGCCTCTGACTTTTGTTTCGATATTGTCGATTTTCACGCGTTTGATTGCAATATTGCCTTTGCCGGTCACTTCCAAGCGGGCATTTTCTGATTTCACAACGCCAAAACGCATATCACTTGAACCGTTGTTCACCAATTCAACATTATCGGCATCAGCAACAAGACGCAATGAGAATACTCGCGCATCGCCATTGTTTACAATGCTTTTGATAGGTTGGTCATAGAACACAACAATGCGAGTCATCACGCCATTGTTTTCTGAACGACCGCCAACATAGAGGCAACGACCATCGTTGTAGCAATCGATTTTCTTGCCGGCTTCTTTGTTATAGTGATAAACAATGTATCCTGCTTTTTCGGGGTTATAGCGACACTCAACAGTAACATCGCCCGATACCACCAATTGGTCAAATTCTTGGGCTGCGTGGAGCACCATTCGATAAATTGTTGTTGTTTCTTGTGCCTGTGATGCCATTATTGCTGCCACAAACATCATCATAAACAATGCAAACTTCTTCATATTCTTGTGTTTTAATGGTTATCTTGAAATTACATTATCTTTATTGCCCGATGCAACCACATTGGTCACATTGCGGCTATAAAATATCTGTCCTGAGCCATAAGCGCCGGCTGTGAGCGAACCGCAACCGAGCGATGAGGCATCAATAGAACCCGAGCCTTTGAGCGCAAACGAGCCTTTATCTGTCTGTCCGTTCACGACCAAGCAACCGCGACCGTTAACAGTCGCACTCACATTCTTGGCCTCAATGTGGCTAAACTCCATCACACCCGAGCCGCTCACCGAGCATGCTACATTGTTGGCGCGTGTAGTTCCTGCCATTGACACCGAGCCCGAACCGGTCACCGAGCATGTCACTTGCTGTGCCGACACTCCGTCGATGCGCAATCGGCCTGCACCAGTCATTATCACGGCCACCGACTTGCCATAATCGGCTTGGCGAACTCGCATATCGCCCGCACCGGTATATGATACCGCCGACAATGCGCCGCTATAATACACCACGATTGTCGACAACTCGCGTCGCAACACCGTTGATGACACTCCGTCAACAATCACATTCAAGCGTCGGCCCACATTATTGCAATTAACGGCCGAGAACACCTCGGGAGTCGAACTAAACACTATCAATCCTGCCGAATCGGCCGACTCGCGACACTCCACATTTATATTACCTTTTACATATATCTCGCTAAAAGGTCGCGACTGCAACATGTGTGACGACATTTGAGCCGATGCTTCTGCCCCGATACCTATCAGCATTGCAATTAATATATATATGTGTTTCAGCTTCATTATCCTACTGTTCTACCGATGGCAATATCTTTGTTTCAATCAATGTCAATATCTCGTCAAGTTCGGCATAAGTTGATGCACGCAACATCGCGATGCGGGTATCACGGAAATGCGGAATGCCTTTGAACAATGGCGATGCAGCCAAGTGACGGCGAATGTGCAATATGCCACGATACTCATCAATGCGGTCGATACTTTCGGTAATTTGGCGGCGAAGAATGGCAAACTTTTGTGTAAGCGACAATTCTTGTCCGCGCTCGCCGTTGACAAGCATCTGCTTCATATCGTGAAACACCCAAGGCGCACCGATAGATGCACGGCCCACCATAACGCCATCAACGCCATAGCGGTCAAATGCCTCACACAATCGCTCGGGCGTGGTTATATCACCATTACCGATGAGCGGAATTGTGAGTCGGGGATTCTCTTTTACACGCGCAATCATTTCCCAATCGGCCTCGCCAGTGTACATCTGCGAGCGTGTGCGACCATGCACAGTCAACGCTTTGATGCCACAGTCTTGCAACTGCTCGGCAAGTGTTACAATCACTTTGCTATTATGATCCCAACCGAGACGGGTTTTCACTGTTACCGGAATTTTGACGGCATCTACAACCGCTCGCGTAATTTCAAGCATCTTGGGTATATCTCGCAGCATGCCAGCTCCCGCTCCTTTACCTGCCACTTTCTTCACAGGGCAACCAAAGTTAATGTCCAATATATCGGGCTGTGCAGCCTCAACCATACGCGCTGCCTCAACCATCGGCTCCACCTCACGGCCATAAATCTGAATGGCTGTCGGGCGTTCTGCCGGGTCAATGTGCAATTTGCGCGTGGTCGATGCTATGTTGCGAATCAACGCATCAGCCGACACAAATTCGGTATATGTCATATCAGCCCCCAATTCTTTGCATATCAAGCGAAAAGAATGGTCGGTAACATCCTCCATTGGTGCGAGCATCACGGGCCGATTTCCTAAATCTATATCTCCTATCTTCATCTTGTTTGAAAATATCCTTGCGAAGATAACAATTAAATTGCTAATATCAGCATCTTCTACTCATTTTTATCACATTACTGCCGCAAATAGGTTGACGGCAAATAAAAAAGGTCGCGACATTGCCGCGACCTTTTTAAGGTTTATATTGCGTTTGCAATTATTTTACGAGAACTTTTGTAGCCTTACCGTTAGCAACGCGAATGAACACGCCATTTGAAGGATTAGCAACTTTTACACCTTGGAGGTTGTAGTATTCAACTACTGCGTCTTCAACTACAATACTACCAATTGATGTAGCCATCTTAGTTGTGAATGTACAGATGATAGGCATACCTTCCCAAAGCACATCAATGTTCATGTTTACTTCACCGAGTGCATCGATTGTACCGTTCAATGTTACATCAGCAATAAGTTCGCCGCCGAGCAACTCCATGCCTTCAACATAACCAGTATAAGCTTCAGCACCATCAGCATCAGCAGTTACATTTGCGCCAATGACTTCGATATCTCCAAGTTCGCCCAAACCTTCAAGCACAAAGTCAGGCAACAAGAAGTCACATGATCCATCATCGTATTTTGTAATAAGGATTGTTGCTGCTTGGTTTTCTGTGATGGGCGTTTCTGACAAATCAGGGATAGAAACATTCAAGTAACCAGGATATTCTGTTGTAACACCTTCTTTTGCTGCACCCTTTTCATATTGGAGAACATATGAGTGTGACACTTTGCCGTCAAGGTCTTTACCTACATTCACTACCTCAACTGTAACGGTTGCTTCTTTTGCATTAACCGAGACAGATGCAATAGCAGATTGACCCATTACCATTGCGTCAATTTGGTCTTCTGTAGGAAGTTCTGTACCAGCCATATTATAGGTGTAAACATCAGAAGAGAAACCTTCAACAGACAAGCCATTAACTTTAAGGTCGCTAAGGCGTGAATAGTAGACAAAATCGACATCGTCAGCCAACAATGTTGTATTTTCCTTCAAAGAACCACGATCCCAGAAGTTACCACCAGAAATCACAACATTCATCATTGTGGGGTCGCCAGCGCCTTCTACATATTCCAAAGGCACTGTAATTCTTTGCCAGTTGCCGCTTGTTGAATTAAACGCTTGCTCACATTTTGCGACGAGTTTACCGTCACCTGATGCACTAATTTGACCAAAGATACCACGCACTTCATCTGTACGATCTTCAGTTGGAGCACCTTTTTTGCCAATTTTTGATGTAAACGAGCCATTCCACAAATATGCAATGATATATGAGTTTTCAGTGTTTGAATCTGTACGCTTGTACATACCTGTGATAGCATCGGGTTTGTATGTGAATGACATTCCGCCATATACCCCACCATCACATTCTGCAACTTTTGACACAGCATAAACCCAAGGAGTACCGAATGTCAAGAAACCGGGAGCGACACTACCAACTTTTGTGATACCAAGGTTTACACCTACATAAATATTTTGCATCTTAACTGCTGCTGAGCCAGAATAAACAGAACCAGTTTCTTTAAACACCAACTCTTGTTTTTTCTCAAGACCAACTTTTTGGTTTACGCTTGAACCGTTCCAATCAGTAGGTTCTACACCGGGACGCTGACGCATACCTGTTGATGAGCCTAATGATTCTGTTGAGCCACAAGCCGACTTCCAATTTTCAAAGCCCACATTGGGCAATTGTTGTGCAGTTGCTACGCTTGAAGTAGCGAGAAGTGCTGCACTTAACAAAATTGAATAAATTTTTTTCATACTATTTTTAATTAGTTACTTTAAATGCTATGCAAAAAACGCTGCAAAGATACAAATAATATGTTATATAACATAAGTTTTCAGCCCTAAATATTCGCAGTTATGACTTTTAGCCCATTTTTATGCCTGATTTCACCCATTTACTGCAAAAATATGCAACATTATGGCATAAAATTTTTCAATTTAGCGAATAAAAAGATACCTTTGCACTATAATACATTAAGCACTAACATTTTTCACACATCATAAAATGCTCAACCTATTCATTTCGGCCGAAAGCACATTTGGCTCTTTCATGTTAGTTACATGCGTTGCAATCTTGGCATCAGCTTGCGCCTACTGCATATATTACAAAAAGAATTTCAGAATCGTGTTTGACCGCATCGTTTCTCGCGGCAAATTTCGCAGTTCCATATCTCTGATAGCCATTTTGATATCAACCATATTTTTCACATCTTGGTTTTTCATCAAATCGGCCAACGTCAGTAGCAACGAACTCGTGCAGTATGACGCTACCGAAAACACTATCACTTTCTCAGCCGAGCCTACATCCAACGACTCGGTAACCTACAAGGTGCAGTTTGCCAACGAACCATCGA
The DNA here is from genome assembly GCA_017555085.1 of Muribaculaceae bacterium. GTDB lineage: Bacteria > Bacteroidota > Bacteroidia > Bacteroidales > Muribaculaceae > RGIG4079. Next base: position 88,790 of record JAFZHD010000046.1, on the reverse strand, counting down.
AATATCAAAAAGATGAAATTGCCAACCTCATAAACCAATGGTATCAAAGCAAATCAACTCATTCAAGCGAAATTGTGAGCAATTCAATCGCTGACAATGTTTCAAGCAGCAACCAACCATTGACAGTTGAATTCTCAACAAGCGCAAACGCCGACTCGACATATATCAAAGAGACCATTTGCGCACAAATCGACTCGGTTGTAGCAGCGCAACCCAATCCTGGACTATTGTGGAGCACGCTTTATCACATCATCGACCCAGGAAACCAACACATGGCCAAAACACCCATCGCAAGAATTTTGGCCCTGCTTTTATCTCTCTTTGGCACTGTGTTCATTACAGGCTTGTTTATTTCGGTGCTCACCAACATCTTCGACAGCCGTCGCGAGCGTTGGGCGAAAGGCATGTTGCGCTATAATTGGCATTTAAGCAACCATTATGTGATTATCGGCTGCAACGAAATGGTGCCAAATATTGTTAATCAGATTTTTGCCGACTATCGCAAGAAACACAACACCCGCAAACTTTTTGACGAACAGCTCCCATACATTCTCATTCTCACGTCAAGCGATGTTGAAGCACAACGCGACATTCTTTTCTCTCAACTCGACAAAAACGAGCAAAAACGCATTGTGTTCTACTATGGCAACCGTGGCTCGGCCGAAGACATAAAATCGCTCCGTCTTCACGCAGCCAAAGAAGCCTATGTTTTGGGCGAAAGCGTTGATAAAGACCGCATTGGACAAATCACAAACAACGGTGAGCCCCACCACGACACCCTCAATCTAACTTGCGTCAGACTCATGGCCAAAGCGCTTGAAACGGCTCTCGGACAAAACACACAAAACAGCGCTTGGGGCAAAGCTGCTAATACGGCATGGTCTATCATAAAAGTGCTCTACAAAGTATTAGCGAAACTATTGAAGCTCATTCTTTCTCTATTAAATAAAGGATTCAAATCTTTGGGCAAATTTATCGTTTCGCTCAACGGCACAAAAATAGGCAAACTCACCAACTCGTTCAAAATCTCAAAGGAAAAACTCCTAAGAAGTATAATCGAGGCCGATGACGACGAAGACCTCAAAGACCGCGACTTTGAGGACATCCAACTTGAAGGCTACCAACGTCCTATGCCGAAAACCGATGCACCCAAACCCGCAACAGCAACCGTCACTTCCAACATTGCGAACGGCAACGCGCCAAAAGCCGACAACAAACAACAAGACACCGCTGACAAAAAAGGCAACGACAAAGGCCTCAAACCGGCTCGCTTGATTTGCCATGTGCTGTTTGAATATCAAACTACTTTCTCTATTTTCCAATCGGCCGACCTAAAATCAGAAATTTCGCAATACATTGATTTCCGTCCGTTTAACTACTACGAATCATGGGCACAAAAAGTGTTTGTAGAAAACAACGCCACTTTATCGTTCAACGACGACAAGAAAGACGAAGCAATCATATACAAACCTCTTGACAACGAAGGCATCAATGGGCAAAGCGACAAGCATGTGCACCTCGTTGTTGTCGGCATGTCAAAAATGGGTATCGCACTTGCCCTCGAAGCGGCACACATCTGCCACTACCCCAACTTCACAGAAAAAGGCATTCGCACCCGCATCACATTCATTGACAGCCAAGCAAGCCAAGAAATGAATTTCTTTAAGGGTCGTTTCAAAGATATGTTTGAAATTGCCCGTTGGAGACACATCAAAGCCGACGACTACACCATTCCCGGACTTTTCAACAAAACCCGCGATGACATCTACAACGAAGCCACAACATGGCGCGACCCGCTGAAAGACAGCGCATCAGAATCGCCCTACAAACACCTCGCCAACAACAGCGAGTCATTCCTTGATATTGAATGGGAATTTATTGAAGGTTCACTCGAATACCAGTCGGTTCAACACTACTTGACACTCGCCGCACAAGATAGCAAATCGTTGCTCACAGTAGCCATTTGCTTGCCGCAGGCCCACCAAGCCACCGCCGCCGGCATCTATATGCCTCGCGAGGTATATGCCCAAGCCCAACAAGTGCTTATCTACCAACGCGAATCGGCTGAAATTGTCAACACATTAAACAACGACAAAATACGCCCATTCGGCATGCTTGAATGTTGCTACAATCTCGCCAACGACGACAAGGCCTTCCGCCAAGCAAAACTCGTGAACTTTGTATATCGCAGCTATAATGACGATTCGGCCGAAGCAAAAATCAACGAAAAAGAAAAGATTAACATAATAGCCCAAAAAGCCGAAGAATTTTGGAAAGAATGTACTGTTGAAGAAATTTGGTCTAACATTTATAATGCCAACTCTATTCCCTCTAAATTAAGAGCATACGACATCGCCATGGCCGATTTCACAGCCATGCACAATGTTATTAAGCGCAATCTCACATCGCTTGCAACAGCCGAGCACAACCGTTGGAATGTCGAAAAACTGCTCATGGGATTCAGACCGTTAACCAAGGAAGAAAGCGACTCACTTAAATCATTATTAGCGGGTACTAAATACTCTTGCGAAAACGATCTCAAAGACAGCAAATGGAAAGAAGAGCGCAATACTCTCAAAAAACGCCCCATAAAAGCCCACGCCGACATTCGTCCGTTTGACATGCTCGCATCTATTGACCCCTACATCGGCTTGGCAGATTATGCTATTTCGCAAGCTATTCCGTACATTCTCAAATATACCGAATCAAAATAGTGTATCGTTAAACTTTTCCCCGACCAATTTGTCTAACTGATAAATCTTTCAAATTAAAACCTTTTTACAATGAACAAAAACTATGAACCAAAGCCTATCGACACCAACAATGTGGTGTTGCCGGCCGAACTCGACGAACTCGTTGAGAAACTCGCACGCAATGTCCACGATGTGTGGGCCAAATCTCGCATCGATGAAGGATGGACCTATGGAGAACAACGCAACGACACGCTTAAACAACACCCGTGCCTGGTTGACTATGACGAGTTGCCCGAATCAGAAAAGGAATATGACCGCAACACAGCCATCGGAACGCTCAAACTAATCACACACTTGGGCTTCAAGATTTCCAAGTAAATACAGCGCCGTGGGCAGGGCGAGTCAATCTCTTGCATCGGCTATTAGGCCGACGGCTCTCTGTCAACTGCCCATGGAGCATCTCCGAAATCGCAATAGGAAACCATATGCTCAAAGCCGACTTTACAATAGCCATTTTCACAAGGCAGCAACTCAAACCCATATAAAACAACAATGCCACTCCTCACGGGGTGGCATTGTTGTTATTACCCGAGGGTAATACATTTTACAAACCTAACATAAAACACATTTACTATTATGCAATTTTTTACCTTAAATACTAACAATCTATTTTTAACCCTATATTATGTTTGTCTCGGAAAATCACTTTCCCTTTGTTGACGATGCAAAATTACAACGATTTTCCAACCCCACCAAGCACATATAAGCAAAATATAAATATATTTAGATTATTTAATTTGCTATTACACTAATTTATAGCCAATTAGCAAACAGTATTATTACAGCAAATATAAACTAAAATATCACGATATCGACTCGATTTTCATAATATCGGTCTCAAAACTATCGCGATTGATAGCTTTATTTTTGAGTTTATTGCGATAGGTATAAATCGTATTTACCGAATAATTCAACACCTGTGCAATGCGCGTGCTTTCTTCAATGCCGAGTCGCATAAACGCCAATATGCGCAAGTCTGTGTTCAGCAATTCACCCTCGGGCAACACTATTTGCTCTTCACTTCGCAGCAATGCATTGACATCTTCAACAAATGTGGGGTATATATGCAAGAAGGCGTTGTCAAACACATCATAAAACTCGCGACTCTGCTCTTCTACAAACTTGCCCGACTTGGTCATTCTAAACAAGTCATCAACCTTACCTGCCGCAATTTTGCGATTCACAATCTTGCTGAATTGGTTTAATTTGTCCATATATATTGAGCAGAGACTCAAAAACTGTGCGATATAGACATCTTTGGTTTGATTAGCACCACGCAAATTATCTTGCAAAACCGACATTCGCTTCATTTCATGGCGCAACAGCAGCAACGCAACAACAAGGCCAATCAACAACACCACCATTACCGCAATAAACACATACACAATGTTTTGCTGTTGTTGCAACTCCATTTCATGTGCATTCTGAATAAGCGGCATCGCCTGCGACGACTGCGCCATGCGCATCATAGCATTACACCTCACGGCATAATCCAATGCCACCGACAAATAAGAGTGGGCATGCTCAATATCGCCACATTCAAACATATAGCCTCCAAGTTCTTGCAATGACATGATTTCGAGCGTGGCCGACTTTATATCGGCTATTGCCGACAGCGCCAAATAATAGACATATTCATTTGTTTCGCCCGTTTCCTTGGCTATCTGCGACAACTTATGCGACACACGCGCATACATATTAGAGTTTTCCGACACTTGAGCAAGCAGTTCGAGCAAAACAGCACGCGCGGTAAGCGGTTCGCCTTCGGCCAAATAGGCCTCGCCCCTATTCAAACTATACTTGGCAGAGCCATCTTCTAGAAATTCGAGCAACTTTACTTGCGACTGATGAGACCGTTCAGCCCATTCGGCACTCGTTTCGGGATAACGCTCATAAAACGATGACAGATAGGAATATAACTGACGGCCGGCATCATAATACGGCTCTTTCAGCCCTTGCGGAATCTGCGACTCATCAACCTTGCGATAATCTGCTATCGCCTCCATCACAAAGCCCACCAATGGCAACACCGTTGCTCGCTGCAAGCGAAACGACAAAGCCACCGAGTCAAGGCCGAGAGCGATAGCCGAATCGTATCCCCAATCATAATAATGCAACGCCGAATCGGCATTAAAGCCAACATACTCGTCGGCCAACGCCTTTGATACCGCCAATCGCGACACGCCATCGGTCGTAGCACGCATCAACACGCCAAGCGAATCAATGCGCGACTGACGGGCTTTTATATATTTGTCTCCGGCAAACAACTCCTTGTCAAGGCGCGACAACACATCTCGCACTTGACCGTCCGATACAGGCAACGCCATTGCCAACACAGCACATAGCGCCACCGCAAAAAACATCATTATCCTTTTCATTTCCGAGCCTTATATGAGCGTTTAGGGCATAACACCGACAAATTTACAAAAAAATCGCATAGCCACACTCCTTTATATACAACCATTTATTAACTTTGCATATTACTAACACATCTTTGCCAAATCACATCTCTAAATATGGATATTCTACCCCCAAATTCGTGGAAAGCGCAAAACATTTCACAATCGCTCTCAGACAACCAACAAAGACGCAACATAATCGTCTTTGACAACATTGATGCGGTAAAAAACCTAAAATACCCCTACAAAATTGATTTCGTTTTATCGGTTGTTTGCACAAAAGGCGAACTGACACTCACCGTTGACCTTTCCGACAAGGTTATCCCCGCCAACTCGCTAATGGTCTTACGCCCGGGGCACACCATCTCGGGATATACGGCAAGCCACGACTTTGAGGGATTTTTCATCGTGGTCACACTCGGCGCTCTCAATGGAGCCCTGCCCTCCCTCTCGCGAATTTTGCCCACGGTCATGCACTTCCTCAACGACTCAGTCATTCCCCTGTCGGCAGCCGAACTCGAAACACAAAAGCAACTCCACATTATGCTCATGGATAAAATCCGCGCAAACGACCACCCCTTCAAGGAAAAAATCATCCAATCGTTGTGCGAGGCTATTTTCTACGAAACACTGAGCATATACACAGCCTTGATGAACTCCAACCCCGGCACAAGCATCAAGCGCAAAGAAGAGATTCTTTACAGTTTTCTCACGCTCGTTGAGGCCAATTTCCACAAACATCGCGATGTGACTTTCTATGCCCAACAAATGTGTATTTCACCCAAGCACATGTCTTCAATCGTCAAGACCGTGAGCGGCCGCACAGCAAGCGAGTGGATTGATTCGTATGTGATTCTCGAAGCCAAATTGCTGCTTCGCAACACCGCCATGACCGTGCAAGAAATCAGCGCCATGCTCAATTTTCCCGATGCATCGTTCTTTGGCAAATACTTCCGCCGCCTGACAGGGACTACACCGCGAAAATTTCGCTTAATTCGCGAAGAAGCAACAAAATAAACTGCAAAACATAAACATTCGGTTTAACCACACCATTCAAGCCGCCACCAAAGTGCAACAACAGCGAACCCCACCAAATAAAACAAAAGCAGATTATTGATACACAATTCAATAATCTGCTTTTGTTAAATGTTTTGTTTAGAAATCAATCGGCAAATACGCCCGCATCTTTCAAAATGGCATCAACCTCAACCGCCATCGACCAGCGGTCGTTGTCATTGCGGTTTTCAAGCACGATTATAGCCACATCATGCTCAGGATATTTTGCCACATAGGCTTGATATCCGCCATTGTCGCCAGTGTGGTAAACCTTGGTGGGGAAACCGGGAGTTTTATCCACAAACCAGCCGAGCGCATAGTAAGTATTAGGGCGGCGTTGGTAATCACACAGCGGACTGTCAGCAACCGAAATCACAGGCTGATATGCACGCATCAAATAGTGCTGATTTAACACCACACCTTCGCGCAACGCCTTTTCCCATTTCGCCATATCGCGCGCAGTCGAATAAATGCCGCCGTCGGGGCGTGTCGCAAAGAATGTTTCTTCGCCATAATCATACTGCTTCCACTCTCCGTTTTCATCGGGCACATAGGCATGCGATTGATGAGGAACAACGGCTTTGGGGTCAAAATAATATGTTTTGGTCATGCGACAGCGGTCAAAAATTTCTTTTTGCTGATATTGCACAAAGGGCGTGCCGGTTACTCGTTCCATGGCATTTGCCATAATAATGAATGTCGGGTTGATATAGTCATAATATGTGCCGGGCTCAAACGCGAGTTCCGACAAATGCGGAATATAACTCATCGACACCGAATCATCGGCATACACACACGCCTCACGGCTTGAACGGTCGCGAGTGTCGGGAACGCCCGATGTGTGGCTTGCAAGATGCTTGAATGTCACCTTTTGCCAAATCTCGCTCTCCCATTCGGGAAAATAGCGCGCAACAGTATCGCCCATATTAAACAAGCCTTTTTGTTGTAATGTCATCGCGCCGACAACAGTAAATTGCTTTGACACCGAAGCAATGTTGAATGTGGTTTTCGAACTTATAGGCTCGCGAGTTTCCATATCGGCAATGCCATAGTAGCGCTCAAACAACACATCATCGCCCTTCATTATCAGCACAGCCGCACCAGGCTCATCTTCACCATAACGCGACTGCATCAACGAGTCAATGCGCTGTTCCAACCCATTAGCGCCCGCTTGGGCCGCAAACACTGCACCCATAATTAAACCTATGCTTAAAATCTTCTTTATATTCTCCATTATATCACTTGAATAATCTTGATATATCATCAAACGAAATATTGCTTATAACCACCTGTCCGTCGGGCGTGTAATTAGGAGTTGACACCTTAAACAAATCACTTAAAAGATGCTCCATATCCGACTGACTCAAAGGCTGTCCCATTCTGATTGCCGATGTTTTTGCCATTGACAGCGCAATCTTCTCGCGCAACGAGTTTCCGACCTCATCGCCCGTCTCCGAAACCGACTCGATAATCTGCATCAACACCTCAACCGGGTTAATATCTCCTATCACTGACGGAACGCCATTTACGCTCCAAGCATTATCGCCCAGGAAAGCGAGGTCAAAACCGAGAGTTGCCACCTCATCGATAATGCTGTCAAGCACCACATTTTGCGACGGAGACAATTGCAACACCTCAGGAAAGATGACACGCTGCGATGCAAGAGCGCCACTTCCGGCAAGGTCAATATATCGGTCAAACAATATGCGGATATGCGCACGATGTTGGTCAACAACCATCAGCCCCGATGTTGAGGGCGACAAGATGTAACGGTTCTTTATCTGCATCACCGACATGGCCTCGTTTGCCGACGAGTCAAACATTTCTTGCTGACCCACATTTTCCTCGGCCGGCACTGCGCCAAAAAGTTGCGACAAAGCACTCGATTCGCCATACGCCACTCGCTCGTCGGTAAAATCTTCATACAGTTTTTGCCAATCATGTGCAACAGCCTTGCGCTCTTGTTGCCATGAGCCGCCTCCGCTGCTTGCCGAGGGCTTGTATGACGATGGCGATGCAGTTGCGGCAAACGGATTGTATGATGTGTCCAAATCAATTCCGTGTACAGCATTGGCGTTGGGGTTAAACGCAGGAATATCGGGTACATCAACGGCATCAAAGTCAATCGAAGGCACAGCGTTAAACTTTCCAAGCGACTCCTTCACAGCTGCCACGAGAATTTGCCATATAGGCTGCTCGTTCTCAAACTTGATTTCGTTTTTTGTGGGGTGGATATTCACATCAATCGTGTCGGGGTCAACCTTGAAGTCGATAAAATAGCAAGGTTGTGTGTCGGCCGATATCAACTGCTCATAACACTGCATCAACGCCTTGTGGAAATAGGGATGGCGCATGTTGCGGCCATTCACAAAGAGATATTGCAACGCATTGCGGCGGCGCGCATTCTCGGGCAGACTCACAAACCCCGAAATCTTGACGATGGGCGTATCGGTAGCCACGGGAATTAACTGATGGTCAAGCGACTTGCCAAACAAGTCACAGATGCGTTGTTTCAAAGAGCCCTTCAACAGTTGGTGCAACACGGCATCATTGTGAATGAGCGTGAACTCCACATCGGTGTTAACCAATGCCAATCGTTCAAACTCGCGCATAATGTTGCTCAACTCCACCGAGTCCTTCTTCAAGAACTTGCGACGGGCAGGCACATTGAAAAACAGGTTTTTCACCATCATATTTGAGCCGGGCTGACATGCCTCGGGCTCTTGGCTTTCGACTTTCGAGCCGCTTATCACGATGCGTGTACCGACCGACTCCCCGTGGCGCATCGTGCGCAAGTCAACTTGGGCGATGGCCGCAATTGAAGCAAGAGCCTCGCCACGGAAACCCATAGTGCGCAACGCAAACAGGTCGTCAGCCGCCTTAATCTTTGATGTAGCATGTCGTTCAAACGCCAATCGCGCATCAGTATCGCTCATGCCACAACCGTTGTCCACCACCTGAATGAGAGTGCGGCCCGCATCTTTGAGAATAATCTGTATGTTTGTAGCGCCCGCATCGACAGCATTTTCCACCAACTCCTTAATCACAGAAGCCGGTCGCTGAATCACCTCGCCAGCCGCTATCTGATTGGCTACCGAGTCGGGCAACAATTTAATTACATCACTCATTATTTCTATGTATAATATTCCAAACAACAAAGTTACAACAACCGTCTCGTTTTTACAAGTCCATTTTTCTACACGATATTAACATTTGCAGCCTTTCGCCCGATACGCCGACCTCATCGTCTATAAACAAGCACATAAAAACCACGCCCTTCTTGCTATTGCAGGAAGGGCGTGGTATTTTTGGGGTGATGGTTGTGGTTATTTCACAAATTCTTTGCGGACGGTGCCGTCGCTCATTTTCACGACATTCACGCCTTTGGCAGGTTGTGCCAACTGACGGCCACAAAGGTCATAGCGGGCTACCTCAACAGCAGCGTCGGCTACATTGACTTCATCAATGTCGTTTGCGCCGAATGTCACTTCCAATGATTTTGCCACCGACTCGTTTGCGCCTTTGTAGAGGTTGGCAATTGAATAGGTGTGCGCGCCTTTCAACGGAGAGTTATCTACCCATTTGCGGGTTGAGCTCCAGCCCATAAGCTGGTCGTCGCGATAAATGGCATAACCAATGGGATAGAACATATCAAGCGCCACATCGGTTACTGTGCCGCAACTTTCGAGAGTAGCAACATCGGTAGCTGTCGGCTCGGTCAATGGCACATATAGGAAGAAGTTTCCGGCAGCCACATTGTCGGCTTTCCAAGTGTCGCCTTCAAGTTTTATCCAGTTACCATAACCGTCAACCTTGGGGCCAATATCAGAGAGCACTTGAATGCTACCTGTTGTGGTTTCGAGATGCAGACCTATCCACAAGTCTTTTTCGCCTGTGATTGTTACCGAGCGAGTGAGCAATGTTGTGTTCCAAATTGCTGTACCAAATTCTTTCACAACGCGTTCTGATACCACTTTTGCGTTAGAGCCATCGGCATCGGCCTCCCACACGCGCAATGTGATTGCAAGGTCTTTTTGTGACTGATAGGGCAAATATGAAATGCGACGAATTGAGTAACCTTTATATGCCTTCAAGTCGTCGGCACGATAGCGATGCACAAAGTCGAGCGACTTCACATTGTAACTGTTTACATTGTGGGTGGGGTCAAAACTTGTCATGCGTGTCAAGCGCGACTCAATAGCCCATGAAAGTGTCACATCTTCATTGGTTATATCGGCTGTGATGTCGGTAATGATGTTTGAAGGAACGCGAATTGACACCGATGCATAAGGCGATATCAAGCCGTTGATATAAACGGCATCAACATGATATGTCACCATTGACTCATCGGTAAGACCGCGGTCGGTAAACTCGTTCATTTGAGTAAACGCGATGGCCTCGTCGTTGCGATACACATTATAATACATCACTTGATTTGCCGCTTCGGCAGGAATGTCCCAACGGAGTGTCACAAGGCCTTTTTCGGCTGTTGCTGTGAGGTTGATGGGCGCAGCTGGTGTTTCCTCTGCTGTAAAGTTAAACGAGATGTAGCCATCAACGCTTTCGGCGATATTTGTCAACGCCTTGTAAGAATAACGGCCAGAGATTGAACGGAGCGAGGGTTTAGAGGCATCGCTGAGGGTGCGGATGTTTGACTTGCCAGGGAAAGGTGCAGATGCGTCATTTACACTACCGTATGAACTAACATAGGCATCGGGGTCCTCCCCTGCCGATGCGCTCACAGTGTACATACCTTGGGGATAGCCCACATTGATAGTGTTGTCGGCCACCGATTTCTTAATGATTTCTTCATTGGCATGGTAAACCAACATACCGTGACCGGGAAGAGCTTGGTCAAATGGTCCACTTTGCTGACGGTTTTCGAGAATGTAATACTCGCCAGGGACGGTTGTATTGACGCGATATGCCACAGGGTTGTTGTGGGCCGAGGGCATGGCTGTGATTTTTTGTGTAGATTCAAGCACGACGGGGTTAACCCAACCGAGTTGAATCTTTTGCCACATGTTGATATTTGCGGGGCGGTCGCCCTTTCCAGAGCCGTTCCAAGCGCCCGAACCCATCAAGTCCCACACGCCTGTACCGGGATAATCGCCGCCGTTTTCGCTATAATCGGTGTCATAAAAGTCGGGAGCGCCGAGGTTGTGACCAAATTCGTGGCAGATAACGCCGATGGTCGACATCTTGCCTGTTGTGCCAAGCAATTCGGGCTCAATGGTGTAACGGCGCACCTGAATACCGTTAAACGACATGCCATAAATGATGCTTGAATGTGACCAAATATCATTTGCACCGCCGGTGTATTCTTGACCGGCACCTTGGTGAATTACGGCCAAGCCGTCGAGGACGCCGTCACCGTCGTTGTCAAACTCGCGCAAATCCAACTCGCCGTTGCTGACAAGAATATTCAAGCCGTGCTGAATCATCTCGATTGCGCGGTCAGAGCCATAGTATTCTTTGGCATAAGGGAGTGTTACCCAACGAGTCACTGTTGTTGTGATATCGAGTTTGCCATAAGAGTTTTCAAGATAATAATCGCGGAAGCAACCAACCGAACCATAGTTTTCTTGGTTCATCATTGCGTCAAAGTTTGTTTGCGTAAACACGGGTTGTGTATCGGAGTAGTTGAGCAACAACAAGAGCAATTTGTTTTTGCCGGTTGAGGGATATGTACCTTCAACTTGCAGACTACTACCCTTCAATTCGAGGTTTTGCTGTTTCAACTCCAATCGCTGTGCGCCCGAGTATTTCAACCCCTTTTCAATGCCGTTTGCCACAGCCACCGACTCATCGCCGCGGTAAACCAATTCTGATGCTTCAATAGAGCCGTCTTTCATTTGGCGCGCAAACGACCAAAAGCCCTCGCCGTTGCGGAGCAATGTATATCCGTCGGGGGTTGATGCCCAATTCAACGACTCGTCACCGTGAAGTTTCACAGCGACAGTAGTGCCGTCGGGCTGAGTGGCATTAATCAGGCCGGGATAGGCAGGCACTGCATTGGCTGCCAACGAGCCTACTGAAAGAGCCAACGCCACTATTAGTTTTTTTGTCAAATTCATATTGTTTCAAAAAGAGAGACTCATCAGGAAGGCTTTTGGCCTAAACCCGATGAGCCTCATATCAGATTGTTTTAATCAAATTTATTTCACAAATTTTGCAACACCGGCAGCAGTTTTCGCTACATATACACCGTTTGCAAGACCTGCAACATCAACAACTGCGCTTTGTGCTTGTGCCACCTCTGTTGCAACGAGTTGACCGTTGAGGTTGTAAACAGCCACTGTTTCGCCTTCGGTAGTACCGCTTACAACGAGGTTAGAACCTTCAAGGCGAACTGCAAACACTACATTGCCCATTGAGTTGAGTGCGATGCTTGATGTTTCTGAATCAACCCAAAGAATGAAGTAGTTACCAAGACCCTTCATGTTGGGGTCAATTTCGTCAATGCGGTGCCATTTACCGTCGGGACGGATAGTTGAGTTAGCGGGAACTTTTGTGGGCTTAGCATAGAGAGTAGCAACACCGTCAGAGTGGAGGATAGTGTTCATACCCATGTATGAGCGGCCGAGGTTGGGGTCAGTTGTAGTTACTGTCATATCGTCGGCATATTCAAATGCGAGATAGAAAGTACCTTTTGTTTTGATGGGTGCGCCCAAGTAGTTGACAAAGTTAACATCGCGGGCTTCACCTGCCGAGCCACCGATACCTGAGTTGCCAAACAATGTGTAGAGTGAAGAATCCAAACGACCAAACACTTTGCTTTCGTCCAAACAGCCGTCTGTTTCACCATAGAACACGATAGAGAAGGGTTTTTCGCTATCATATCCCGATGTGTAAGCACGGTTTTTGTAGTGAGCAAGCCAAATGTTGAGTGTCTTGATGTTCACTTCAAGATTGTCGGGCAATTCAAAACGCTCTGCCATCTTCAAGTAGAAACGGTTGTAACCGGCAACGAAGTCATAATTATAGTCTTCGATGAACGAGTCGCCCCATGAGGGAAGCAAACCGCGTTCATACATTGCGTCGTGATTGGGGTTCCATGTTGTAATAGCACTGTCATATTTGCCAGTAATATATTGAACATTGATTGACTTGCTTGTTGAGCGAGTTGAACGAGAGTTTGTTGCGTCCAAAGCGATTTCATAAGTACCGTTTTGGTCAAAAATAAACTCGGGATTTTCGTCGGTTGAAGTCAACTGAGTGTTATCGGGGCAAGTTACAGTCCATTTGTAAGTTTCGGCGTTCAATGACAAGTTATTAATCTTGACAGGAGTGTTGGGATAAGACAACATGTCGCTGTTAAAGATTTCGAAGATACCGCCGATACCGAAGTTAGCAGTGGGGTGAGATACCAAGCCGGGAGCAGTGATGTTGAAGTCATCGATTGCCACATGGCCGCAATAGTTAACATCGGTTGAGAGCGAGAATGCAAAGCAATATGCACCTGTGTACTCAGGAGTGAACTTAAATTCTTGTTTTGTGAACGACAAGATCGATTGGTCTTCGATCAACTGCACTGTGATGGGTTGGAAGTCGATATCTTGTTCTGAACCGACAGTCACACGCAAGTCAGTGTCGCGCAACACACCACCACCAGAGTTACCGGGCATGTAGAGGTAGTAAGAAACTACATATTCAACGCCGGCAGTCATGCGGAACATGGGAGTGTAAAGGCGGTCGTCACGTTCGTTTTCTTCCGACTCAACACCTACGATATAATATGTACCTGTAACAGCCTTCACACCATTGATTGATGCAGTGATGAAGGGTGTGCTACCAACTGATTTCCAGCCCATGGGCACTACATTTGTGCCGTCATAGTCGTTATCCAAGTTGTCGAATGTGTTGAAATAGGGCAACTCATAAGCCGAGCTGTAATTTTCGGGGCTAGGTTCAAGCCAAATTTCTTCAACATCATATTCCGAACGGGGAGCAACCACAGCAGCAGTTTCGCTCAATGCGATACCGATGAGGTTGAATGTTTCAAGAGCATAAGTACCAACAAGTGATGATGCTTCAAAAGGCAATACCAAACCTTCGGCACCGTCGTTAATAGCGTTACCTTCGGCTACGAAAGAAGCACCTGTCATTGAAACCTCACGCACGCGCACTAACATATTTGCATAAGCAGCAGCATTTGCAGCGAGTTTTTTGAGTGTTACTTGTTTGGGAGTTACAACATTGTCGCTTGAAACAACAGTCAATGCTTCGTCAAGAGCAACAACAGTCAAGCCGTTTTCGCCGTTTTGAGCATTTGCGTAGTATCCCGATACTTTGTCGCCTTCTTTCACTCCAGCCACATTAGCGACAGACACGCGAACGCCGGCTGTGTTGTCTTGCATGTAAACGAGGCCGTTTTTAGCATCAACATAAGTTACGAGCGCTTCGCCAACATATTTGTAAGCAACGCCTGCTTCGGCAGTTTTGAAAGCGGCCAACGATTCGATTGCGTTGGGTTCGCTTGCAGCCCAAGTGATTTGGAATACAACCGACTCGGCTCCTTCTGATGCGAGTTCAAAAGTTGCAGCAGTTGTAATGAGGTCGGCAGGAGTGAGAACAACATCGAGAGCATAACCTGCTTCTGACATTGCATCTGCCATAGGAATTGTGTCAACCGATGTTGTGAGTTGTTCGGTTGAGATGTTTTTAACAACAACATCGCCCAAGAGGTTTGAGCCATAAACTTTGATAGTTGTTGTGTAAGTTTCGCCAACAAAAGCGTTTGCTACTTGTGCCGACAAGGGCGATACCATAAGTTGGGCAGTGAGCACTTGAATATCGGCAATAGCACGAGGAGCAACCACAGCAGCAGCGTTGCCAACAGCAAGGCCTGTGAGGTTGAACATGCTTGAAGTTTTGTTTGAACCGATGAGGTCGGTTGATGCAAAAGGTGCGAGTTGACCTTCGGCACCGTCGTTGATAGCAACGAGTGCAGTTGAGAACAAAGGTTCGGTCAAGTCAGTGATGCGAACATTTTTCACAACAACGAGTTCGTTTGCATAATCAGCAGCATTAGCAGCAAGAGTAGCCAAAGTCACTTCTTGTGCAGCAACTGCGCGGTCTGATGCTGTTACATTCAACGATTCGGTCAACGCGATAGCAGTCAAACCGTCAGCGAGGTTTTGCACGCCAACATATTGAGCGCTTACAACATCACCTGCTTTAAGAGTGCCAAGATTGTCAACCAACATGCGAACACCGTCGTTTGCATCTTGCATGTAAACGATATGATTTGATGCGTCAACAAAAGTTACAACTGCTTCGCCTGTGAATTTGTATGTACCGTCGGTGCTTGCCGCTTTGAGTGCAGCCAAAGTAGCAACTTCGGTGGGTTGAACAGCAGTCCAAGCCACTTGGCATGTTACTGCATCAAGATTGTCGGTTGTAAGAGTAAATGTTCCGCCATTGCTTGTTGCGCTTGCGGGAGTCACTGTCAATTCGAGGTCATAACCGTTAGCCGACATAGCATCAGCCTTGGCGATTGTAGTCACACTGGGTGTGATTTCGCTTGTAGAAAGGTTGCCTACTGTGATATCAGAAACGAGGTTTGCAGCTTTTACATTTACTTTTGTCTTGTATGTTTCGCCAACAAACACTGTTGCCAACTGTGCATTCGCAGGAGTTACAGTCACTTCGGGAGTTTGATTTTCGGGCGACTCTGCGGGAGAGTAACCTGTGATTGTAAACTCGTCGAGAGCAACATTACCCGATGATGCAATATCACAGTTGAGTTTAAGAGCAAAGCAATACTCACCATCGGCTTCGGGTTTGAATGAGAACGCAAAGTCGGTCCAAGATGTATAGGCAGCATTTGCAACAGTGCCTACTGCGATAGTTTGAGCATCTTGAGTTTGTGCATTACCGGCTGTTACAGTAAAGCCGTTGTTACGCACATTTGCAGGTGTGCCACCGACAGCATAAACCGAGAACATGATGGTGCAAGGCTTGCCGGCAGCAAGTTTCATCATGGGAGTATAGAAAATCTCGTTACGACCGTAGTCATAAGACGCAGGTGCTCCAAACACATATTCGCCCGATTTTGCCTTTACGCCAAAATAGTTGCCTGTGTTGCGAGTAAAGGGATAATTACCCTCTGACTTCCATCCGTCAGGGATATTTGCTCCTGCGGTGTAATGTGTAGCATCGTCAAAACTTTCATAAATTTCGAATGCCACAGGATTGGCTGCAAATGCAGTTCCTGCCACCAAAAGCGACACGAACAACATGGCCAATTTCTGATAAAATTTCTTCATGCGAAAAAATGATTAAGTTATTGTTTAGTTATTATTTGTTTATTTTCTCACTTGTTTGCCTTTTTCGGCGCTCTGCATAGCAAAGTCAGCCGAATTTAAGCCTACAAATTTACTAAAAATCAACCAATTTGATTGCATTTGCACAGCTTTTTAACATAAAAACTCGCATTAAAAAAAGCGTTTGCCCGTTTTTGTCAGACAAACGCCTCTTTTTAGAGATATTTTTATAAAAACTTATTCAATAAACAAGTCCTTAAATCCGAGGAAATAAAGGATACCGTCAAGGCCGATGGTCGACAGACTTTGTTCGGCTGTTTCCTTCACTTTGGGCTTGGCATGGAATGCAATACCCAAACCGGCTGTGGCAAGCATCGGCAAATCGTTTGCACCGTCACCAACTGCAATAGTTTGTGCGATATTCACATTTTCGACCTGTGCAATAAGGCGCAATAACTCGGCTTTACGCTTGCCGTCAACAATGTCGCCCACAAAATTACCTGTCAATTTGCCGTCAACGATTTCAAGTTCGTTGGCATACACATAGTCAAAGCCAAAGCGTTGTTTCAAGTAGTTACCAAAATAAGTGAAACCACCCGAAAGAATAGCTGTTTTGTAACCTGTGCGGCGCAACACTTGCATCAATCGGTCAAGGCCTTCGGTAATGGGCAGATTTTCGGCAATATCTTTCATCACGCTCTCATCAAGGCCTTTGAGCATAGCCACACGGCGGCGGAAACTTTCGCAGAAATCAATCTCGCCACGCATCGCACTTTCAGTGATAGCCTTAACCTCATCGCCCACTCCGGCTCGGATAGCCAACTCGTCGATAACCTCGGTCTCGATGAGCGTAGAGTCCATATCAAAGCATATCAAGCGGCGACAACGGCGATACATCGTATCTTCTTGCAACGATACATCAAACTCTTCGTCGCTGGCCATTTGCATAAATCGCGACTGCATCTCGGCTTTGTCGCGCGGAGTTCCGCGAACCGACAATTCCACACACGATTTTGACAGCGGGTCCTCGGTTTCGGCCAAAGGCATACGACCTGTCAAACGGCGAATGCTATCAATATTCAGATTTTGGTCGGTAACAACATCGGTAACAAGCGCAATGTGGCGCGCTGTGAGACGACGGCCGAGAATAGTGATAATCCAACGGCTCTTACCCTGGCGGCCTACCCAATCGTTGTATTGTTCGACCGACACAGGCGTAAAACGAATCTGCACATCAAGTTCCGATGCCTTGAAAAGCAATTCCTTCATAATATCGCCCGACACACTGCTTTCGGTGCGGAACAAGATACCCAACGACAATGTGTGGTGGATATTTGACTGACCAATATCAAGTATACCGGCATTGTAACGCGCCAATATCGCAGTCAAAGCCGATGTTACACCCGGATGGTCATTGCCCGAGATACTTACCAATATCAGTTCCAATTCTTTATCGGTTTTCATAATTGCATATTTTTTGAATAAGCAAATTTACAAATTATTTGCCGACCACCAAGCACATTACCATCAAATTATTAGCACATACATCACATTATGAGATAAAACAGTCCTCCTTCGCGGGTAAATATGTGGGGATAACGGCAAATCTCGGCATATACCTGCTGTGACGACACCAGCTGTGCTGTGAAAACATCAGCAACAAAAAAGCACAAGGCGATGCATCTGTTGATGCATCGCCTTGTTTTATCTAATCAAATAAACTGATTAAGCGTTTTCGGCACGGTAAGCGTCGCAAGCGCGTTTCACTTCGCCGTGGAGGAGAAGGAGGCGTTTTGCTTCTTCGTAGGGAAGACCGAGTTCTTCAATCACCATGCGAGTACCGCGGTCAACGAGTTTAGCGTTTGACAACTGCATGTTAACCATCTTGTTGCCTTTTACGCGACCCATTTGAATCATAACTGATGTAGTAATCATGTTACAAATCATTTTTTGACCTGTACCAGATTTCATGCGTGAACTACCTGTTACATATTCGGGACCAACAACCATTTCGATTGCGATGTCAGCTGCTTGTGAAATGGGAGCATCGGGGTTAGATGTGATAGCAGCAGTCAAGATACCGTTTTCGCGGCAAGTGTTGAGAGCGCCGATTACATAGGGAGTTGTTCCTGATGCTGCAATACCGATAACAGTGTCTTTGTCGTTGATATCAAATGCTTGGAGGTCTTTCCAACCTTGAACTGTGTCGTCTTCGGCATTTTCAACGGGGTTGCGCAATGCTGTGTCACCACCTGCGATGAGACCGATTACGAATGAGGGGTCCATACCGTATGTGGGAGGAATTTCTGATGCGTCAAGCACACCGAGACGGCCTGATGTACCAGCACCCATGTAGAAGATGCGGCCACCTTTTTTCATACGCTTAACGATTTCAGTAACGAGTTTCTCGATAGCAGGAATTGCTTTTTCAACAGCGAGAGCAACTTTTTTGTCTTCGTTGTTGATGTCAGTCAAGATTTCCAATACCGACTTCTTTTCCAAGTCGTTATAGAGTGATGACTGTTCACTGATTTTTACAAAAGCCATTGTAGTTTTATTTTAATGATTAATGTTTCAATTATGAGTGGTAAGCGATGAGACCTTCCATGGGAGCAGCAAGAATTTTGCCGATTTTACAGTCAACAGCTGCCGCTGCTTCTTCCAATACATCGCGATAGTAGTATGCAATTGAACCTACAAAGTTGATGCTATATTCTTTGTAGTTGTCATAGTTAGCGATGTTGCGAACAAAGAATGCCTTAAATGCGTTCAATACGAGACGGTGAACAGCGGGTTCTTCGATATTTTCAATGAGGAAGCGAGTTACCGATGCGAGGAAGCGGTTTGCGGGGTGCTCACGATATACCTTTTGGATGATTTTCATGCGGTCGAGGTCATATTGAGCGAGGAATTTTTCGCAAAGGTGTTCGGGAAGTTGTTTTTTCAACACATCACCAACGAGCAATTTACCGAGAACGGCACCACTACCTTCGTCACCGAGGATATAACCGAGGGGCGATACATTGTCAACGATTTTTTCGCCGTCGTAGTAGCAAGAGTTTGAACCAGTACCGAGGATACAAGCGATACCTGCTTCGTTGCCAAAGAGTGCACGAGCAGCAGCGAGAAGGTCGGTGTAAACTTCGATAACGGGAGCCGAAGCATTTGCAGCGATAGCGCGACGAACATTACCACAAACATCGTCGTTGATACAGCCAGCACCATAGAAATAGATGCTTTCAAATGCCATACCTTCAACTTCGGGTTTCAACTCGGCAGCCAAACGGGCTGTCATTTCTTCTTCGGTGAGCATCACCGCATTCATACCGGGGGTAAAAAATTCTTTTACCACATTTCCGTTTTCAACAGCACACCATTGAATTTTAGTGCTGCCACAATCTGCAATTAATTTCATATCTAAATCTTAATGTATATTTTGTTTTTATAAAGTACATAACCGATACACCAGTTGATGGCGATAAAGATGATTGCATAGAGGCATGATGCCAATGTAGCATCGCCCACAACCGATACCAAGAAATCGTTATAAATAAACATCTTGATAGATGTGCCGCCAAACTTGATTGTTGCAAAAAGGATGCCCAATACGCCACCAAGCACATACATAAACAAGGGGTTTACGCCAAATGCTTCGAAGAAGCGACACCATTTTTTGTAACCTTTGATGTCGATAATCCAAATCAAAAGGGCCAACATTGTTGATGCCAAACCGCAAGTTACGACTGCAAATGTGGGTGTCCACAATTTTTTGTTGATGGGAATTGCATAGTCAAACAAGAAACCAATAAACATCAAAATCGCACCGATGATAAACAAGCGGTTAACGCGCATATTGATATCTTTCACTTCCATCATTTTCATACCGGCCCAGAAACCGATGAGAACATGTGCAATAGAGGGAATTGTGCTCAACAAGCCTTCGGGGTCGAGGGCAAGTTTTACACCGTCAACTGTGTCTTTATACATGTGGTCAACGCCAAGAACTGCGCGGTCAATGATTGACACGATGTTGTCTTCTGAGAACACTAGACCGTTGCAGCATAGCAACAACACGCCATAGCCGATGAGCAAGGTTGCGATTACCCACAAAATGTGGCGGCAACGCAACACTAATACTATCAACGATGCAAAGCCATAGCACAATGCCAAGCGTGGCATTACACCAAGAATGCGCAACGTGCTGAACGAGTTGGCCGCTTCAGCCAACGACTTGCCGCCTGCCAAGCCATAACACAACTTGCTAAACCATGCAATAGCCAAGCCGATTGCAAAGATTACAACTGTGCGGCGAATAATCTTGACAAACAAGGGCCAAGAAAGTTTGAATTCAAATTTACGCAATGAAATAAATGTTGAAATTCCCATGATGAACATAAAGAAGGGGAAAATCAAGTCGGTGGGAGTCAAGCCATGCCAAGGAGCATGTCCCAACGGAGCATACATATTGCTCCATGAGCCAGGATTGTTCACAAGAATCATGCCCGCGATAGTGATACCGCGAAGGATGTCAAGAGCGAGCATTCGCTGACTTTGTTTTTTTACAACTTCTGCCATGATATATTTATTATTTTTTTGATTTCGTGCAACTATCTACCAAGTATGCGATTGATTTATAGGGAACACCACTGTTGGTTGACAAACCGATTTCGCATGTGCGGCTGTTTGAGTAACCTGCTTTGACACCTGCTTTCTCGATTTGGGGGCGCAACTTGCGGAGAGCATACTTGTTCATATCGGGCAACATAAATCCTTTGTCGCCGGCAAAACCGCAACAACCGATTTCGGTGGGAACAACCACATTGCGTGAGCACTTGCTTGCCAAGCCTACAATCTTGCCAGCCAAGCCCATGCGGCGTGACGAACAAGTCACATGGATTGCTACAGGCTCGTCGGTGGGTTCAAACACCAATTCGGGAGCCAAGAAATCGTGGATAAACTCGGCGGGTTCATAGAGGTGCATGCTCTTGATGTGGTCGCGCATGCGGTGCAAACAAGGACTTTGGTCGCAAAGCACGGGATATTTGCCGTTTTCCGACGCTTTGAGCAATGCTGCCTCAAGCTCGGCAGTCTTGCGGTTAGCGATATCGGGCATGCCCTTACTTTCCCAGATCATACCGCAACAAAGGTTTTTCATTCCTTCGGGGAAAATCACTTCATAGCCTGCTTTGTTACAAAGTTTAATCATCACATCAACAAGCGGAGCGATTTTCTTACCTGGTTCACGCGAAACGCCCATTGTCTGATTAATACAGCTGGGGAAATAAACCACTTTCTTATCGGCGGGTTTAACTTCTTCTTTGGGTGAATAGAATGCGCCGGGCAATTCGGGAGTCCACAATGGCATTCCCACTTTGTGGAGCATTCCGCCCAAGGCTTTCACACCACCATTACCCAACACTTTTCCGGCAACATTTGCCACCGACAATGCGGGACGCAACACGCCTGTGATAAGTTTGAGGTTTTTGGCTGCAAAATCACCAATTTTGTAGCCCATGCTACCCTGTGGCAACGCAGCCTGACGCAAGTCATGAATCATTTCGCCGGTATTGTTACCCATCGGACACGATGTGCTACACAATCCATCGCCGGCACATGTATTGTTGCCGAGTTCTTTAAATTGTTTTTCAAGACGGGCCAAGCGAGCAGGGTCTTCGCCAGTTGTGCGCAAGCGAGTGATTTCGCGTTGAGCCACAATGCGTTGACGAGCCGACAATGAATAACCACAAGTTACACAGTTAACCTCGCAGAAACCACATTCGATACATTTGTCAACATGAGGATTGGTTAAAGGCAGCGGTTTCAAGCCTTTGATGTAACATTCGGGGTCATCATTAAAGATTACACCAGGGTTCAATATATTGTTGGGGTCAAAGAGGTCTTTAACCTTCTTCATGTAAGACCATGCTTTTTCGCCCCATTCTTTTTTCACAAACGGAGCCATATTGCGACCTGTACCATGCTCGGCTTTCAACGAACCGTCATATCGGTCAACAACGAGGCGTTCGACTGCAAGCATAAGATTTTTGTAACGGTCAATCTCGGCTTGTGAGTCAAATGATTGAGAGATGATAAAGTGATAGTTGCCTTCAAGAGCGTGACCATAGATACAAGCATCGTTGTAACCGTTTTCTTGAAGCAATGCCTGCAACTCAACAGTTGCTTCGGGAAGATCCTCGATGTGGAACGCCACATCTTCAATGAGCACAGTTGAGCCCAAAGGACGTGTTGCACCCACTGAGGGGAAGATACCTGAACGAATTTTCCAATACTCTGAATATTCTTCAGGCTTATCGGTAAAATAAGCAGGTTTGTAAAGGTTGAAAGGCTTGAGAATTTCAAGTATTTCGTTGATATTTTTCTGCAATTCTTCGGGCGTATCAGCCTTTGTTTCGGTAAGAACGGCAGTGAGGCCCTCACCTGTGGGGTCATTTACAGCCGAGAGTGATTTTTTGTCAAGAAGTTCGGCACCAAATACCGGACCTTTTTTCATTGCTACAACAGCCTTACAAGCCTCTTTCAAATCGCTGAAATAGAGCATTGCACTTGCTGAGCAAGGATAGAGATGAGATGTATTTACTGTAATTTCAGAAAGGAATGCAAGCGTACCTTCTGAGCCCACCATTGAGTGAGCAATGATTTCATAAGGGTCGCGATAAGTGACATAAGGCAACAAGTTCAAACCGGTAACATTCTTGATGCTATATTTGTACTTGATGCGTTTTACCAATTCTTCATCGGCACAGATCTCATCGCGCAACTTCATGATGCCGTCTATAAATTGTGGTTTGAGGCGGGCAAATACCGCGCGAGAGCGGTCATCGCCTGTGTCAAGCACTGTACCATCGGCAAACACGATGCGAACTGAGTTCAAAATCTTATCGCTATTGGCATGTGTACCGCAGTTCATACCCGATGCATTGTTGATGACAATACCACCTACCATCGCCGATTTTTTTGATGCGGGGTCGGGAGCAAACATGCGGTTATAAGGCTTGAGATATTCGTTTACCTGCGCGCCTATGATACCGGGTTGCAATTTAACAGTAGAGGCATCGGGAGAGATTTCATAATCCTCCCAATGCTTACCTGCTACTATAAGTATTGAGTCACTGATGGCTTGTCCCGACAAACTTGTGCCGGCAGCACGGAATGTTACTGGTAATTTGAGGCGGGTTGCCACTTGAAGCAAGCGTGAAACCTCGTCTTCATTTTTAGAGCGTACAACAATCTTGGGAATCATGCGGTAAAAACCGGCATCTGTACCCCATGTGAGACAACGCAAATCATCGGTGTATATACGGTCTTTATCGACAAATGTTTTAATCTCGTCAATAAATTGTTTATATGACAATTCCATAGGTGACTTCTTTTGGATTCTTATTACTTATAAAGATAATATTTGCTTGATTTTGCTTTGAATGCGTCAACATCTTTGTTCCAATAGTCAATGATGTCGGCAACTTTGTAGTTTTTAGAGAAAAGGATGCGAATTTGGTCGGTACCACACACCTTGTCAAACATGTTCCAACGGTTACCCAATGTACCTTGACCGTCTTCATCAAGGAGACGTTTGTCGGGATACATTTCGGCAAGAATTTCCATTGCGTGGAATTGAACCATTGTCAATTCACAGTCGAGTACATCAGTTACATAAAGTTGAACACCTTGGAGGTTTTCGCCTTTACCTACACTGTAATAGGGCTTGATGTAAATGGGACGGAACATGATACCTTTGAGGTTCAATGCGTTCAATCGGTTGCAGAATTCGTTTGCATCAATCCAAGGAGCACAAATCAATTGGAAGGGCATTGTGTAACCAACACCGATTGACACAAAATACAATTCGCCGATAATACCTGTTGTGGGGTAGTAAATAGCCGATTGAGGATAGGGTTGGTGGGGTGAGGGCAAAATCCAAGGCATACCTGTTTGGTCAAATGTCATGTAACGGTGCCAGCCTGTCATAGGCACTACTGTCAATTTAGTAGTTTTTCCGTCTTTCAACATACCGTCGTTGAGCATCAACGCAAGTTCGCCAGGAGTCAAGCCATAAAGATAGGGGATCTTGAATTGGCTAACCAATGAATAGAAACCATCTTCAACCAAGTTACCTTCCACCTTCAAACCTGAAAGGGGGTTGGGACGGTCAAGAACCATAAATTCTTTACCGTTTTCGGCACATGCTTCCATGCACAAACCCATTGTGCTGATAAATGTGAACGAGCGGCAACCGTTGTCCTGAATGTCATAGACAAGCACATCAACATCTTTGAGCATTTCAGCCGAAGGTTTTTTGTTCTTGCCATACAATGAGTAAACAGTTACGCCTGTTTTTGAGTCAACATAAGTGTCAACTTTCTCACCCGCAGCGATATCGCCACGAACACCGTGCTCGGGGCTATAAAGTGCAGTGAGTTTCACACCAGGAGCATTAGCAATGATATCGATAGTCGATACCAAGTTGTTGTCAACACCGCTGGGGTTGGTAATCAAGCCCACGCGTTTGCCTTGCAACTGCGCGAAACCTCCGTCACGAAGAGTTTCAACACCGGGTTTTACTTGTGCCGAAGCAGCCATTGCCACGAGGGCAATGGCAAGCACTGATATTTTCTTAAACAATGAAGTCATGTTTATTTCTTTTCTTCTACTTGTTTTTTCTTTTTACCATAATTTGGGTCAACCTTAACCATAGCAGTTACAGCCCAAGTACCCAAGCAGCAGAGCAATGTCCAAATGAAGAAATGGTTATAGCCGACCAATTCTTGCAACCAACCTGACCACATACCTGGGAGCATCATACCGAGAGCCATGAATGCTGTACAGATTGCATAGTGAGATGTTTTGTAAGGACCATCAGCAAAGTACATCATATAAAGCATAAATGCAGTAAATCCAAATCCATATCCAAATTGGTCAAGAACCATACCTGCACTGATTGTCAAGAAACCACCTACAGTGTTTGGATCGGGTTGAACGGCACTTAAGAAGATATAAACCACTGAGTTCAATGAAATGCTAAGAGCCATTGGCCACAACCATTTTTTGAGACCACCTTTAGATGCCACAATACCACCAAGAATACCACCAAGAGTAAGACCAATGATACCAATAGTACCATAAACGATACCTACTTGACCAGTAGTAAGACCAAGACCACCTTTATCAACAGGATCAAGGAAGAATGGGTTGATAATCTTAACCAATTGTGCTTCAGGAAGACGATAGAGCAACATAAATGCCATAGCCACCCACACACCTTTCTTTTGGAAGAATGTTTTAAATGTATCAAGGAAGCCATTAATAATTTCTTTAGCAGAAGCTTTTTCACCTCCACCTACACTCTTATCGTTTGCAGGAACTGGCAATACCCAGCTGTGATACATTGCTGCACACAAGAAGAATACAGACAATACTACAAATACTAACAACCAAGCCATAGGAATATTTCCTGATGTGCCTTGGAATGTAGCTGTCACATTACCTTTGATATTTTTATCAATTTCAAAATAAATGTAAGCAGTTTTGTCCCAGTTGTCTTTAGTAAATACGAAACGAGAATCTACAACTTTATCATTAAGTTTGATTGATTGGTCGCCATCTTTATAATTAACGACCAATACACACTCTTCTTCAGTAGGAGCTTTTGTCAATCGAACACCAACAATTGCAAAATTATTTGCAGTGGCTTTAACGTCAGCTTTTTTCTCTTCACCGAATGTATTTTTAATCCATTGGTCAAAAGCATTTAAGCCATCTTCTTTTTTAGCTTCTTCTTTCTTTTCTACTTTTGCAACGAGTTTTGCAACGAGTTTTCCATCTTTTACAACTGTTGTATCTGTCACAAAGCCATTAAGCGCATTCAACACATGCACGCTATCCATCATTGTTTTTGAATAGTCGGCAAACTTAACTTCAGTTGAAGTAGAATCGTTTACTTTAATAGAAACAGTTTCAGGAGTTTTAGTTCCTACAACTGGAGCTGCAGAGAACACGAATTGTTCTACATTAGCTTGTTCAGGAGTTACAACAATTGCTTCAGGAAGAGCGTTTACAACCTCTGTTTTAGGTTGAATGCTTGCATCGGCTGTAATTGTCACATCGGCAGGTTCAAGACCGGTATTTGATTCAATAACACCTGCAATAATTACCAATAAACCTTGTCCGACAATAGTAGCTACACGATAGAATGTTGAACGAATACCGACATATGCAGCTTGTTCATGTTCTTCAAGCGCAATCATATAATATCCATCAGATGCAATGTCGTGTGTTGCCGAAGCAAATCCCACTAACCAGAATATTGCTAACGTCAACTGGAAGAAGAATGGAGTCGGGATTGCGAAAGCAACAGCAGCAAGACCGAAACCGATAATCCATTGCATGATGAGAGTCCACCAACGTTTTGTCTTGATAATGTCTACGAATGGGCTCCAGAATGGTTTGATTACCCAAGGCAAGTAAAGCCAACCAGTATAAAGCGCAATATCGGCATTAGAAATACCAAGACGCTTATACATGATAACTGTAATAACGTTTACAGCCACATAAGGGAGACCTTGTGCAAAATAAAGCGAAGGAATCCACGCCCATGGCGAACGTTTTTTTGTTTTTCCCATTTTATTTGTTTTTTTGATTAATACATTTTTTCAATATCAGCATCAACAAAGTAATGCAACAAAATTTTGTCATAGGGATAACCCTTGGCTCCCATCACGGCAGCACCAATTTGGCACAAGCCTACTCCGTGGCCCCAACCAGCGCCATAAAGAGTGAATGTTGAGGGAAGACCATTGGCATCGGCCTCGCCTTTTTCAACAACGAATGCTGAACTGTAAAGGTGAGATGTTGACAATGTGCGACGAATTTCGAGCTCTTTACCGATAGTCAAAGTTTTCTTTGTACCAACGATTTTCAGTTTATACAATCGGCCTGATGTACCGCGTGCAATGGGCACAAGGTCAACAATGTTACCAAAGTCGATACCCGAGCGGTTAAATGCCAATTTTGACAATTCGTCTTGACCATAAGTCACTTTCCAACGATAGAAGTCGGTAGTTTCTTGGTCATAATTGTTAAGCACCTGTGAGAGGATTTCGGCATCGGCTGTGTTGCAGAATGCTTCGGGACGCGACATAATCCATTCATGAGCGTTTTCTTCGATAGTCAAATCGGGGAAATCGGTTTCGTTTTCTCCGTCGCGACGAGCTTCAAGATAGTGATAGTGAACGGGTTCCCAGCAGTTTTCAAACTCTTCGTAAACACCGCCACAACATTTAGAGAAGCGAGCATCACATAACTGACCATCATACATCAACACCTGGCCACGAGTAGCAGCGATGGCTTGACGCACTGTTTCGGTCGATGCACGAGTGATACCTTGATAACGCTGACAGTGGTCGTCGGCACACACATCAAAGTTGATGTGGTCTTCGCGGTCATACCACTTAATCATTTCGTCTTCAGTTGCTTTTTCAACAGCCGAATATTGTTCGCCTGCATCAACAATGCGCTTGTTCTTGTCAATTTGGGCCAAGAGCCAACTGCGCGAGATAACTGCGTGAGCTTTAAGCAGTTCAAGAGAAGCAGTTGCGCTCATTTCTGATGAAATTACGCTCAACAAGTAATCTTCAACGCCGAGGATGTTCACAGCAGTGATGCCACCGTGTTCGATAATAAGTTTCAGTGCGCCTTGAAATCTCTGGGTTTCTTTGCGTTCCCAGTGGAAGTTCACACCGATAGTAACTTCTTCCAATTCGATGACCGAATTTTCGCCATCGGGAAGAAACAGCAATTCCTGGTAGGTGTTTCCCTGCCAGGAGATGGCTCCGTCGACATAGGTTGCCACTTGGCGACCGTCTACCGACAAATCACCGAGGTGATATCCTCCCATAAGAGAGAATTTCACCTCAGGAACTGTCATTATGCCGACCTTAATTTTAGGTTCATTAGCACTCATTATTAATAATGTGTTATTTGAGCGATTCAACTACTTGGTTGACAGTTTCGGCATCGAGACACAACTCGTCAAAGAGAGTTTTAATCAACGCAGCGTCAACTTTATTGAAGTCTTTTTCCAAAGGAGTAATGAACACACCGCCCATATCAACAGAAGCAGGGCTCAAAAGCATTTTGTCATCACCTTCGGTGCCGTAGAATGACGGACGGTGACGGCGACGGGGAATAACCACGAGACGAACACCGGCTGCTGTTGCATAGCACAAGAGGTTCATCATGGGTTCTTTTTCGCCTTCGGGCACAGGAAGAGCATCATACAAGCGGTCGAAAAGACGTTGACCAGCTTGTGAGTCTTGTGCGTCGATAACAAAAACGTTCAAGGGAAGAGTGTCACAAACAGCGAGCACAGCATCGCCATCGGTAGCAACAGTTTTGAGTTCGGCTGCTTCGAGAGCTTCGCCGATAGTCAAGAAGTCGCTGTTACCTGCTTGGAAGTGCATGTGGTCGGGTGCTGATGCGCCACACTTGGGACCATTATAGAATACTGTATATTCGTCAAGTTCGCGTGCAAGGTCCATCATATCGGCAATGCGACCTTTGATTAATTGGTCAACATGGCCCATATCGGGAATTGTCAAGTGGCGGGGGAAGATGGGGAAAGGGTTGATGAGGATAATGTAACCGTTGCCCCACTCAATGCCGCGTTGCACCGAGGGACGATTTTCGCCACAAAGGAAACATTTGCGTTCAGCAAGTGATTTTGCGTCAACTTTAGCTGATGACGACACGATGCGTGCAGGGTTAAACTGCACTTTGATCTTCATACCATCAACGTCAAGTTCTTTAACTTTAACGCCTTCCAATGCTTTGAAATTATCGGCAGCAGTGGGCCATTCGCCCAACTGCTCACCGATGAATTTATTAATTTGTTCAGAGTTAACCACCTTAGTCTCGATTATTTGTTTTTGTTCAATTCAACACGAGCTTGGAGTTCCCAAGTGCGGATACGGTCTTTGTACAAGTTGTTAGCGTTTGTCTTGTTGATATCCAAAGCGTGGTCAGAGTTGTCTTCCCAACGACGGCAGAAGTAAACAACGTCATATACGCGACCGATTTGGTAACGACGAGAGAATGCAAGACCGAGAGCATAGTCTTCACCATAGCTTGTGTTAGGTACATTGATTTCACGAAGCATAGGAGTATAGAATGCACGAGGAGCGCCAAGACCATTGATGCGAAGAGCATTGTTACGGCCGTTTTCGGGAGTCCATTCTTTGTGGTCGATTACACCGGGAGGAATCATTTGCATGTTAATGTCAGTAAGCATATAAGTACCTACTACCATTGAGCAGTTTTGTTCGTAGAACGCAGCAACCATCTTAGCGAGAGTGTTTTGGTCGCTATAAACGTCGTCGCTATCCAATTGAACAGCAAACTTACCACATTTGGGGTGATTTACACCTACGTTCCAGCAACCGCCGATACCGAGGTCGTCACGTTCGGGAATGATGTGGATAAGACGTTCGTCATCTTTGAATTCTTGGATAGCCTCAGTTGTACCATCTGTACTACCGTTGTCGATAACGATGAGGTTGAATTTGAAATCAGTTTTTTGAGAAAGAACACTCTTGATAGCATCACGAACTGTGCGAACACGGTTACGAACAGGGATGATAACTGATGCTTCATATTCGAAGTCACCTTGGTTGAAGTTGATTTCTTCAAATTTGGGTTCAAGGTAACCGCCGATTTTTTTGAGGTGGTCAGTACATGCTTGTTCCATTTCGATTTGTACACCACGGTTTTTGGGGTCTACATAGCTGAAATGAGATTCACCTTCTGTTGCTACGGGAAGAGCGATTTCAGTGTAAAGATATTCGTTGATGTGAACGAGATCACCTTGACGAGATACTTTCAAACGAAGGTCATAGAGACCCGCAGCAGTGTATTCTGCATCGATTTCGGCAGCAGCAGCCTTCAATGCGTTAGTGTTGAAGAACAATACTGAACCAAAGTTGAAATCGTCACGGAGTGAACCGAATTGGTAGTCGATAACAGGAGCGTTTGATTTTTTGCCGTCAACGATTTGATAGTTGTCAGCATAAACCATTGCTGCTTTTGAGTCGTTAGCGAGGCGAACCATGCGTTCGAGAGCGAGGTAGCCCATCACGAGGTTGTTATACTTTGTGTAGAAAAGAGTGTAGTCACCTTCTGTTGCAGCAGCAATTTTTTTCATTGTTGCTGAACTGTTGAGAGTGTCGATAGCGATTACTTCGCAACCTTCAACAGCAGCAGCGTTTGCATCTGTTGCAAGAAGGAAGATTTTAGACACCAAAGCGTTTTGACGGAGACCGTCTACTGTTGCTTGTACCTGCTGAACATCAGCGTAGGGAATAAAACAATTGATAGTTTTCATTTTGTAAACAGTTTTACGTTATTAATGTTTATGAATATTTTATTTAGTTTATTTGTTTTTCTTAAAGAAGTCAAGCACTTGTTTCATAAGCGACAAGCGTGATTGTTCGCCGTTGATTGTTTCAAAGGGGAAACCTATCACCACTGTGCGATAGTTGTCGTTGTCAAATGCTGTACCGGCAATGAGGTTGTTCTCGCCATAGCGAACTATTGTTGCACCTTTGCTGTCGTCAGCGGGATAGAAACTGTCGGGCGATTCAACAGCATAGCAGTCGCTGTTGAGTTCGTTGCTGAATGTGTAACGGCCAGTACCAAATTGCGGGAAGCGAGATTGTACCTCATAGGCTTCGCCTGTTACCGACGC
The DNA here is from genome assembly GCA_017555085.1 of Muribaculaceae bacterium. Taxonomy (GTDB): domain Bacteria; phylum Bacteroidota; class Bacteroidia; order Bacteroidales; family Muribaculaceae; genus RGIG4079. Next base: position 57,559 of record JAFZHD010000046.1, on the reverse strand, counting down.
CTGCCCTACTCTCCACTTGTAACCGAGCACATTAGCTGCAAACTCGCGGTCACTCTCTGTTGCACGGGGATTATCCCACAAGTCGGTTGCCACATAAGCGCCCGATACAAAGATGTTGCCGCCAGCCTGACAATGTTCTGCGATTTTGCTTTGCAATTCAGCGGGGAATGTTTTGAAGCGTGAGCCGTAAACGCCACGGCCAACAATAATTTCTTTTTGCTTACCGAGAATCAAGTCAACCACTTGTGCTTTGGCTTCAGATGCCACATAAGCCTCAACGCTTGACGAGATAAATGAGTAACCAGCATCGGCGATTGCCTTACCGTGGGTATATACATAATCTAATGTGTTACCTGCAATAACTTTTGTCTCATAGTTTGCACGGCTTGCACCAAAACCGGCCGCATCGTCGTCCATCCAAGGAATATCGCGACGGAACTCAAATTGCGAACCGATGAAACTGATATCGTTGATGTAGGGAACGCCATGATCTTTGACATCGTTGAAACCGGCAATCTCGCCTGAGTCAAAAGTGTCGGGACCAGAAATGCGGGTAAAGCCGTTAACAACAAGCACGGACTCAGTGCCCTTATCGCAGAGTGAAAGCACTTCTGAGGGGAAACTTACACCACCGTCATTACCTGCGATAATGCGATATGAGTGAATGTCGTTGTCGGCGATATTTACTTTGAGCATAGGCTCGTTAACAACTTGCATGTCAACAAACACACCGTCATTTACACGATGTTGAACGATGTAGTATTTGGGAGTTGCAGTTACTTCGAGAGTATCGACTGTTTCTTTCCATGAAAGCACATAAGCGCCATTGCCTTCGGTCGCAATTTCAAACGCGCGAACAGGGAGAGGTTGCACCACGAATGGGCGATTGTCGCGACGAGCGATAAATTCAAGCATACCTTTGTAGATGGCACGGCTCACAGTGAAACGGAATGTGGGGTCGAGACCATATTTCATATCGGCAAAGTTCTGATGTGACAAGAGTTCGAGAAGCATTGCGGGCACTTGGGGTGTGCGTGCTTCAAAATAGGTCTTGTCCCACATTGCGCGACGCATCCATTTGGGTTCAAATGCTGCGCGAATATCTTCAACGATATTTGTGGTAACGATGTCGGTATAGTCGCGTGATGCCATGCGTGAAGTTCCGTTGGCATAATCGCTGTTATTTTTAGAATAATAAATTGCAAGCGTACCGATAATCGAGTCGTTCATTGTTGTACCGGCATCGGTGTGGAACGCGAGCGAAAGGTCAACGGGGATTTTCAAACCGTCGGCTTTGGGCAACATTGACGAGCCGCCAGCGAGGTAGTTAACCCAAATACCACGGCATTTATAGTCGTCGGTATAGTCGTTAACATTGCCTGAGGGCGAGTAGATTGAATCGGGAACGCCAGCCCATTGCATCCAATAGCGAGCAGCCTCGGTGAAACGGGGATAACCGCTTTGAACATATTGGTAGTCGAGCGATGAATCAAATTTTTCGCTCACTTTGCGAGCAACATTACCCATACCGCCACCAATCTTGACAGCGTCGGCTGTTACTACTGCGTTTTTATCTTTTGACACATTAACCAACTCCACAACGGGCTTGTCTTGTTTGCCTTGTGCCAAGGGGAAATGGCCGAGATAAATCCATGTGCCACCGCCCATTTGTTGGTTAACTTTAAATTCTTTTGTTCCTGCAAGAGAGTTGATGCGATACAAAGCATCGGTTGCGCTGTTGGGCATTGATGTATAAGACACATACACTGCATATTCGCCTTTTTGGGGCATATCGGCCGACCATGAAGCAACCGACGCATCTTGTGCCTTGCGAACGGTCTTTGCCATGCGAACGCCACCCATACGGAAAGGATTGTCGTTGTTTTCCAAAACAGCCTTTTTGTAACCGAAACCTTCAACGGCTGCATCTTGCCATGCTTGTGTACCTGCAGTTTCGGCATAACCTGTTTGTGCATAACCGCCGTCTTTGTCAACAACCACCTCGATAGTGCTTGTGTCGCGGTCGCGGGGGCTCATAACATAAGCGCCGGCATTTTGCAACATAGGCATCAAGAAGGGCATAACATAACTTTGGGTATAGAGGTCTTCAACTGTTTGAAAAATGCGAGCGCGTTGCCATTCCCAACGGTTGAGTTTAGGTTCGAAATACCAACCATGGCTTTGCCACATTGCAATCACATTGCCATCAAGACCGGCAGGTGCTGCAACACCGTTAACGGGAGTGATGAAACGAGTCTTTTCTTTGGGGCCAACAACTTTGCGGTCGGCAAACAATACCAACTCGTTGATATCAATACCTCCGGCAGTGATTTTAAGTTTATATTTTTCACATTTTGCGGGCAAAGTTTTTTTAACATCGGCCAACATGGCATTAGCCTGTTCTTGTGTGAAATGACGCTCCCAAAGAGCCGAGTTGCACTTAACTTCAACCGACTTCTTCTTGTCGTTGATTTCAACGCCCTCAATCTTAATCACACCAGCCGAGAAGTTAGCCTCTCTGTGTGAGTTAATTACATCAAGAACCTGTGCCTCAACCGATGCATTTTCGGCAAAGACAATAAGAGAGCAAACGAGGGCTCCGCAACACAATGAAAATCGTTTCAAATTCATAACTGCGCTTTACGAGGTAATATAGTTTAGTTATCTCACAAAGATAGTATAAACATTTCATTTAACCTAAATTTAGAGCCGCAAACACCATGCATTAAACATATTTTAAGACTTTGATAACACCACACCTCATCCACCTTTTCGCCCAAAATTTGCGACATTTTTGCCCATTAACCGCCAACTACCCGTTTCGCGACTCCTCCACCCCACTCCACCGTCATGCCTCAATCGGTTAAAATCGCATCAATTTCGCATCAATTCATCCCCAAAACACGTGTTAATTTGCAGCTAAAAAGCGAGTGATTTTGACCAATGAAAAGCATAATAATCTACGACAAAAAGCGTGCAATTTTGCACAAAAAAAGGCCGAGCCCTAATGGACCCGGCCTTCATTATCGGTATGATTTGATTAGTGAGAAACGGCTACGCGTTTAGTTGTTTTGCCTTTGGCAGTTTCAACTTTTACGACATAAACACCTTGGGGCATTTCACTAACATCAATAGTGTTTGCAGCACCTGCGGTTGCCACCTTAACACCTTGAATGTTAATCAATTCAACTGACTTGATTTCAGATGCAGCAGCAACGCTGATTACATCGTCAGCCAATACGATTTCTACATCTTTGGCTGCGGCTACGCCTTCGATACCTGTGTTAACTGTGCGAACCATGTTATCAAGTGAGAATGAACCCTTTTGAGTGATGGGGCTTGTTACTTGAACAAGGCGAATTTCACACAAGTTGTAGGGAACGCCAGCTTCGAGTGAAGCCAATTCCACTTCGTGATATTCCCAACCGAGGAATGACAAATCACAAAGTTTTTCGTACTTGATATCGGCACCGTTACCAACGAAACCAACATAGAGTTCGTGGTTGTTGAAGTCACCATATACATAGAGACCTACGCGGTCACCTTTGTAGAATTGTTTAACATCACCGTTATATTTCCAGATGATATCACCTTCGCGGTTTGACTCAAATGTGTAACTGAATGTACCGCCCGCTGTACCAAAGAGTTTGTTTGAAGTAGAGCGAGTGTAACGAGGTGTAGTTGCGGGAACACCTTTTGATTTTTCAGCGTCGTAAGCAAACAATGAAGCAACATCAAATGGTTCAACAACAGTGTCACCTTTGACTACTGACTCGTCTTTTGCAACGAAGTTGATTGTAACATCGTCAACCAAAGGAATATTAGTCAAGTCACGGAGTTCGCCAGAGAGAACAGCGCGATATGATTGACCTTCAACGAGGTTGTCGGCAAGGGCAATCACAACATTACCATAGTCGTTTGTCAACTGGTTAACTTTACAGTTACGTTTTTGAACTGTCAACTCTTTACCGTTAGCGTCATAAACTTTAACATGGTCAAAGTATGTTGCATTGTCAACCTTGTAGTCATAACGGAATTCGAGACGAGGAGCAGTCATGTGAATGCTACCGCCATCGGCAGGATAAGAGTCGATTACCGACAAACGAGCACGGTCTTGTGTAGTAAATTCAAACACGAAGTCTTTACCCAATGAATTGTTGGCATAGATAGTGTCGGGAGTGCAAGTTGCAGCACCAACTGTCACAGTGTATTTAGTGTCTTTTTCAAATGACACTGTGGGCCAGAATGTAACTGTTGAATAAGAGTTTGAGTATTCAAAGTAACCTTCTACTGCGGGCTCGATTTTGAATGCTTTTTCAAATGCTTTTTCATTGATATCAGTGTTGAATGTCAACTTGATATTTGAACCACAGCTCACCAATTCGCCTTCGGCAGGTGCGGGTGAATATGAAACAACTTCGAGGGGGAATTCGCGCTTCAATGAAAGGGGCATATCTTCATAAGTAACCTTGTCGGCAACTACTGTAACTTTTGTTTCGCGAACATAGAAACCGTCTTTTGTAGCGCGAACTGTGTATTCGCCGGGAGTGATGTTACGGAATACGAATACGCCGTTGTAGTCGTTGTCAGTTGTACGGTGTTGAACAACATTGCCGTTTTTGTCGAGCAATTCAACATAAGTACCGTTCAAGGGCAAATATACGTCGCGACCTTTGCTTGTATAGCCCCAGAAAAGATGATGATACTCTTTCTGACGCAAGTTGTGGTCGTCATATACAACACCTGCAACGTTACCTGTAACGAAGCGGTCTTCGGTGTTGAAATATTGCATAAGGGCCTGAACAAAGTGCCATGCTTCGAGCCAGTTGTAGTCGTCATTCATCAAGCGGTGTGCTTGGGGACGGTGTTCGTGCATACCACCTTCTGACAACATACTTGTCACATAGCAGTTACGCAATACACCGAGACTGTAACCCAACAATGAGCGGTCACCTGTTACACGGCCGGGAGTTGCAGTGTTGATTTCGCCTTTGTAGTTAATCCAGTTAGAGAAAATGTTTGTGTTAAACACATCATTTACGATGTTAGTGAACTTAACACTTTCTTGGCTACGGGGATTACCAGCAACATCTTGTTCATGATAAATCATCAAAGGATAGTTGACGCCTTCACCAGCATTTGAGTGAATAGAGATGAACGCATCGGCCGAGAGGTTGTTGGCCATTTGAGCGCGAGCCGACAAAGAGGGCTCATCGTCAATACCGTCACCGTCAATTTCGTTGTACACATTATGTACACGTGTCAAGTGACCTTTCACGCCGAGAGAGTCGAGAATGGCTTTCATGTGAAGACCTTTCACCAAGTTACTCTTTGATTCCCAATAACCGTCTTGTGAGTTATATTCATAGGGGAAAATATGGATGGGACGGTCGTCACCATCATAACCACCGTGGCCAGGGTCAACAACCACTGTGAGGTCACTCATCTTTTTGGCTTCGGCAGCAAAACATGCTACAAAAGCCACCAAAATCATTAATGCTATCTTTTTCATCGTTATTCAGCAATTAGAATGTTCATAATGTACATTTCGCCATTGTCGGTAGTGTAAACGATTTTGTTGGCATTAGCCGATACGCCACTAACGAGCACATCGTCGCCTGTCAATTCGGTTACTTTACCTGTTTCGATTTCAATAGCGATGATTTTAGCACTTGTAAATACATAACCGTCGTCGGTTGTTTTGACTGCAATAACATATTTATCGCCAGCCCAACAAGGATAATCGGCGCGACTTGCAAGGTTCACAGCCTTTGTACCGTCAAGATTTGACACATAAAGACCGCTATAAATCTCGTTAAAGAGAATTTTATCTTTTGAAGGAGACACCGATGTCCACAAGTAACGGTAGCCATGTTCAATGGGGTTGATTGTTTGCACCATACCGTCAACCGATACTTCAATAGCCTGTTGGTCAGCAAGGCCATAAGCATAAGTGTCGCCTACGATAGCACGAGTGTTTACCATCTCGCGTGAAGGAGCAGCGATTTGTTCGCCTGCGCCCATTTCGAGGCTGAAACGCTTAACATCGCGACGCATCAAACCGTTTTCGCGAACAACCGAGCGATAAACCACAGTTTTGCCGTCAGCCGAGAACACGGGGTCGAAACCAGCGCCTACTTCGGGGTCAAGTACTTGAACTTCGCTTGACTCAATGTTGACTACTTTCAAACCTTTGTAATCATCGGTTGAGAAAAGCACAACATCACCATTAGGACTCAATGTCGGATGGTAGGCATCGGCAACATTGACCTTTTGTGTAGAGATCACAGACAACTCTGCTGCGCTCATAGAAGCGCAGAGAGTCAATGCTGTCATCAATAATAAAGATTTTCTTTTCATTGTTTATTATTGGATTTTGATTAGTGTTTCACAACTACTTTGCGAACTGTGCGACCGGCAGCAGTGTAAATATTAGCCAAGTAAGTACCTTCGGCAACTTCGCTAACATTCAAGATATTGCCTTGTGCCACTGCAACTGTTGTACCGTTAAGAGCAGTCAACTGAACGAAATCGATGATACCGTCAGCGCTTGCAATCAAGTATTCAGATGCGGGGTTGGGATAAACTTTCAAGTCGGCCAATTCAACGGTGGGGATACCTGAACCACCTACGATGAGGCTGATATCGTCAACATAGAATGTACCTGTGCGGCTCATGTTACTTGCAGTTTGAGCAACTTTGAGACCTGTAAACTTGTAAGTTTTAGATGAGTCAAGTGAAGCGAGAGATACCTCAAGGTAACGCCATCCAAGGAATGTCATGCTGCACAAGGGAATATACTTAACATCTGAATCGGTTGTAAATTCGGCATAAACTTGGTTTGCAGTCAAGTCACCAAAGATGTGAATGCCAAGAGCGTCGGCCGATGTCAATTCGTTTGCGGCAGCAGCGCGAGTCCAATGAGCCTCACCTGCTTCTTCGCCTTCAAAAGCATAAGTGAATGCTACACATTTTGAATCGAAGAGTTTGTTTGCTGTGTTGTTAGCAGCCGAAGCCGATTCGAGGCTATTGCAACCTTGTTCATACAATGTATAGAGAGAAGCATCTTCCATATTGTCAATGATAGTGTTTGTTTTTGCTTCACCAGCATCAACCGCTTGGAATTTGACAACTACGCCTTCTTGCAATTGCAAACCGTCTTTGTCGGCTATTTCTTTAGAAAGGTCAAGAGTATAAGTTTCGCCAACCACGAGATCTTTTGAGAAAGGAATGCGGAAGTAACCATATTCAGCATCAGCCTTACTATATTTCATTGAGCGTTTGTTAAGTTGAACCGCATTACCTGCCGAGTCATAAACCTTAACTTGTTCGAGAATAGGCTGAATGTTAGGAATCTTGTCAAAACGAACCTCTACATTTGCAGCTTTGTAGTGAACTTTGTCGCCTTCGTTGGGGAACTGACCAGTAATCTTCATGAAGTTGCGGTCAGTTGTGAAGAACTTGAATTCAAGAGGAGCTGTCATGGGTGTGCCACCTGCGTGTTGAGCAGTAGCAGCAAGTTTCACTGTATATTCAGTGCTGATGTTGTATGTGGGGTTAGGAGTAAACACCATGCAATAGTTTTGGTCTTCCCAAGTGATAGTACCTTCAACAGCGGGAGTGATTGAGAATGCTGCTTCGGTTGTTTCAGCATCCATATCCCAGTTAAATTGCAAGCGGATGGGGGCGTTACACAACACAGGTTCGCCACCTTCGCTCCATTGGGGAGAATAACTGACTACTTCGGGAGGTGTGTTACGCACCTTTTTCATCTTAACATTAGTGTAAGTAATCTTGTCGGCAACAACTGTCACATTGCATTCTGTACCATAGTGAGTATCTGACACAAATTTGAGTTTGTAGTTACCGGGATTAACTTTGCGGAATGCATAGATACCATTGTAAAGGTCGTCGGTGATGCATTCTTCAATTTTTGCGCCATTAGCATCATAGAGTTCAACTTTCACATTGTGTACGGGAGCATACAAGTCATCGTCAAACATCTTGAAGTCACCGCTACGCAACACGCGTTCGTCGTTGATGCGGCCTGCGATAGCACCATATTCAACACCTTCGATACCGAAGTATTGGTTAGCAGCTTTGCGGAAGTTCCATCCTTCAATCCAATGGAAGTCGCTGTTGAGCAAACGGTAAGTTTCGGGGATATAGTCATGGAAAGAACCTTCTGAAAGAACCGAAGTCACAGTTTGGCCACGCAACACACCATAACCTTGTTGACCCCATGATGGTTGGAACGACCAGTCACCACGAACATTGAGACTTGTGCTTGTCCACACTGTTGCTTGGTTGCTGAGCAAGTGTTGGTTGATATAAGTTGCCCATTCCAATGAGCCGGGAATTTGTGCTTCGCCGTCATAACCGCGGAAAAGAATCAAGGGGAAGTTGCGACGGTTAACAACACCTGTCGCGTTTGAGTGGATTGACAAGAACAAGTCGGCACCCGATTTGTTTGAAAGCGCAACGATAGTTGAGAGGTTAAGGTCGTCGTCAGTTGTGTTTTTAACACGAGACATTTCTACTTTGTAACCTTTTTCCCAAAGCAATTCTCTAAAACGGAAACCTTTACCGAGGTTAGATTTAGACTCTGCAAATGTAGCAGTATCACCATCGGCAAACGGATGAATTGTCATCACACGGTCATCACTGTCATAACCGCCGTGGCCGGGGTTGATATATACCTTCAAGTCGCTTGGATTAGCTGCAACAGCCGACATTGCGACTACACCAGCACATAATACACTAAATATCTTTTTCATAATTATTGCCCTCCTTTTGATTATTTAAGTGTAATATTCATTTGATAAAGACGGCCGTCGATAGTGTTGTAAACAATTTTACCGGCAGCGATTGATGCAGTAGGGTTCATTGCCATTGATTCGGGACGAGTGAGTTCCTGAATTTTTGAGCCGTCAGCCTTCATAATCACGATTTGTGAAGAAGTGTGCTGATAACCGTTATCATCGGCATTTTGAGCAACGATGTGGTCATTGCCATACCATACGGGGAATTCATAGTTGCCCAACATGTTAAGCACTTTGCCATTAAGGTCGGTGATAACAATACCTGTACCTGCTGCAAAGAACATAACTTTTGTGCCGTCGGGAGAAAGTGATTCCCAAAGATAACCTGCCGATTCGGCAACAGGAGTATATGCTTTTTCAACACCGTTGCGTGAGATAAACAACTGTGTGCCGCTTGTGCGAACAGTTGTTTCTTTTTGAGCAGTTGACACCACTTTATCATCAACAGTTGTCATCACGCCACCTTTCAATGCCATGGGACGCATAACCACACGACCTTCGGCCGAAATGGCTTCAATCTTTTTAGTAGCAAGGTTAAACGATTTTGCCTGACGCATGTTAATGTTGCCTTTCTTTTTTTGAGCAACAAAATAAATCGATTTGCCATCGCGTGAGAACGATGCATCGAGACCGGCACGGTCTTCGTCAGAGATTTTCATTGATACATTGTCAACGAAATCATACATCTTCAAGCCCGAGTAATTTACGCTTGAATAAAGCATCTTTGTTCCGTCTTGGCTCAACACGGGATAATACATTTCGCTTTCGACACCACGGAGCAAAGGCTCAACCGAGGTAACTTCGGCGATTTGAGCAGAGGCAGTCAAACCTGACACCAATGCAAGAGTTAGTAAAACTTTTTTCATGATAGTTGTTAGTATTTAATTATTTAATTGTCAATTTTTGGTTAGACACGCCATTTTCGGCTGACACAGATACTACATATACGCCGGGGGCCAATGCCGATGTATCAATCACCGATTTGTTTGACGCAACCTCTTTTGAAAGCACTTTTGCACCTGACAGCGAATAGATGTCAACCTTTGACACCTCAACCGATGAAGCCACATTGAAATAGCCTTCGGTTACAGGGTTGGGATAAAGCGATACTGCCACTTTCTTGTCGGCAATCACATTTTCAACGCCCGATTCATAGTTATTGTATTCAGCCGAAAGTTCTTCGATTTTGATAGTGTAATCGCCTTTTGTCATAGCAGGTTTGTCAACATAGAATTGAATGTAATGCAATGACAAAGGATAGAGGCTCATGTCGGCAGGGTCGCCCAAAGCCGAAATGGGAATTTCAACTTCGTATGTTTGGTTTGCAGCAAATGCGGTTCCTTCGGCGGGGAACACTTCCACCTTGTTTTGACGGTCGTTCAACGGAGAACGCAAGTCAAAAATCATTGAAGCAAGTGGTGCTGTTGATGTAAATTTAATCCACAATTTGTCGGGCAAACTGTAATATGTCACATCTTTGGCAATCTGCACATAGGCCGATGTACCGCGAGGAGAGCCATAAGTGAACGAGAGTGTACCGTCTTCGGCAAGAGCGGTTTTAGTGATACCTGACACTGCACTACCCTTCCAATCTTTGAAGTCGGTGGGGCTCATGCGAGGAGCATTTGCTATTTCCACTTTTACGGTTGTGGTGTCAGAAAGGCCTTTAATAGTACCACTGAACGTTGTCGAGCCTTCTTTCAAGCCTTGTATAATACCGTTTGCGTCAATAGTAACGATAGATTCATCTTCCACTGCCCAATCCAATGAAGCGGGATTGTAGGTATAGATATTACCATCGATAGTGGCTGTAACTTCCACTGCATAGCGACGTGCATTGTCGATGAGCAATGGTTTCACGCGCAATTTGGGTTGAGCGTCAAGCACTGTAATTTCTTTTGAAACCGACACTCCGTTGAGTGTTGCTGTGAGCACACCTGTTGTTGCGTTGCCACAAGCAGTGTAATAAGCGCCTTCGCATGTACCGAGTGACGCATCACACGACAAAGTGAAGCCTTTTACATCACGGTCAACGAGGTCGCCATATTGGTTGTAACCGAGCAAATGAGGTGTCATTGTTGAGTATGCAGCGGCTTTGAGTTCAACATCGTTGAATGCCAAGCGGGCGATAGTCGAATCTTTGGGCGCGATTGAGTAGAAGAACCAGCCATTTGCCACAGCACGAGGAGTTCCTTCGGTTGTTTGGTTAACAACTTTGCCTTCAACCATCATTTGAGCCGAGCCACCGGCATCCATGTTCATGATGTTAACACAGCCATAGTGTTTCATGATGTCACACATCACCAAAGTGTTGCAACCTGCCGAGCGGCCATATACGGGGTCGTTTGACATATCAATCACGACATTTACAAGCGTTTTACGGTCGGCTGTAGTACCATAGGCTGTGCGTGAATATGTTTTTGAGTTGTAACTATCGACTTGGTTAAGGTCGGTCAACACGCCATCAACCATCACCACACCGTTACCACCGATGAGTTGTTCAAATTCGGGAGCAGTGCCATTGGGTTGTTGCCATTCGAGTTTGATTGAAAGTTCATCGCCAACAGCAAGTGGAGCAAGGGCTGTTTTGCTGCCACCGCGAGCAACGAGACACAAGTCATAGTCACCGAGTGTACCATTACCGGCATCGGTTTTTATTTCCTGAACAGTGCAAGTCATGGGACGACCCACCATCCAAGTGTTGCCTTCGTTTATTTTGAGATAAATCTCGGTTGACACATTGTCAGCACGACGCAAGCGCTGTGTTCCCGACTCGTCGGCATATTGGTCGGCGGGAATAAAACTCTTTGTGCGGCCAAAGAAACTGTTGTAAAGGCCAATTTCGTTATCGCGAACGAGTTTATTGGTCTGATGAATTACAAGGGAGCCGATTTTGTCGTTTGACACCCAACCTTTGTAGTACATGAAGTCGATATACATTTTCTTGTCGGGAGTGATAGCCACACAACCGGGGCTACCGTTATTGTGACCCCACCAGTCGGTGTGAGCATTGGTTTCGGTAATAATCTGACCATTGCGAACATTACCGTTGAATGTTGCACCTACCAAAAAATCAGCCCAAGGATATTGGCTTGACACGCACCAAAAGTTACCGTTAGCACCTGCCAAGGGGCGTTTTTCTTCGCTATATTGACGCACATAAGCATCGGCAAGGCGTTCGGTCTTACCCAACTGCTCGCCGCCTTGTGTTGTTTCCACGCGGTTATAGGGATTGTTGAGGTCCATAATCACCATATTGATGTTCAATGGGAAATCCTCAATTCTCAATCGTTTGTAGTTAATACCTGGGCCGAGGTCTCTATCAATCAACACATCTGTTTGATAGTCAGTCCCCTGAATAGAGATAACTTCAGCCGATGCCACACCTGTAATAGCAAGCGTAGCAACCATAGAACTCAATAGTTTTTTCATATAGCAAAACATTTTAGGTCAATTATTTTTATGCGACAGCACACACTAATGCATACTATTAGTCACGATTACAAAGATAATGCTAAATATTCGTTTTTCGCCATTAATAATGGTTAATATTTTGATTTCGCCACACAATTTATGAAAAAAGGCAGGCCAAGCAACTTGGTCTGCCTTTTCACGGGTAAAATCGCTATGTTTTTGAGATCGATTATTTCACGATAATCTTGCGCAAGACTTTGTCTTGCAGGGTTTCAATCACGGCGAAATAAACGCCCGATTGAAGTGCCGAAACATCTACTGTTACGGTTGACGAATCGCCTTGCCTTTCGGCCTGTTTAACACCCGAAAGCGAATAGATTTCAACGCTTGTAATCACGGCCGATGATGTCACGGTCAACACATCTGCCACCACGGGATTGGGATATACATTCACTGCCGATTTGTTGTCAACAGCAACCGATTCTACACCCGATGAATAGTTGTTATACTCGGCTGAGAATTCATCGATTTTGATTGTATAGTCGCCCTTTGTCATCGCTGCTTTTTCAACATAGAATTGGATATAATGCAACGACAAAGGATATAGGCTCAAATCGGCGGGGTCGCCCAATGCCAAGATAGGCAATTCGACAGAATGCTGCGCATTAGCTGCCCATGAAGCGCCTTCGGCAGGAAGTATCTCAACCTTGTTTGCACGCACATTTTGAGGCGTACGCAAGTCGATTATCAATGATGAAAGCGGTGCTGTCGATGTGAATTTAAGCCACAATTTATCAGGCAAACTATAATACTTCACATCTTTGGTAATCTGCAAATAAGCCGATGCACCACGGGGCGAACCATAAGTAAATGACAACACGCCGTCTTCGCCAAGTTTGGTATTTGTGATACCGCTAACGGCACTACCTACCCACTCGGTAAAGTCGGTCGGGTACATTTTGTTGGCATTGGCAATTTCAACCTTGACGGCTGTTGTATCGCTGTACTCCCCTATCACACCGACCAAGCGTGTTGTACCCTCGGCAACGCCACGCAACACGCCATTGGCATCAATAGTTGCCACATCGGAGTTGTCAATGCTCCAAGTGATTGCTTTGGGGTTATATTCATACACATTGTCGCCGATTGATGCAGTCACCTCAACAGGATATTCGCGTGCTGCGTCAATGAGAATAGTGGGTTTGATGCGAATTTGGATATCAGCCTCTACAATAGTCATTTTGGTTGAAACCGAAATACCGTTGTAAGTGGCGGTGATATTGCCGCTTGTAAAGTTGCCACCGGCTGTGAACATTGTGCCGTCGCATGCACCGATTGACGCATCGCAAGTGAGTGTAAAATCACGGAAATCTTCCGACACTATGTCGCCATATTGGTTATAGGCCATCACTTTGGGAGAATAGGTTGAGTAAGGAGGCGCTTGAAGATTGTTTTCATAGAATTCCAAGCGGGCAACTGTTTCGTCTTTGGGCGCGATTGAATATACAAACCAACCATTGGCTACGGCACGGGGCGAACTTTCGGTTGTGGTGTTTATCACTTTGCCGCCAACAAGCATCTGAGCCGAACCGCCGGCATCCATTGTACACACATCAGTGCAACCAAAATGGGCCAAAATGTCACACATCACGCTTGTGCCACAACCTGCCGATGTGCCATAAACAGGGTCGGTAGATTTGTCTATCACAATGATAAACAACTTCTTACCATCGGCACTCTTGCCAAAGCCGGTGCGTGAATAAACTTGTGAGTTATATGATTCGTCAGTATTGCGACCGGTCTTAACGCCGTTTTGCATAACGATAGCGTTACCACCGATAAGTTGTTCGATTTCGGGAGTTGCTGTTCCGTCGGCGCTTGACCATCCGTAGTTGATTGCCACTTGGTCGCCAGCGGCCAATTTAGCCAACAACTGCTGTTTGTCGCCACGACCCACGAGACACAAGTCATAAGAACCAAGAGAGCCTGTTCCTGCATTTGTCTTAACCTCTTTTACAGTGCAAGTCATCGGACGGCCAGCCATCCACGATTGACCTTCATTGAGGTTGAGATATACTTCGGTTGCAACACCTTCCACAATTTTGAAATGCTGCTTGCTGTCATCGCCTTTATATTGGTCAACAGGTTGGAATGTCTTGCTTGTGCCATAGAAGCGGTTGTACATCGCAACTTCGCCGTCTCTGACCACTTTATTTACCTGAATAATCTGAGGGTTGCCAATCTTGTCGTTGATGGCATATCCGGCATAGTTCATTGACTCTACCCACATTTTTTTAGATGTGTCAATAGCCACAACACCTGTGCGTGCAGGGCCACCGTCCCACTGGTCGCTGTGAGCATTGGTTTCGGTAATGATTTGGCCGTTGCGCAAGTTACCGTTATAGGTTGCGCCAATCAGCAAGTCGCTATGAGGCGGTTGTGACGATACGCACCAAAAGTTGGCATTAGCACCGGCAATAACTCGTTTTTCATCGGTTGTGTAGCGTTTTGCGGCAGTTTCAAGTTTCTCTGTCTTATAGAGAGTTTCACTTGCCTGCATTGTCTCAACGCGGTTGTAGGGGTTGGTCAAATCAACCTCTACGATGTTTACATTCAGCGGATATCCGGGAATGCGAACGCGGCGGTACAAGATACCGGGACCTTCTTCACGGGTAATCAAGTACTCTGCATCATAAGACTTGTCATTGATGGTAATGGTGGGTGTTTCTTGGGCAAAAAGCGATGTGGCTCCTACTGCCAATAACACCATCGAGAGTAATGTTTTTTTCATATAATCGGTATTTAGTTTTATTCAATGTTATGTATCGCAAAGTTACTGCTTTATATTAAATAAACAAGTTTTTGCATTCGATTTTGATTTATGGTTGTGTGCAAAAAAGACAAGTGCGTCACCTCATCAGAGTCACGCACTTGTCATATCTATAAAACAAACGGTTCTGTTTGATTAGAGAAGACCAGCAAACATGTTGCTTGACTGTGTCAATTCGAGGATGTAGTTGTAAGCACAACTTACAATACCCAACAACAAGATACCGCCTACGCTAATCCAAAGGCCGAGGCGTTCTGACCAATGTGATTTGAATGTAGCGATGGGAGTTTCGTTGTCGTTGATAAACATCGCCTTCACAACGAGCAAATAGTAGTAGAGCGAAATGATGGTGTTAATCAACGCGATGAGCACCAACATGTAGATAGCAATGCTACCTTGTTCGAGAGCACCTGTGAAGATGAAGAATTTGCTGAAAAAGCCTGCAAAGGGAGGAATACCTGCCAATGAGAACATTGCAAGCATCATCGCAAGTGAAAGACGGGGGTTGGTCTTGTAAAGACCGTTGTAATCATCCATTGACACTTTGCCTGTGTTATTTTCGATTGCGCCGAGTACGCCGAATGCAGCCAAGTTAGAGAAGATGTACACAAGTACATAGTACATCAACGAAGCCATACCTGTTGCATTGAGAGCGATAACACCGAGCATGATATAACCGGCTTGCGACACAGATGAGAACGCCAAGAAGCGTTTCATGTTGCGTTGACGGATTGCAAAGAGATTACCGATAGTGATAGTGAGGATAATCAATGCATAGAGCATCCATTCCCACACTTGGCTATAAAATGCTCCGAACACTTGCACCATAATCACAAGGAATGCAAATGCTGTTGCACCTTTTGAAATCACCGAGAGATAAGATGTTACATTTGTAGGAGCGCCTTGGTAAACATCGGCTGTCCACAAGTGGAAGGGAACCAATGAAAGTTTGAAACCAACACCAGCAATCACAAATGCGATTGCAAGCACCAAGAGAACATTCACCTCGCCGTTAACCGAAATCGCGCTTGCAATTTCATTGAAGTAGAGTGAACCTGACAAGCCATATACAAATGACAAGCCCATCATAAACACTGCCGATGAGAATACTGCTGTCAAAATGTATTTGATTGCGGCTTCGCGGCTTTCATAACGGTTTTTGTCAAATGCAACCATTGCTGCAAGGGGAAGTGATGCTGCTTCGAGACCAATCACAAACAACAAGAAGTGACGAGCCGAAATCATGAGATACATACCAAAGAGTGTCACGAGCAACAATTCGTAGAACTCGCCGCGACGCATTGTCTGAGATTCGCTATTGGCCCATTTTACCGACTGCACGAGCACGATAAATACACCGATATTCAAGATATTCTTGATAGTAGCGATTACAGGCGATGTAGCATACATGCCGCCAAATGTTGTGGCATCAGCCATCACGCTTGGGCACAACAATGTGTAGGCAGTGAACAAGCCAAAGAGACCGCAAGTCACAGTTGCCAATCCATTCTGTGCTTTTTTAGACAAGAATGTATCATAAAAGAAGACTAATAGAAACACGACTAACAAGCCGATTTCTTGCTTCATTCCTAAAAACTGAGAGTAATCCATTTCTTATTAATCTTATTTTAGTTGATACCTAATACTTTGAAAATGTTTTCGCTGAATGTGAAACTAATCAAGTCGCTGAAAAAGCCGGGGAAGCAACCGATTGCTGCCACACAGATAATGAGCGATACTGTTGAGAAGCGTTCCCACCATGTAGCGTCGGTCAACTGCAAGTGATGCTCGTCTTGAACGGGGCCAAAGAGCAACTTGCCAACCACACGCAAGATGTAAACAGCAGTGATTACGATTGAGCAACAAGCAACGATAGTGAACACGCGGTGGAACATATCGGTATGTTGGAATGAGCCGACAAAGATTGTCATTTCGGCAACGAAACCACTCAAACCGGGGAGACCCAATGAAGCCATACCCGCAATCACATAACATACGGCCAAGAAAGGCATAATCTTCATCAAACCGCCCATTTCGCGGATGTCTCGAGTGTGAGTGCGGCCATAAATCATACCAATCAATGCGAAGAACAATGCTGTCATCAAACCGTGAGAGAGCATCTGCATGATAGCACCTGTCATTGCAGTAGTGTTGAGCATCAAGATTGCGAACAACACGAGACCACAGTGGCTCACTGATGAATAAGCGTTGATGTATTTGAGGTCGGTTTGTACGCATGCGCTAAACGCACCATAAACAACCGAGATACCTGTAAGAATCAAGAAAATCCAAGCGAGGTCGTTAGCAGCTTCGGGCATCAAGTAGATAGCCACACGGAAACAGCCATAACCACCAAGTTTCATCAATACACCTGCGTGGAGCATTGACACCGCTGTGGGTGCTGATGCGTGACCATCGGGACTCCATGTGTGGAAGGGGAACATTGCACCAAGAACACCAAAACCGACAAATGTCATGGGGAACAAGAAGTATTGCCAGTCGCGGTCGATTGCATTGTTTTGTGAAATTTCAACGAGGTTCCATGTCAACTGACCTCCTTCGGGTGCTGAGTGATAGTAGATACCGATGAGACCGAGCATCAAGAATGCCGAGCCACCCATCAACATCAATGTCAACTTCATTGCCGAATAGTTCTTTTTACCGCTACCCCAAACACCGATGAGCAAATACATGGGAATAAGAGCAACTTCATAGAACATGAACATTGTGAACAAGTCGATAGAGATAAAGAAGCCAAACACACCAGTTGAAAGAAGAATCAACCAGAGGAAGAATTCTTTGGGCATGGGATCAATTTTCCAAGAAGCAAATGTACCTGTGAAAAGGATAATTGCCGAGAGGAGCAACATGGCGATTGAGATACCGTCAACACCCACAGCCAAGTGAATGTTCAACGGACCAAACCACTGCCAAGAGTCGGTGTAAAGCATTTGAGCGGTTTCACCGGCTGCTCTTAATTGCAGATAGTCAACGAGAACATAGACCGAGAGTGCCATCAAAGCGATAGAACCGACCAATGCAACAGCGCGAATCTGCTTAATATTTTTGCAGAGGGCAAGACCTGCAAGCATAAGCACAGGAATCACCACAAAATATATCAATATATTACTGAAAATTTCTTCAATCATAGTTTCTATATTTTAGAGATTAGCACTATTGTTTACAATACCATACAGATTACTGTAACTACACCCACGAGCAATGCACCGAGCAAGTAAACGAGTACATAAGATTGTACGCGGCCTGATTGCAAGCCCTTGATGGCTTCTGATGCCTTGTTTGTAACTTCGGCAAACATATCCATAGTGCCGTCGATAATCTGACGGTCAAACCATGCGATGGGACGGCTCACCAAGTTGAAGATAATCTTGTGAGTGATGAACAGATAGAGTTCGTCGAAATAGAAACGGTGGTAAGCTGCAGTCCACAAACCTTTAACCTTGTCAGCAACTTTGTCGGGCAAAGAGTTTTCTTTGCGATACATAATTGTTGCAAGACCGATTGCACAAAGAGCAACCACAACGCTTGTGATAGCGATGGGATAGTTCAAGTGAATTTCGTAGGCCTCACGGTTCCAAGTAACGAGCTCGCCAAAAGGAATGAAACCTGCTACACATGACACTGCTGCAAGGATAATGAGGGGAAGAGTCATTGTCCAAGGTGCATCGTGGGGAGTGTGGTGATGCTTGCTATAATCGGGATTGTTCCACCAGAAGATGCGGTAGTAGAGACGGAACATATAGAATGCTGTCAAACCTGCTACTGCTGTCATCCAGATACCCCACATCATGCTGTTGCTATATGCTGCAACCAAGATTTCGTCTTTTGAGAAGAAACCTGCAAAAGGATAGATACCTGCGATTGCAAGACAGCCGATGAGGAATGTGATGTGAGTGATGGGCATATGTTTGCGCAAACCACCCATTGATGTAAAGTCGTTAGAGTGTACGGCGTGAATCAATGCACCAGCGCCCAAGAACAATAGAGCCTTGAACATTGCGTGAGTGAACAAGTGGAACATTGAAGCCATGTAACCAACACCTTCGTGCAACTCGGGACGAGCAACGCCAAGTGACACAACCATGAACGCGATTTGCGAAATAGTTGAGAACGCAAGCACGCGCTTAATGTCGACTTGTGTACATGCCACGATTGCAGCATAGAGAGCGGTCAACGCACCTACCCAAGTCACGATTTCGAGGGCAACCTCTTCAACCAAGTAAACGGGAAACATGCGAGCCACCAAGAACACACCGGCAACAACCATTGTTGCAGCGTGAATGAGTGCTGATACGGGGGTGGGACCTTCCATCGCATCGGGCAACCAGATGTGGAGAGGCATCATAGCCGATTTACCCATACCACCCATGAAAATCAACACGAGTGCCCAAGTCAATACCGAACCGCCCATAAATACTGCACCGCCTGTGCTTGCAAGCACATTGCCGGGAGCCTGTGTCATGGTTACGAAGTCAAATGTATTGCTGTAAAATGAAAGGATCAAGATACCAATCAAGAAGCCGAGGTCGGCAAAGCGAGTAACGATAAACGCTTTTTTAGATGCCGATACAGCACTTGGTTTAGTGTAATAGAAGCCAATGAGGAGGAATGATGAAGCACCCACAAGTTCCCAGAAGATATACATCTGGAAGATGTTGGTTGCAACAACGAGTCCGAGCATTGAGAAACTAAACAAAGAAAGGAATGCATAGTAGCGTTGGAAACCTTTCTCGCCGTGCATATAGCCTAAACTATAAAGATGCACCATGAAAGAGATTGTGGTGATTACCACAAGCATCATGGCAGAAATAGGATCCAAAAGGAAACCGAGACGAATAATGAGGTTTTCGGTAAACGCGAGCCAATCATAGTTAAAAACTATGTGTTGGAGGCGGTTGCCTGCTTCGTCAACAAAGTTGCCGCCAAAGAAATAAGTAAACGCGGTTGTATAGGCCAACACGAGTGCAGTACCCATACCCAATGTACCGAGAATACCCGCCATTTTATGGCTCATCTTGTGGCCGGCCAAGCCGAGCACAAGGAACATGCACAAAGGCAATGCCAATATCAATAAAGGAATAGTCTGGTCCATATCGTTTAGAATTTCATTTTGGTTGCGTCGTCAACATCGATAGTCTTGTTGCTGCGGAAAATGTTGATGATAATTGCGATTGCGAGAGCTGTTTCGGCTGCTGCGATTGCAATGGCAAAGAGTGTAAAGAACATACCATCAAGTTGTCCGGGAAACAAGAAACGGTTGAATACAACAAAGTTAATATCAACGGCATTGAGCATCAATTCGAGCGAAATCAATATCGCAATCATATTTTTGCGAGTGATAAACCCGTAAACACCACAGCAGAACATAATAAGGCTGGGTATCAAATAATACATCATTGAGATTTCCATATCCGATTACCTTTTACGAGCGACTACGATGCCACCGATTATACATGCCAATAACAACACACTGATTGCTTCAAAGGGAAGAAGCATGCCGCCATGTGAACTGCTGAGCAACTCTGTACCGATGCGGTCCATGGTTACGCCTTCCATTGAGGGAAGTTGAGCGAAGAATCCGCAACGGCTCAACAATGCATAGCCTGCTACGAGCAACATAGCAACAGAGGCAATGAGGCCAACTACCTTTTTCTTTGAAGTAAGTTTCTCGCTTTTGTCACCAGGCTTGCTTGTCAACAAAATAGAGAAGACAAACAACACCACGATACCGCCGGCGTAAACTGCTATCTGCACCGCTCCCAAAAACTCATATCCGAGTTGGAAATAGATTGCCGCTGTGGCAAAGAGTGTAAACAGCAAGTAAGTCGCCGAGCGCAATATCTTGCGTGAGGTGACAGCAAGTACCGAGAAGATGATAATCGCCGCAACGACTACCATGTACATAATGATACTTCCTACTGATTCCATATATTTTATGTTTTATTTATTTCTTATTCCTGAGGCTTTTCAGTTTCCTGTGCGGCGGCTTCTTGTGCTGCTTTTTTGGCAGCGGCAGCAGCCTTGGCAGCAGCTATTTTAGCCTCGCGTTCGGCAGCAAGTTTGGCCAATTCTTCGGGACTGGGTGCCGGCTCTTCTTTTTCGGGAAGATAATTAAGTTGTTTAACAAGTTTCTCGCGTGTAAACACAGCCTGCTCAAAGTCATTGCTGAATTCGAGAGCGTCTTGAGGACAAGTCGATACACACAATTGGCAGAAAGTGCAACTGCCCAAGTCATACATATACTTGTCGAGTTTTTTCTTTTTCTTACCGTCGGCAGTGTCAACCATCTTGGTCTCAATGTTGATTGTGCCATTGGGACAATTACGCTGACAGATACCACACGCGATACATTTGTGACGACCTTCTTCGTCATACTTGAGTGTGAGCACAGCGCGGAATCGTTCGGGAACCCTTACTGTCTCACGGTTTTCGGGATATTTTTCTGTAATCTTAGGAGTAAGAAATTCCTTACCGGTGATTGACATACCTTTCAAAAGGCTTGCCACGCCGGTTCCTAATGATGAAAAATAATCTTTTACACTACCCATAAAGATGTATAAATCTAAATTTTGTTTTACTTGTTTTCTTAATTCTTAACCTGTCCTCCCACGATGTCGAGCAACTCATTGGTAATGCTTTGTTGACGCAGTTTGTTATATTCCAAACGCAACTGTTCGAGCAGTTTTTTGGCGTTGTCGTTGGCGCTTTGCATAGCCATCACACGGGCGGCCTGTTCCGATGCACGGTTTTCGGTGAAAATCTCTTGTATTGTTGACAACAAGAACAAGGGCAACACATTTGTGAAAATGGTTGATGCATCGGGTTCAAAGATATAGGGACGAGAACTTGACACTTCAACCGAGTCAAATGATTCCTGAACAACAGGCAACAATTGGTCGGCAGTGAGCACCTGACGGCTCACGCTCTTGAAACTCATGTAAAGAGTATCAACCTTGTCGAGTTCGCCGGCAATGAAACGCTGTTGCAATTGTGCGATAAAGTTTTTCACACCGTCGCCCGCTGTTTTTGAGTCAACACCGTCCACAGCCTTCACTGTCACACCTTTGAGAGCAAGTTTGTTAACCGATTTGGCGATTTTAGAGCCGACGGGAATCACTTCCACCTCTACCCCTTCGCCATATTCCTTGCGATATTCGGCCATCTTAACGAGAAGGTGCTTAAACACATTCACATTATATGCGCCACACAAGCCATCGTCAGAGCCAAAAACCACAACGCCGACACGCTTCACATCACGAGCGTCGAGCAACGGAGACGAAAACTCGGCATCGGCCGAGAGCAAATTGCCAATGATTGTCTCTATCTGGTTGCGAAAGGGTAACAGACGCTTCAATGCCTGCTCGGCTTTGTGCATCTTTGCCGATGAAATCATTTTCATCGCACCGGTAATCTTCTCTGACGAGGCTACCGACCCTATTCGTCCTTTTAATTCGCGTAATGTTGCCATCGGGCTATGAGGTTTTCTTAATTATATCTACTTACAATTTCATTAGCCGCCTCAGTAAGTTTTGCTGTGACTTCATCGGTGAGCTGACCACTCTTGATTACATCAAGCACATCTTTCTGATATTTGGCATGAAGAAGTTGAATAAACAATTTTTCAAATTCGGCCACCTTGTCCATGGGCACTTTTTCAAGCAAGCCCTTGGTACCGCAATAAATCACGGCTACTTCTTCCTCAACGGCCACGGGCTGATATTGAGGTTGAATCAAGAGGCGTTCGTTTTTGCGGCCTTTGTCAATCACGCGCGCAGTTACGGGGTCCATGTCGCCACCAAACTTGGTGAACGATTCAAGTTCGCGGAACTGTGCTTGGTCAATTTTGAGTGTACCAGCCACTTTTTTCATTGACTTGATTTGGGCGTTACCACCTACACGCGATACCGAGATACCCACATTGATAGCGGGACGAACACCGCGGTTGAACAATGCCGATTCAAGGAATATCTGACCGTCGGTAATTGAAATTACGTTGGTGGGGATATAAGCCGACACGTCACCTGCTTGTGTTTCGATGATAGGCAATGCTGTAAGCGAGCCACCACCTTTCACCATAGGTTTGAGCACCTCGGGAAGGTCGTTCATCTTTGAAGCCACTGCCTGGTTGTCGATAATCTTCGCAGCACGCTCCAACAAACGAGAGTGGAGGTAGAAGATATCACCGGGATATGCTTCACGACCAGAGGGACGTTTCAAAATCAATGAGATTTCGCGATAAGCAACAGCCTGTTTTGACAAGTCATCATAAACGATGAGCGCGTCGCGGCCAGTGTCACGAATGTATTCACCGATTGCCACACCGGCAAAGGGAGAATAGTAACGCATAGCAGCCGAGTCAGCGGCAGTTGCGGCAACTACTACTGTGTAGTCCAAAGCGCCGTGTTGACGCAATGTTTCGACGATAGCAGCAACAGAAGAGGCTTTTTGACCGATTGCAACATAGATACAATAAACGGGCTTGCCTTCTTCATAGTTTTTGCGCTGATTGATGATGGTATCAATAGCGATAGCGGTTTTACCGATTTGACGGTCACCGATAATCAACTCGCGTTGGCCACGGCCGATGGGCACCATAGAGTCCACAGCCTTGATACCTGTTTGCAAAGGTTGTTTTACCGGTTGACGGAAGATAACACCGGGAGCCTTGCGTTCAAGAGGCAAACGATAGCGTTCGCCACTGATGGGTCCACGGCCGTCAATGGGTTCACCCAATACATTGATAACACGACCGAATAGACCTTCGCCCACGGGTATTGAAGCAATCTCGCCTGTACGGCGCACTGTCATATTTTCAGTGATGCTATCAACATTGTTGAGCAATATCACACCGACATTGCTTTCTTCCAAGTTCAATGCAACGCCCTTAACTCCGTTTTCAAACTCTACGAGTTCGTTGGCGCACACATTATCAAGTCCATAGACATGGGCTACACCATCACCTACTTCAAGGACTGTACCAACTTCTTCAAATGAAACCTTTGTGTTTACATTTTCGAGTTGTTGTTTCAATACTTCTGATATCTCGCTTGGGTTAATCATTGTAATTTTCAGTTACTTAAAAGTTTCAAACGCAATTGTTTCAATTCATTGCTGACAGAAGCGTCAAGCAGTTCAGAGCCGATTTTAATAACAAAACCGCCAATAAGGTTGCTGTCGATGCGCGAAGCATACTCCATTGCACCTCCATTGAGATGGTCATTAATGATGTTTTTGAGTCGTTGCTCATCATCTGCTGCCAAAGGCGCGGCAGTTACAACTTCTACCAGATAGATATTGTTGGCTTTTCGGTAGATCTCCAAATAAGCCATCGCGATGCCTCGAGCCATATCCAGACGAGCGTTGTTTTTCAGCAAAGCGACAAAATCGTTGAAAGTTGTGTCTTGCTGATTGGCTCCGGCGGCAGTCATGAGAAGCGCTACTTTGTCATCATTGTTGACAAAGGGGTTGGCCATGGCCGATTGAAGAGCGTTTTCTGCCGAAAAACTCTTGACAAGAGTGGTCATTGTGCCATAGATGCTCTCAGAGTCACCTTTTTCTACGGCAAACTCATAGAGTGCTTTTGCATATCTGCGAGGTATGAGGCCTTCGTTCATTGCGATTATCAGTTTTTGTTTTCTAATTCGTCAAGCAGCGAGTTTACGAGCGATGCCTGTGCCTTAGTATCGGCGAGGTTGTTGCGAACAACCTTTGTTGCAATCTCGATAGCAAAAGCGCTCACTTCGTTGCGGAAGTTTTGCTCTGCTTCTTTGCGTGATTGCTCGATTGACAACTTGGCAGCGTCCATCACTTTTTGAGCCTCTTTTTGAGCGGCGTCACGTGCTTCCTCAATGATTTGAGTTTTCATGCGGTCGGCTTCGCGCAAAATTTCGGCTTGCTGGCGACGAGCGTCATTTATATATTTCTCAGCCTCTTCACGGGCCTGGTCGAGTTGTGCCTTGGCATTTTGAGCATATTCAACACCTCTGTTGATTTCATCGGCACGGCCCTCAAGTCCGTTTATAATCACTGGCCACGCAAATCTCCACAAAGCGAGGAAAAGCACGGCGAATGATAAGAACATCCAGAATATGAGACCGAGTTCAGGCGTGAATAGTTCCATAAATAGAAACTTGTATTATACGAAAAGAGCCAATACACAAACGATTACTGCAAACAAGGCAACACCTTCAACGAGAGCAGCGATTACAATCATATTACTACGAATGTCACCTGCTGATTCGGGTTGACGAGCGATTGCTTCCATTGCCGAAGCACCAATCTTACCGATACCGATACCTGCTGCGATTGCTGCGATTGCTGCACCTATACTTGCACCAAGACCCAAGAGGGGTTCTACTGCTGCTAAAATCATTGCTAACATAATACTAAAATTTTAATGTTATTAATTTGTTATTTTTATTATTTGTTTATTTCTGTTTTTATTCTGCTCCGTGATGTTCGCCTTCTTGATGCGGATTTTCCTGTGCCAACGAGATGAAGATTGTTGACAACATTGTAAACACATAGGCTTGAATAAAACTTACGAGCACATCAATGAGCAACATGAACAATTGGAACAATACCGAGATGACAGTCGATGTGGCTGTAACTGCGGGCCCCATTGCCGCAAAGATGAAGATGAGAATGGTCAACACCATCACAATCATGTGACCGCCCATCATATTGGCAAACAGACGCACTGTCAATGCCGCGGGCTTGGTGAACATACCGAAAATCTCGATTACGGGCATGATGGGAAGCGGGCATTTAAGCCAAAGGGGTACATCGGGCCACAAGATATCTTTCCAATAATGTTTTGTTCCGAAGAGGTTTGTAACAAGGAATGTGCACACTGCCAATACCAATGTCACCGCGATATTACCTGTGAGGTTGGCACCACCGGGGAAAATCACAATGAGACCCAACAAGTTCATGAACAAGATGAACATAAACACTGTGAGCAGATAAGGAGCAAAGCGACGAGCCTTGTCTTGCAAAATTGCCTTGATAACACCGTCGTAGATAAACTCGATTACCACCTCAATAGCGCCAACGCCCTTGCGAGGAGCCTTGTGACCGTTGCGTTTGTGCCAACGGGCTACGCTCATGCAACACAAGAATACCAACACAACGGTGATAAACAATGCCAACACATTTTTGGTGATAGAGAAATCAAGCGGACGGTAGATATTGCCTTGGGCATCAACGCCGACAATTTTACCTGAATATTCCTCGCCATGAGAGATGTGGAAACCTTCATAAGTGTCGCCACCAGTCACGCGTGCCGATGAGAAGCAGTGCCACTCACCTTCGTTGTCGCGCACAATCACGGGCAGAGGAATGCGATGCTCATGTGAGAAGGGTACTTCCCAGCCATAGCCGTCGCCAAGGTGATGGAAGATTATCTCCTTGGGGTTGACCTCGCCCGAATCGTGCGACTCTGACGAAGCAAAGGCCCGCTGCGGAGTAAACACCGCCGCCATGATTATTGCGAGTATGAGAAATACTTTCTTCATAATTAATAGATACACACCGACACTACATTGTTATCGACATCAACCATTCCGCCTGCCACTTCAATCTCGTTTCTGACGCCGTTTTCATCATAAACGATTTTTCCGGCAACGAGAGTTGACACAATAGATGCATGGTTGTTGAGAACGGTAAACGAGCCTTTTTCGCCGGGCAAAGTTACAAGAGTAACCTCTCCGGTGAACAAGACATCCTCAGCCGATATTACTTTGAGTATCATAGTTAATTTTCACTTAATTGTTATTGAACTTCTGCAAGCATTTTCTTACCCTTGGCAATAGCCTCGTCGATTGTACCGACATTGAGGAACGCTTGTTCGGGGTATTCGTCCATTTCTCCGCTGAGAATCATCTTGAAGCCGCGAATAGTTTCGCTCAAAGGCACCATTACACCGGGAAGGCCGGTAAATTGCTCGGCAACGAAGAAGGGTTGTGACAAGAAGCGTTGTGCACGACGAGCGCGGGCAACAACGAGTTTGTCGTCATCTGACAATTCGTCAACACCGAGGATGGCGATGATATCTTGAAGTTCGTTATATTTCTGCAAGAGTTGTTTAACCGCCTGAGCAGTATTATAGTGTTCTTCGCCGATGATGTTGGGGTCAAGGATACGAGAAGTTGATTCCAAGGGGTCAACCGCGGGATAAATACCCAACTCGGCAATCTTACGGCTCAATACGGTAGTTGCGTCCAAGAAGTTGAATGTTGTTGCGGGCGCGGGGTCAGTCAAGTCATCGGCAGGCACATAGATTGCTTGTACCGAAGTAATTGAACCGTTCTTTGTAGAAGTAATGCGCTCTTGCAACTTACCCATTTCAGATGCAAGTGTAGGTTGGTAACCTACGGCCGAGGGCATACGACCGAGAAGAGCCGACACCTCTGAACCAGCTTGTGTGAAACGGAAGATGTTGTCGATAAAGAGTAGAATTTCTTTACCACCACCGTCTTGGTCACGGAACTGCTCAGCAACTGTCAAACCCGACAATGCCACGCGCAAACGGGCACCGGGAGGTTCATTCATCTGACCGAACACGAGTGTTGCTTGTGACTCCTTAACCTTCTCCATGTCAACATCGGCAAGATTCCACTCGCCGCGTTCCATGCCTTCGGTAAACTTGTCACCATATTTCATTACACCGCTTTCAATCATTTCGCGCAACAAGTCGTTACCTTCGCGGGTACGCTCACCCACACCGGTAAATACTGAGAAACCGTTGTGACCTTTTGCGATGTTGTTAATCAACTCCATGATAAGCACTGTCTTACCAACACCGGCACCACCAAACAAACCAATCTTACCACCTTTGCTATAAGGTTCGAGAAGGTCAATCACTTTGATACCAGTGAATAGGATTTCGGTACCGATTGTAAGGTCATCAAACTCGGGAGCAGGTTGGTGAATGGGACGCATGTTTTCTTTTTCAAGTTCGGGGAGGTGGTCAATTGCCTCACCGATTACATTGAGCAAGCGGCCTTTAACCTGTTCACCTGTGGGAACAGCAATGGGACGGTCAAGGTTGTCAACACGCATACCACGTTGCAAACCGTCGGTACTGTCCATTGCCACACAACGCACAGTGTTTTCACCAATGTGCTGTTCTACTTCAAGCACGAGCATCGAGCCATCGGGGCGGTCAATTTTGAGCGCTGTGTAGATGGGGGGAATTGTGTTGCCCTCACCTTCAAACGCCACGTCAACTACGGGACCGATTACCTGTGCTATTTTTCCAAATTTTTCGCTCATATTAACGAATCATCAGGGGGTTATATATTCTTAAATTAATTTCTTAAAAATGCAATCCGTAAACGATTACCAATACCATCAACACGAGGTTGAACAAGTTGATGGGGAGGAGATATTTCCATTCGAGTGCAAGAAGTTGGTCGATGCGAAGACGGGGGAACGACCACTTGAACCAAATGATGATGAATGAAATAGCAATTGCTTTACCCACAAACCATACAATAGAAGGAATATAGTCCATAACTTGGTTAAAGCCTTCCCAGCCGGGGATATGCAAAGGCATCCAGCCACCGAAGAACAAGAGTGTAGCAACACCCGATACGATAAACAAGTTAAGGTATTCGGCAAGGTAGAAGAAACCGAAGTGCATACCTGAATACTCGGTGTGGTAACCGGCAGTCAACTCACTTTCAGCTTCGGGAAGGTCAAACGGACCACGGTTGGTTTCAGCAGTACCTGCAATCAAATAAATCACGAATGCGATGATTGCGGGAATGTGGCCTGAGAAGATAAACCAAAGGTTTTCTTGTGCTTCAACAATGCCTGTAACCGACATTGTTCCAGCAAAAGCAACCATTGTCAATACTGACAAACCGATTGACAACTCATAACTTACCATCTGTGCACCTGAACGGAGCGCACCAATCAAAGTGAATTTGTTGTTACTTGACCATCCTGCGAGCAAGATACCAAGCACACCGATTGATGACACGGCGATAAGGAAGAAAATACCGATGTTGAAGTCGATAATCTGCAAACCTTTACCCCAAGGCAACACCGCAAATGAGAGCATTGAAGCGATGATTACCAAGTAAGGAGCCAATGCAAAGAGGAATTTATCAATGTTTTTGAGTGTAATCAACTCTTTGATGAGCATTTTGAACATGTCGGCAAATGACTGCAACAAACCCATGGGACCTACGCGGTTTGGACCGAGGCGGCATTGGAATGCAGCACACACTTTGCGTTCAAAATAGATGTAAAAGAGTGCCAACAAGGCATATACCAAAAGGAGAGCGACACCTATCGCCACACACTCGATTGTTGTTGCGAGCCATCCGGGCATGAATGACATCAACAGTTCATGAATCCATTTGGTTATTACTGATAAATCGTACATAATCTATTATAATTTCTTTATTTTCACTAAATTATCGGTCAATATCGGGAACGATGTAGTCAAGCGAACCTCCGATTGTAATAAGGTCGGCAATCTTGCTGCCTTGTGTCAAGTGGTCAACCACATTGGCCAAAGGCAAACATGGAGGAGCGAGTTTCAAGCGCAAGGGCGATGTGCCACCGTCGCTTTCGATATATACGCCGAATGCACCACGACAACCTTCAACAAGTTGGAAATAATGTCCAGCTGGAAGTTTGACAATTTTGGGCACTTTAACGCAGTATTCGCCTTCGGGGATATTGTCAACGAGTTGTTCAAGAATCTTGGCCGACTGTTCAATTTCAGCGATACGCAATTTTGTACGAGCCATTGAGTCGCCTTCGGTGTAAACCACTTCTTCGAAGTCAAGTTCACCATAGATGCTATAAGGATGAGTTTTGCGAACGTCGCAAGCCCAACCCGAAGCACGGCCCGAAGGACCTGTTACACAGTAAGAGATTGCATCTTCGCGAGAAAGAACGCCAACATTTTCCAAGCGGCCTTTTGCAATCACGTTACCGATAAACAATTCGTTATATTCTTTGATGTTTTTGGGAAGAACTGCAAGCAATTCTTTTACATCTTTTGCAAAGTCGGGGTGAAGGTCTTGCATTACACCGCCAATACAACCATAGTTGAATGTCATGCGTGCACCGCAAGTTTTCTCCATAATGTCAAGGATTTGCTCACGAACGCGCAATGTGTAGAACAACATTGTTGTTGCACCCAAATCCATACAGAATGTTCCCAAGAAGAGGCAGTGAGAAGCGATGCGAGCCAACTCGTCCATCATCACTCTGATTACATGAGCGCGACGAGACACCTCGATGCCCAAAGCCTTTTCAATAGCGAGACACAAACCATGGTGGTATTGCTGACCTGAGAAGTAGTCCATACGGTCCATGAAGTGGAGAGTTTGTGGATAAGTCAATCCTTCACAGATTTTTTCAATACCGCGGTGAATGTAACCTGAATAGAAGTCGATTTTCTTGATAGTTTCGCCGTCAACAGCGGTGCGGAAACGCAACACACCATGAGTTGCAGGGTGTTGGGGGCCGATGTTCACAACAAAGTCTTCGGGAGCAAAGATTTCAACAACTTTCTTTTCAATAGTGCCGTCTTCTTTTTCCACATAAGAGACTGTTGTATCTTCTTGACGCTCGTTTTCCAATGAAACCGGATTAACATCGGGGTTCATGTCATAGTCTTTGCGCAAGGGATAGCCTTTCCAATCAATGCTAAGGAACAAGCGACGCATGTCGGGGTTGTTGATGAAGATGATACCGAAGAAGTCATACACCTCACGCTCAAAAGTTGTGGCGATGGCCCAAACATCGTGAACGCTATGAATCATAGGATTTTCACGATTGTCGGTAGTCACTTTAACCGAAATGCTTGTGTTATGTTTTGTTGAATTGAGGTAGTAAACACAGCCGAGTTTGTCGGTCCAGTCCATACCCACAATAGTCACGAGATGATCAAAATGCAAGTCGGCATCATCTTTGAGGCATTTAGCCAATTCATGCCATTTAGCATCGGGAATATTTACCAATAATATTTCTCCGTCTTCAAATGTCGCTTCGGGAAACAGTTTGGCGATTTTTTCCTGAATATTTGCCATATCTTATTATAACTTTATTCTTATTATTAATGAATGACGGATATCTATTAATAGCCCAAAGACTCTTCGGGGTGATTAGCGAGGAAGTCTTTAATTTTTTCTTGTCGGTTAACACCGCCAAAGAAACGCTCTACCTTCATTTTGCGAGACAACTGCATGATAGAGTAAATCATCGCTTCGGGACGTGGAGGACAACCGGGGCAATAAACATCGACGGGAACGATTTCATCAATACCTTTAACAACATGGTATGATTTGCGGAAAGGACCGCCCGAGATAGCACAACCGCCACAAGCAATCACATATTTAGGCTCGGCCAATTGGTCGTAAAGGCGGCGCATAACGGGAGCCATGCGGTGTACGATTGTACCAGCCACCATCATAAAGTCGGCTTGACGGGGCGAAGCGCGAGCAACTTCCCAGCCAAAACGAGCCATATCATAGCGTGCCGCACCAAGCGACACAAACTCGATACCGCAGCAACTGGTGGCGAAAGTGAGAGGCCAGATAGAGTTAGACCGCCCCCAGTTGATAAGTTTGTCAAACGAACCAACGATTACATTAGTACCGTTTGCGCGCAACTCTTCGAGGAGTTGTTCAATATATTCGTTGTCTTTCCACGCCTCGTAGGGCATGCTTTTTGTTGTTACTTCCATTCAAGTGCTCCTTTCCGCCAGGCATAAACAAGACCCAGCACTAAGATTCCGAAAAATACTGCGATGGCCAATATACCGTCAGTTCCCAATGCGCGCATTTTCACTGCCCAGGGGAACAAGAACACGGTTTCCACATCGAACATCAAGAATAAAATTGCAAAAAGGTAATAACCTACCTTAAACTGAGCCATACTCTCACCGCGAGTGGGGATACCACACTCATACGCTTCACCTTTTTGGGGATTGAAAGAACGGGGCGAGATGAGCCCTGCAAGCCACAACGCCAATGCCACGAGGCCAACGCCAGTCAAGGCGGCAACCACTGCAAGTGTTGTGCTTTGAATTCCAATGATTTCTAATGATACCATATTTTAATCTAATTTTCTTTTTCTCTTATCGGGTTAATGCCAAGTCTCTATCATCCTGACTTCCACATAGATAGGACAACAGTACGGGTTATCACCCCATACTATTGCCAATTTCCAACTGCAAAGATAGACAAATTATCCAAATATTATGCATGTTTCAATAAGAATATTTACAGATTTTTGCATTGGCTTTGACACGCAACTAAAACCCTCAAAAAACAAAAAGACGCAGATGCCGAGCAACTGCGTCTTATGTATGTCTGATAGGGTTATCCCCTACTCTTGGTTAACGATAGGCCATGAATTTAATTTGGCCGACACTGAATAAACGCCCATGCAGTCAAAGTCCAACTTCATGTTGTTCAAGAAATTTTCAACACCCACAAGGTTTGTTACTTGATATTGGGGATAAGGCACATCACCAATCTCGGGTATAAGACTGTCACATTTAAGGTCATAGCCCGAGTTGTAGGGTGTTACATTCACGCCTTTGAACACCATGTTCATTGGGGGCATTGATGCCGCAAAACGAGCCTGATGCAATGTGATGTTGGCTGTCATGCCTTTGGGGTTAATCACAACTTTGTAAACGGGGTCGGTTGTTTCATAAACCGATTGGTTGGTGTTGTTTACAACAGTAGTTGTGCCGTAAAAGTAAGTCAATGTGGGAATAACTGTCACGCGGAACACATTGTTGACAGTATACACAATTGACATATCGGGAAGATATGCCAAACCGTAATCGCGAATTTCGCAACGGAAAGTAGTCACCACGAAATCTTCATAGGGCTTGCCGTCAACAACGGGTACAATCTCGCTACCTGTAATCAACAACGCGCCTGTTTCTTTGTCGGTGCTATATCGCAAACCTTTGACAAGCATGTCAATAGCAGGCATGCGCTCGGCAAATTTCACATTTTTCATCAATACGCTCGCCTCGCCTGTCACATGGTCTTGTGTGATTACATAGTGGGGCGAATCAAATGTGGCGCTTGTGTTGGCCGGTTGATTTTCAACGAGGTTGAAGCAGTTGTAATACTCGATAACCGACTTGATAATAGGGTCGTCGTTATCACATGACATCATGGCAAACAATGCCACGAAACACATAAGGCTTTTTAATGCTTTCATTTCAGTTTATTTTTTAGTTTTATTTTGTTTCAAAGTTAAGTCGCAAGGTTGCACCCACTTGCATGGGCTTGCCCTTTTGATAAAATCCGTGACCGATTGACACAAAGTAAAATGTTTTGTAATCGGTGTTTGTGAGATTTTCGCCCCACACATCGAGCGAATAACACTCTTGCTCAAAGCGCACCGACGCGCCAAGCATCGTGTAAAACGGGTCGTACACCTCATTGGCTTCATTCCAATAAATATCGCCCACCCCTCGGCAGCTTACCATAAAGTTGATGCGGTCGAGCCAAGACGCGTTTACTGGCACCGAATATGATGCCGCCACATAGGCCGTGTGAGCCGGAGCATAAGGCAATCGGTTACCGCTATAATCTTGCTTGCCGTTGTTAAAATCGACAAATCGGGCGTTGGTGTACCCATAACTTGCGTTAAGCGACCAATTATCATCAGGAACGAACGATAGCGAAGCCTCTGCACCACAACTGTAAGTGCGGCCGGCATTTGTCATGATGCGACCAGTTGTTGTGCCCTCGGGAAAGACGGTCAACTGCTGGTCGCGGCAGTCGATATAAAACACCGCGGCATCGGCTTTAAGACGGCCACCGCAACAGTTGATGTGAGCGCCCAATTCATAATTCAGACTCTTCTCGGGCAAGTAGCCCACAACATCGTCAACATCATATTTTGCGCTCATTCCCATCTCTTGCATAATGCGCTGTTGAAGCACATCCGAGAACATCTGTGTGTTATATCCGCCCGACTTATACCCCTTTGCGACAGAGGCATATATCTTTGAGCGAGTGGTCACATCAAACGATACTGACAACTTGGGCAACAACTCGACAAACGACTTGTCAAGGCTGCCGCTCTCGTCAATAGCCACCTGTTTTTGCATATATGGGTTTATGAGTTGAGTGGTGTGTTGACAGTCATAGACGGTATAAGATGTATTGCAATGGCTGCGATAGTTGAGCGCGGCATGCTCATAGTCGAGGCGTATTCCGGCCGTGAAGTTCCAACGGTTGAGATTATACACACTTTGATGATACAAAGCCAAGCCCCACACCGGATTGTCAAACTCGCTGCCAAGCACAAAAGTTTCCTCATCCCACGCAATGGGATAAACGGGGTTTGCCTCATTTCGGTTTTTCTCTATCAGTTGATCTATACCATACTCCTTGAAAGTTACCGGCGCGCTCATATCGGTGTTTTTGAAAAAGCCGAATGCACCCACAGTCCAGCCGTAGCCACCAACCGAACCTCGCGCCACCACATCTTGTGTCAGTGCCCACTCTTTGCGTCGCTGCGTGAGAGTGAAGTATTCAAGCGGCAAGAAGTCTTGGTCGAGAGTCATGTTATCGTCGAGATACTGAAAACTTGTGATACCCGACAGCGTGAAATAATCGTTTATCCACTTGACAGTCAAACCGTCGGTAATACCCGCACGGCGATAAAAGCAAGTGTCGTTATAGTTGATTTGGTCAGTATCAATCGAGGCATAAGGATAGCCGCGTTGTCGGGTTAGCGAGAGGGCCGCCACATTTTCGATGTTCACATGGTCAGATGCGCGCCACAGCGTTTTCCACCTCAATGAGCCTTGCTTTTCGGCTCCACAATCGGCACCGTTATAGTCATTTGTATAAAAGCCGTCGCTTGTTGCCACATATCCGCTCCACGACATGGCCAAACGAGAGTTAAAGCGGTCGTAGTATGACACGCCAGCCTTGAACGAATTGCCCGAACCATACTCAATCATTGCGCGCAAGCCTTGGTATTTCAATGGCGACAGCGTATATATATTAATGAGTCCGCCCATTGTGTTGCGACCATAGAGTGTGCTTTGCGGACCGCGCAACACCTCTATTCGTTCAATATCCAACAGGTCAAAATCATAGTTATCCTTGTTCATGAACGGAACATTATCAACATTCAGTCCAACGACAGGCTGGTCTATGCGCGCTCCGAGTCCGCGAACATATATTGTTGATGTCATTCGCGAGCCATAGTCTGGCATATAAAAGTTAGGCGCAAGTCCGCTCACATTTTTCATCGACTCAATTCCTTGTCTTTCGATTTCAGATGTGCCAATCACGGTTGACGACACGGGCAACACCCTCACATTTGCCGCCTGCTTGATTGCCGTTACCGACACCTCGCCCAACGCCTTTATCGTGTCAATATGAGACTCAACATCGCGGGCCATCGCAACGCGACAGCACACTGCACATATCAGGAAAAGAACTATTTTATTTTTCACGATGCAAAATTACCACTTATTTTGCCACCCTGCAATCACTATTTATAGTGATATGCCCACCTGGCTAAAACAGCAGCAATGAAAACGCCATTACAACCATGCCCACAATCACGCCGCCGATAGCATAGTGGTGGTGGCCATACTCCTCGGCGCCTGGCAACAACTCGTCAAACGAGATGTAAACCATAATGCCCGCCACGCCCGCAAGCAGCAACGCGCCCACGGTCGGAGTCCAAAACGGCAACAAAAACAACATCGCAAACAATGCGCCCACAGGCTCGGCCAAACCTGTCAATGTAGAGTGCAGCAAAGCTTTTTTCTTGCTGCCAGTCGAGTAATAAATGGGCACTGACACGGCAATACCCTCGGGAATGTTGTGAATGGCAATCGCAAACACGATGGGCAATGCCACATCAAGTCCGTCAAGAGCCGACACAAAAGTGGCTATACCTTCGGGAAAGTTGTGGATACCGATGGCGAGAGCAAGCATCAGTCCTGTGCGTTTCAACTTTTGAGGCTGTTGGCCCGACATTGGCTGACGGTGAAACTCGTGGGGGTTTTCATCGGCAGGGATAAAAAAGTCAATCAAGGCTATCATTGCCATTCCGGCAAAGAACGCCAACAACACATACACCTTGCCCAACTTGCCGTCAAACACTTCGGCAATCTTTTCATAAGCCTCGGGCATCATCTCCAACAGCGACACATACACCATCACACCAGCCGACAATCCGAGTGCCGCCGACAGAAATCGGGTGTTGGTGGTTTTAGAGAAAAACGACATCAAGCCACCGATACCGGTCGACAAACCGGCAATCATTGTAAGGCCCAACGCCAACATTATCGTGTCAAAATTCAATATCATTTCCATAGTTTCACAACAATTAATTGCGATTATGGTGCAAAATTAAAAAACTTTCTCTACTTTTACACTCTCAAACTTTCATAAACAGCAAAAAATGGCAACAGAAACCCCTCAGGAAAATCCCGAATTGATTTCCCGCCTGCGCGACGGCTCGACTTGTCGTGAGGCGTTTGGCGAGGTTATTGCCTTGTATTCGCAGCCACTGTATTGGCAAATTCGCCGCATGGTACAGAACCACGACGATGCCAACGACATTTTGCAAAACACCTTTATGAAAGCGTGGACCTCAATCGAAATGTTTCGCGGCGATGCCAAACTGTCAACTTGGCTTCACAAGATAGCCATCAACGAGAGCATCACCCACCTTGCCCGCGAGCGAAAGCACCAAAGCGTGTCGCTCGACGATGAAGAATCTTTTATCATCAACACCATCGAGGCCGACGAGTATGTTGACGGCGACGAACTCAAACTCAAATTGCGCAAAGCCATCGCATCATTACCCGAAAAACAGCGCCTCGTGTTCAACATGAAATATTTTGATGAGATGAAATATGAAGACATGTCAGAGATTTTAGGCACATCGGTGGGTGCACTAAAAGCGTCATATCACATCGCGGTAAAAAAAATAGAGCAATATTTTACCGACAACGATTAAACCTTTTCAGACCAACCGAGTCTTATAAACAAAAAGCGTCAAAATTTATGAAACAGGACAATGACTTTCTCAAAAAAATAGGCAACGACGACGGGATGACAGTTCCCGACGGCTACTTTGCCGACTTTGCCCAACGCATGGCGCAACAACTGCCTCAAATTGAGTTTGAGAACACCTCTGCGCCCAAAGTCTTGCCCCGCTCTCGCTGGCAGCAAGTCAGACCCTATGTCTATCTTGCCGCTATGTTTATGGGTATTTGGTGCATGATGAAGATGTTTAACCTCATGGCAAGCACCGACACAAGTTCTTTTGACAGCAACCCCACCCTCATCTCGGCAATTACCGACGACTTGTTTTTTGACGACTACTGCTGTGTTGACGGCTATGATGTTCTCGAAGACATGTATCACGAAGGCTTCTCTACCGCCGATTTTACAGAATTGGCATCATATAAATAATCAAGCTCTATGAAACGAATTTCGATTTTAATTTTATTGATAGCAAGCATTGCTCAATTTGCCATTGCCGACGGCAACAAAGGCGAACGCGAACAATGGTTCAAGGAAATGCGCGAGGTCAAGCACAATTTCCTCACCAAAGAACTCGGTCTCACTGCCCAACAGCAAGAAGCATTCTTCCCCATATATGACGCAATGGATAGCGAGTGCCAAAAATTGCATCGCGAAACCCGCAAACTTCAACGCGACATCAAGAAGAAAAAAGACAACGAAGTCACCGATCTTGAATATGAAAAAGCTGCCGAAGCGCTTTTTGAGCTCAAAGGCCGTGAAAATAAAATTGAGCAAAAATACTATCCACAACTCAAAGCCGTAATAACTCCCCGACAGTTATTCTTGCTCAAAGGTGCTGAAGACAAGTTCATGCGTCAACTCATGAAACAAAGACAAAAGCACTCAAAGAAAGATAAAGACTGAAACTAACTCAATAATCAAATAGTACATAACCCCACAAATATTCACAATGTTTCGTGGGGTTTGTTTTCTTAAGCAATCAATACACTATGAAGAATTTAATTTTTACAATATTCATAACTTTTATTTTTACTACTATTACTATGGCTCAAACAAAAAACCACAAGCCCGACTTTGCCTACCCCGAAGTCGTTTCGACTGAAGCTCAGAAAGAGCTAAATACCGCACTAAAAAAAGGTGATGGACGAGGCGTTGTAAACTCATTAATCAACTA
Organism: Muribaculaceae bacterium; assembly: GCA_017555085.1. Lineage (GTDB taxonomy): Bacteria > Bacteroidota > Bacteroidia > Bacteroidales > Muribaculaceae > RGIG4079. The sequence goes on along the minus strand of JAFZHD010000046.1, from coordinate 19,276 downwards.
TGCTGTTGCCCAAACTCTCATCGACAAAGACAACCAGCCTAAAACCATTAGACGCATAGAGCAGATTGTCGCCACTGAAAAAGACCCCTGTACCCGTGCTTTGCTCAACATCATTTTAATTGATTTATATATTGATATTTACTCAAACGACTTTAATAAATACAACCAACGCGACAACGAATTGCTTCCACTCCCCGATGATATTTTCACTTGGGACAGTAATCAATTTAAGCATAAAGTTCTTTCATTATGCAATGAAGCATTAATAAACACCGATGCTCTCAAGTTCTCAAAGATTAGCGAATATTCTTCGCTTTTAAACCACGATAATCTCTCTAAAATTTATTACCCTACACTTTATGATTTTGTTGCACGTCGTTGCATCGAAGTCGTTGAACACATCTATAACCCCGGTAAGTTTGAACAGTCATGGCTCTGCGACTTTGAAAAATTTCAAAATTTAGATTTCAGTAGCGCAGCTCCAGCCGACCAATTCATTCTCAAGACTTATCAAGAACTCTTGAAATTTCACAATAGTCACCCGGCACCGTTTATCAGTTGCCAACTTGATTGTTATGAATTTATTGATAATAATATCAAAAATGCCAACCGATCAAGCGAATACCCCGATTTGACCACATTGTTGAAAAGCATCTATCAACAATATGTTGATTGTGAATACTCTGCCGAAATACTCAAAACATTGGGCTATCGCAGTTCAAGCCAAGATGTTTGGTTATATAACACCATAACTAATCATCTCAAAAGATTTCCTCTTTATGAGAGGAACTATCATTTACAAAACATTCTCAACAAAATGAGCCAATTGAAAGTCAGGATAAGCACAAAAAATGTTGTTATCCCGGGCGACACTATTGATATTACCATAAAAAACGAAAATGCTAACAAGTTTACTCTTTACTTGTATCGCATTCCCGATAATGGTCAAATTTATTATTCTTCGTTCTACAACAAAAAAGAATCCAAAGATAGCCCTATATTGGTATTAACTAAAGAAATCAGCACCGATTCCGTTATACCGTTCTCTATAGAACAACATGTTCAAATCACAATTGACCAACCCGGATACTACTTCCTTTCTACCGACTTGAATAGTAATGACACATATTACCACGAAATCATACACTGCACCAATTTGGCCTTGATGAGTTCATCTTTCAATAATGATTTTTGGGCAACTGTTGTCAATCCTAAAACAGGAGAACCCATCAGTAATGCCGATTTATTTATTATAGACAAAGATTTTCCTGTGTCAAAAACAGCAACAACCGACGCCAACGGACATTCAAGAATCAATCAAACAGATGAACATATTGTCGCCATGAAAGATGGCAACCGTTCAATGTATCTACAGTTCTCAAACTGGGATAATTATTGGAGCCTTAATGTTCAAGACAACGCAAACAATCTCTCAGGCAAATGTTTAACCGATCTTGCCCTATACCACCCCGGCAATTCAGTGCATTGGACCGCAATCATTTATGAAAACAATGACAAACTTTCATTGTGTAAAAGCACCAAGATTTCAGCAACTTTTCATGATCCAAATAATAAAAAAGTTAAATCAGTTTCTCTCACAACCGACGAGTGGGGTCGCGTTTATGGCACCTTTGAACTTCCCAAAGACGGATTAACCGGCCAATGGAAATTTAGCATAAACTCGGGCAAGAAGATATTGTGTAACACTTTTTTCACAGTCAGCGATTACAAGTTGCCAACATTCTATGTCGAGTTTACTTCTACAGCTAAAGACTCCCCATCAAAAGGCGATGTTACTCTCAAAGGTAAAGCTATGACATACTCGGGATTTCCTGTTTCCAATGCTCAAGTAATGGTCAACATCAACTCATCGTCTCGCTCACTATGGCGTCTGACCAACATATATAAATCTTTTTATTCTGAGGAAGTGACTACCGATAATGACGGGCTATTTTCTATCACCATACCTGCAAAAGTGCTTAATTCCGCCAAATCTGACTTAAGATATTTCTCGGCATTGGCCACTGTGACTTCAGGCACAGGAGAAAATCAAACTGCCAAAACATTCTTTACCACAGGAAAGCCGTGGGAAATTGTCGAAAACATCAAAGAAATTACTCTCATTGGAGCCGACAACACGCTGAAATTAAATGTAAAAGTCCTCGATGCTGATAATAACACCGTAGCCACACATCTTGACTATAAAATCACCGATACCGACAACGAAACAATATATCTGTCAGGACAATTAAACACAGCCAATCCCATTATTGATGTTTCCTCACTTCCAAGCGGCAAATATAATCTAACATTTGCAACTCCCGATGAGGAATTGGCAGAAAAAACCAATGCTTATGGTATTATTTTTTATCGCGAAAACGACACCTTACCTCCCATCGAGACAATGTTGTGGATACCCTCGACCAATATTGAGATAGATACCGACACTCAAAAAGCGACAATCACTTGTGGCACATCATTTGATGATTGTCACATCGACATGATTATATATGATGAAAAAGGCATATTATCACGAAAATGGTTAAATCTCAACGCCGGCAACCACAAGATTGAGATAGAAACGCCCTCTTCTGAAAACGAAATTAGAGTTTCTTTTCGAGTTGTTTACAACTATGAATGCAATTATAATCAAGTTATAATCCGACGCTATGACAAAAACTCAAAAATCACAATCAACACAGAAGTATTTCGCGATAAGATAACTCCAACAACTGATGAAACTTGGAAGTTTACCATTACCAACAAATCAGGCGAAGGTGTGAAATCGGCTCTCTTATTTGATATGTATAATAAAGCACTTGACAAACTTGAGACTCATACATTTACATTCTCGCCGCGTGTTACACATAAATATCCTTTTAACTTAATTAATTTACACATATTTGACATTTCTCTATATATCCGAAAATATGATGACCAATACGACCACCAATACTTACCGCAAGAAATTACTGCTCCTTCATTCAGTGCCTATGAAGACCGGTTCGTTCCAGGCTTGTGTCTTTTTTTGGAAGAAGTAGATATGATTTCTTATAGTTCCATGCCTGGTAGTGGGAACTTTGGGTCACGCAACCATTTTTTAGCCCAAAAATCAGCTGTCACCGAACTTAAAATCGAAGAAGAAGCCGAAGAAGAAGGGAACAACCAGAACGAAGATATTTCAAACTATCGTCCGTCAGAAATTCCGTTGGCATTCTTTGAACCTAACTTGGTTACTGATGTGCAAGGCAAGTTGACCTACACTTTCATTGTGCCTAATGCCAACACCACATGGAGTTTCAATGCCGTTGCTTATTCTGAGCGTCTTGCCACTGCCCACATGAAATGCGATGTCATTGCCAACAAGCCCATTATGGTGCAGCCCAATCTGCCCCGTTTCTTGCGCACTGGCGACAAAGCGATGGTAAAAGCGGCTATCCAAAACAATACGGCCGATAAGCAAACAACCGTTACGACAATCGAGATTTTCAACCCTGCAAACAACGAAGTTTTGTCGCAATGGCAATTTTCCGACACCATTGCCGCAATGCAATCGACTATTAACGAGATTGTTGTCGATGCGCCGCTTGACATGCCCATGCTCGGCTATCGCATCAAATCGACCAACGGCTCTTTCACCGACGGCGAACAGGCTGTCATATCTATTTTGCCGTCAACCACTCCGGTTATCGAGACCGACAATTTCTATATGTCGCCCCAAAGCCACCGCAAAGACATTGAATTGGGCATTACTTCCGACGATGCCCGCACTACTATCCAATTCTGCGAAAACCCCATTTGGTATTGCGTAAGTGCATTGCCCGGATTGCGCAACTGCGAAAGCACAAGTGCCAATTCGGCCATCGCCGCCATATATTCGGCCGCTATTGCCGATGGAATTATGCGCAACAATCCGGCTATCGCGTCGGCTTTGCATCAGTGGCTCAACAGCAACAATCGCGACTCGACACTCACCTCAATGCTTGAACGCAACCAAGACCTCAAAATAGTGTTGCTCAACGCAACTCCGTGGATGATGGACGCCCGCTCTGACAGCGAACGAATGGCCCGCTTGGCTCTGCTCTTTGACAAAAAAGAGATTAGAAAAGTGTATAATGACAACATCACTCTGCTTGCACAACTGCAAAATGCCGATGGCGGTTGGCGTTGGATTAAGCAGTCAAAGCTGTCATCTACATGGACCACACTCAATGTGCTTTTGATGTGCGGAGAACTGAAACAACTCGGCTATTTGCCCGAAAATCAGCAGTTGAACGCCATGATTGAAAAGGCAGTCAAGTACATTGACGACTACTTTGCCCGACAATATGTCAAATACCCCAAAGCCAGCACCGACTACACACGCTATGTCTATGTGCGCGACTATTTTGACAACATCAAGCAATCGACAGCAGCAGCGCGTGTTACGGCAGCCACAGTCCAATCCCTTTTGTCAGATTGGAAAGATTACACCATTCTCGGCAAATCGGTGGCTGCGTTAATTCTCAACAACCACAGTTACAGCAACACCGCACGACAAGTGCTCAACTCTTTGCGCCAATACTCTCGCTACACACCCGACAAAGGTATGTGGTGGCCATCGGTAGACTACAATTTGACAATCAACAATGTCGGCACAACGGCTATTGCGTTAGACGCATTTAACGCCATTGAGCCCAAATGTGCTGAAATCGATCACATTCGCCAATGGCTCATTCTCGAAAAGAACGCAACCGATTGGGGCAACTCGGTAAACACCACCATTGCCATCCACTCCATTATCAACACTGGCACAAAGTGGACCACACCGGCACGCGGCGTTGAGATAAGCCTTGACGGCTACGAAATTGCCACAAACAAATTTGAAACTGCAACCGGCTACATTCGCACCGACATATCGGCACTTTCGCCCTCTGGCAAAACCCTCACTATTGCCAAACCGGCATCGACACCTGCATGGGGAGCAATCTACCGTCAGTTTACACAAGCGATGACCACTGTTGATGCAAGCGCATGCGATGACTTGTCAATCGACAAGCAACTTTATCGCCAAGTAGCCACTCCCAACGGCATCACATGGCAAAAAGCCGACAGCATTTCGCTTGGTGACGTGGTGAAAGTGAGCCTCACTATCAAGGCTAACCGCGACCTCGACTATGTAACCGTTGTCGATGAGCGCGCAGCATGTTTTGAGCCCGTGGAGCAACTGCCCCAACCCATATTCACCGAAGGCATATATTTCTATCGCGAAAACCGCGATGCGGCAACCAACATTTTTGTTGACCACATGCCCAAAGGCACCTACATTATCTCTTACGAGTTAAATACCAACAACATCGGCTCATACTCGTCGGGCATCGCAACAATTCAAAGCCAATATGCGCCCAACATAACGGCTCATTCGGCAGGCACAACTATCGACATTTCACGATAAAATCCGCATTTTTCAATACCAAAGGGCGGCATTTGTCGTCCTTTGGCTTTTCTAACCCGTTTCCTATCTCTCTAACAGCCTTTGTATTAGGACAAAATACATGCTCTACAACATATTTTAAACATATTGGGGAATCAATTTTTATAACTACCTTTGCCGAGATTATGCATTTTTGCATTTTTGTGATTCAAATACCATTGAAATTATTAAATCTAACTTATACAAATGATGAGAAACTTTTACAAATCATTGCTTGTGATATTGGTCGTAATATCACATCTATCGGCTTGGGCACAAACAACTCCCAAACATGAACACCGCTCGGCATGGGTAACCACAGCATGGCGCATGTGCTGGCCCACAACCTATGGCACTGGCACGTCTGTTGCATCGGCGCAAAAGGCCGAAGCCGACGCCATTCTCGACATTATGCAAGAAAACGGTTTTAACACCGTATATTTCCAAGTACGAGGCATGAGCGACGCCATGTATAAATCAAGTTATGAGCCTTGGTCTTCTTATATTACCGGTTCACGTGGCACAGCTCCCTCATACGACCCCCTCGAATATTGGGTGCAAGCCTGTCACTCTCGCGGCATGGCTTGTTATGCATGGGTAAACCCCTACCGCTATGAATCGGCTGAAGGAACATGGGGCACTGCCGACTATCGCAAAAACAACCCTGATTGGTTGATGACCTACAACAGCGCAGTTATCCTTAACCCCGGTATGGCCGAAGTGCGCAAACGAATTGTAGACGTGTGCCGTGAAATCGTGCAAAACTATGACATTGACGGTCTTGTTTTTGACGACTATTTCTATTTGAACAGCATACCCAATTCCTACGACTCAAATCTTTACAATGCATCAGGTTCTTCATTATCTCAAGCCGATTGGCGTCGTGAAAATGTCAATACAATGGTCCGCGAGGTTTACAACATGATTCAAAGCACCAAACCCTATGTGCGCTTTGGCATCTCACCTGCTGGTGTATCTAAAGAGTCAGCATCAAAATATGGCATTTCGACATCAAGCATCAGTAGCGCATCTGACTGGCAATATTCTCAGATTTATAGCGACCCATTGGCATGGCTTGGCGAAGGTACAGTTGACTTTATTTCGCCCCAACTTTATTGGGTGACAAGTCACAGCACTAACGGATATGCCAAACTCTCTAAATGGTGGAGTGATGCATGTGCCAACTACTTTAACCGTCACTTCTATTCAAGTCACTCTATTTCGTTCCTTTATAGCGCAAACACAACCTCAAACTGGGCCGAAGTAGCGACTCAAATTCAGTATAACCGCGACTACACAGGCAACAATGCCCCCGGTTGCGTGCTTTTTGGCTCTCGCGACTTTACAGGCGTTCGCACCGAAGGTCTCGCCCCCTATCTCAAAACCAACAAATTCCAAAACCTCGCTTTGCAACCTGCAATCACTTGGAAAAACGCATCAAATCCCGGTCCGGTATCAAATATCGCACTTTCAGGCTCAAAACTCACATGGACAGGCTATGACAATATGCGCTATGCAGTGTATGCAGTTCCCTCAGGCGTAACACCTGGCAGCGATGTTGCATCAAACTACCTCATCGGCAACCCCTATGAAACCTCATTTGATGTTTCGGGCTACACATCGGGTTATCAATTAGGTGTTTCGGTTGTTGACCGCTATGGTAACGAATATGAGGTAACATGGCTCGGAAGCAGTTCGGTAGTCGAACAACTCCCCCAAGTAACTATCACCGACCCCAAAGACGGCTCTACTACTGAAGAAACATTCAGTTTCAACTGGACAGCTATTGAAGGAGCAACCTACACTCTCGAAATATCAACCACATCGGCATTCTCATCGGTTGCATTCTCAAAAACCACAACAGCAACCACACTCTCGTCAACAGCGTTTAACTTGGCACAAGGCACAACCTACTATTGGCGAGTGAAAGCATCTAAATCGGGCTACGCATCATCAACATCATGGGTAGGCTCGTTCACAACCTACAAATCACAATCTTCGGGCGGCAACACAAGCAACACCCCCAAAGACCCCTCTTCATACTCGGCTGTCGATAATTTCACAATCGAAAACTTGTGGATGTACTCGGTTAACACCAACAATTTCCCCTCAACCCTCGGTGGTGACCAACGAAGCATGACTGCCTATAACGGCAATGTGTATGTAACACACCGCGACGGCTACCTCTATGAGTTTAGCGGCACAACAGGCGAATTGCTACGTAAAATCACTTTATCAGGCGACTATTCAACTTCATCAAGCGGCACTGCTCTTACATATAAATGTAATGATGTGTTTGTTGACGGTGCAGGCAACTTATGTGTCAGCAACATGACTATCAACACATCATCACAACCCGTTACTGTGTGTACAGTTAACCTTTCAACAGGTGCTACTACACGCGTCTTTGAATCGGCATTGACATCATCATTGCGCATCGACTATGCTGCTGCCCGTGGCGATGTTACTGCACAAGGCGGTGAAATTTGGGCTGCTGTTGCCAACACAAGCACTGTTTATCGTTGGACACGCAATGCATCAGGTTCATGGTCAATAACAGGAACAACAATCGGTTCTTACTTCTCAAACACTATCAATGCGGCAACTACCAACAGTACAGCACCACGCATTATGCCCATCTCATCAACACAATTTGTGCTTGACGGACACAATACTGCACCGTCATTGTACACATTCAAGACATCGGGCACAGCCACATTGAACGACAGTTTTGCAAACAACATAGACCTTGCACCTTCGGCCGACAACTGGAATGGTCTTTGTACCGCAACAGTAGGCAACCAACCCATCTTTGCATATGTATCGTCAATCGCTCCCAATGCATTCTACATTGTCAGCAATCCCTCTAATTTCAGTTATTCAAAGATGAAGAAGTTGTGGCAAGTTCCCGATGCAGGTTTTGGTTCAGCCTCTAACTCATATGTAACAGCACAACCCGCAGCAATCAGCAATAGCGACGGCTCGGCCACTATCTTCTTGTACTCTCCCAACAACGGTATTGCAGCCTACAAGGTATCTTACAACTCGAGCAGCACACCCGAGACTCCCGTTGAAACGCTCAATGCCGTGACATTACAATCGCCCACAAACGGCGCGACAACTACAAGCGGCTTTGACTTCAAATGGAGCGCAATCGCAGGTGCTACCTACACTGTTGAGGTATCAACATCGGTTACATTCAATAACATCAATTTCTCTGCAACTACCACTACCAATAGTTACTCATCAAGTAACTTTGCTCTTGCACAAGGTTCAACCTACTATTGGCGAGTGAAAGCTGACAAAGCCGGTTATAACGGTTCGGTTTCATCAACCAACTCGTTCAAAACCGCAACACCCGACCTTTCTCCCGTATCACTTACATCTCCCGCATCGGGCACAACCGTTGCCGACGGCTTCAACTTCTCTTGGTCATCAATCGTGGGTGCATCTTACACTCTTGAAATCGCAAAAACAGCGACTTTCTCTACCGTACTATTCTCAGCCAAAACATCAGCAACAAGCTATTCTTCAAGCAATTTTGACCTTGACACAAACACCACTTACTATTGGCGCGTGAAAGCCGAAGTATCGGGCTATAACAGTTCAACATCAGAAATCAGATATTTCACAACATCTAAACCCTCATTGAGCGCAGTTACTCTTAACAGTCCCGTTGGCGGTGTAGTTGTTGGCGATTCATTCAATTTCTCTTGGAGTGCAATCACAGGAGCCAACTACACTATTGAAATCTCTCCCTTGGCAACTTTTGCCACTGTGATGTACTCGTTCTTCACATCAAACACCTCTATTGCATCAAGCAGTTTTGATTTCTCTGACAACACCAAGTATTATTGGCGTGTGGTTGCCGAAAAGAGCGGTTATAACAGTTCGACAAGTGCGGTAGAATCGTTCATCACTCCTGCTAAACAGGTTGTTGAGCCCGAAAAACCCATTACCGGACTTCCCACCGACGGCGGCAATTATGACAGTAAAAGAGGTCTTGTTATTGAAAACCTTTGGATTTATTCAATCAAGACAGGAAATTATCCCGATGCCCATCTCGGTGGTGACCAACGCGGTATGGCAGCCTATAAAGGTAATCTTTATGTTTGTGAACGCACAAGCGGTGCCGGCTACCTCCTTGAATTTAACGGCAAAACAGGCGAATTCATTCGCAAAATCACCCTCACAGGCGATTACAAAACACTTTCAGACGGCTCATCATTGGGTTACCCCTGTAACGATGTGTTTGTTGACGGCGGAGGTCATCTTTGCGTAAGCAACATGGTAACATCATTCCACTCATCGGGCCAAATCAACATCAGTACTGTTGATGTCGAAACCGGAGCCACCACTCGCGTAATGGAATCATATCTTAGCGACCGCAGCATGCGTATTGACCACTGCATGGTATATGGCGACATCACAAAATCGGGTTCAAAAGTGTTTGCAGCTTCTTCAAGCGGAAGTGGCAGTTCGACTTACCGCAACCGCATTTATTGCTGGACTCGCAGTGGCGACCATGGCACAAATGCCGCTTATACATATTGGACTTCAAACACCAACGCACGCGTTCGCAATTTCTATCCCTCAACTTCAAGCGGATTTGGCAACGCACCTCGCGTATTACCAATTTCAAGCAGTCAAATCATCGTTGACGGTTCGACCATCTACCCCACTCTTTACAGCATGAGCGGTAGTTCGGCATCGATCCTTGACAGTTTTGATTCAAACTCATCAATCATGCCCGCTGGTATGTTAAGCGCAGGTATGTGTACTGCAAGCGTAAACAACAAGCCTCTCTACATCTATGCATTCAATGACGATATCGCCGACTTCTTTAACTTTGCCGTGGTTTACAACCCCAACAATTTTGATCACAGCGATATGGAATTATTGTGGACCATTCCTGAAAAAGGCCTCGGCAATGTGACCCACGGTTATGTATCGGCAATTCCTGCAACAATCGAGAACGATGACAAGTCTATCACATTGTTCATATATGTACCCAACAATGGTATTGCAGCCTACCGCATCTATGACCCCACAGTTACAGCAATCGAAGATGTTGAGTCAAGCAACGGCCTTGATGTGACAGTGAGCGGCAAGTGCATTTACCTCAGCGAAAAAGCCGATGTGGTTAAAATCTACAACCCCGCAGGAGCTTTGGTAGCAAGCAAAACAAATGTTCTTTCAATGAACCTCAGCCACTTGGCAGCAGGCGTATATATCGTTAACGCCGAAAACGAAAACGGTGCAGTTGCCGAAAGCATCGTTATAAAATAGAACTACTTGTAAAATTTGTTTCATAATCATTTGGAAGGTCTGTGTTACGCGATGTAACGCAGACCTTATTTTTGGGGTTGCCAGATCATCATAATGATTCCAAACGAGGCTCAATTGGCAAAATTTCAAGCAATAATGGCTTTTAGGAATGAAATTTGACTTGATTTTCCGCTAATCTTGTTAAAAAGATTTAATCAAAGACGTTTTTATCGTCCGAACTATTGACAACTCAAAAAAAGTCACTACCTTTGCACCAGTTTTTCATGGTATTAGATTTAAGGTAAGAAAGTTATTCGTCGCGACGACGAGTAATTTTTTTTTGCACCTATCCGTTTCACTTATTTTCCCTACCATTTTTTCAAGTCAAAACACATGCTCAGGCTGGCAAAATCGACGCAGCCCAACTTCACTTTAACCATACCACATCAACCGACAACACAAGGCCATGATTGGTGTCAAATTCCCCCATCTATTGGCAGTTTTTACAAATCGTAAGCGTGTGCGATTGTCCTTTTTGTCCGATTTGTGGCATAAAGGGCATTTTCATTGGCTTTTTTGGCTTTTTTGACTATTTTTTATTAGTCAATTCAACTAATGTATCGTAACTTTGTTGAAAATTTACACATTAGTCAATAAAATAAATTAATTTATTCACACACTTATGAGATTTCAATCCTTAGGAGCCGTTCTTTTCTCCTTGGCGATAGCAGTTCCCACTTGTGTTAGCGCACAAGATGAGGTGGCAGCAGCCGATACATTGGTACTCTCGCTTGACGAATGTATCGCAATCGCTCTTGATGAAAACCCCACAATCAAAGTTGCCGACATGGAAATTAAGCGTGTCGACTATTCTAAAAAGGAAATTATCGGTCAATTACTGCCCTCTATCAGTTTTGACGCAAGTTATAGCCGCACTATCGAAAAGCAAGTAGCATACATGAACATGGATGCTTTCAAAGGTCTTGCAAGTTTGGGTGGCGGCGCAACCAGTGGCGAAGATGCTTCGGGCGAATCGTCATCGTCAAGTTCATCATCAAGCAGCGACGGCGGCATCAAGATGGGTCTTGACAACTCTTACACAATGGGCTTCTCGGCCGCATTGCCCATCATTGCTCCCCAATTGTGGAAATCAATCAACCTCACCGACAATCAGATTTTGCAAAATGTGGAATCGGCTCGCAAATCGCGCCTTTCGCTCGTCAGCCAAGTCCAAAAAGCATATTACACCCTCATGCTTGCCGAAGATTCTTATAGCGTGATGCAGGAAAGTTATGAAAATGCAAAATTCAGCCACGAGGTGTATGAAAAACGCTACAAAGTGGGTGCAGCATCTGAATATGATGTGTTGCGTTCATCAGTTGCGATGAAGAACATTGAGCCTCAATTGGAACAATCAAAAATCTCTATCAAGCAAGCACAGTTGCAATTGTTCATTCTCATGGGCATGGACACTGCCGTTCCCTTCAAGACAAATGCCAAACTTGCCGACTTTGAATCGACAATGTATGACAACACTTTGTCGCTCAGCCGCTCTATCAGCGAAAACAGCGACTTGCGCATGCTTGACATTCAAACCGAGACCCTCAAAGATGCCTTGGCTGTTCAAAAGATGGCATGGTTCCCCACATTAGCCCTCACAGCCAACTACACTTGGACCTCATCGACCAACGGCGCTCCATTTACCAACATCCGTTGGAACCCCTACTCTACCGTAGGTTTGGCTCTTTCATTGCCCATCTTCCAAGGCGGACAACGATACAGCCGCATCAAGCAAGCTTCTATCCAAGTAGAAGAGATGAAATGGCAACGCCAAAACCTCGAACGCTCATTGCAAATGCAAGTAGATGTTGCCATCGACAACATTCAGATGAATGTAAAACAAATTGCAACAAACGCCGAAAGCGTGACACAAGCCGACAAGGCCCACCAAATCATGGAAAAGAGTTTTGAAATCGGTGCAGCATCATATCTTGACTTGCGCGACTCGGAACTCGCTTTGACTCGCGCACAATTGGCCTACTATCAAGCAATCTACAACTACTTGGTTGCTAACAGCGACCTTGAATTGCTCTTAGGTAACGCCGATTTGCAAAAATATGAATCAATCAAAGAATAATAATAAAAAAACGATATAACACTATGTACTCAAAAAGAGTTTTTATCCGCCCTCTCGCGGCAATGATGATTGTCGCTGCAATGACCGCATGTAGCGGTTCAAGCAATGAGTCTGCTACTACAACCACAGTAGAAGAACTCCCCAAAATCGAAGTCAAGAAAGTGTACACACAAGAGGTTAATCAACTTGCCGAATACACTGCCACTGTTGAGGCTTTCAAAACCAACAACATCTCGACTTCTACACCCAACCGCATCAAAGACATTCTCGTTGATGTAGGTTACAAGGTTGTAAAAGGCCAAAAACTCGTTGTGCTCGACAATGTAAACATCGACCAACTCAAAGTGCGCATCGACAACATGGAACGCGAATATAACCGCGCTGTACAGTTGTTGGAAATCGGTGGTGGCACACAACAAGCCGTTGACCAATTGAAAACCGAATTGGACGCTACAAAACGCCAATATGACAATTTGGTTGAAAACACAGTGCTCGTTTCACCCATCAACGGTGTTGTAACAGCACGCAACTATGACCCAGGCGACATGACCGGCGGTGCTATTCTCACTATCGAGCAAATGCGCCCCGTGAAAGTGCTCGTTAATGTATCGGAAAACGAGTTTACAAAAGTGCGCAAAGGCATGAAAACCACTATCAAACTTGATGTTTATGGCGACGAAGAATTTACAGGCACTGTAACTCTCGTTCACCCCACAATCAACCCCGCTACTCGCACATTCACTGTTGAAATCGAAATCAACAATAGCGACGAGCGAGTTCGCCCTGGTATGTTTGCACGCGTGCAAATGAACTTTGGCAAAGCCGACCATGTGGTGGTTCCCGACCGTGCCGTTATCAAGCAAACAGGCTCAGGCGACCGCTATGTTTACACTTTCAAAGACGGTGTTGTAACATTCAACAAAGTGGAACTCGGCCAACGCATCGACAATGCATACGAAGTTCTTTCGGGTGTTGAAAACGGTGACGATGTAGTAGTATCGGGCCACTCACGCCTTACAAACGGTTGCAAAGCCGAAATTCTCTCTAAATAAACCGATATTTCATTCAGACAATACAACTAATTAAGTTATGAGTATATATTCAAGTGCAGTGAAACGCCCCGTCATGACCTCATTGTGTTTTGTGGCCGTGGTTATTTTGGGTTTGTTCTCACTCTCTAAACTCCCCATCGACCTTCTCCCGGATATTGAGACCAATACCATCATGGTAATGACATCATATCAGGGCGCAAGTGCTCAGGATATTGAGCAAAATGTTACTCGTCCGCTTGAAAACACACTCAACTCGGTTGAGCACCTCAAGCACATCTCGTCAAAATCGCGCGAAAACATATCTATCATCACACTTGAATTTGAATTTGGATATGACATTGACGCGTTGACCAACGATGTTCGCGACAAACTTGACATGGTGACAAGTTATCTACCCGACGATGTTGAAAACCCCATCATCTTCAAGTTTAGTACCGACATGATTCCCATCATCATGCTCTCGGCACAAGCCGAAGAAAGTATGCCCGGTCTATACAAAATTCTTGACGAAGGCGTAGCCAACCCCTTGGCTCGCGTTGACGGAGTAGGCTCGGTATCAATCTCGGGTGCTCCCAAACGCGAAATCCACGTCTATATCGACCCCGTTCGCCTTGAAGCATACAACCTCACTGTCGAAGGCATCGCAGGCATCATCGCAGCCGAAAACCGCAACATTCCTGGTGGTAGTTTCGATATCGGTAGCGACACATACTCATTGCGCGTACAAGGTGAATTTGACTCGCCATTGCAAATGAGCGACATTGTTGTGGGTTCAAGCAACGGCAGCAATATCTATCTTCGCGATGTTGCGCGCATTGACGACTCTCTCGAAGAACGCGCTCAAAAGACCACCACAAACCAACGCAAAGGTGCAATGATTGTTATCCAAAAACAATCGGGCGCAAACTCTGTGGAGATTTCAAACAAAGTTCTCGAAATGCTCCCCGACTTGCAAAAACGCCTACCCTCAGATGTGAAACTCGATATCATTGCCAACTCATCTGAAAACATCACTCGCACAATCGATTCGTTGATTGAAACAGTGTTATATGCATTGTTGTTCGTAATGTTGGTGGTATTCTGCTTCTTGGGCCGCTGGCGTGCTACAATGATTATCTGTATCACTATCCCCATTTCGCTCATCGCCTCGTTTATCTACTTGGCTGTGACCGGCACAAGTCTTAACATCATCTCATTGTCATCGCTCTCAATCTCTATCGGTATGGTGGTGGACGATGCCATTGTGGTACTTGAAAATGTCACAACCCACATTGAGCGTGGTTCTGACCCCAAACAAGCCGCTATCCACGGTACAAACGAAGTGGGTATCTCGGTTATCGCTTCAACATTGACTCTTATCGCCGTATTCTTCCCCTTGACACTTGTTACAGGTATGACCGGCGTATTGTTCAAGCAGTTGGGTTGGATGGTTACCATCATGATGATTATCTCAACAACTTGTGCATTGTCATTGACTCCCATGTTGTGTTCACAATTGCTTCGCAAGAACATCAAACATGGCAAACTCTATATTCTTTTCTTCACACCCATTCAAAAAGGTCTTGATGCAGTTGACCGCGGTTATGGCCGCATGCTTAACTGGGTGGTAACTCACAAAGTCACTACCATGATTGGCTGTACCGTAATCTTCATTGCATCAATCTTCTTGTTGCGCTTTGTGGGTTCAGAATTCTTCCCCACACAAGATAGCGGCCGCATGAGTGCATCGCTCGAATTGCCTATCGGTACTCGCGTTGAAATTACCGACGAGGTGGCAGGTCGCATTGCAGCCGAATGGAGCGAAAAATTCCCCGAAATCAAAGTATTGAACTATACTACCGGTCAGGCTTCAAGCGACAACACATTCGCTTCATTGCAAAACAACGGTAGCCACATCATTTCGATGAACATCTCGCTTCACGACCTTGAAGACCGTGAACGCGGCATCGTTGAAATTGCCGATTTGATGCGTGAAAGTCTCAAATCTTATCCCGAAATCGTTAAGCAGAAAGTAAATGTCGGCGGCGGTACAGGTATGGGCGGTCAATCAACCCTCGACTTTGAAATCTATGGTTACAACTTTGCCGAGACCGACTCTGTTGCCCAACAACTCAAACGCATTCTCTCAAACGTCAACGGTACGGCCGACATCATGATTTCTCGTTCGGACTATCAACCCGAATATCAAGTTGACTTTGACCGCGAGAAATTGGCTATCTATGGCCTCAACCTTCAAACAGCAGCGACCTACTTGCGTAACCGCATCAACGGTAGCATTGCATCTCGCTATCGCGAAGACGGTGAAGAATATGACATCAAAGTTATGTACTCACCAGAACACCGCACATCTATTGCCGACATTGAGAACATTCTCATTTACAGCAGCACAGGCAAGGCTGTTCGCGTGAAAGATGTGGGCACAGTGGTTGAACGCTTCACACCTCCCACAATCGAACGCAAAGACCGCGAACGCATCGTGACAGTATCGTCTGTTGTATCGGGCGTGCCGATGAGTGAAGTCGTTGCTGCCGCACAAGTAGAAATTGATAAAATGGATATCCCCGCAGGTGTCAATGTCGAAATCTCGGGTAGTTATGAAGACCAACAAGAAGCGTTCAGCGACTTGTTATTGCTCGGCGTGCTCATCATCTTGCTCGTTTACATCGTAATGGCAGCACAGTTTGAATCACTCGCCTACCCCGGTATCATCATGACCTCATTGCCTTTCGCATTCACCGGTGTATTCCTCCTCTTGTTCCTCACCGGACACAACCTCAATGTGATGTCAATGATTGGTGCGATTATGTTGATTGGTATCGTAGTGAAAAACGGTATCGTATTGATTGACTACATCACACTCAACCGCGAGCGCGGCATGTCAATTCGCACATCAGTGGTAAACGGTGGTGAATCACGCTTGCGCCCCATCGTCATGACAGCATTGACCACAATTCTCGGCATGGTGCCCATGGCGGTAAGTTCGGGCCAAGGAGCCGAAATGTGGCAGCCTATGGGTGTGGCCGTGATTGGCGGTTTGACATTCTCAACACTGCTCACATTGTTCTTTGTACCTGCAATGTACTGTCTCTTCGCAGCAGTGGGCATCAAACGCATTCGCAAGCAATTACGCAAAAACAACAAGTAAAAAAATTAGAAACAGAATACAATGAAATCAATCTTCATAGCATTTGACCAAGCCTACTACGAACGCATCGTGGATATGCTTGAAAAATCAAACTGCCGCGGCTTCACCGCATGGCAGGAAGTGCAAGGAAGAGGCAGCAAAAGCGGAGAGCCCCACTACGGCTCTCACGCTTGGCCCTCAATGGCATCGGCAATCATCACATTTGTTGAAGACCACCGTGTTGACACTGTGCTCGATGCTCTTCACGCAATGGATGTGGAAACGCCCAAACTCGGTCTCCGTGCATTTGTTTGGGATGTAGAGCGTAGCATCTAAACAAGTTTTGAGTCCAAAATTTGCACAATTAACCAATAAGCAGTACCTTTGTACTGCATTTGCGCACGTGGCGTAATTGGTAGCCGCGCTAGACTTAGGATCTAGTGCCGTGAGGCGTGGGGGTTCGAGTCCCTTCGTGCGCACAACGACAAAGCCGAGTTTTTCACTCGGCTTTGTCGTTTTATTACACCTTTACTGTCTATGTTGATTTGATTGAGCGGTATGCTTCCTATTTCACCACTACGGTTATTTCGGCGGTAGATTTGCCAAGGCGGGCAGTGAGGGTGCATGATCCTTGCTTGGTGCCGCGAAGGGTTGTGCCTTTGGCGGTTATCTTACCGGCTTTACCACACAATAGTTTCACGCCTTTGACATCGGCATCAACCAAAATGCCATATTTGTTATAGCCATATACCCTAGGCACATAGTCCTCGCCCACTGCGATTGTCTTGCGGAAATCGGCAAAGGCTATCGTCACTATCTCGTTATCGACCGGCACATTGGCAACAGCAAAAATGCCATTGGCAACAGTGCGCTCTTTGCCGTCGCTCGGCACATTGCAAATACCCAAATTCTTTACATACAATTCGCTTGAACCGCCGCCGTCGAGGTTCATGGCTTCATAACAGCCCACATTTCTCATTATGTCGGCCAACACCTTTGTGGTGCAACCTTGCGACACTTTTGAGCGGCCGTCAACAATAAGTATCACCATTTTGGTGCCGATAGAGTCGTTTCCGACTGCCGTTCTCGGGTGCAGACCGTTGAGGTGGTGCAATATATCAACGGGGTCGGTTGTCACGCCATTGCGCAATATAACAGGATAGCCACTTATCAACTGATTGGCACTGATGTTTGTTCCACCGGTCACATTAACGGTTACCGACACATCAATCTCGTCGCCAGGCTGCAATGCATTGACAAAATCACACTCTTGCCCTTTGGCAGTGAGCACATATCCGCCCTCGGGAATAGCCAATTCGCCACCAACCGACGGTGCAGTGGCCACACGCAGTTTGACAGTCTTGCCCACCGATATAGGCGCATCAATCGGCATCAATGCCACCTCGGCCACACTGTCGCATTTGTCGCTGACATGGCCATAGCGACCTGTATAAAGATTGAGACTGTGGGGTTGTGCCACCTTGTTGACACCGCCCAATTTCACAGCCTTGCCACGAGCCGACACCACGCATGAAACATCCATGAAGTCCATCACGGGCTTTCTGTCGGCACCGACAGCCCAATGTGTGCGACCACGGCCATTATCAACAAATATCAACTCGCCGTCACTAATCTGCGAACTTATAGAGTTGCCACGGCGCATATTATAGAAATCGCCGTTCACGCCAAGGAAATACTGTGCCGAATCGCTATCGTGGTCCATAGCCATGCCCGACACCGTTTGTCGCGCATAGATAATATCTTTTGCTTTCAGAGTTTTGAGCGAAATGTAAGGGTTTGAGAGGTCGGTAGTGGTGTAAAACACATTCAGGTTTTGCGCTCCGGTAAGACGCAACGAAGTGAGTGTGGTAGCCGGACCTATGCCGATGTGGTTGAGAGTATCAACATTATACACATTGCCTTGCAGCGTCCACTGCGTTTGAGCCACAGCACCTGCCGCTACGGCCACACACATCAATAAACCGAGAAATCGTTTCTTCATAAAAGTTGGCATTAGAAATTCAATGCCGTAAAATTAGCAAAAATCTCTCACCCGCAAAAAATTTCACTGCCAAATGCCCCATTCGGCGACATGTAGAAACTAGGCAGGGTGGACAAAAAGTGGGATGAAACCTTTGTAATGCGCTGAAATACATATCTTTGTAAAGAAATTCATTGATATGGTAAAAAAAATGCTTTTTTTGTGGCTCAAATAAGGTCGTTAAAAACGGCATGAGAAGCCG
>JAFZHD010000045.1 GCA_017555085.1 Muribaculaceae bacterium | reverse complement strand
TCTTGCTGGTCAAAGGCACGACGCGCTTTGTCGGCATAACTTGCACCCGACTTGCCATATATTAAAGAAGCCGCACACATGAGTGCGGCTATGATGATGCATAATCGTTTCATGCGGGGTTTTGATTACAGGAATTTATCTCCAAAATCGACTTTCACATCATTAACCATGAGTTTGATGCGTTGCTCTTCGCTTTTTGGACAGATGAGCAGCACATCTTCGGCATCGGCTATGATATAATCGTTAAGACCGTCAACCACAATCAGTTTGTCTCCTTTGACTGCAAAAATATTGCCTTGTGAATTATAGGCCAATACATTGCAGTTTTGAACAACATTATGATCTTTGTTTTTGGGCGAATTGTCATACAATGCGCTCCATGTTCCCAAGTCGTTCCAACCCAAGTTGACGCGTTGAACATATACATTTGAGGCTTTTTCCATCACGGCAAAGTCGATAGAAATGCTCATACAGCCGGGAAATTCGCGGTCGATAAACTCTTGCTCGGCAGGAGTGCCCATAGCATCGAGTCCGCCATCAAACACTGTTGCCACATCGGGGGCACAGGCGTGGAGCGCGTCAATGATTGTCGATGCCTTCCACATAAAGATGCCCGAGTTCCAAAAGAACTCGCCGCTTGCCAAGAACACTTTGGCAAGTTCAATGTCGGGTTTCTCGGTAAATGTCTTTACTTTTGAGATGTTTTCGGCAACCTCTTGGCCAATCTGAATGTAGCCATAACCAGTTTCGGGGCGAGTGGGTTCGATGCCGAGAGTGAGCAACGCGTTGTTGTTTTCAACAAAGTCAAAACCGCGAGTCACGCAATCTTCAAACGCGTGTTGACGGGTAATGATGTGGTCGCTTGGCGTAACAATCATACTTGCCTCTGGGTCGCGTGCGGCAATGTGATAGGCAGCCCATGCAATGCAGGGTGCTGTGTTGCGACGCGCGGGTTCGAGCAATATCTGCTCGGGCTTGAGTTCGGGCAACTGTTCTTTTACCAAGGGAGCATAATGCTCATTGGTGACAATAATGATGTTTTCGGCAGGCACCATGGGCAAAATGCGGTCATAACTCATTTGCAACAACGAGCGGCCGGTGCCGAAAAAGTCGATAAATTGTTTGGGACGGTCGGTGCGGCTGTAAGGCCAAAAACGGCTGCCGATGCCGCCACACATTATTACGCAGTATCTATGATTGTTTCTCATTGGTGTTTTGTTTTTAGTGGTGCTAAATTAATTAATATATTCCTAAAAACCTATTTTTTTATAGTTTTCTCACATAAAATATCACTTATGACAAATTTCGGTGCCGATTTTTTGGTGTAATCATTCAAACGAGTTATTTTTGCCTTATTAAACAAAAAACTATCATTATGAGAACAAAATATAATCGTGTTTTGCTCAAATTGAGCGGCGAATCGCTCATGGGCGAGCAAGGCTATGGCATCGACACCAAGCGATTGGGCGAGTATGCCACTCAAATCAAGGAGATTGCCCAATCGGGCGTTGAAGTGGCTATCGTCATTGGCGGCGGTAACATTTTCCGCGGATTGAGCGGCGCAGCAAAAGGTTTTGACCGCGTGAAAGGCGATCAAATGGGTATGCTTGCAACAGTTATCAACTCATTGGCATTGAGTTCGGCATTAGAAGCAGCCGGCCAACCCGCACGCGTGTTCACAGCCATCAACATGTTCCCCATTGGCGAGCATTACAGCAAATGGAAAGCCATTGAAGCCCTCAAAGGCGGTGCTGTGGCTATTCTCGCCGGCGGCACAGGTAACCCCTTCTTTACCACCGACACCGGCTCGGCATTGCGTGGCATCGAAGTTGAAGCCGATGTTATGCTCAAAGGCACTCGCGTTGACGGCATCTACACCGCCGACCCCGAAAAAGACCCCACTGCAACCAAATTTACCGAAATCTCTTATGATGAGGTATATACACGCGGCTTGAAAGTGATGGACCTCACCGCAACAGCACTCTGCAAAGAAAACAACCTCCCCATCGTGGTGTTTGACATGGATACTGTGGGCAACCTCAAAAAAGTGATTGAGGGCGAACCCATCGGCACATTAGTATATTAAGAAATCATTAAATAAAACGACATAATATGGAATTGAAAAACTATTTGACTCCTGCCGAAGAAAAAATGGAAATGGCAGTTGAATATCTTGACGAAACACTTGCCCGCATTCGCGCCGGTAAAGCAAACGCCAAGATTCTCGAAGGCATTCGCGTAGAATACTATGGCAGCGCAGTGCCCATCTCAAATGTGGCTAACATCTCGGTTCCCGATGCTCGCACCATCGCTATCACTCCCTGGGAAAAAGCAATGTTCCGCGAAATCGAAAAAGCCATCATCAACTCTGAACTCGGCATCACTCCCGAAAACAATGGCGAAATCATTCGTTTGACTATTCCCCCGTTGACCGAAGACCGCCGTAAAGCATTGGTTAAACAATGTAAGGGCGAAGCCGAAAACGCAAAAGTATCTATTCGCAACGCTCGTCGCGATGCTATCGAAGGCTTGAAAAAAGCAGTTAAAAACGGTATGCCCGAGGATGTTCAAAAAGACGGTGAAGAAAAAACTCAAAAACTTCACGACAAATACTTGAAGAAAGTTGACGACTTGTTCGCAGCAAAAGAAAAAGAAATTCTCACAGTGTAACTTCTGATAATAAGCGAAATAGAACGGCCACCCATAAGAGTGGCCGTTGTCGTTCTTATCGGTATTTTGTGAGTAATTATCGGATTACTACTTTCTCTGTTTGGACTTTGTTCATGCTTGAAGCTTTAATGATATATATGCCACAGTTAAGGTCAAGAGAGAGACTTTGGCCGGCACAGAGTTCGGTTGACAGTAATATTCCTCCTCCGGTATTATAGATTGTAATAATGCTATTGGCGATGGCAGAGATAGTATTGCAGGCAACGGTGATAATATCGCCATCGGTCTTTACAGTTTCGATTCCGGTATAGTCACAATTATATGCCGTAAGGCCATAGGCTTTCACATTTTCCAACACATATTCCACTTTTGGTGTACCTGATATGTTCACCCGTTTGATACCGCTATTGTTTCCGGAAGTTGCGTCGGCGATATAACTCCAGTAGATATATTTTTCATCACCGGTGATTTGTCTGATGTGTACGCCTTCTTCATATGTAGAGTTTTCAGAATCGGCCGGCGAGTTGTCGATTAGTTCACAGTGTCTGAGTCGGGCTCCTTTTTCTCTCAATACCGATAAAGGAATGCGGTAGATTCCATAATCTACAACATCGGCGCTGGCAAAGTATAAATAGTCATTGGTTGTGTCAATATATATTGCAGTCAGGCGTGGCACATCGGTCAAGTCGGGATTAGCATCGGGTAATGAAGCCACAGAGGCCTCAGCATTTGTTGCATAGATGTCTTTGTCGGTGAAACTGAAAACTCCATATCCGCCATATGAAACTGCAAGCCAATACACTCCGTTCTTGTCTTTCTGGAATCCGCGTGGGAAAGCTCCATAAGCAATACCTCTGCCATAATAGGGCAGTTTGTCCCAACCATTGACCAGAGTTGGCAATGCGTTAGTAGAGAGTCCGAGCCATGAGGTGTCATTAAGGTTTAGCCGGTAAATCTTGCTGTTGCGGTCGCCGGAATAAAGAGTGCTTGTTTCAGAGTCAATCCAGCAAGTGTAGGGATCTGAGAAAGGGGTTGAGGGATACACCAATCGTGTTTTCTTGTATTTGTCTCCAAATAGTTCCACTTTAAATAGCTGACCATCGCCGTTTTCTTCGGTAGTATATGTGTGTTGTTCGCCGGCATCAGCAATATAAATGGCGTTTTTGTGTATTTGCATGTTAAACGGGTGTGCTCCCGAATTTATGCCTGTGTCGTGTATCTGCCCGTCTTGATAATAGCAGATGTTTCCGCCCTTTACCGCAAAATACAGGCCATTGGGTAATTGCGATGCTTCGCTTGGTTTGTCCCAGTCAGAGTTATAGGTGATTTCTTTGGCTGTACCCCAGTAAGGGTGTGCTTTGTAGGACTCGACACTGTTTTTCGGAACGACAAGAGTCGCTTTAGTCAGCGACGGACCGTTCTGATGTTCCGGAGGGTAGATAAAAGGGCATTCGATATAAGAAACATTTTTACAACCCATAAAGATGCCTCTTTTTAGATTAGCCCCGTCTTCAATTATTATTTCGGTCAAATTGTCGCAAAATCCAAAAGCATATAGTTCATAATTGACATCACTTTTTAAGGTTACTTTTTCTATACTTGTGCTCGAGAAAGCCGACTGTTCGACTGTTTTGAGTGCTGGCATGATAAAACCGGTAATGGGAATTAGACTGAATGCGTTTTGCTTTATAGTCTTGACTGCGTTGTCTTCAAACACACTCGGCCCGGCATAATTCTTTCCGGCGATAGCAAACAATGTTTCTCCGTCTATGCTGTAAAGGGCATTGTTTTTCGCCATAAAGTACTGGTTGCCTTCAGAAACGGTTATTGAAGTGAGGTTGCATGACAATACATTACCATTTCCTAATGTAACTAAAGTAGAAGGTATGTGAAGACGGGTTAAAGAGCTGAAAGCATAGTTACCAACACGGACCAATCCTTCGTGAAATTTCAACTCTGATAACTTGTCGCATCCATAGAATGAGTAATCACCTATGTCTGTAACATTAGGCATATTTATGTTTTCAAGTGAGGAGCAGAAATAAAAAGCACTTTCTTTAATAGTATTGGCATAATCAAGATTTATGGTCTTAAGAGCAGTGCAGTTATAAAATGTTTTAGATTCTATTGTGGTTATGTTCTGTGGCAATCTCACTTCTGAGAGATTTGTGTTCCCGGAGAATTGGCCTTCCGGAATGGCCCCTGATACATTCAAGGGATATATGACACACTCAAGAGCAGGGCAATTATTTATAAAATTGATCACAGAACCACGACCTTGCTGAGTATAATTAATATTACTTGAAGTTTTGTCTGCTGTAAGGTTCCATTTAAAGACTTTGAGAGCCGTGCAATTTTGAATTGTCTTACATGTGGTGCAGTTAGCTCCTAATATGAGTGATGTCAGTTCGGGACTGTTCTGAAAAACGGTGTCCACCGAGATTACAGGATAAGAACTGCCGTCTATTGTCACTTCGTCGGGTACGGTGATGTCTCCTGAATATTTGCTGCCATCAGCTTTTGTTACAACGGTTGCACCCGAAGTAGCAGTTTTATACCAAAGACCATTTACCTCAACGGCAGCTTGTGCCGAGGTCGCATATATGAATATGGCGATAATCATAATCGCCAAATGCTTGGGGTATAAAAGATGTCTCATAATGATATATTTATATGGTTTTTGCAAATATATTGAATTTTATTGATTTTACCCCCCCCATTGTTAAGAAAATTAACTGGGCCTATTTTATCTCTACACCGGGGTTAAGGTAGTAGATGCGCGTAGTGGCGCGGGTGGTGGCGGTGTATAGCCATCGGTAAAACTCCATGCCCTGTGCCTCGGGGGGTATGTATCCCATATCGACATAGACATTTCGCCATTGTCCGCCTTGGGCTTTGTGACAAGTGACGGCATAGGCATACTTTACCTGCAAGGCGTTGAAATAGGGGTTGCTTTTCAGTCCTTTGAGTCGCGCCGACATGGGCGCATCGGCGGCAAAAAGTTCGGGATCGTTGATACAATCCTGATACAAGCGATTCATTCGCTCGGCTTCAAGTGCGGGTGCATCAGATGTGAGCGTTGACAGCATTATCTTGCAATCAAGCGTTACATCATGGTCGGGAAAGTGCAACGACACATCGGCAAACCGCAGATTATATTTATATTCCGTGCCATAGACTTTTACTATCGTTGCCACATCGCCGTTGGCAATAAAGTCTATCTCTTTTACATTTGAAGTCCAATAATAATTGTTTTTAGCCACCAACAGCAGTTCGTCGCGGGTTAATTCCTCCTCTTTATATAATATGTTGGCACGAATGGCGAGGTTAAACTGCGTGGCGCGCTTGTTTGAGCGCGTGATGAGTATTGTCTGCTCCACCCCGTCGCGGCCATAGGCATCGTTGAGCGACTCGGCAAGCAGTTCGCCTGGCACTGTCTCTACATCTTCAAACGGCGTTACATACAGCAAGGGCTCAGGTAGCGGGTCGGCCTTCATGGCTCGGCGCATGAGCGTGGCGTTATACAAGATGCCGCTGTCGGCCGCTTGTCGCACGGTCTCAGTAAGTACGGCGCGGGTTACTTTCAATCCATAAGACTGCAACACATTGGTGCTCATGGCAGGGCTTTCGTCACAACCCACAGGTGGCAACTGCGCTGTGTCACCAAGCAACAGCAAGCGGCAGTTATGGCCCGAATAAACATAGTGAATCAAATCGTCGAGCAAGTTGCTGCCGTTGTCACTTGCCGCGCCTATCATTGAGGCCTCATCGACGATGAATATGGTGTTTTGATGTCGGTTTTCGGCTATCGCACCAACCGACGATGCCGTGTCGCCAATAGCAGGCGGACGATATATCTTGCGGTGAATGGTATAGGCGGGATGATGGGCAAAGGCGGCAAACACTTTGGCGGCACGACCTGTGGGCGCAAGCAACACCGAGTTGACATTGGCCTCGCCAAGGGCTTTTACTAACGCACCCGTGAGCGAGGTCTTACCCGTGCCGGCATATCCCGAGAGCAGAAACACTCTTTCGCCCGGCATTGACGGCGAGCAAAAGCGAGCAAGTGCAGCAATGAGTTGCACCTGTTGGTCATTTGCCACATAGGGCAAATTCATCAACACCCGTTCGCCAAACTCCCTGATGGTCATATCTATTGAGGCTTAACGCTGCGACCGCGCGATTGTGTCACAAACCACACTCCAGCAAATATCAATGCTGTTGCGGCTATCTTCATCGGTCCAAATTCGCCAATGCCCAATATCGCTGTGAGCAATGCTGCCGTGAGCGGCTGAAAGTAGTTGTACATTGACACCACAGTGGGCTTTAACACGCGTTGCGAAATGGGTATGAGCAGATAACCCAAGAATGTGGCAAACACTATGATATAGGCTATCGACAGCCACAAATCAAGACCGATGGTGCTAAATTGCACCTCAACAAGCCATGGCATTGCACACGGCACATAGGTAACGGCCGAGAACAGAAACATCCACTTCATGAGCGTAAATGCCGAGTAGCGTGTGATGATGCCGCTAAACAACACATAGTATAATGCGGCACACACTTGCGCAATGAGACAGAGGCTGTCGCCCAACAGTTGGTTTGAGGCATGGGTGTCGCCTCCGGGGTCAGACAGCACAAGCATCAACGCCCCGCCAAGACCCAATGCCACTCCCGATGCTTTGAGCCATGTGATGGGCATCGAGATGAATATGGCGGCAAATATCATGGTGAAAATGGGCGTAATGGTACTCATTACCGACGAGTCGATGGGGCTTGTGAAGCCTATGCCGATGATATACAGTGCCTGATTGGCTGTGATGATGAGCAGCGATGCCATGAAAATTTTAAGCATGTCGCGCGGCGCCACTTTCTCGTGTTTCACCACCGAGCGAGGCAGCAACAACGAGCAAGCCCAAAACAATAATGCTCCCCCGGCTATGCGCATAGCCGAGAGAGCAATAGGAGATATTAAACCCGACATCAATACTGTTTTGGAAACGGGAGACATAATGCCCCACACCATGTTGGCAAAGAGCATTGCCACATGTCCTTTCCACAATGATGTCGAAATTTTCATATCAGTCTTATTTTAACGACCACTCAAAGCCGTCTTTGGTGTCCTTGACATTGAAGCCGATTTCGGCCAAGCGGTTGCGAATGAGGTCGCTTGTAGCCCAATCTTTCTTAGCTTTGGCTTCTGAGCGAATCTGCAACAAAAGGTCAATGGCTTCTTCAAAGGGACGCATAGCATCGGCATTGCCGGCACCTGCCACGATTTCGGTACGAATACCCAAAATCTCAACCATGAATGTGTTGAACAATTCTTTGAGTGTTTCGATGTCTTGTGCAGTGGCTGTGGCATTGCCGTCGTTAACGAGGTTAATCAAGCGGCATGCCTCAAAGAGGTGTGCAATAACGATGGGAGTGTTCAAGTCATCGTCAAGTGCCTCATAGCATTTAGCTTTGAGTTGAGAAACATCGATTGTTGATACATCTGACGCTTTGAGGTCTTGGAGGCGTTTCCATCCTTCGAGCATGCGTTGCAATGCTTTTTCCGATGCTTGGAGCGCTTCGTTACTGAAATCGAGTGTGCTGCGATATTGCGCTTGAAGCACAAAGAAACGGATAGTCATGGGCGAATAGGCCTGTGTCAACAACTTGTGTGAGCCTGTGAAGAACTCGTCGAGTGTGATGAAGTTGCCGAGCGACTTACCCATTTTCTGACCGTTGATGGTAATCATGTTGTTGTGCATCCAATAGTGAACGGTTTCGCTACCGTTGTGTGCCACCGACTGTGCGATTTCACACTCGTGATGGGGGAACATGAGGTCCATACCGCCGCCGTGGATGTCAAATTTCTCACCGAGATATTTTTCTCCCATAGTAGAGCATTCGAGGTGCCAGCCCGGGAAACCTTCGCTCCAAGGTGAGGGCCAATGCATGATGTGCTCGGGAGCGGCTTTCTTCCACAATGCAAAGTCGGCGGGATTGCGTTTTTCTTGCTGACCGTCGAGAGCGCGTGTAGTGGCGAGAAGTTCGTCGATGTTGCGGCCCGAGAGTTTGCCATAGTTGTGGTCGCGGTTATACTTAGGCACATCAAAGTAAACCGAACCTTGGCTTTCGTAGGCATATCCGCTTTCAAGAATTTTCTTGATATACTCGATTTGCTCAATGATGTGGCCCGATGCGTGAGGCTCGATTGAGGGGGGCAACACATTGAGTTCTTTCATCGCGCCGTGATAGCGGTTTAGATAGTGTTGCACCACTTCCATGGGCTCAAGTTGTTCGAGGCGCGCTTTTTTAGCGATTTTGTCTTCGCCTTCGTCGGCATCATGTTCGAGGTGGCCCACATCGGTGATGTTGCGCACATAGCGCACTTTGTAACCGAGGTGTGTGAGGTAGCGATAGAGAATGTCGAATGTGATTGCGGGACGAGCGTGGCCCAAGTGACCGTCGCCATAAACAGTGGGACCGCACACATACATTCCCACGCGGCCTTCGTGCAAGGGTTTGAACAACTCTTTGCAGCGTGTGAGCGAGTTGTATATGGTGAGATTGTTTTGTATCATAATGCTGTGTTATTAAGCGTTACCACCCATGATGAAGGGGTTGGGAATTTCGCCGTTGTTATTGTTATTACCGTTGTTAATGGGTTGTTTGCGAGTGATTTCGCCAAAAGTTGCTTCATATTTAGCAATGTTGTCGCGAAGCGCAAAAAGAAGGTTTTTAGCGTTTTCGGGCGACATGATGATGCGGCTTTGAACTTTTGCCTGTGGCATGTTGGGAGCCAAAGAAATGAAGTCAACAAAGAATTCGTTTGCCGAGTGAGCAATCATGGCGAGGTTAGAGTATGTGCCACCAGCCACTTCGGGAGTGATTTCAATCTTGATTTCGTTTTTATTATTCTTTTCCATTGTTTATGAGGTTTTATTGTTATTATTTCTTTTCAAAAGTTATCTGATTGTTGCTCTGATTAGAGTCGTTGAGGTTTACCACAACACCTTTGCAAGTGGGCTTGTTTAACACGCTGCTTATGTCAAACGAGGCGAAATAGGCTCGCTCGGTCTCGTTGATTTTCTCATTGTCAAACACTACATAGAGTTGCGGATATTCGTCGTCGATTGTAGCGTGGTCAACCAATAGTTCATATCGCTTGGGAACATCAATCGAGGTGATTACGCTTGAAATGTTGATATATTTGCCCGAACGCCACATATCTAGCAGGAACATAGCGTTGGCATCCCAATCTTGGGGTATTGCCGCCTGCTTAACCTTGGCATTGTAAACGCCTTGCATGCCCAATACATGAATGTAGCCACTCTTATAGGCTTCGCCCGAAATGGGTGCGTAGGCCAATAGCAAACGAGTTCCGCTCGGACAGTATGCAGTATCAACCGAGAGGTCGCGCGCCACATAAGTGATGACGGGCGAATCGTCGCGCTGCTGCATTTCAAATGTGGCCGAGTTGCTTGTGGTACCGACAAAGGTAACAATGTCGATGTAACCGGTGTCGTCGGCCTCGGGATAAGGATTATCGCATGAACTTAACAGAACTGCAAACATTGCAATGAGTAGGTTTATCGTTTTCTTCATATCTTGCTTAATGGGTCTTTACAAATTGATAAGTCTCTTGTGGGCGATTTGAATCGTTGATGTGAACAATAACGCCTTCACATGTCTCACGATTCCACACCTTTGACAAGTCAAACGACGCATACACCTGTGTGCCGTAACTCTCGGGGCTGCCGAGAAGGTCGTGAGCAAAATAAAGATGAGGCATGGGGTCATTGAGCGTGCTTTCGTCGGCAAGCAACTCCATGCGGCGTTCTTGACTTGAATGGTCAACAAGCATGTTCATGTTGAGAAAATGTCCCGAACGCCACATGCTATTGAGATACACGGGGGTCTTGTCCCACCCCGATATTTGGTTGGCGGTGCTGAACACCGCTTCGTTATGGTATATTTGCGAATAACCGAAAAACTCTATTTCGCCCGACTCATAGGCCTTGCCCGATGCGGGATAATAACCGATGAGCAAACGCTGATTTTTGCGCACTTTCTTCTCATCAAACACCACTCCACGCGCCAACAGTTCTATCACCGGCGAGTCGTCAACCTGCTGAAACGAGAACTTGGCACCTTGGTCGGTTGCGCCTTCAAATGTCACAATATCATAGAGCGCAATCTTGTCGCTATAAGGGCCGTTGTCGCCACACGATGTGACCACAAAAGTTATAAGCGATAATATGACTGCCTTGACAAGTTTCATCGGGTTACAATGTTTTTTGATATGTTGACAATGCGGCCGTCTTGCATGTGCACAATGCGGTCGGTATCGGCTGCAAGCGACTCGTCGTGGGTAACGATGACAAATGTCTGTCCCAAGTCGCGGCGCAAGTCAAAGAACAATTGATGCAACTCGGCACGATTGTGACTGTCAAGGCTGCCCGAAGGCTCGTCGGCAAGTATGACCGAAGGGTTATTGACCAATGCTCGCGCCACAGCCACTCGCTGACGCTCGCCGCCCGACAACTGCGAGGGACGATGGTCGAGTCGCTGTCCGAGGCCCAAATACTCTATCAATTCCTTGGCGCGCGCATAGGCTTCGCTATGCTTTTTGCCGCCAATAAGCGCGGGCATCGCTACATTTTCAAGCACCGAAAACTCGGGTAGCAACTGATGAAACTGAAACACAAAACCGATGTGACTATTGCGAAATTGAGCCAACTGCGCGTCTTTGTATTTCATCACATCTTCGCCGTTATACATCACGCTGCCCGATGTTGCGCGGTCGAGAGTGCCGATAATCTGCAACAATGTTGTTTTGCCGGCTCCGCTCGGACCCACAATCGATAAAATCTCGCCACGGTTGATGTCAAGGTCAATGCCTTTCAGCACTTGCAATGTGCCAAAGTCGCGGGTGATGTTTTTAACGCTTATCATAATTTCTGATTGGTCATTCGGTTTACTACATAAGATGCAAGCATTATGCCAAATGTTGCCGGTAACCATGCCACAGTGCCAAAACTTGACACTTTATTTTGCATTTCGGCGGTCAATGTCAATGCCGAGCGGCGTGCCTGCTCGGTGCTGAACACACATTTGACACCGCTTTTGATGCCGCGGTCTTTGAGTCGCTGACGCACCACACGCGCCAATCCGTCGTGGTAGGTATCGGCAATGTCGGCATACATCACTTTCGTGGGGTCGATGCGGCCACCTGCACCCATCGATGAAATGAGTTTCACTTTGTTGCGATAGCAATACTCTATCAGCGCCACTTTAGGTGCAACCGAGTCAATGGCATCAACAACAAAGTCGGGGGCAAAACGATTGATGATTACGCCCACATTGTCGGCCGTAACAAACGAGCCGATAGCATTAACCTTGCACTCGGGATTGATGTCCATAATGCGGCGACGCATAACATCGACTTTTGACTTACCGACGGTCGAAATCAAGGCCGGCAACTGACGGTTGACATTGCTCTCCGACACCACATCGGCATCGATAATGGTGAGCGTTCCCACACCGCTGCGTGCAAGCATCTCAACGGCATAAGCCCCTACCCCGCCTACACCTACGACCATGACATGGCGGTCGGCAAGATGGTCAACGGCCTCTTGTCCGAGCAATAATGCTGTGCGCTGATTATAGGGTGTTTCGGGCATACGGGTAATTCTGTTTTATAAATCACAAAGATACGAATTAATGTATAAAGCCCGACGAATCGGGCCTATTAATTTTAGCAAATAAATCAAAATGCCGTCATTTGGCATCGCTTTGTCGCAACTGTTCGAGCAACTGCATCGCTGTCAGCCCGAGCAAGGGATGTTGCCACTTGGGGGCCAACTCACACATAGGCTGTAGCACAAACTCCCGCAAGTGCATGCGAGGGTGTGGCAGCATGAGCCGAGGGGTGTCGATGACCATAGTGTTGATGGCAACGATATCGATATCAATCTCGCGGTCGATATAATTGCCCTGACTGTCGCGGTGGGGCGTTGGCGATAGGCTTTGCTCTATTGCTTGCAACGCATCGAGCAGCGCGTGGGCATCAAGGTCGGTGTCTATAGCCATGCCGAGGTTGAGATATTCGTTTTCTGACTCATACCCCCACGGGGCCGATTTCACCACTTGGCTACATCGCGCACAGGTGTTGCACAAATGCTCAATAAGGGCAACCGCCTGCCCTATTAGAGCGAGACTGTTACCCTTATTTGAGCCTATATTGAGGTAGGCGGTGGGCATCACTCGATGTGATTAGAGAGTTTTCTTAACTGCTACTTCTTCAAATCCTTCGATGATGTCGCCTTCCTGAATGTCGTTGTAACCGGCAATGTTCAAACCGCAATCATAGCCCGAAACGACTTCTTTGACATCGTCTTTGAAGCGTTTGAGCGAACCGAGGTCGCCTGTGTAGCGAACGATACCGTCGCGAATCACGCGCACCTTGCAGTTGCGTTTGATTTTACCTTCACGCACAATAGCACCGGCAATTGTACCCACTTTTGAAATTTTGTAGGTTTGCAACACTTCGGCTGTACCTGTGATTTCTTCTTTCATTTCGGGTTCGAGCATACCTGCCATCGCGTCTTTCACCTCTTCGATAGCCTGATAGATTACCGAGTAGAGGCGAATTTCAACACCGTCGCGTTCAGCGGCACGGCGTGCAGCGAGTGAGGGACGCACTTGGAAACCGATGATGATGGCATCAGATGCGGCTGCCAACACAACATCACTTTCAGAGATTTCACCAACGGCTTTGTGGAGCACATTAACCTGAATTTCTTCGGTTGACTGCTTGATGAGCGAGTCAGAGAGCGCTTCAATTGAACCGTCAACGTCACCCTTAACAATGATATTGAGTTCATGGAAGTTACCCAATGCACGACGGCGGGCAATTTCTTCGAGAGTCATGCGAGTAGTAGTGCGCAAGCCTTGTTCGCGTTGCAACTGTTCGCGTTTGTTTGCGATTTCGCGAGCCTCTTGGTCGGTGTCCATTACATTGAATGTGTCGCCGGCTGTGGGCGCACCGTTAAGACCGAGTACCAATGCGGGAGTTGCAGGACCGGCTTCTTTGATGCGTTGGTTACGCTCGTTGAACATCGCTTTTACCTTACCGAAGTGTGTACCGGCGAGGATAGTGTCGCCCACGCGCAATGTACCGTTTTGAACGAGCACAGTAGCTACATATCCACGACCTTTGTCGAGTGACGACTCGATAATCGAACCTGTCGCCTTGCGATTGGGGTTTGCTTTGAGGTCGAGCATTTCGGCTTCAAGAAGCACTTTTTCCATCAAATCGTCAACACCGAGACCTTTCTTGGCCGAGATGTCTTGTGATTGATATTTACCGCCCCAGTCCTCAACGAGGTAGTTCATTGCAGCCAAACCTTCTTTAATCTTTTCGGGGTTGGCAGTGGGTTTATCAATTTTGTTGATAGCAAACACGATGGGCACACCTGCTGCTGAAGCGTGGTTGATTGCTTCAACAGTTTGGGGCATGACGCTGTCGTCGGCTGCTACGATGATGATACACAAGTCGGTTACTTTGGCACCACGAGCACGCATCGCTGTAAACGCTTCGTGACCGGGGGTATCAAGGAATGTGATGCGACGACCGTCGGCGAATATATTTCTGCGAAAATATCTTTGAACCGGTGGTCATATATTTTGCTGATCGTATCTTTCGTTGAAAACCATAAATCCTGCTTTGTGCCCAGGGCATATTGGAAGCAGCTGTGCGCAAAGGATAT
>JAFZHD010000044.1 GCA_017555085.1 Muribaculaceae bacterium | reverse complement strand
TTTTGCTCCGAAATTTCTCCGCAAAAAGCAGTGGAGGACTTGCTGGTGCACAAACCTAGTGTTTCCGGGGTCGTTGTGTTGTCAAGTGTCCCTCTGCCACGAAGTGGATAGGGGGACGAGAACGAGCTCGCGAGTTCGGAGAGGGTGAGGATATAATAATCAGGTTGTTATGACTGTCTTTGTGCCAACAAAGTTATAGTTCCCTTTATTTTACATATTCTTTGCGAATAGTCCCGTCACTCATTTTGATGATGTTTATGCCAGGCATTGGCCGTGGTAATTTGCGACCATGAATGTCATAACGAGATATTTCCGATGCTGGTTTATCGGATTGTATATTGTCAATGTTATCTATGCCTACGATAACAACGCAAGTTGCTGTCACATTTGTTCCGTCGGTTGATGTTGCGGAAATATGTGCAACTCCGTCGTTGATAGCAAGTATTGATGCATTATTGTCGGGGTTTTGCCGAACGATGACTATTGTTGTGTCGCTTGATTCCCATGTGACGCTTTTGTTGGTGGCTGATTCAGGGAAGATTGTACAAGATAAATCCAATCGGTCATATTTGTTGAGTTTTGCTTGCGAATGATTTAGAGCAATTGAGTCAACTAAAGTTGTGCCTTTAACGTTTACAGAGCATGATGCTGATAAGTTAGATCCGTCAATAGTATAAGCGGTAATTGTTGTTTCTCCGAATGATTTTGCGGTCACGCAACCATTTTTGTCGACAAATGCAACTTCGGGATTACTTGAGGCCCATATGAGGCGTTGGAATGAGGTGTTAGCCGGACTAAATATCGGCATGATTTTAGTAGTTGCGCCTAATGCTATATGTGTTGATTCGGGTGATAATGAGAAGCTTTCAGCAATAGTGTCAATTACATTAAATCTTTTGAAATTTTGCCAGATTGGAGCATTCCAATAATCTTCAAGCGAATTTTTGTCGGGTACGTGAAGTGTCGCAGATATGTCGGATGAGAAACTTGTGTTACTAGCTGTTGGGACTGTTATGGCATGTGTTATTACGTCGCTTAATTTAGCTGACAGAAAAGAGTTGTTAGGAATTGAGCCGACTTGAGGGCCGAATGATAAAATGTCAAATTTACAACCTTTAAACACGGGCTCATCTGCAGTGCCCATTGTTAAACACCTTGAAGCATTAAATGAAACAGAATTCAAATTTGTGCAATAGGCAAAAGCCTGTTTGCCAATTGAAGAAACTGCAATAGGAATGCTAACATGAGTTATATTAATGCAGCCCCAGAATGCTCGTTCGCCTATAGTCGTTAAATAATCGGGAAGTATTAATAATCCGTAAAACCCTTGGCAGTTATAAAAAGCATAATTTCCGATGTATTTTAGATTGTTTGGTAACACAAGTTCACCTTTAAAACCGCTACAACCCGAGAAAGTATAATCCCCAATTTGAGCTATGCTATTAGATAATCTTAAAGACCCATTAAAACCGGAACAGTCATAGAAAGCATAATTTCCGATTGATTTAATGGTGTCATGAAAAGTCAAATCCCCGGTTATTTTGTTACAGCAAAAAAAAGCATATTGACCAATTGATTCTAAAGAATCAGAAAGAGTCAGTTTCTCTAAATTTTCGCAACGATAAAAAGCATACTGGCCAATTGTTGTTGTTTTGTCAGGTATAATCAGTTCTCCTGTCAATCCACTGCATTCAAAGAAAGAATAATCACTTAAAGTTGTTAGAGAGGTGGGCAATGTGATAGATGTTAGACCTGTGCAGCAGTAGAAAGCAGATAAGCCAATTGTTGAGACTGAATTTGGGATTTCCAAATGCCCTTTTAGGGTGGAGCATAGATAAAAGGCTTGATAATCAATTTTAGTTATTGTTTTAGGTAAAATGATTGAGGTTATTTTTGCCTCGCGAAATGCTTGCCAGCCAATTGCGGTAACAGTGTAAGTGGTCCCTGAATAATCAACGGTTTCGGGGACTACAATGTCGCCTTTATATGTCAGTCGACTATACAGTTTATGGGTTACCTCAACTGATTTTGCATTATTGTCAATAATGTTGTAGTATAAGCCATTAGACTCAAAGTCAAAAGCATGTGCGTTTGATGCTGCTATAATCACAATGATAGGTACACAGATTTTGTGAAAAATATTATTCATAGCATGAAAGTTAAATTGATTTTCGCAAATGTAAAAAAAATGTACTATTTAGGAAATATGGCGATGTTAAAAAAAACTAATCAAGAAGGAACAATAAAAACAGCCCCCGACCTTGTGTAAGGCCGGGGGCTGTATGTTTAGGGTTGTTAGTGCTTATTTCAAGCCGCGGTTGCGGAGGAGAGCGTCGGGGTTGGGCTCTTGACCGCGGAATTTTACATAAAGTTTCATGGGGTCTTCGCTACCACCCATTTCAAGAATGTTTTCTTTGAAAGAGCGTGCAGTTTCGGGGTCGAATACGCCTTTTTCGGCAAAGAGTTCATAGCCGTCGGCATCGAGAACTTCGGCCCAAAGGTAGGTGTAATAACCTGCTGCATAGCCGTCGCTGCCAAAGATGTGTTTGAAGTAAGTGCTGCGGTAGCGGAATTGAACTTCGGCGGGGAGACCGAGTTGTGCTGCTACTTGTTTTTCAAATTCTTCTACATCAACATCGTCGGTAGTGTTGATTTTGCCCCATTGGAGGTCGAGGAGCGCAGCGCCTGCGAGTTCGGTAGTGGCAAAACCTTGGTTGTGAGTAGCCGATGCTTGGAGTTTGGCGATGAGTTCGTCGGGCATCACTTCGCCAGTTTTGTAGTGGCGAGCATAAACTTTGAGCAATTCGGGTTCGAGTGCCCAATGTTCGTGAATTTGTGAGGGGAGTTCAACGAAGTCACGGTCAACATTTGTGCCGGCTTGTGATTTGAGTTCGGCGCGAGTGAGCATGCCGTGGAGGCCGTGGCCAAACTCGTGGAACAATGTTTCAACCTCGTCGAGTGTGAGCAAAGAGGGAGTGTCGGCAGTGGGTTTAGAGAAGTTACCTACGTTGTAGATAACGGGGCGCACTTGTGTGCCGTCGGCAGCAGTGTAAGCGCCTTTGAATTCGCTCATCCAAGCGCCTTGGCGTTTAGAGTCGCGGGGGAAATAGTCGGTCATGAACACTGACACATGTTCGCCTTTTTCGTCGGTAACATCATATACCTTAACTTCGGGGTGATATTTGGGAGCGTCGGGCATTTCGGTGAAAGTGATGCC
The DNA here is from genome assembly GCA_017555085.1 of Muribaculaceae bacterium. GTDB lineage: Bacteria > Bacteroidota > Bacteroidia > Bacteroidales > Muribaculaceae > RGIG4079. Next base: position 48,436 of record JAFZHD010000044.1, on the reverse strand, counting down.
ATAGAGGCGTTGTGCCATGTGGAATACGCCTTTAACCACGCTGTCGCAAGCAAAGTATTCGCGCACTTGGTTTTCGTCAAGATCATATTTTTGTTTGCGCACTTTTTCGGCATAATAGTAGTAGTCCCAAGGTGCGATTTTGAAATCACCGCCTTCGGCATCAACAACAGCCTGCATTTCGGCAACTTCTTCTTTAACGCGTTTAACGGCGGGTTCCCAAATCTTCATGAGAAGGTCTTCGGCGTTTTTGACAGTCTTGGCCATTACATTGTCGGTCATGTAGTCGGCATAGGTGTCGAAACCGAGAAGACGGGCTTTGAGCACGCGGTTTTTAACGATTTCTTTGATGATGGGCTTGTTGTCTGTAGAGTCTTTTGATGCGAGAGTGATGTAGCCTTCATACATTTGTTGGCGAAGGTCGCGGTTGTCGGCAAATTGCAACAAGGGCAAGCGGCTGGGGGCGTGGAGAGTGAACACCCATTTGCCTTCGTGGCCACGCTTAGCGGCTTCTTCGGCAGCAACGGCGATGTTTGAAGCGGGGAGACCGGCGAGTTTGCTTTCGTCATCAACTACGAGTTCAAATGCGTTGGTTGCTGTGAGAATGTTTTTGTTGTATTTCAAGTAGAGGTCGGTGAGAGTGAGGTTGAGTTGCATCAACTCTGCTTTTTTGTCGGCGTCGAGCAATGCACCGTTGCGCGCAAATGATTTGTAAGTGTCTTCAATTGCACGGCGTTGAGGTGTTGTGTATTCTACGCTGTCGATGCGGTCGTAGATGTATTTCACGCGTTCAAATAGAGCGTCGTTCATTGAAATTTCGTCGCTGTGCTGTGAGTACATGGGCATTGCTTTTTCAGAAATTTCAATCATTTCGGGTGAAGAGTTTGACTCGGTGAGGGCAAAGAATACGATAGCCACTTTTTCGAGCAATTCGCCCGACATGTCCATTGCGAGAATTGTGTTCTCAAATGTGGGAGTTGCGGGGTTGTTGACGATAGAGTCGATTTCGGCTTTTTGTTGTTTGATGCCTTCTTCAAAAGCGGGCAAATAGTGCTCGTAGGCGATTTTTTCAAACGGGGGAATTTCAAAGGGAGTGGTGTACTCCTGCATGAACGGATTGGTTGATTCCACTGTGCATGAGGTGTTGAGAACAGCCACGGTGCATGCCGCTGCTGCTACGGTTAATAATTTACTTTTCATTTAGGTTTATTGTTTTTGGTTAATTAATTTGTTTGCAGTTTAGTTTTCTTGCCACACAAATGTTGTGAGCAACGGATAATGGTCGGACGAGGGGATGTCGCCTCGCTCGATGTCAACGGCTTTGATGTTGCCGCAATACAACACATGGTCGATGCGGAAATAAAAGCGGTTGGCATTAAAAGTGATGGTCGGGCCAAATGCGTTTTCGGCATAGGCATCGTTCATTGAGTCGCCCGAGATTGTGCGAATTGCATAACAGTTGGGCACATCGTTAAAGTCGCCACACACGATGGCATTGCCGCCGGCTTGGTCGAGGTAGGCGCGAATGATGTTGGCCTGTCGGGCACGGTGTCGTGCGGCATTATACAGTTTGTCGCGCAACGGGAGCAGTCGCGACAAGTCGGTGTCGTTTGACGAATTGATGCCGGTGAGTTCAAGATAGGCATCGCGGTCGTCTTGGTTAAATCGCAACGAGCGAAGGTGAACATTAAACAATGTGATTGTTCGGTTGTTCATCTCTACCAAATGGGCGATTATGTCGCCGCTATAAAGGCGGCTGAGACCGAGGTTGATGTTGGTAAACGGATATTTTGACAATGTAGCCTGTCCGTGGTGTCCGATAACGCGATAGGGATAACGCGTTTTCAGTGAGTCGATTTGCGACTCGGTCACATGATATTTTGCCAACGGTTGCAGATATTCACATTCTTGTAGACACACAATGTCGGCATCGGTCGAGAGAATGTATGAAATAGTGCGGTTGCAGTTGTTGGGATACTTGTCTTGGTTGTCAATAAAGTCCATGACATTGTAGTTGAGCACGGTAAAAGCAAGGTCTTTTTCGTTGCTTTTTACGCCTTGCGAGGTGATGTTGAGCGGAGAGAAGTTAAGAATGGGCACAATGGCCGATGCAAAGGCTGCAACTGGCACAATGGCAAACCTACGCCACATGAGCAGGTCTATTGCGAGGTTGATGATGTTGAGTAATATCCACAAGGGAAACGACATGTTGAGAACCGTCGCAAAGCCTGATTCCTGCGGGCTAATGTGACCCGAATAGGCCGACACAAACAGCATCACGGCACATGCTATGTTGGATATAAGTCCGAGCGCACGGAACACTTTGCGTGTACCGCTCACGGTCTTTTTGCCTTTTGCCTTATTTGATTCGCGCTGTGCCATTCGGTGTTTTCTGTGTTATTTTATGCGGCGGCTGATGTTGAATAAGCGGTCGCGTTCTTCGGAAGTGAGTGACGAGTAGCCCGATTTTTTTATTTTGTCAAGAATTTCGTCGAGATTTTCTTGGTCGCTTTTTGCCGAAGAATTAGATGTTTTTTTGTTGCCTGTTGTGGGGCGCGATGTCTTGGCGCGGCGGGGCGTTTTGAGGTCTTTGGCGCGGTTGACAATCGAGTCGATAGTGCGATTGAATGGTGCGGTGATGTCGCGGCCTCGTTTGAGCATAACCACAAACAAGTAGCCGATGATGCCGCCGCCGATGTGGGCGATGTGCCCGCCAGCATTTGCGCTCGTGATGCTGAGCAAGTCAATGGCAATAGTGACAATAGCAATCCATTTGAGCGACACCTGACCGATGAGCAACAAATTGAGCTTGAAATCGGGGTGCAACATGGCAGTGGCAACGACAATGGCGATAACCGATGCCGATGCTCCAAGCATAAACGAATGCATGCCGTTGAAATAGGGGAAGATGTTGAACGCAAGCATGTAGAGCAACGCGCCGCCTATGCCGCCATAGATATAGAGGGCAAACATTTGTCGTGCATTGCGTGCCATGAGAAAAATCTGCCCAAACCAATAAAGCCACAACATATTAAACAAGATGTGCATAATCTCGTAGTGGCAAAACATATAGGTGAAAATGGTCCACGGGCGTGTGATGAATGTCGCGGGGTCTGATGGCATTTCTATCCATTGCATGATGGGTTGAGCATCGCCGCCCATGAGCATGATGATGACCGATGTCAGGCGCAACAACACAAAGACGCCAATGTTGATGAATATGAGTTTAATCAACATTGTGCCCGATGTGAACTTATTGCGAAGCGAATCAATAATAGTTGCCATTTATAATGCCTTTGCGTTTCCAATACAAGATGATAAAGAAGCCGATGAGCATGCCGCCCAAGTGAGCAAAGTGGGCGATATCGTCGTTAGCCGAGAAGCCCGACCAAAGTTCGATAAGACCATATCCGATTACAAAGTATTTTGCTTTGATGGGTATGGGGATAAACATCATGTAGATGGCGCGGTTGGGGAATATCATACCAAATGCCAACAATATGCCGTACACCGAGCCTGATGCGCCGATTGTCATCAGGTAATTGAGGAATGGCAAATCTTGTCCCATGGCAATGGCTTGATTAATGGCAATGCTCATTTCCTCGAATGTGCAGCCGTTGAGGTTGGCTAACTGCGGAATAAATGTGCTTTCCCAAGTGAAATACCATGTGATTTCTTGTATAATCGCTGCACCTAGTCCGCACGAAATGTAGTAGAACAAAAAGCGTTTTGACCCGAGAGTCGATTCGATGGTTGTGCCAAACATGAACAGCGCAAACATGTTGAAGAATAAGTGCATGAAGTTGCCATGCAAAAACATGTAAGTGATGAGTTGCGCGGGGTTGAAGTCGCTTGCCTCAAAATAGTGGAGGGCGGCATAACGGTGAATGTCAAGTCCTGCAATATGCTTTGAAAACACCATTTCGGCCAACCAAATGATGAAGTTGATTATGATGAGATTTTTAGTGACTAACGGTAGTCGACTGAAAAAAGAGTTTTGTTGCATAAATAAATCGGTTGGGTAAAATTAGAATACAAAAATACTAAAAACTATTGATTTTTATTTTAGAAAAACACTGAGAGCAAAAATATTATGGTGTTTTAGCATTTTTTTTTATTGTGATAGTTGATTTGTTATAATAAATCATTATATTTGCGACAATAATATTGAAAACTAACCTAATACATTTTTTATTATGAACAAGACAGAACTCATTTCTGCTATCGCTGAAAAAGCAGGTATCTCAAAAGTAGATGCAAAAGCAGCGCTCGAAGCAACTATCGCTACCATCTCTGACGCTATGGTAAATGGTGACAAAGTTGCTCTCATCGGTTTCGGTACATTCTCTGTTGCTGAAAAAGCAGCTCGCGTAGGTATCAACCCCAAAAGCAAAGAAAAAATTGAAATCGCTGCTCGCAAAGTTGTGAAATTCAAAGCAGGTGCTGAACTCGCTGAAAAAGTAAAATAATAGCATACAGCATTAAAAAAACATAAGCAGGTGGACCATTAGGTTCATCTGCTTTTTTTGTGGCCGCCCAGGGTATAGAAACTATGGAGATTATAGTAGCTATGGATTTGAGGGACTTGGCGGTAGGGCGCGGTAAAAGGTGTAGGTGCTTGCTATCACATAAAAAGTGAACGAGCCGATAACTTGATGTTATCGACTCGTTCTATGGATGGATGTTATGACTACAAATTAGTCTGCGTTGAGGTTAACGCGTTTGAAAGAGAGAACTGTCAATTCAGCATCAACTGCTTTCAAAGTTTCTCTTACTGATTTTTTGTCATCAGAAGTAACATCTTCTTGGTTCAACAAGCAAACTTCTTTCAAGAATTTGCCGAGACGACCTTTCGCGATGTTTTGAATCATTGCTTCGGGGAGGTTAGCAGCCTTTTCAGCTGATACTGTAGCGATGATTTCTTTTGCTTTAACTACATCTTCTTCAGTAATCCAACCTTTTGCCTTGTTGCTTTCCATGTGGTCTTCTGTGTCCACGTGAGCGGGGTTGATACCTGCTTTTTTCAATGCAGCGTCAACTGCTTTTTGCACTTGTTCTGCTTTTGTTTTTTCGATAGCAACAGCGATTTCTTTTTCTTTTACTTCTTCAGCAACGTCACATTCGTCAACTGCGAGGGGGTTCATAGAAGCAACTTGCATTGCAACTTTTTTGTAAACTTGCTCTTCGATACCAGCTTTGTTGAAAGCAACGATAGTAGCGAGTTTGTTACCGAAGTGGTTGTAAGCAACAACACCAGGAGCCTCAACATATTCGAATGCACCGATTTCCATCTTTTCGCCAGTCTTACCAACTTGTTCAACGATGAGAGCTTCGATAGTTTGACCGTCGAGAACGATAGCTTTGAGTTCGTCGGCTGATTTCACTTTGTTTTCGATAGCAGCATCGAGGATTTTTTTGGTGAGGTCAACGAAACCAGCGTTTTTAGCAACGAAGTCAGTTTCGCATTTGAGAGCTACTACTGCTGCATATTCGCCACAAACTTTAGCGAGTACGCAACCTTCAGATGCTTCGCGGTCTTCGCGTTTAGCAGCAACTGCTTGACCTTTTTTGCGAAGGATTTCAACAGCTTTGTCGATGTCGCCTTCTGCTTCAGCGAGTGCTTTTTTGCAGTCCATCAAACCTGCGCTTGTGATGTTGCGAAGTTTGGTGATTTCTGCCATTGTAACTGCCATAATATTTTAATTTTAAGCGGTTATTAAATTTGTTATAATCTTAAACTCTGATTATTCAGCTGATTCAGCGGGAGCTTCTTCAACTGCTTTGCGAGCAACTTTGCGACGTTCGCGTTTAACGGGAGCAGCTTCGCCTTCTTCGCCAGCAGCAAGAGTGTCAACTTTTTCTGCTTTGCGTTCTTCGAGACCTTCAGCCATCGCAGCACATACAGTGTCGAGGATGATTTCGATTGATTTAGAAGCGTCGTCGTTAGCGGGGATTACATAATCCACGTTTGAGGGGTCAGAGTTAGTGTCAACCATAGCAAACACGGGGATACCGAGGCGGTTTGCTTCTGCAACAGCGATGTGTTCTTTCATTACGTCGATAACGAAGAGCGCTGAGGGAAGACGGTTGAGGTCAGCGATTGAACCGAGAGTCTTTTCGAGTTTAGCGCGTTGACGAGTAATTTGGAGTTTTTCGCGTTTTGAGAGGTTGTCAAATGTGCCGTCTTTTGTCATCTTGTCGATAGAAGTCATCTTCTTCACAGCTTTGCGGATAGTAGCGAAGTTAGTGAGCATACCACCGGGCCAGCGTTCGATAACGTAGGGCATATTGATAGAAGTTGCTTTGTCGGCAACAACTTGTTTTGCTTGTTTTTTAGTTGCTACGAAAAGCACTTTTTTGCCTGATTTAGCGATGCTTTTGAGAGCAGCTGCAGCCTCTTCTACTTTCGCAGCAGTTTTGTAGAGGTCGATGATGTGGATACCGTTGCGCTCCATGAAGATGTAAGGAGCCATAGCAGGATTCCATTTTCTTTTAAGGTGACCGAAATGGCAACCTGCTTCTAAGAGTTGTTCAAATTTAGGTGTTGACATTTTTTTTGTTGTATTTGTTTACATTCTTTTTTAATTACAACTGCAAAGTAGGGAATGTGTCCATCTGTGCAGTTTAGATACTAAACACTTGTATATATCAATGCGGAAGTCAAGCCGCAAGAATATTAACGTTTTGAGAACTGGAAGCGTTTACGAGCTTTGGGTTGACCAGGTTTCTTACGTTCAACAGAACGGGGGTCACGAGTCATGAAGCCTTCAGCACGCAAAGCGGGTTTGTCTTCGGGGTTAATCTTAACAAGTGCACGAGCGATAGCAAGACGAAGAGCTTCGGCTTGACCTTTGTAACCGCCACCGCAAAGATTTACCTTGATGTCATATTTTTCAACTACGTCGAGAGTAGCGAGGGGCTGTTTAACGATGTATTGAAGTATAGATGAGGGGAAATATACATCGAGAGCGCGTTTGTTGATTGTGATTGTGCCGTTGCCTTCTTTAACGATTACTCGTGCGATGGCAGCTTTACGACGGCCTACTGCATTAACTGTTTCCATACTTCAATTATTTCATTTTGTTGATGTCAATAACTTTGGGATTTTGAGCAGTGTGGGGATGCTCTGCGCCGTTATATACGTGCAAGTTTTTGATGATGGCACGACCGAGGCGGTTTTTGGGGAGCATACCTTTTACAACTTGGATGAACAAGGGGTGGTGACCAGCCTTGATGTGGGGGTTGTAAGATTTCTGCATGAGGATAGCAGGGTTTGCTGAACGTTGACCACCGGGGTAACCTGTGTAACGGAGGTAAATACGGTCTGTCATCTTTTTGCCAGTGAGAACCACTTTGTCAGCGTTGATGATGATAACATTGTCACCACATTCTACGAAGGGAGAATATGTGGGTTTGTGCTTGCCGCGAAGAATTTTCGCAACTTTCGCGCAAAGACGACCAAGAACTTGGTCAGTAGCATCGATAACTACCCATTCGCGATTTACGTTTTGGGCGTTAGGTGATACGGTTTTGTAACTTAAAGTATCCACGTTTAAATGTTTGATTAATAGTTAGTTAAATTTGACCGTAGTTAAGGTGGCGCTCGGCCAGAAGCGTCATCAGAACCCGTGTCACGATATTAATTTGGACATAATCGGACTGCAAAGGTACGAATTTATTTGCTTATAATCAAATGTTTTAGAAAAAAGTTGATATTAAAATCACCGTCTTGCTCAAAAAAAGGAGACACATGGCTGCATATCTATTTTATGGTGCTATTGTCAAGTTTTTTGCGCGTTTTTTGACCCTATTTTCGGATATCTCGAACGGGGATAATGTTGCGGACATTACTTTTGCCGAGTGTGGCCGACCTCTTGCCAAACATCCAACTATAAGAGTAATCGGCATAACCATAGCCTCCGATTTCGGGATTACCTAATGAGAAATAGGTCGATACCATGGTTTCGTTGTAAGAAGAGCCGTTATATGGTATTTTGTCCCACCATGCTTCGCTGCAATAAAGAGCCATTATGGCTCCTTCGCGAACATTGGGCACGCGATATCCAGTTGGGCAGCCCACATCAATGCTGTTTTCGAGGTCTTGTTTGAGTTTCAAGTAATTATCTTTGTTGTTGTTGGAATTACCAGCGTTATCTCGGTAGAAAACAGGGCCTGTTTCAAATCCGTAGTATATTTTACTTGTCTCAGAGTTTTCGTTGCCGACTTCCAATTCATGAGAGGTGAAAAAGCGAATTGATTTGGGGTTCATGTTAGTCAAGTCAAACTCGTAATTGCCGTCTGCTTTTTCATTTGCTATAATAAGGGGTTGGGGGTAGCCTCCTTCGTCAGCAGTATCATCATTTTTATACATTTCGGGGTTTGTTATACCTAAATTTCTGACGCTTCGGGTTGAAAGGGGGGCCGTGGGAGTCCAATCGGTTCGTCGGTAATAACTGATAGAAAGACCTTCTTCTGACCATAAAACCTGAGGGTCTGCATAATTATCAGCTTCGGCATAATAAGCCCCATCATTATCCATTGACTGGTGGTCAAAGTCAATCCATGTGCTTGCTATAATGTGATTACGCCATTTTTCTACACCTGAGTAATTGTCGCGTAGAGGAAATGTCTCATTGTTTCGTGTTATCATTTCGTCGGGGTAAAGGTATGCTTCTTTGTCAATACCTAATTGTCCGATGTAAAGGTCATAAAGTTGGTCTAACGTAGCAACATACCAACGAATTTCATCTTCGCCGATAATTTTGTCGCCGTCATTGTCGCGATTGCGCATAAGACTTGAATAACGCAATGTGGTTTTCTTTTTGTCATCGGCAAGGAAATGGGTTTCGGTTGATGTTAAAGTTGAGGTGTAGTTGTTGGGTCTATTGTAGTCGAAGTATGTGTCCCAACGGGTGTCATTGGGTGTGATACCCCACATTTTAATAGAATTGTATAGCCCGTTGAATTTAGATGGTTGCCCCAATATCCCGAGTTCCTTACTGTAATTTTTGTAAGGGAAATACTCTCGTTTGAGATTTTCGTTGTCGCCCCAATCGGTAGATTCATCGGTGCTGAAATAGAATAATTGACTGTTGATAAATTCGTCAACAGTTTCGCAACCCCAAGCGGTATGAACATCAGCCTTATTGGTGTTGTAAACGGTTTGTATAGAACGTTGGCGCAAGGTTATGATGCTGTTTGTGAGCGAACTTTCTTGGTCCTTGCTATGTTGGCTTTCGCACAAGATGTGCATGATGCGGTGGGGCTTGTTTACAAATTGTTTCCACAATTCAGGGTCCTGCTCTCCCGTCAGAGGATGGAACTCATAATAGTTTTCATCGACAAATATGGTTGCATAGATGCTATAACGGCCATATTTATCAAGTCGGAAAGCACTTGCGGTGTTTTTTTCGCTGTCGGGTGCTGTACGGAACTTTATTTTCTCGGCACGCAACCATTCGACAAACTCGTTTACATTCCATAGGTCGTCATTATCTAACTCGTTTATTGATTGGTATTGATTGCCGGGATACCATTGGTTGTTTTCGGAATACATATTGTTGTTTCCTATTTTGTTCACCTTAAACCATGCCCATTTGTAGTCAAGATTAGGGTTCTCGGTGCCAAATTCAAGGCCGGGGCGACCTTCGCAAAAGGCTGTTTTGACATACCATGTGAGGGTGGTGTCGTTGATATCTTCGGCATCAACGCGATAAACGCGTTGGCCATAATGTGCATCGTAGGTGAGAATCTCTTCGCGCGATTTATACACATTGCCTGTTGCTCCCGATTGGTTTTCGCGGTCTTCAACAACCTCAATAATGATGTTGTCAACGCCATAAATTGAGATGTTGTAGTTATAGTGGGTGTTGCGGTTGGCCGAAAAATTGTTGAATTTTTCGCTTTTTGTATCGTTGCTGCTGCCGAAGTTGCCGAGGTGAATGTAATACACGACATCGGCTTCGAGATATTGCATTGAGAAAATGTTGTCGGGGTCAACTTGCTCGGTGATTTGCAGGCGGCCTTTGATGACCATATAAGTCGCATTGTCATCAATATGTTTCCACATGCCCTTTGTGAGGTCGTATGTGCCGTCGGCATTTTTGTGGCGCTCGTCGCGTTGATGATATGATGTAAGGCCCGACGCGCTTTTCTTGTTTTCCATTACATAGAATGAAAAGCCGAAGCCGGTGGCATCGGTGCTTTCAAAAAACAGTTCGTCGCTATCAAAGAAGCCCATTTCATCGGCATTGTCACCACATTCGATGAGGTTGCATGCTTTGGGCATACGCATTACTTGCCAAGACTCGGGAATAAAGCGTTTGAGAGTGATGCCTTGGGGTATTTTTGTGGGGTCGGTGCCAAGAGCTATTTTTACCGAAACTTTGGCGTCAAGGCGTGAAAGGTCGACAACTACATTTGAGCCATATTGTGTGATATCGCCACTTTCGGCAATGTTGATGTTTGTGGCAATGCCGCTCATTAAGAAATTGCCTGTGCGCGATGTGATTTCTTGGCTGAGCGACACATCCAATTTTTTCAGGTCGTCGAGGTTGTCAATCATGAGTAAAGCCTCGGGCGAAATGTTCATCATGTCGGCATTGAGGTTGGCCACAACATATATGCTACCACCTGTGAGCACCGGTACTTTCATGTGCACCTCGCCGTTGGTGGCAGTTTTGTTCTTTTCGGTATAGTTGTTGACGGTCCAATACTCGTCGGGGTTGGCAGTTGACTGACCCGCTTTTGATGCTTGGTCAAAGTATTGCGCATAAACGCGCTTGCCGTTGCTGTCAAAGATGTATACAAACAGGTTTTCGATGCGCGACTCGGTGGCTGCACTCAATGTGGCGCGAGAGTTGATTTCGACTTCGTCAAAACTTTTGTGGCCGAAATTAAGGGTGGCTATTGTCTCGCCTTCGCCAAGCGAACTTTTGATGTCAAAGCGGTCGTCGACACACGATGTGATGAGCACCGCCAAACATAAAATTATATATAGTAACGCTTTTTTCATTTCTTATAGAGATTAATTAAATTCGACATCACCTTCGACATGTTCCCAATCTACAACCTCATATTCGATTTGACCTTTTGCGGTGTTGTATCGAACGGTTATGTAAACATTGATAAAGTCGTTGCGCTTTATCTCGGTGGTGTATGATGCCTGATTGGTGACGGGGTCGATTGTGGTCAGTTTTATTGGCGTGTTGAATGTCACTTTGCTGCTGCCGCTTGCTCGCGAGGTAGAGCGAGATGCTGATGTTTTCTTGTAGAGATTGAAATTACTGTATGAGTTGGCCGATGTGTTACCACTTACCATCCAACCATAGTATGTGTATGAGAGAATCAAATATCGTTGCGACCCTTTAAGCGTGATTGATTCGCCATAGGGGTAGTCGCCGATAGTGAATTTGACTGGGCTGTCGTCAAGTGTCAATGCCGAATTATATAGCGGCTCTTGGAAGTATTTTCCTGTGGCTTTGTTTTTGATGTAATATGTATTGCTGCCGTCGCCAGTGGAGATGAATTGCCAAATGTGGCTATTGTTGACATTGGGCAAGTTTATGTCTGACTCAATGAGAGCGCCAGCGGTGGCTCCGTTTTCAGTGACATAGTATTTGTTGTAACAGTTCAGAAGCAGATACTCTCCCGCGGTTACATTGGCGGCTTGTTTTATTTCGGTCCAAGTGAAGGTTTCTGGTTCCTCCGGTTCTTCGGGCTCCTCAGGCTCTTCGCCGTTGGGGTAATAGGCCAGGTCGAGGGTGTATTCATAAAATTGGTTTTCGCTCAATTTGCTCTCAAGGATGTATCCGTCAAAAATGACTTGTGTATTGCCCGATTCGATTTGTCCGGGTTCAAATGCCTGCAATGCGTGGGCCGATGTTGATAGGGGGGCGGCTTTTGTGCGAGAGTATTTGTTGTCGCTGCCGTCGTCAAATACATAGGCGTCTTTTTGGGTGAAATTTTCGTTAAATTTGAGGTCGTTTATTTTTAACGGCAGAGTGGCACTGTTGTTTTTGAGCATGATTCTCAATCGCGCAAAGGTGCGTTGCAGTTCGCCGCTAATCACATTGTGTCCGTGGTGCAGCGTAATGTCTTTAATTAATGACAGCGGTCGCATTTTGTCTTTGTCACACACATTGTCGCTTGTGTTTGAAATGAGATAACTCATGAGCGAGTTGTAATCGCTTGCATTCCAATCTTTGGTTAATGCGCTGAGGTATGTTGTGCCGTTTATAGTGAGCCCTTTGTAGTTGGCTACGGCCATAAGGGTGTAACTTTGGCCTTTCTTTAATGAGGTGTTGTCAAATTCTACGATTGTTTCGGTAGTCTCGTTTGTGAAAGTCAGGTTTTCTATTGCTGCGACTTTCACTTTGTTTTTGTCAAAGAGATATACCGATAGACTGTAAATATATCGGCCGTCAACGGCTCGTTCATATTGTTCCCAATTTTGGGGCGAGTCGGGGTGTTCGCTCACATTGCTGCGAGAGTCGGTTGAAGGTATGGCAATTCGGAATGTGAGCTGTGCCGAATCGTTGTTGTCGATTTCCTCAAATTGATTGCAACCGACAAACAGTAGCATCAAAAGTCCTAATATCGTAAAATGTCTCATAGATGTGATTGTGTTAGGGGGTAATGATGACTGATGAATATCTCTTGTTCCAATCGGCGATTGTCAGTGAGACTTCAATGTCGGTGCTGCTGATGTGAATGTCGTAGTGGTATCTCTTGCCGGGGAGATAGGTAACATTGGGCAAAATGAAACTGTGCTCGGTGTTGTCGGTCGATTTGAGTTGATAGCAAACTTGGGTTGTGCCGTCAATTTCTTGCGGAATAAGCAAGATGAATGTATCGTTGTCGGAGTAGTTGCCCGAACTATAAGGAATGGCATAGTCGAGAACTCCGCCCGTTTGAACAGTTCCGTTTGTTGATGTCATGGGGCTGATGCCGGTCCACTCATATATCTTTTCGCCCGGACTCACTGCGCCCGAGATGTTTGTCCAGTGAATGCTGTCGCCGTCGAGAGTGCCGTCGGTGTTGTAAATGCCAAATTCGAGTTTGCCGTAGGTGTATATGCCTTTGTTGCTCTCGGTGTTTTTAAGACTGAATGCCGTTAAAGTGTCGGTAGCGGCAAATGTGGTGTTGTCTCTGTTTTGGAACGAGAAGCGGAATGTGAGCGCCGAAAGCATGTGCTGCATTTTAAGAACGACCGGTGATGATGTCGAGAACGAATTTGATTCGGTGTTGACCGTTGCATAGGTCATCATCAGGTCTTCTTGATTATATTTTGCATTGTGTCTAATCACAAAGGGAGAATTGTCAGAGGTTGTGATATCGTTGCCGTTTTTGGTGATGTCCATTGGGTAGTAGGCGTTGAAGGTGTATTTGGCGCCGAGTTCCCAATAAGCGGCGGTTTTGCCATAAGACCAACCGTTGAGATGTTCGGTTACGGGTGTTTTGCTATATGTCAAGCTCACATCGCCGTCGGGATTGCCAAGCACATTTTGTGAGACTTTTCCGTCAAGAATGTAAGATGACTTAATGCCGATAGATTTACCTGTTGAGCAGGCCAAATTTAATTCTTCGTTTTTGTCTATCAGAGCGCGGCCAACGGGAATGTCGGTGGTAACCACATCCCAAGTGATGAGGTTGCCGCTCTCGTATTGAGGACCATTGTCGTCGTCACACGAGATAAATGCCATAACGACTACCAGCAACATTGTTGCAAGTATAAATCGCTGCTTTGATAGGGTAAATTTCATGATGGGTAAATTGGTAATCCATATTCATCAACCGCGCGGGTTGATGAATATGGAGTTATGAGAGTTTATTAGAGGTTAATAACGATATCGTCGATATCAATCCATTCGTCAACAGCGGGAGCAAAGAAGATTTTGCCTTGTGCTTTGTAGTGCAAGCAATAGGTGTAGCGAGTGCCTAAATCCCAACTTGAAATAGTGCCTTTTGTTGTTGACTCAAGAGTGTTCAAGGGCACATATTTAGTGCGTTCTTTGCCATTAACAGTATAGATGATTTCGAGTTGTGCATCATCGCTCAAATCTTGGGGCATGAGGAGCATTGAACCGTCAAGAGTTGCCAAAGTGCTTGTGAACTCAATGCCTGTTGCGTCGGCATAAGCAGTGTAGGTGGTAATATCGCTTGTAGTCTCCCATTCGGGGCTTACATTGTCGTCACGGTCATAGTTAACGCCGTCTTCGGTGATGTTTTCGTTGAATGTACCTTTGTAGTTTACATCCATAACTTTGATGCTTTTCAAAACAACAGTTTCTTCGTCTGATTCGTTTTTAACGGCAAAGCGTATAGCAGAAAGAGCGTGTTGGAATTGAATGGGCACACCGTTGTAGCCACCGGTGGTAGTTGTGGGTGTTGACTCGTGGTCGCATGTGCGGGTGCTAAACATGAGGTCAAATTGTTTAGCAGGGTCGCTCGCAACTGTGAAGTTCTCGATTGTGAGACCTGTTGCACCATAATAGCGGTTTGATTCTGACCAAGTAGAGCCTTGTTCCAAGTCGGCGGGAGAGCATGCTGCAAATGCCATTTTCTTGCCGCTTTCCCAATAGTAGTATTTGTCACCGTTTTTGGGAGCCCAACCGTTTACATCTTCAACATAAGCAATGGCTGTGCCGCTGAAATCGGCTTCGTTGTCAGCACTCCAACCGGCAAATGAGCCTTCATAAGAGTTTGCATAGATGACAAATTGTTCGGTTGTGGGATAGACGGGTTTGTCGGTGTTAGGGCCTATTTCACCGTACTCAATGGCACGTGCTGACTCATTGCTGTAAAGCACGGGAGTGTCAAAAACGATTCTCTGCTTGAAAATGTTTTGAGGGTTAGCGGCCTCGTCGTTTACGCAACTTGCAAGTGATACACTTGCAATTGCTGTTACCAATAAAATTTTTTTCATAAGGTTTTAGTTGGTTAGTGAATATATTTAGTTGTTAAGTTTATAATTCAATGTCTGACCACACATCACCCCATCCGTCAACGCCAGGAGTCAAGCCGCCAGTGGATTCGGTAGGTGTGATTTCAATTTCTTTTTCGAGCAAAATCCATTGCTCATATTTTACCAATGGCTCGTCAAACATCGATGTGATGTCGATTGATTCGATTTGAGTGCTGCCGTCGGAACGCGTAAACTCAAAGTTTAGCGTGTATATGTTGTTTTCTTTGGGAAGTTTGCCAAAAGTGTTGAATGTGGTGTAGAGCACAGCGGTCTTGGTGTTTCCATCGCGAGAATTTTCGACCTCGGTGTATTTGAGGTTAAAGAATATGCTCACGGGGTCGGCTTCGTTCATAGCCCGATTGTGCATTGTTTTAGAGCCGGCCATACCGCTCATTAGCGACACGGCAGTCGACACATATTCAAAGCCTTTGATTTTCACTTGCAGATAATAACTCAATGCGATGGTCTTGGCTGTGAAGTGTTTTCCCTCGGCGTTGTAGAGGGTGTCGACATATAGTTTTTCGTTGATTTTTATAGGCTCACATGTTGCGAGATAAAGATGCTCGGGGCATTGCCTGATTGACTTGCTATCGGTTTTTGATTGTGTAAGGGGGAAGTATTGATAGAAGTTTTCAGATACGGGGTTTGTGTAGGCCTGCATGGTTATGTAGTTTTGCTCGTTGCGGAGTTTGGTCTTCTCAGCACCGAAACTATATACCATGAGGTTGTAGTTGCCCGGGTTGGCGGCAATGTAGCCGTCGATGTAATATCCTTTTTCGTCTTCGCCAGTCGATTGCAGGTAGCGTTCGCTCATGATGCGGCCGCTGATGGGGTCGGCAAGCACTACGCGCAACACTGTTGGGCGAATGTGAACAGGCTTGTCGCGCGTGTCGTCATAAAAGCCATAGGTCACATTCTTGATGTGCTCATCAATGTAAATGCGAATATAGTGGGCGCTATATGGGTCTTCGAGCGGGCGGTGCATGCACGACGGCATAGCCAATGCCATCAGCATCAGTGCCAAAAGGGATAATATTTTGACTTTGCCGCTCATTTTACATTTTTCTTTTTATAACTTACTCTAATGGGTAGTACCAACGAGATTTGTGCTTTGGTTGGTCCGAAATAGTGCCAACGGCCTGTTTTGGTGTAATCGCGCCACAAGATTGAATAGTCGGGCGCCGGTGTATAGCCGCGATAGGCTATTGATGCATAGCCTGCCGATAACGAAAATTCGAGGTTGAGGTGGCGAGATATGGGCATAGAGTAGCCATAACTAATGCCGGCACTCCAATGCTCGCCTTGGTAGCAAATGTCGCGTTGTCGCTCAAAGTCCCATTTGCCTGATTCGCAGTACACCCCGAGGTAATGGCCCATAAGGCGGTCTCTTTTCTTCAATTTGGGCGATGACGGGCGTGGCTGTGGCTTAAACCACCAACGGGCTTCGCCGCCGATGCTCAAAAAACGGTTGCAATACTCGTTTCGGCTCTCGCCCCAACGCCACCATGGGAATTGATGATAATACAAGGCCGAGAATTTTTTGCCCAAAGGCACTTCGACGGCAAAGTTAAACCATGTGACTGCATCATAAAGCATGTTGGTTTTCAATGCCAATATGGTTAAAGTGTCTCTCGCTTCAACGGGTTGAACGATGGGCTCATAATTTAACGGCGGGTTGAGAATGACGGGCGGATCAATCTCAATGGGGAAGGGTGCTTTGATGGTGTCAAGGTCGGCGGGCTTTTTTATGCGTTTGCGAATGGGTGCCCACACCGATATCCATGTGGCATGGCGCAACTGTGGCATGATGTTTCGCAGAATGAATCGCCATGACTGTCCGCCGTCCAATCGTTTCAACAACAGTTTGCGATACTCGTCGTTGATGTCTGGTCGGTCAATGATTTCAAGCACTTTGTCTTTGTCGTGGCGGTTATAAAGTTTTACCACTTCCTCGCGCATGCCCACCCAGTTTTCGGGTGTAGGATCTAATATGATTAATGAGTCGGAGAAATTTCGTGTTTTGGGCATTTGCGACAACAGGTATCGTTTGGCTGTCTTACCACGCTCGCGTGCAAGCCAAACATTCCAATTATATGGGCCTTCGGGCGATGCATAAGAATAGATAACGATGCTGTCGATGTGGCTCGATTTGGCCAAATGGGCTTTGATGTTTTCTAACTCTACGGGGTTGTTCAGGTAGTTCTCGTAGATTGTAACCTTGTTGACGGGGTAATAGATTTTTGCGACATTGACTACCGACGAGTCGGGTGTATGCAAGTCATAATGCTCGTTGGCCATCGCGACCAACGAAATCAGTATTAGTAAAGTGCAATATATGTACCTTATCATGCTTGGTTATGTCTTGCTTTTTGGGCTTTCGCAGTTTGGTTGGCGAAAACGCTCAAAGTCGCTTTTCCTTTATTTGGTCCTGCCTTTTGTTGGGCAAGTATGGTTATTATTGGGGTATAATTATATTTAATTTACAAATTTAAGTATAAATAATTGAATGATACAACGAAAATGTTGAGATTTATATGATTTTGCTATCATTTTGAGCAAAAAATGCTGGTTGGATGGGCGCAGACGCGCAAAAAAGTGAAATAAAGTAATGGTGAAAGGCGAGGGAAGGCGATTTGTGATGGGCATAAAGCACTAACGGCACTATTAAAGTGCCGTTAGTGGATATTAGCGATTATGAGGGTTCGTATTTGTGTATTATTGGGGGCTGATTATAGCGATTCTTTGACTTTGTTGAGGTAGTCTTCGAGGCCGAGCACGGCTTTTTCGGCCACTTGCTGACGGAATTCGGGGTCGGCAAGTTTCTCTTCTTCGGGCAAACTGCTCATAAACAACACTTCGAGTAATACATTGGGGTATTCGGTGGGAGAGTTGAGCGAGAAGTTGAAGTTGCCGGTGAGGCCAAAGTTTTTGAGATCAAGTTCCAGCAATCGGTTGAGCATGCATTGAGCGAGTGTGCGGTCGGTGACATGTTTGTAATATGTGCTTGTGCCCATTGTTGTCAACGGCGAGCCGCCCGAGTTGTTGTGGGTTGAGATGAGTAGGTCGATGTTGGCGTCGGCAAATGTCTTGCGTCGTTCTGACATTGTGGGGCCAGTGTCACCTTCGCGGCTGAATACTATTTTTGCTCCGCGTTGGCGCAGCAAGTCGGCTATGCGAAGTGTGATGTCGAGGTTGACGTCTTTTTCGGCAATGCCGGTGGCGCTTTTTGCTCCAGGGAATTCGCCGCCATGTCCTGCGTCAAGGCCGATGGTAAGGTCTTTGAGGTCGAGTGAGGGTGTGTGTTTCACATCGATGGCGAGGCTGTTGCCGATGTATTTGACTGAATATCCCCAAGAGTATTTGTCGCGTAGTTTGATGACGACTTTAAGCACATCGCTATCGGTCTGTTGGCAGTCGATGTAGTCGATGATGCCGAGTTGGCC
Source organism: Muribaculaceae bacterium (assembly GCA_017555085.1). Taxonomy (GTDB): domain Bacteria; phylum Bacteroidota; class Bacteroidia; order Bacteroidales; family Muribaculaceae; genus RGIG4079. The sequence goes on along the minus strand of JAFZHD010000044.1, from coordinate 30,031 downwards.
GCGAGTGGTTATCCAGTTACTGTTGTTCATCGCGCCAAATATCTCAACGCAAATGGTGGTGGGGTCGAGTTGTGTCCATGAGCGGTAGGGTAGACGACAGGGAAGCGAGATTGATACGCGGTCGGTGTGGCCGGTGTTGCTGATTGACCAGCTGCCGGTGTTGACATGTTTGGTCGTATTGTCGCTTGGTCGTGTGCACGACATGGGCATGTAGGCCCAACGGTTGTCAGATAACTCTATTTTATATAGTTTGCCGACTTGTCCGACTGCTTTGAGGGTGATGTCGCTGTCAATGTAGCCCATTTTTGAACCGCCGAGTCGGTCGCTGCCGTCGCCATATTGCAAATAAGCGTCGTCGCGTGTTGTGATGTAGAGAGGTTGGTCAAACTGGGTGTATTCGGGTTCTGCTGCGGGCTGTTTTGCTGCGGGCTTGTCGGCCAAGAATACTTTGAATGTCTTTTTAGCGGTTTTCTTGCCGTTACTTGCTGTGACGGTGATGGTGTTGTTGCCTTTTGCGAGGTTGACTTGTGTGCCGAATGCTCCTGTTTTGTACACATGAATATCTTGTCCGTTGATGGTGGCTTTGTTGCCGGGTGTTGTGGTGGCAACTACTATGTGTTGGGCTTTATAGACAGTGTCTTGTTCGCCGCGATAAATGTTGAGCGGAGTTTTGGCTGCGAGAGTGCCTGCTGTGGCTAATGTTGCCGCGAGGGCAATGGTCTTGATCGTTTTCATGGTTGAGATTGTGAGTGGTTGAAAAATCAAAATGGCGACCTCATAGTGGGGCCGCCATTTGTTGTAGTTTAGCGATGAGGCGATATATATTAAGCCTCAGCGGGAGTTACGTTGATGAAACGACGGCCGTTTTTGCCTTCAGTGAAGAGAACTGTACCGTCAACGAGAGCGTAGAGTGTGTGGTCCTTGCCCATGCCAACATTTTGACCGGGGTGGTGAACTGTACCACGCTGACGTTTGAGGATGTTACCTGCTTTAGCGTATTGACCGCCAAAAATCTTAACGCCGAGTCGTTTGCTTTCTGACTCGCGACCGTTCTTCGAACTACCTACACCTTTCTTATGTGCCATTTTCTTAAGATTTTAGAGGGTTATGCAACTACTTCTTTAATAACTACTTTGGTGAAGTATTGGCGGTGACCGTTTTTACGGCGGTAGCCTTTACGTCTTTTTTTCTTGAAGACGATTACTTTTTCACCTTTAACGAGGCTTTGTGCTACCTCGCATACTACTTTTGCTCCTTCTACGGTGGGAGCACCTACTTTAACAGCACCGTCGGCTTCAGCGAGGAGAACACGGTCGAATTCAACTGTTTCGCCTTCTTTTACTTGCTCGCCGAGGAAGTGTACATACAAGAACTTGCCAGCTTCTGCTTTGAACTGTTGTCCTTGGATTTCTACGATTGCGTACATTTTGATTTATAAAATTATTATAAGTTAACCCGTCGGGCGAGGTCGCTTATCGTTGCGTCACTACTTGTTCTTGAGCCCGATACGGAAAAATTGCATGCAAAGTTAGTGATTTTTTGTAGATTGCACAAGTTTTCGGTAAAAATATTTTATGCCAGATGATTGTGCATTATACATATAATAAAAGAAACGCCGCTTGCAGGCGGCGTTTCCGGGATTTGTATGAGGTTAAATTTGATTATTTAACGACTTTAACAACTTGACGAGCGCCGTCAGCAAAGATTGCTTCTACGAGGTAGAGACCAGCAGCGTTGTCGGCGAGTGATACTGACTTAACGCCAGCAACTGTTGTTTGAGCAACGAGTGCACCAGCAGCGTTGTAAATGTTAACGATAGCGTTGTCCATTACAGTAACTGCGTTACCGATAACTTGGATGCGGTTAACTTTAGCAGCTTTTTCTACAGTTTCAACACCTGAAGTTGAGTAGTTAACGGGAACGATACCATAACCAACAGCACCTTCAACTACCATTTCGGCAGCGGGAGCTTCAGCGTTCATCTTCACGCGTTTGATACCTGATTTGTGCATGGGGTTAGCGGGGTCATAAGAACCTTCAGTACCGAGGTAAGTGATTTTGCTGTCAGTGTCAGCACCTTCGGGAGCGATGTAGCACCAGTAGAGGTATTCGCCGTTTTCATCGGGTGAAAGTTGAGTGATACCAGTTTCTTGTGAACCAACAGAACCTTCAAGCAAGATGGGTGAGTTGTCGATGAGGACGGGGTTGAGAGTAGAGAAGTCGCTGGGGTCGGGGTTAGCAACGAGATCAGCGAGGTTCAAACGGTAGAGACCGGGAACAACGTTTGCAGCAGAAACGATGTACATGTAGATGTGACCGTTTGTTTCGTCGATGTAGAATGTTGATGCGTTAAGAGCGATAGCGTTGAGCATAGCATCGTAAGCAGGTTTAACACCTGTGTTGATGTCTTTTTCTTTGAAACGGAAGATACCGTTACCGTTGTAACGCATAGATACCCAGTAGAGGGGTTCGGGGTTGCCGTTAGCGTCTTGGTCTTTTGTGATAGAGAAACCACCTTTCACACAACCATAAGCCCAGGGAGCACCATACCAGCCAAGCCAGTTGTTTTCAACCCAAGAGGGATAGCTTTGGGGAAGTGCGATAGCGTCAGCACTGATTTTGCGGATACAAACGTTACGGTCGTTTACATAGAGAGTGTCGCCGTAGATGTAGAGACCGAAGGGGTCTTTGTATGCGTTGTTACCAGTGTTGTCAAGTACAGTTGCTTGGAATGTGTAACCGTCGATTTGGCTAATGTAGAACAATTTACCGTCACCACCTACGTCAGCAGAGTTTTGGTAAACGAATGTTTTACCAGCGCTTGAACCGTAGATGCGGTTTTTGAATTGAGTGAGTTGGAATGTGTGCAATGCACCACCTACGTCAAATGAAGATTTGCCACCGTCAGCAGTAACGCGGTAGAGAATGCCGTCTTTACCAGCATAGTAGATACCAGCGGGCATACCGAGGTTAGTGCCTTTTGCAGTGATGCTGGCGTCAGCAACAACATTGAGGTGTTTCCAGCCTGCAGCAGCTTTGTAAGTTTCAACTGCGTCAGCAGCAACTTTGAGTGTGATGTTAGAGTTTGCTTCTGTGAATACGCCTTCTGACATAGCAGCGGGAGTTGCTGAACCGTTGATGAGAGTTTCAACACCGCAGTTTTTGAATGCGTTAGCACCGATAATTGAGAGGTAACCACCGAGGTTAAGTTCTTTGAGACCTGTACAACCGGCAAATGCTTCGTCGTTGATAGTCATCATGTCATAACCAGTTGTGAATTCTTCGAGAGCAGAACAGCCTTTGCAAAGACCGAAGGGAACTGCAAGACCTGATGCGAGGTTAACTTTCTTAACTGCTGTACAGTTTTCGAGAACATAGCGACCTACTGTACCTTGAACTTTGATTTCTTCAACAGCAGTACCTGCGAGTGAGTAGTCACCGAAGTTGTAGCAGTTGTCGAGAACGATTGAAGTAAGGTTTTTAGCGCCATAGAAAGTGTAAGCAGCGATAGCAGCAGCACCGTTGTCAACAAATGATGTAGCAGCGTCAGCAGCGGGGTAGAGGTAGAGTTTAGTACCGTCAGCCGAAGCAACTGCTTTGTTTTTGATGATGAATTTAGTGTTAGCAGCATCGATAGTGTAAGCAGCAACTGCACAACCTTTGAATGCACCGTCGCCGAGTGAAGTCAATGCAGCGGGGAATGCAACAGAAGTGATGCCAGCGTTGTTGTTGAATGCTTGTGTACCGATAGTTTTGAGGTTAGCGGGGAATACGATGTCGCCGCAGATATTGCTGTTGCTGAATGCATAGTTGCCAACTTTTGTGATAGTTGAGGGCCAGTTAACAGTAGCAACGGGAGAACCAGAGAATGCTTGGTCATCGATAGTAGTGAGACCTTCGTTGAAAACCACTTCTGTAAGAGCAGAACAGTTGCTGAAACAAGTAGTGGGGATAGTAGTCACTGTGCTGGGGATAGTGATTGCTTTGAGAGCAGTACCAGAGAAAGAAGCAGTACCGAGGTCTGTCAAACCTTCTGCGATAGCAACGCTGTCAAGAGCAGAACAGCCAGCGAAGTAGCTGGGGCTGAGTTTGGTACATTTTGCGCCGATTTCAACTTTTTTCAAAGTTTTGAGACCTTTGAAAGGAGCATCTGCAACAGTTACGGCAGCGATAGGACGGTTGATGATAACTTCTTCGATAACGGGAACGCCATAACCACCTTCGGCTTCTGTTTTAGTGTTACCCCAAGCGGCTACTGTGAAGTTAACTTCTTTATCGCTTTCAGCCAAAATGATTTTTTTCAATGAAGAACATCCTTGGAATTGAGTGCCGGTAATAGTTGCGATACCAGCGGGGATAGTGATTTCTTCGAGTGCAGTACAGCGGTCAAAAACTTGAGCGTTGAATGCTGTCATGTTGGGAGATAAACGAACTGATTTCAAGCCTGAGCATTCGGCAAACGCACCGCGTTTAACATCGATACAGTCGTCGGGAAGAACAACGCTTGTGATGTCTTTGTTTTGTTTGAAAGCAGTAGCGGCAACAGCGATAACCTTGTATTCAACGCCGTCGATAGTAACGGGTGATTCGATTACGATGTCACCAGAGTAGGGAGTTGAAGGTTTTGCTACTGTGAGGTCGGTGCCTTTTGATGTATAAGTAATGCCGTTGTGAGTGATTGTGGCGGCATTAGCAACCATAGCACCACTGAAAGCAACAGCGCAAATCAACGCCGCTTTCTTGAAAGTAGAAGTAAAGTTAAACATGTTAATATAATTAAGTTAGTAAAATGAATATTCTAAAATTGGGTACAATTCAGGATATTAATGCAAAATTAGGTATATTTTTCTATTTTCCAACAAAAAAACGCGATAAAAAATAATGACCGCGTCAGAATTTGGCGCGGCCATGTTTGGCTTGGGTTTATGTGGAATATTATAGATATGCTTTGCGGTTGAGTTTTCCGTTGTAGGTGCGTTTGATGGATAGGGCTTGCTCGTAGGCTTGCGGTACTTTGTAACGCTCTACTTTGGTGGCGATGTATTTCGCTATCTCGGCATGGGTTATCGTGGCGTCTTTGGCTAATACATACACTAATTTGACAATTGTACCCAAAACGGGATGCTGTGACGGAATGCAAATGCAGTCGTCGATTTCGTTTAACGATAAGACGATGTTTTCAATTTCGACGGGCGATACTTTATACCCGCCTACATTTATCACATCTCCGTCGCGGCCTTGCAAGCGCAACATGCCGTTTTGGTCTAAATAACCTTTATCGGCTGTGTAGATGACTCCGTCGGTCATTACGCTTTTGGTCAATTCTTCATCTCCGACATATCCTGACATGAGTGTGCTTCCCGAACAAGCCACATTGCCTTCTTCGGTGATTATGATTTGGCTATTGCTTAACGGTTTGCCCAAGCAACCGGCTATGCACTCATTGCTGCTGTAATCATAGGTTGACACAACTCCTGTTTCGGTTGATGCATAGGTGTTGTAAAGTCGGGTTTTAGGCAATAATTTGCACAAATCAACCATATCGGCTTGCGCCATTGGTGCGGCTCCGGTTTCGATAAACTCGATTTTGTCAACAAATTTCTCTAACTGTTTTGCACCAAAACGAATCATCATTCTCAAACCTGACGGAACCATAAATGTCGCCATTTTCTCACATGGATGTTCCAATGCTTTGAAAAATGCGTCAAATCCTTTGAGCCCGGGCAATATGTATAGCGAGCCGCCTTGAATTATGGTGGGAAACACTTTTGACAGACTTCCGATGTGGTTAAGCGGCCCGCTGATAATGAAACACAAGTCGCTGCTGAATTCCTGACCTTCGATAAGGTTTTTGGCTGTGGCAACGATTGCTCTGTGGCTAATCATTACGCCTTTTGACTTGCCGGTGGTGCCTGTTGTGAACAATATATCGGCTACATCGTCGGGCACTACGGCTTGGTTTAGCGTTTGGCTAATCTCGTCAAAACGGCTGTCGGGCGCATCATTTTCTAACGGCACAGCAACGGCGTCGGCAATGTGTATGGCAAAATAGTTAACCAAAAAGTCAATGGTTTGAGATGCTCTGAACACCACTATTTGGCGCGGCGCATAATCGACCGATTTGGCCGATGCTCTCTCAAAGAGTTGAGAATAGGTTATTTTGTCGTTTTTGCAGATAGCCGCAACTTTATAGGGATATTGTTTTGCGTTATCTTTGAGATATTCAAACAGTTTCATGTTTACTGTTTTTCTTGCAATTTTGTGTTAACCAATTCTACGAGGCTGTCTAATGTCATGAAATTTTTGGGTGTAGCATCACAAGCTTCCAACTCGATGCCATATTCGGCAGAAAGTATCATCAAAATTGTAGTCACGCCCAACGAGTCCAATTCGCTAAACAAGAATTCTGATTCTAAATTCACCAATGGCAATTCGGTTTCCAATAGGCTTTTAATATGTTCTCTCATAATGGTTTATTATTTTTTTTGTTTGTTATTAATTGTTTTCAAATAAAACTGTTGCGTTGTCATCAAGCGTGATTACAAGCGCATCGGGATAATCGGCCAAGTTGACGGTGTCAACAAATTCAAGATTTTTGACTAATTGGTCGGCGCTTGATTTAGCAACATCTAAATTAGAGGCATCGCTATCGTGAGCAAATACCTTAATATCGGGGTTTGTAAGTGATAGCATGAGCGGAAATTCTCCATATCCGCAGTTTTGCACCACGATTTGACTATGTGCCGCAATTAGATTTATCACATCGGCATAATTGCCGTTTTGTTTCAAGTGCCTGCAAACTGTTGAATATATGGTTACGCCCTTATAGAGATATCGGTTTTTGACCAAAGTCTCAAAATAAGCGGGCGTTTCAAGCGTTTTTGCCAATTTTTTGTATTCGTCAATATAATAGTGATGAATGTTTTTGGTAGTGGTCTTATAGTCATCGCTCCACAATGGGCTGTCGTGAGATATGCGCTCTTTGACAACCATTGTCACAGGGCCTGCATTCATTTCATAACTACCCATAGGCATCACATTGTTAAGGCCGTGGATAAATATGGGAAGAATATCAACCCCAAGCGCTTGTGCCAAATAAAACGGGCCTTTGTGGTATCGCACAATGTTGGACTGAGGATTGCGAACACCCTCGGGGAATACCGCGATGCTATATCCGGCGTTGATGTATTCTCTAAACATATTCATATCGCGCTCAAAACATGAGTCAACCCAATCGGTGTGATTGTCTTTGCGAACGGTGTAAAAGTTGAGCCATTTGAAAATGCCGTTAATCATGGGATGCAAACTTGAACGCTCGTTGCCGACAATCAGAATTTTGTGATTCAACGCCAACAAATAAGCCGGGTCGAGCATTGACTGATGATTGCAAACAATAACACACGGCTTGTCAAATTTCTCGTTTGACTTGTTTTTGACCGTAAGTTTTACTCCGGGTATGATGTTGAGGTCAAAGCGTTGGGTGCGCGATACGATTTTGTGGAACCACTCTTTTGATTTGAGGCTTCGGCAACCGCAAATATACATTATTGAGGCAATGATATATGCCACTATCAATTGTGCCACCCATATTATGGCGCAATAGGCAATGCGCAAAGCGGCAGATATTCTAACGGGGCGTTTACGATATTGGCCATGTCTCATTGTAATCCATTTGAAAATCATCGGTGGGACAATAAACGAAGTAAACACAACCGACAACATGCCGATAATGGTAACCTGTGCTAACGAGTACAATGCCGGGTGCTTGGCAAAAATCAACGCACCGATGCCAATAAACATTATCAGCGCAGAAATGATGATTGAGCGGCGATAAGAGCCGAGCATTTTTTTGCGATAAGCATATTCATGCATACAGCCTTCGGTAATAAAGATTGTATAGTCGTCGCCTTGACCAAAAATAAATGTGGCAAGGATAACATTAACGATATTAAATTGGATATCAAACAGCCCCATCAAGCCCAATATCCAAGTCCAACTGATAGCCATCGGGCAGAACGCGAGCAGAGCGAGTTCCAATCGGCCGAACGAAATCCACAAAAACACAAACACCAGAATACCACACGCCCATCCGATATATCCGAAATTGTCGGACAGATTCTTTGACATTGCGCTGTTGAGTGCTTGAATGTTGAAGCAGTATTGTTGTGGGCAGTTTGTCTTCAAAACGGTTTCAACGCTGTCGGTTTTGCAGCGAGGTACCGAAACCACATCAACCACATTGTATGTGCCTGAGAGGCTGTCGCAACTGAAATTTGACTGAAATATAGGCATCAATGTCGCATGGTCTAATTGATAGTCATATTCTTTGGTTACGATTGCCTTAAATTCGTCAAAAGCATCGGCAGAAAATCCCGCAATTGCGGCCTGACTATCCAATTCTTTTACCAAAGCATCGCCGTGAGTGCCGATAAAAGCATTCCAACGGGCAATGCGCTTGGCTTGCTCTTGTTGCGACACCACAAATCGAGAGCATCCACTATGTCGAATAGAGCTGTCTTGTGCAATAGTCTGTTCTATAGACTTGGCAATGTTGTTGCTTTGGGCCAATGCTCCGTCAAAAGTCGTGTCACGCGACACTACATAGATATTTTGCTCAGTGTTGTCAATGCCTTGTGTCAATTCTTGAAAATAAGCCATATTTTCGCGTTGCTCATCGTCCATATAATTGATGTTACTCATGTTAGAGTCAAACGAAGTTTTGCCGCTGAAAAAGCCTAAAACGAGGGTGACGATAATAATGGCAACGAAAACATATTTGTTGTTTTTGATAGATCTGTTGCTGATTTTTGACAACATATCATTTTGGGCGTTGTCTTCATGCTCTGCTCCGCTTTTTTTCTTGACGATATGAGGTAGATAAATGATAACAAACAATATGGTGCCTATTAACAGCAACGCACTAAATAAGCCCAAATCGCTGAGCGCATTTGATTCGAGCGGAATGAGAGTGCAAAATGCACACACCGTAGTGATGTTACCGATGAGCAACGGTGTGATAATTTCTTTTAATGCCGACTTGATGGTCGTAGTGTGAGACAAATGGGCTATCAGGTGTAACGGATAGTTTACGGCGATGCCAAGGATAACGCTTGATATACCGATTACAATGATTGAAATTTTATCGTGTACTATCGCCAAACCGGCAATGGCAAATAACCAGCCCCACGAAATAGAGATAACAATGAGCAAAATGTTGCGGAGATTGCGAAAGCAATAAAACAGCAACGCCAAGATTAGCACAACGGCCAATAAGATAGAGATAATGCTGTCGGTCTTGATTTGAGAAGAGTTACCCACCGCAATAACCGGTCCGCCTGTAACCCTGATGTAAACCGACGGATTATTGGCAATTGTTTCATCTTTTGCATTATTGAGCATTGCCACCAAATGAGAGTTTCGGTCGGTTTCGCTATTACCGAAAGGCGAAGTCATCATCACAATCATTCGCTTTGAGTCGGGCGTTAAGATGTAGCCTTCATAAGAGTCAATGCCTATGTCGGGACTTGACTTTGACAGAGCCGAAACTGCAGGGGTTAAAATGTTTAACGGGTCGCGTTGCAGGTTATTTGTCAACAAGCCGCCTGTGGGCAACATAAGCAATTGCTTGGCTTGTTCCAATCGGTTTGCCACAAAATCGGGCGTATTAACCGCGCCTTCAATACTTTGATAATCGTCTTGGGTCAGGAAAAACGGAATGTTGGAATATACATAATCAATTATGTCGGCAACCTGACTCTCATCAATGTTATAAGTAAGGTCTTTTACATAACCGAGAGTGTCGTTTTCTTGAAGATGAGCCACAAACTCATCAACCGCAGCAACCATACAGTCATAGTCGATATTTGCAGTATCGGTACATTCGACAATGGCAAAAACCTTATTAGCGCCAGAGATGTCTTGATACACTTTCAGCGCCGCCTGTCGGTCGTTATCAACCGGCAAAAAGTCTGATATATCTTCTTTGTAGCCGAGGCGCAAAAAAGACAGGACCAATAAAACGGTAATTATTACAAATGACGATGCGCTCATAATTTTATGAGCCGCCATGTAATCATAAAGTTTCAACAAGACGCTTTTCATCGCTATAAATAGTTTTTAGCCATTCGATAAATTCGTATTTCCAATTTCGGCATTCGGCCGAGCCTTTTTCCTCAGACATGCCAAAACCGTGGCCACCTTCGTTATACAAGATATATTTGTGAGGAACATTATGTGATGTCAACACCGAATCGAGCATCACCGAGTTCTCATATTTCACGATGGGGTCATCTTTGCAGTTAACCAAAAACACCGGAGGCATTGTAGCGTGAATGTGTCTTTCGATTGACAGCGAGTCACACATGTTTTGCTTGATTTTGGCATCGCCCATCAGTCCGCGGCGTGACCTTTTGTGCATGTAACTTTCATTAAAAGTTACGACAGGATAAATGGGCACAACAAAGTTGGGACGCAACGACACCGAGGGATTAATATCAAGCAAACTCAAAAAATTGGTGTTATAATGTACGCCGCTGCTTAACACCAAATGTCCGCCGGCCGAAAATCCCATGACACCGAGTTTGTCGGGGTCTATGTTATATTGTTGTGCGCTTTCTCTTACAAGTTGTATTGAGCGTTGCAAATCTTGTATCATGTGGGGGTGCTTGTGTCCGCCACCGATTGCCCGATAGTGAGAAATGAATGCGGGCACACCGGCTGTGCGATACTCCAACACAAACGCAGAAATGCCGCGTACTTGAAGCCACTTGGCAACATCATGCCCTTCGGTGTTTCTATCCAACCAAAAATAACTGCCACCAGGACACACAATGATGCCGATGTTTTTTTCGCCTTCGGCAATATATGGAGTCAATTTGACCGACTCGCGACATCGAGTGTCTTCCCAAATGTTTAAGTTGTTTCTCGCATTTGCCCAAAACACACCCGATATTAAAAGTATTATAATTGATATATATTTAGATATCATGTTAATTACTCTATATTAAAGATGTTGAGATTTTCGTTTAATTTAGGGTCTACCGTTATATTACCGTTAATTATCTCATATATAGTTTTAATGAAAGATTCATGTATTTTTTGTGCCGCAAGTGTGTTTTTCCATGTATTTTCATTAGTCCTGCACCAATAATTTTTGTACAGTTGCACTGTTTTTACATTTTTTGCATTTTTCACAGATTTCACACTCGCCCGCATATTAGAATTTGGAGATCTCATTTTAATAGAACTCATTTTAATAGAATAGTCTTGATTTGAAATAATTATAAACGCTTTGTCCAAACCAGACAGGTCTACTTTATATTCAATAATAAAATGAGCCATATCGCGATAGTCTACCACATTCCAGACACTATCTTGCTCAATCAGTCTTTTTAGTTCTATGGCTCCGCTTAATTCATAATCAGCGTATGAATCTGTTGGGATATAAACATTATTTCCTTTGCTTAAAAGGAAGCCCTTATAATTTGACAAATCAAGGGCTCCATAATTTTGGTTTGGACATTCATTAATAGCCAATTTGCCTAATTTAGAATGTAATACATAGGCAACTTGGTCTTTTTCGATTTCAAATTCAGTGTCACCAGTGACATAAACAATCTTATCTCCTCTCATATTTACTACCTGTTGAACTTTAATGCGTTCACCGTTTAATAGATATATCAAATTTTGGCTATTCACGTTAGGCATAACAAAGAATAGGAGCAAAAATGAGATTATATATTTGCACATTGTTTTCATAACTAATTAGTCGTTATTGATGTTATCAAGAATTTGATTTGAGCCGATTATATTTTCGCAAGTTTCAATTGCGGTAAGCGCAACTCCACAAAAACCGTGAATGTTGTGGTTCTGCCCAGTCATAAACAAATTGGATATTTTAGTTCTGACAGGGACACGCGACTGCACCAAGTTGTTGCAGTCTTTTTTATAGCCATACAATGCCCCATGCTTAACACCATAATAATCTCTGATTGTTAGCGGAGTCGATATGTCTATATTCTCAATGCAGTCAGCCAAATTTGGGAATACATCTTCCATTGCTTTGATTACCGCTGCCGCTTTCTCTTTTTTCCAGCCGATATAATCATCGCCACGTCTGTGGGTTGTGGTGTCTTCCCATGGCAAAACCTCCTCCCACGACATGGGCGCGATAATGTTCATGGTCGATGCATATTTTGACTGATTCTCGGCTGGCGGAGTCATATATAGGCATATATTGGGCCAAATAGCTGCATCGGTAGGGCTTTTCCACACATCATCGGCATTGTTGAAATAATGGCCAGTGTAATTGAAGTATTCCACAGATTGTGATTTCAACTTGATGTTAAGGATAAGTGCCGAATATGAATTATTGATATTGTCTATGCGATTGCGATAAGCCTTTGGGAACGCGCTTTTGTCTTGTAGTAATTGCACAAATGCGCTTGGGTGGATGGCCGAAATAAAATAGTCGCCTACCAATTCTTTGCCCGAAGCCGTTACGCATTTTACAATCGATTTGTTCTCACAATGCACTTGAACGGCTGCGTCTCCGGCTATTACTGTGCCACCGTTGCTTTTAATGACATGGGCAAGCGCATCGGCAAATTGTGATGTGCCTCCAACGAAACGCATCGGGCATTTCATATACAAAACCGAAATGATGGCGTGTATAAAAGCGGGGGTAACATCTCCCTCGCCGGCATATAGTAAGTTTTGGAACGACAATACCGCTCTTAATTGAGGGTCAGAGATGTATTTTGCGATGAACTTGTCGGCCGATAAATAGAAGTCGTCAGAATGGCTGAAAATGCTGTTAGACGGTTTGCGCAAATAAAACAAGTCAAGTTCTTGTGTCAACGCAATCATAGCATCGACATATTGGGCCAACTCGTTGCGCTGGTGTGGGAAATATGCCGCTAATGAATTAATAAATCCGTCTTTACCTTTGGCTATTTTATACGTTGTCTTATCACATGCAATATAAACCTCATCGGTGCAGTCGTCATCAACTTCACTAAGGTTAATGCGGTCCAATATGTTTAGGTATTTGCAAATTTTGTAGATATTTCCGCCGGGTTGCATACCACCGATAACATGCATTCCGGTGTCGAAAGTCTCGCCAAAACGCACAAAACTCTGCAAACCGCCGCCAATTGTGGTGTTTTTTTCTATGATGGTGACACAAAAACCCTCTTTTGCCAAGAATGCTCCGGCAAATAGGCCTCCGATACCTCCTCCGATTATGACGACTGTTTTATTATGCATTTTGTTCAAGTTTATTACTTATTTCGGCATATCGTTTTTGATAATACTTTCGCACATGAGATGCAACGCCTCTCATTATGCCGCACTGGTCAACCAAACTTTTGACATCTATCTTTTCGTCAAAATGAATTTCGATGACACCGGGACGCAAAAACTTCGCCTTTTTGGGCAAAACTTTGCCTGCGCCATATAGTATCGCCGGAACAATGTCGGCATTCAATGCTTTTGCCAAATGGAAAGCGCCCGAATGGAAGCGCATTATTTTGCAGTCAATTGAACGAGTGCCCTCGGGGAATATCGCCACATTCACACCATTGGCGAGGTGTGCTTTTACTTGCTGCTCGGCAAACTCCACGCCCTCAGCGGCCAAAATATAACCTGCTTTGCGAATAACATAGCCAAAAAGCGGACTGTTCCACACCCAATTATTGGTCATAAACACAATGTTTTCGACCTCGGCCATCAACGCCATCAAGTCCAAGTGACTTTGGTGGTTGCAGATGATGACAGATGCATTGCCGCGATTTACTCTGTCGCTATTGTAAGCTCTGAATTTCACTCGGGGAACGCCATGCCACACCATGATAAATCGCGCGAAGCGGTATAACATTCGGCGCAATTTTCGCTGTTTTTTCAGTCTGTTGCCGCCCAGAGCCATGTAAAACATGGTTGCGGGTGTGAGAATCAGCAACGATGAGAAAAAGAAAAACGACATGCCATAGATAGTGACACACAACTGTATAAACTTTCTTACTATAAACAACGGCAAAGCATATACCACTGCAAGCACACACAAAATGGTGTTCAAAATTGATATGCGGGTAAAGTCAAGCGCCGGTTTGAAGTGCGACACACGCTCCTCTCTCGACGGATAATATACATTAACCGGAATAGAGTGAATTTCAACCCCATGCCAAGCAGCAAAAACCATGAGTTCTAATTCGGCTTCATAGCGCGAGGTCAAGAGTCCTAAACCGTAAAGTTTCTTTAAGGGATATAAGCGGTAGCCTGTTTGAGTGTCTTTAAGGTTCTTGCCTGTTTGAACAAAGAACCAAAAATTACTGAACTTGTTGGCAAACTTGCTGCCTTTTGAACGCTCCATTTTCTCCAAATCTTTGCGTTCGCCAATTAGCATCGCACCGGGATATTCAATATTGGCATTGAGCAATATTGATATATCTTCGGGAAAATGCTGACCGTCGGCATCAAGTGTGATAGCATAGGCAAAACCCATTGCCAACGCTTTCTCGAAGCCGCTTTTCAAGGCTGCTCCTTTGCCTTTATTTTTATGGTGTTGAACGATGGTAATATTGTCTATTTCTTGGAGCAAATTAAGCGTGCCGTCGGTTGCACCGTCACACACGACAATAACATCATCGCACTGAACTTTTGCACGATTGACAACATCAACAATTGTTCCCGCATTGTTATATGTGGGAATTATAACGCAAATTCCTCGATCTTTGAGCAATTGGCGTTGAGTTGAAAGAGTGCTGTCGTTTATTTTGTGCATTGAATTGACATCTTTGTAAATAGTGTAACATCATTGCTGATAGCAGCCTGCACCGACACTGTATCGCCGTCAATTACGATTTTTTTCAATTCGACTGCGATGTTTGGAGTGTCAACAGGGCTGATTACTTGCAAATACTTGATGTTCTTGGCAAGAGATAATTTGTAGTTTTCTTTGAGATATTCGTTAAGCAATTCAACGACAATCTGAACGATGCAAACGCCCGGCGTAATGGGATGACCGGGAAAATGTGCTTTATAAATAGCCGCTTCGGGATTAAGAGTTATGCCGAAAACTGCACTGCCTTGATTGTCCTCAAATGTATGTATCTTAAATAAATTATCTTTTAGCATCTTGTTAATCGGTTGTTTCTTGGTTTGCTATTAGGCTGAACTTATAATGCAAATTGTTGGCTGAATTATTATGCTCATTGCCACCTTGTTGCATTATATACATGATTTGTTTCAGGTCTTTTTTCAACACGCGTTTGATATACCACTTGTTAAGTGCCTTCATTACATATTTGAGTTTAACCTTATCTTTTTTTGTATCGTAGGTGAAATCAATAATTGACACTCCAAACTCGTTTACAATGCTTGATTTCACTATGTTGTCTTCTTTAACGAGCATGCAAAAACCGCTGACATATCCGTTGCGAATGTCAATCTGCATGTTATAAGTCACATTGCACGAATCAGTCGGGAATGTCAATTCCTGCGCGGTAGCATTGCCACTGACACATAGCAACGCTACTATACCTATTATGCAACACAAAGCCGTTTTAAGATGCGAATGCATTAGTACCTACGGGTTTGTTAAGTTCAAGATTTTCAAGTTTGATTGTGGTCTTATCTCCGTTCTTTTCTATCATTTCAACTTGTTGCATCAAGCAGTTTGACACGCTGAAATATAGAATAATTTTATTATACATCTGTTTGAGTTCTTTCTTTTGCGGAATCAGAGTGGCCACATACTGGTTGCCGGTTTGAGCAATCGACACTTTGAACTCGGTGTTATTTGTGAGACATTTTCCCACAACGCTGTTCATCATGATTTCGGCAATGCTCTTGAACACTTTGTTTTGCTTGATGTCAATCACGTCTTTTCGCGAATCTTTTGTCAAATACACTTTTGTGCCGTTCAAAATAAACACATAGGTGTAGGGCGTTTTGTATTCCCAACGCAACTTGTCGCTTTGCTGATATTTCATACATCCGGTTGATACGAGTTTGTTATTCAGCATTTTCATGTGCTTGGTTTGGACAAAATCGCACTGCATGGTTTGAATTTTTGAAACTGTCGTGTTGATTTTTTCGATTATTGCATCTTGTGATGTCTGTGCATTAACCGAGAAAATCTGCAATAGCATAAAGCAAACTAACAATAACTTTTTCATATTATTTAGCGATTAAACAACAACCTGAAATAATTAAAAACACTCCAATCCATTTGACCAAATCAACGCTTTCATGAAAAAAGATGATGGCAGATATCATGCCAAACACATAACTCAATGATACCATCGGATAGGCCATGCTCAACGGATA
Source organism: Muribaculaceae bacterium (assembly GCA_017555085.1). GTDB lineage: Bacteria > Bacteroidota > Bacteroidia > Bacteroidales > Muribaculaceae > RGIG4079. The sequence goes on along the minus strand of JAFZHD010000044.1, from coordinate 13,705 downwards.
ATGTTTGATAATATACATCCATAAGAAACTACCCACGCCAAAACAAATGCCGCTTGATGCAAACTGCCAATTAAGCAAAGCCGATTGCCAAAATTGCCAATTCCATCCAAACGGAGCCATCTTTGCCAAGCCAAATTTCAAGAAAACTTGTCCGGCACTCAATAAAGCACTTTGAATTATTGCAAGGATTAATAACTTGGGCATATTAATTTGCTGCTGTTAGGATAAGACATTTTGAATACACATTTGCCGGCTCTTTGCCGTTTAGGCGTTTGAGCAATCCGCCGAAAATGGGTGCCGACTCGTCATAACAACCTACCAACACCGACTCGGCTTGGCCGTTTTCAATCAGTCTGATTGCATCGCGCATAGCCCATTCGAGCGACTCGTCGCCTTGGGTATAGGTGATGTTGTAGCCATAACACTTGTTGCGAATGGCGATTGAACTGCCTATTGTGTTGTGGGTACTTTGCATGAACAATGTGGGGCTGAGCGAACTTTCGCCGTCAACAATCATTGAATTCAAGAACTTCTCGCTTGTTTCCATCATGCCTAATGCTGTTGCCGTAACAATAGCATCGGGCTTTTCAATTCCGGCGATTTTAAGTGCATCTTGCGAAGCGATTGTTGCGGCTTTAAGCAATTTGCCCATGCGACGAGCCTCCATTGCCGACACATATTCTTTTACACGCGACAAATCAGAATCTTGTGTAATTTCAACCTCGGCAGCCACTTGCCATTTGCGTTTTTCGCCAACGGCTTTGGCTGCGGGTTTATTCTTGCTTAAAATCAGCGATGAACAGTTACCACCAAATCCAAAAGAGTTGCAGATTACATTTTCCAACTGCGCCTCCTCGCCTATTGATGGCACTACGCCGTCGGGTATTGGAGTGTTCCAACCCAAGTTGGCAGGGATGAAATTGTGTTTCATTGCCAACAGACAAATCACTGTTTCAATTGAGCCTGATGCCGATGTTGTGTGGCCGGTAAAGCCTTTTGTACTTGACAATTTGGGCACTTTGCTGCCGAAAATTCGCTGCAACGCCACGCTCTCGCTTTGGTCGTTGTTGCCTGTTCCTGTGCCATGGGCGTTGATGTAGTCGATATCTTGGCTTGATAGCCCAGATGTCTTTAAGGCGTCAAGCATTGCCAAATATGCACCTTCGCCGTTTTCAGATGTCGCTGTTTGATGATAGGCATCACAACGGTTGCCATATCCCGCGATGTAACCGTGAACTATGGCATTGCGGTCCTCGGCATCTTGGGCACGCTCTAAAACGACATAGGCCGCACCTTCGCCGAGATTGATTCCGGCTCGGGTGGCATCAAACGGACGGCAATTTTCAGAGTCAAGAATCATCAAAGTGTTGAATCCGTTGAAGTGAAATTTTGACAACGACTCACAACCGCCGGCGATAACAATGTCGGCTTCGCCTCGTTTGAGCATTTCGGCACCAACAATCATGGCGTTCAAAGCCGATGAACATGCAGTTGAGATTGTGCATACTTGTGCCGATATTCCACACAATTGCATAATCTCGGTTGATGAGGTACCACAATCGTGCGAACCAATATAGGGCAAGTATTTGTCGTCTTGTAGCATGTCTGAGAAGTATGTCTCGGTAATATCCATACCACCAACTGTTGTGCCTGAAATAAACACAACTTTTTTAGTGTCGAGGTCGGTTATTTTTGATTCAAGCAACGCTTCTTGTGTGGCTAGCGCTCCAAGCAACACATTTCGGCTTATAATCTTCGATTGGTCAATACCCAATAACTCTTTCATTTCATTGTTAGAGAATTGCACTTCCCCAACGGGCAAATGACTGTGTATCGACTCTAAATGTTTCATTGAGCCAATACCTGTCTGCTTGTTAAGCAATGACTGCAACACTGTTTCTTTATTACAGCCGATTGCCGAAATAATACCACTACCGGTTATTACAATCGAAGATTCCATGAGGTTTTATTTTGTTCTGTTCTTTGAAATATATTCGGCCATAGTGGCGATGCTTACAAACACTTGTTTTGCTTCTGAGGGGTCACTAAATCTGATGCCGTAGTTCTTTTCCAAAAGCACGATGAGTTCGAGAGCATCGATTGAGTCAAGGCCAAGGCCGTTGTCGCCAAAGATGGGCGCTGCTGCATCGATTTCTTCTGCTGTGATTTCTTCCAAGTTGAGAACATCAATGATTTGTTCTTTTAATGTGTTGATTAAATTTTCCATTGTAATATGTTTTAGTTGTTTATATTTCAATTTTGTAATAATGATATTTCTGCGACAAAATCATCTTCGCCATAGCAGTCAATCCACCCTGTAACAAGAGAGTTTATTGAGTTGTCGGTTAAGGTCGAGTTAATGATTTGTCGCATCGTGGCTTCATCTTTTTGAGGCAAAAGATAAAATGCGGTTTCGCCTTTAATTTGATTTTTTATAGCAACTTCGCTCAATACGATATTGGGAAGCGTATAGACAAACAAGGCGGGACTTGGGAAATAGTTTTCTTCGTCAGAGATTGTTTTGAGATACTCAATGTCGGTAGTAATTGAAGATGATCTATTAAACAATATCACCGAACTGTTTTCAGGAATGTTGCCGTTTGCAGCCGAATGCAAAATTTGAATAGCGGCAAATCCTAACTGACACAACAAGTCCATTTTGTGGAATTTAGGATAACTGCCTATGAATTTGGCATACAATTCTTTCAGCAATGCTTTGCCTTGTCCCTCGGTTTCTATCTTATTGCCATCAAGGATGCACTCGTTGGGAGTAATCTTGATAGTATGGATAGGTTGCAAACCGGTATGGGCTGCGGCATCGTTAGTCTCAGTCTGCCCTTTTGTCACCAACAATGCTCCATTACAACCGCCAAAACCCGAAATCATTTTTACAAACGCTTTCTTGTCGGTTGGTTGAGGTTGTGGCAATACATTTATTTTGCCCGAAACACCTTTCATTTCAAACCCTTTTGAGCCAAGAATGACACCGTTGTCAAGTGCCACCATTGAGATAATGGTTTCGATGATGCCGGCTGCTCCCATTGTGTGGCCAAGGTTGCCTTTTAGTGCGTTTACGGGGATATGTCCCAAATTGGCTCGCTCAATTGCTTTTGATTCCATTTGGTCATTGAACATCGTAGCCGTTCCGTGAGCGTTGATGAAAGCGATGTCATCACTCTTCAATTCACCCAACGAGCCCAATGCAAGGCTGCTGCCTTCACCCACGGGTGATGGTGTGGTGTTGTGATATGCATCGTTTCTCACCGCGCCCTTTGCTATGGCCCACAAATCGCCTTTATTCTGCGAGAGGATGACGGTTGCTGCACCTTCACCAAGGCTGAGGCCGATGCGCTCAATGTCAAAAGGTCGGCACGAGGTTTGCGACACGGCATTAAGCGACTGAAAGCCAGAGATAATAAATTCGCTCTGAACATCACAGCCACAAACGATGGCTTTTTTATAACTATCGGTATCAATCAATCGTTGAGCCAATAACATGGCCGACACTCCCGAGATGCATGCGTTGCACACAGTGATGGGCGTAGTGGTAATGCCAAAATAATCGGCAATGCGTTGGGCAGTCACGGCGGGCGAAACATTTTGACTTTCTGTCAAATCAAGTTCTTCGATGTTGCCCTTGGTTGTGCTTAATATCAAGCAAATATCTATTGACGACACATCAAGGTCAATGCCATCTAACGACCGTTTAATTGACTGAATTACCAATGATTCATATTTAGAATATCCGTCAATAATCAACTCATCATACACCTCACTGGCAATCAATGATGCCGAATAGGGACGCATATCCTTGTGCAAACCGGGATATGTGGCAATAGCAGACTCTCCGGCAAGTATTGCGTTGTAGTTGTCAACACTTGTGAGTCCTAATGGAGAAATGATATTATGCGATATTATTGTTGCCATTTATTTTTCCATTCAATAAACCAATCGGGGTTTTGCCATATCAACTGATAGTTCAAGTCCATAAATACCTGAATAGTTTTCCCGGTTGAGTACAATGCATCTGTTTCTCGGTCACGAATTTCATACTCAAAAATAATCTTTGCAGCCTCGGCAGGGACAAATTTTGCGATTATCTTTACCTTTGAACTGTGTCTCAATGGCTGACGATATTTTATTTGCATGTCAACGATTGGGGCATAACATCCTTGTGCCACATAGTTGGCATAGGTCAGACCATATACCGCACCGAATGCCTCACGGGCATCTTCTAAATACAACGAATATGCTCCATGCCACACAACACCCATAGAGTCGACTTCGCTGAAACGAATTTCAATGTCTTTTTCTATTTTGAGTTCCATTAGTTGACCTCCTCTTCAGTAACTGCAATTTTAATTTCGGTTTGAGCAATGGTGTGGCCGTTGCATTCAACTACTGCCTCGGCGAGTATCATGCCGAAAATTTCTTCGCGAACTGTGATAGTCGTTTTGATGGTCTCACCAACGCTTGGCATCTCTGCAACCTGATAATTGCGCACTGCACCAATCAAGCCTATTTGAATACCCTTTTTGTTGATATATTTGTTGATATATCCGATTCGGGCAGCACATGTTTGGGCAATGTTTTCCAACATTCCGGTTGCCGAAAACTTACCATTATCAACAAAGATATTGTTTGGGGCTATGGTGGTTTCTGATATGGTGGTTGCCATGTCAAAATGAGCCAATGAGCCTATCATAATGAAAGGCTCTTGCTGCGGTAATAGTTCCGATATTACAATAGCCTTTACAAATTCGTCAGATGGGATGGAATAGTCTATCGTCATTATTGCCAAAATTCAAAAAAGTTATACCATTGAGTTGGGTAGAGTTTCATCATTTGTTCAAGTTCGGCAATGTAAGCCTGTGACAACTCTTGTATTTGCTCTTTGCGTGACTTGGTGGTGTCATATTCAAGAGGTTTCACATAAATTCGGTATTTATTCCAACCGACTTTCATCACATTGATAGTGATTGCTTTCAGCCCTCTTATGGTCGCGACATTAAACGGACCTAACGGGAAGGTCGCTGTTCCGTTGAGGAACTCGGCTGTCAATGACTTTTTAGAGCCTAATAACCGGTCGGCCGATATACTTACAATTTCGCCTTTGCTTAAAGCCTCATCAATTTCAAATAAATGCCCCATATCGGGTCGAACAAATATCATGTTTACATTTGTCGACTTAAACATTTTCTTGCGATTGTCTTTTACCGACTGTTTTTCGCCAAAATATACGAGAACATTCAATCGTTTGCACTCGGCTTGCAATGAGAAACCTGCGATTTCATAATTGCCGACATGAGAACTCAAAATCACGAAACCTTCGGGTTGGTAGGCTAAATTAAGAAAATGCTCATGCCCGATTATTTCCAACTTGAATTGTTTGCCAGCAAACATCGCAAATTTATCAACGACTACCTGCCCAAACAATACATGGTTGACATAGGTGCTCCATAATGATTTGGCGCGACCATAGCCAATGCGTTTGCGAAAGTATTGATAAATTATTTTCGCACTTTTATTAAATAGCAGACAAAATGGTATGATGAATACAGCCACAAACACATAAAGTATTCGCAAATCGACCACACGCAATATGCGTATCAGCCATTTATGCATCCATTTGTTGCCAAATGTGGTCCCGGCCCATTTTTGTTCTGCCATAAAATACTAGTTTAATTTGCTATTGATGTATTCGCAAAAATCTGAATAAGTCTTCACATTAGTCATTTCCTCGGGCTTGATTTTGAAGCCGAAAGTGCGTTCGACGATTACCACGATATCAACATAGTCCAGGCTGTCGATACCCATGTCATCTTTCAACAATGCATCGGGAGCGATGCAATCTTCTTCAATTTCGAGGTCTTCAATCATGAAGTCTCTTACTTTTTCATCGATTTCTTGTAATGTCATAATTTTAATGATTTTATTTTATTGTTTTAATTTACACACGATTATGCTGTGACCTTGGCCCAATCCGTCATAAATTTCTTCGATTTGCAATCCGGCATCAACGATACATTGCTCCATGTCTTCGGTGTTATACATTTTGCTATTGCCGTTTGCCAAAGCTGTGAAATAAAGACTTGTCATTGTCAAGCAGAATGCAGCTGGCTCAAAACGCTGACGGTCCCATAATGTTTCCATTATATACAATCGGGTGTCGGGTGTCATAGCGGCTTTGGCGCGAGTGAGAATGCCGGTAATTTCCTCCATTGAGAAACAGTCAAGGAACTGACTCATCCATATTGCATCAAGGCCGTTTTTTCTGACAGGGAACATCGCTTCCTTGTCGAGCAAGTTAATGCCATGACCTTTGATGCGCTCATGTCCGGGTTTGCCTTTGGTATTCTCTTTCATCAAGCCGATTTGCTGTGGTAGGTCGAGGATAGTTACCTCTACCTCGCTATCGTGCTCCACACATTTTAACGCCCATTTGCCGGTATTGCCGCCAACATCATAAAGGCTGCGGGTTGTGTGCTTGTCAAACACCACTTCTAACGCCTCGGGGAAAGATGAATCGCTATAAAAATGGTCAAAGCCAAACCAACTTTTTTGAACATGCGGAGGTAGGCTTGACAATCCTTCGTAAATAGTTGGCCAATCACCAAGATGCTTCAATCCTTCGGGCTTGCCGTTTAATAATGACTCTTCAAGGTTAAACCATCCGATGTAGTTTACGTCGTGATTAAAGTCGATGTTAACTTTGGTGGCAGGGTCATTGAGCAAAAACCATCCTGTTTTAGATATTGTAAATCGTTCTGTTTCGGGATTTACAAGTATTGTGCCGATGCATAGAGATGCTTCAAGCAAACATTTAACTGCATAGTCCGAAAGATTGGTCTTTTCGCAAATCTCTTGACGGGTTAAGCCGTCTTGCGAATCGCGAATCAAATCTAAAATGCCAAATTTAATCATCAATCTTGATGCCTGAAACACAACAGGTCCCCATGCAATAAATTCGGCCAATCGTTGTGCCTCGCGGGCTGAAAGTTGCTCCGAGGTATATTTCTTATGTAAATCCTTTGACAGTTTCATCGGTTAGTCGTTATTGGCTTGGGATTATTATTGCAATTTCTTGATTTCGTTTCTTAAAAAGATGCCGGCATTTTGGCCCGAACGCTTTGCACCGTCTTTGATAAGGTTTAGTTTGGTGCCAAAAATTCCGCCTTTACCTTCCAACTCAACGATTCGTGCAAGCACCTCGCCATTTTCGCCAATAAGATGCAATTCGCCGAGAGTGGTGCCATTAGGCAATATTTGAAGAACTACCCATCGCAATGTCAACGCATTATTACCGTTCTTGGTCAAGATAACTTTTCCATTAGCAACAGATGCAAAACATGAGATGAATTTCATCACGATTTGGGGCTGGTCTTTATGCCAATCTTGCTCATATTCGGCAAAGTCGGTCTCTGTCATTCCGTGGATTGACGCTGCCGAATAATCTATCTCGAAATTTGCTCGTCCGGCTTTGGCCAATTCGGCAAGCGAACCGCTTTCAAGGCGAACAGCAAATATGTTAAAACTTACCATTAACGCACAAAGTGCCAATAAGATTTTCTTCATGTTATATAATTTTAAATTAGATTTTCTTGATTACCAAAGCACTGTTTGTTCCGCCAAAGCCAAACGAATTTGAAAGAACAATATTGATGGGCATATCCACTCGCTCTTTTGCTATATTGAGTTTTGCAGAGTATTCATCGGGGTTTTCAAAGTTGATGTTAGGAGCTACAAAACCGTTTTGCATCATAATGAGCGAATACACAATTTCGCTTGCACCGGCCATCCAACATTCGTGGCCTGTCATACTTTTTGTTGATGAAATCAAGGCGCGTTTACCCTCAAAAAGTTTTGCCAACGCCATAGCCTCATACATATCGCCCTGTGGTGTGCTTGTTGCATGGGCATTGATATAGTCAACATCGTCAACGCTTATGCCGGCATCTTCCATTGCACGAGTCATGGCCAATGCCGAGCCGATGTCGCTTGGCTGTGAAATGCCTTGTCCGTTTGACGAGAAACCATAGCCACACACTTCGGCAAGAATTGTTGCACCACGTGCAATAGCATGTTCATATTCTTCAAGCACCAATGCTGCCGCACCACCGCTCGGAATAAGTCCGTCGCGGTCTTTGTCAAATGGGCGTGAAGCCTTGGTCGGCTCGTCCATTCTCTTTGAGAATGTGCGCAATGCATCAAACGATGACATGCTATATTTGTTAACCTCTTGCGCACCACCACACACAATCACATCTTGAAGACCTTGTTTAATCATCAAATATGACAAACCGATGGCGTGGCTACCGCTTGCACATGCAGCACTTACCGAAAAATTGATGCCTCTCAAATGAAAAACCGAACACAAGTTCATGTTTACAGTCGAGTTCATTGATTGGAATATAGAGCCGGAGCCCACCAATTCGGAGTCGTGCTTTTCGGCCATAATAGCGGCACTTTCAACAACCGCTTGCGCAGTTGAGTCATTGCCAAAAATACAGCCTATTTCATTGTTGAGCAAATAGTCATCATCAATCTTGGCCTGTTCAAATGCCTGACGAGTAGCCATAAATGCATATTCAGCCTCCTCCGACATATTTGCGCGTTGGCGACGGTCGAGCAGACCTTTCAATTTAGGTTTTTCAACAATACCGGTCAAACCCGAACGAAAGCCATAAGGCACACGCTCCTCATCTACACCGATACCCGACTTGCCATTGTAGAGAGAATCTTTGATGCTTTCAATATCAGTGCCAAGGCACGACCAAGCCCCGATTCCGGTAATAACAACTCTTCTTCCCATATTATAACTGATTGTTTAAGTGTATAATCCTCCGTTAACTGAAATAACCTCACCGGTGATATATCCAGCATCATCCGACACCAAAAACGCAACCACACCGGCCACCTCTTCGGGTGAACCGAAACGGCCCATCGGCACAAGTTTCTTCAACTCGTCAACGGCCAAATCTTTTGTCATGTCGGTGTCAATAAATCCGGGAGCAATTGCATTGACAGTAACGCCACGGGCAGCAACCTCTTGTGCCAAAGCCTTTGTCATGCCTATCATAGCAGCCTTTGCCGCACTGTAATTACCCTGACCGGGCATACCTTTTAGGCCCGAGAGCGATGCAATGTTTACAATTTTGCCCGTTCTTTTACGAGGCATCATGTGCTTCAACAAATGGCGAGTTACATAGAAACTGCCGTCCAACGAAGTGTTGATAACCGAACTCCATTCCTCGTCCGACATCATAAACATCACATTATCGCGTCTGATGCCGGCATTGTTAACGAGCACCGAAATATAATCATCGGGGTGAGAATCTTCCCATTGAGTCAGAGCATTTTCAACTTGACACTTGTCCGAAACATCAAATTGCAATAACTCGGCCATACCGCCGTTTTGTTCGATAATAGATTTAGTGCCCTCGGCAGCGCTGCTATTGCTCGCATAATTGATGATGACAGTGTAGCCCATTTGTGCCAATCTCACACAAACAGCCTTGCCAATACCACGAGAACCACCTGTTACAAGCGCATATTTCATTTTGATTAAAATCATTTTACCTTTGACTCTCAAAAAGGAATGTTACAAATCAAAAGCGAGAGAATCAATGCGAAAGCCGCAAGCCACACAAGCTGTTCACTTACAGAGTGTAAGCCAGTTTGGGATAACAGCAAACGCATTCGCCTTTATGTTATAAAACCTGCTTAAACACCATTAGTCAATTGCGATGGCCTAAAACCCACACAACTGACCGCGACATTAAGCAACTGCAAATTTAGCATTTTTTTCGCAAAAACTGTCACATTCCACCAAGAAACAACACCTCATCCCCCCCACCACTCGCAAAATATCATCACAACAAACACCCCATACATTCTCTCAAAACACCCAACCACTGTCCATGCTCGCCAAGCCCCAACTAAAGACCAAGCGACCCGCCTCAAAACAGAAGCAAATCTCGCCGTTAGAATATTAACTTACCGAAGTCGGTTACGACCGATAGAACTGCCAAAAATTTATAAAATCTAATTCCAGATATTGTTGAAATCCCAACAATAAATTAATGTATTATTTTATAAAAACTTTAGTCTTTATTTCATAGTCTAAAGTTTTTACATGTATAAAATATAGCCCTGGTGATATAGACGAAGTTTCAATAGTATTACCATAAATAGATTTTACCATTTTCCCATTAACATCAAATAACTTTATGTAAGATTGTTCTTTAGTTGAAATGGTTCCTTTATTGACCTCCAATTTATTTATATTATCATTAATGGCATCTAATGCCGATGAAATTTCGTAAATGGTAGATTCGTTTTTTGTGTCAATTAATCGACAAAAAGATATTACATACGATTTACTATCTGGCTGTTCAATACTCGGATAATTTAATAAATATCCGTTATTCAATTGTGTTTTAGTAAGGTTGTTACCAACAAATCCTATTCCTTCAATTATATAAAATATAATCTCGCCTGAATTATCCAAAAACACAAACCTATCGTAACTTATACCATGATAAACTACAACATCTTTTATGTATTCAAAACATTCTTTCCTCCACTGTAAATTATATGATTGAAAAATATCATTAAAGTCATATAGAAGTATTTCAACTGAATTATCATAAGAACCCTTAAAATAAACCCTTTTAAGGGAAATATCTTCTCGTAAATACCCTAATATTGTTGTATCACTTGCATTACTCCATGCCTTGCAACATTTATATATTGTATCATTAAGTTTTTTTGAATCTTTAATTTCAATATAAAATGTAGTTACATCTGAGCTTTCTGTTATTAAATCCGAACTTATAAATTTATATTCCCACCTTACACCCTCTCGTAAGAGAGATGTATAATTTTCATTTGAAACATAAACTCCTTGAAATGTACTAATCATTAGTGCAAATACAATGCTACTAATATTGAACAGTTTTTTAATAATCATTAAAATAATATTTAAACTACCATTATTTAATTGCGATGGCCTAAAACCCACACAACTGACCGCGACATTAAGCAACTGCAAATTTAGCATTTTTTTCGCAAAAACTGTCACATTCCACCAGGAAACAACACCTCATCTCCTCCCGCCACTCGCAAAATATCTTCCCTGCTAATTATTGCGTATGTGCGAGCTGATAAAAGGTAATATAATGAAATTGGAACAGTAGATAACTACCGGCTATAATAACCTTGCCTTAAAACAAAAGAGGTCACAGCGTTAATGCGTTGTGACCTCTTTGCGTTCCGGGATGACTTTTGTCGAATTGCTACACTAAGACTATGAATATAATGGAACTATACACATCGGCTGTCCGATAAAATGTGTACTTTTACCCATGGTTAAACTTGTTTGTCGCAAAACAAAAGTAACCAAAAAGGACTGATTCCTACAAATGGAACCAGTCCTAATTTTTATTCCCTCAAAAAAAAGTTTTATTGGACGCCAATAATAAAGAAACAGGAATATAGGGGAGTGGCCTATATTCCTGTCGCATTTTTATTTGTTTTGATTACATGCTTTGCCAAGTTGTCAGTTTGTCGTTTTCAAACCATAATTGATAGATATACTGTCCGCCTTCCCTCCAAAAATAAGAAGAACCAGTGCTTGCGCGTTGTGACACAAATTCCAATTTTCCGCCTCTTTTAGCAATCAGATGTTCCAAGAGTCTTTTTGAAATGCCTCGTGTCAGCGGATTATAATTGTTTTTCTCCATCAGGTTATATTGGGTTTCACCCCATTTGCTGATAAACTCGTTTTTCTTCTTTTCTTCGGCGGCTTTTTTGGCCTCTCGCTCTTGACGCAATGCTTCTTGTCGGGCTTTTAGTTGCAACTCTTTTTGCTTTGCTTCATTTTGTTTCTGCTTTTCGATTGCTGCAACTGACTTTCCATTAATATACTCTGTTTCTTTGCCTGTTTTGGATACTAATAAACCGTTGGGCGATTTTTGTTTGAGTTTGGACGATATAGAAGCATTTATACCGAAACTCAACTTCAATATTTCGGAAATATTATAATCTGACACTTTAATAATATCTCCCTTATTGTTTAACATGTAATTGGTCTTAAACACATCGCCAGAAGACATTGTCGCAGCGACAGCATAACTTGACGATTGGTTGTGCTCTATCTTTGTTCCGTCAGAACCCACAATTAAAAATTGGCTGAGACTCTCGTCGCCATCAAAATACTGAACAGTTTCGATCACAGACTTCCCAAATTCATACTTACGACAAATTTCATAAGAATTATTATCTAAGGGTAATCGGAATGTTGTCTGAGTTGTCAGTTTTACATTTTTTTGTACAGGAATTGATATCTTTGCTATTGAAGACAATGTGTTTATTGTTTCTGTATTCTCATCAGTAGCCGACAATTGTGTTTGAGTTGTCATATAATTATTAATGGGGAAAGTCACAACTGGAACGCTTTCATTGTTTTTTGAAAGCGACAAATGTCCTCCTGGGCATAAATAAATATCACAACTGGTGGCCGTCCCTAAAGGTTTTTTTACGCATATTATTGCATCTCCCGAATAGGTAGACTTATATTTTGTGTTATTTCCTCCTTTAATCGAATTTAAAATATATTTTATGCCTTTCACCTTGAAGCAATTCTTAATGTTAGCGCCCAATTTTATTATAGCATCTTTTTCACTTTGAGTCAATGGGTCTTTATGATAACTGGAACTTTCATTTGTATGACAATTTTCAATAAAAACACAATCATAATCCATAAAAAACGTCACTTTCATGACTCGATCTGAGTAACTCAGACTTCTTTCTGCTCTCTCGGGACTGTCTATTGAGTAGAACAATGCTTTTGATTTTTCATGGCCTTGTTTCATTGTTTCCAACAACAATGAAATGGCGTATTTTTTATCTTGACCTACACCACGGCCATAGATGTAACATTTTGCAAGGGCGTATGCCGCATCGGCATTTTCAATTGAATAATACCATGTTAGTGCGTCTTTTTTTAGCATCTTGGTGTATCTTGACGCCATTTTTTCGAGAGCCAGAGGATGCCCGTTTTCATGTGCTCCTTTCAAATACTTATATCCTTTTTTTTCGTTTTTGGGAGCTCCTTTTATTCCGTCAAAATAATAGCTTCCGACTAAATACATTGCTTCTGTGTCGGTTTTCGCATTGTTTTCTAACACCTTACTGTAATATGAATACAATTGGTTTTGTGCTTCTTTGTGGCCTTGGGCTTGTGCCAAATTAAACCACTTGGCTGCGGTTTCGGTGTTTTTTGTCACCTCGGTTCCGGCATAGTAGTCCATGCCCACTTCATACTGTGCTTGCGCATCGCCACCTTTGGCTACTTTTTCCAGTTCTTTGCTGTAATATGACAAGAATTTTTCGCGCGCTTCTTTGTGGCCTTGGGCTTGTGCCAAATTAAACCACTTGGCTGCAGTTTCGGTGTTTTTTGTCACCTCGGTTCCGGCATAGTAGTCCATGCCCACTTCATACTGTGCTTGCGCATCGCCACCTTTGGCTACTTTTTCCAGTTCTTTGCTGTAATAAGACAAGAATTTTGTGCGCGCTTCTTTGTGACCTTGGGCTTGTGCCAAATTAAACCACTTGGCTGCAGTTTCGGTGTTTTTTGTCACCTCGGTTCCGGCATAGTAGTCCATGCCCACTTCATACTGTGCTTGCGCATCGCCACCTTTGG
>JAFZHD010000043.1 GCA_017555085.1 Muribaculaceae bacterium | reverse complement strand
TTGTCTGCGGCCATTGAAGCCGTAAGTGCCAAGAGTCCGCTTGTGCACAACATCACAAACTTTGTAGTAATGAACAACACCGCCAACGCGCTCCTCGCCATTGGCGCATCACCCGTTATGGCCCATTGGACCGACGAAATGCAAGTATCGCACGCTCTTGTTTCACATACATTAGTCAAAATCGGGCTGTGATTTCTCACAATTATCGCTTGCAGTTTATAACGCACCACAACAGCCGATATTCTTATATCGACTCGGCTCGCCTTGCATTAGACGGAGGTTGCCAATGGATACAGCTCCGCATGAAAAACGCCGATGAGTCTTTAATGGAAGAGACGGCCATTATCATACAGCAAATGTGCAAAGATTATAGTGCGACTTTTATAATTAACGACAATGTTTTGCTTGCCCAAAAGATAGAGGCCGACGGTGTTCATCTCGGCAAAGATGATATGCCAATTGCCCAAGCACGCAAAATTCTTGGCGACCGATACATCATTGGGGCAACTATAAACTCGTTTGATGATGCGTTAACCCACCTTCGTTCTGACACTCCCGACTATTTTGGATGCGGACCTTTTCGTTTCACATCTACCAAGCAAAATATTGCCGCCACACTCGGCATCAACGGCTACAGGAATATAATGCGACAAATGAGATCATCAGGCATCAATATTCCGATAGTGGCCATTGGCGGAATATGCAACGATGACATCACCGACATTCTCGATTGCGGCATTAACGGCATAGCCATAAGCAGCAGTGTTCTCAACGCCGACAATCCATCGGCTGAAATGGCAAATATCTCTATGACAATTTCAAATTCACAGTTACAATACTAAAAATAATTACTTATGATTGAAAAAACAGTTTCTCACGGCATTATCAGCACCTATTTCAGCAAATTAGAGCGAAATTTAGATTTAGATGTAGCCATTGTGGGCGGTGGTCCGTCAGGCATTGTCGCAGCATATTACCTTGCCAAAGCAGGCTTGAAAGTTGCCCAATTTGACCGCAAACTATCACCCGGCGGTGGCATGTGGGGCGGTGCTATGATGTTTAATCAAATTGTCGTTCAGCAAGAAGCTCTTCACATCATTAAAGAATTTGACATCAACTACGAGCAATACAACGAAAACCTCTATGTAATGGACTCGGTTGAAAGCACATCGGCATTGCTTTACAAAGCAGTTCACGCAGGTGCCACAATTTTCAACTGTTACTCCGTTGAAGATGTTATTTTCAAAAACAACGCTGTCAGCGGTGTGGTGGTTAATTGGACTCCCGTTTTGAGAGAGGGCATGCATGTTGACCCGCTAAACATTTTGGCTAAATGTGTTGTTGACGGTACTGGTCACGACAGCGAAATGTGCCGCACTGTTGCTCGCAAAAACGGCATAAAACTTGCCACCGACACCGGTGATGTCATCGGCGAACGTTCGTTAGATGTTGTAGCCGGCGAAGAAGAGGTGGTTAATGGCACAAAAGAAATTTATCCCGGACTATATGTGTGCGGAATGGCGGCATCTGCCGTTAGCGGCACGCCTCGCATGGGCCCGATTTTCGGCGGTATGTTACTCTCGGGAAAGAAAGTGGCCGACCTCATTATCGACGCCCTCAAAAAATGAAAATCATTGCAATAACAACGCCAATGGTGGATGATAACGATGTTTTACTTATCAAGCAACTGCTTGACAAAGGCGTTGACATTATCCACCTTCGCAAACCCGAATGTGACATTAACTACTGCCGATTTTTGTTGAATAGCCTCACGCAGAGCGAACGAAAGAGAATTATCATACACGATTATCCCGAGTTATTTGACGAGTATTCTTTGATGGGTATTCACCTCAATAAAAACATCACAAGTTTACCTAATGACTACATTGGTATTAAAACCCGCTCTTGCCACTCAATCGATGATATTCTACAATACAAGGCCGAATGTGACTATCTCCTTTTAAGTCCGATTTTTGACAGCATTTCCAAAAACGACTATAAATCACGATTTAGTCATAACGATTTAATCAATGCCTCAATAGATGGCATAATTGACCATAAAATAATAGCCTTGGGGGGCATTACTTTTGACTTGATTGACTATCTAAAAAGACTCAATTTTGGTGGCGTTGCAATGATTGGCGGCATTTACAACAAAAAAAGCCTACCCTTTTTGAATGACATTAACAGATACAGATAACATAGAAAATATATCAATGAAAACCTCTATTTCTACCGACGCATTGTCTGCGGCCATTGAAGCCGTAAGTGCCAAGAGTCCGCTTGTGCACAACATCACAAACTTTGTAGTAATGAACAACACCGCCAACGCGCTCCTCGCCATTGGCGCATCAC
>JAFZHD010000042.1 GCA_017555085.1 Muribaculaceae bacterium | reverse complement strand
TTGTCTGCGGCCATTGAAGCCGTAAGTGCCAAGAGTCCGCTTGTGCACAACATCACAAACTTTGTAGTAATGAACAACACCGCCAACGCGCTCCTCGCCATTGGCGCATCACCCGTTATGGCCCATTGGACCGACGAAATGGCCGAAATGACGGCTATTGCCAACGCGCTCGTCATCAACATCGGCACTCTTGACACGGCTTGGGTTGAGGCTATGATTACGGCCGGCATAGCCGCCAACCAACGAGGCATTCCCGTGGTGCTCGACCCCGTTGGCGCCGGTGCGACAAGCCAACGCACGGCCGCCGCACTCAACATCATCAACCAATGTCGTCCCACTATCATTCGCGGTAATGCAAGCGAAATCATGGCCCTTGTCGATGCCAACATCAAGAGCAAAGGCGTTGACAGCAGCGCATCAAGCCACGATGCTATCGATGCAGCCAAACGCCTTGCAACCGACACTCACGCTGTGGTCGTTATCAGCGGCGCGATAGACTATATCACCAACGGAACTGACATCTACACAGTTGAGGGCGGACACCACATAATGACCGCCGTTACCGGAATGGGCTGCACTGCCACAGCCCTTGTCGGTGCATTTGCGGCCGTTGAACCCGACCCCATGATTGCCGCCACAGCCGCTATGGCCGTTATGAGCCTCGCAGGCGAACGAGCGGCCGCCTACTCTCACGGCAACGGCTCTATGCAAGTCAATTTCCTTGACGAATTGTTTAACCTCACTACCGACAAACTATGAAAGACAAATTGAAACTTTATCTTGTAACCGACCGGTCATTATTGTGCGGTCGCACTCTTTCTCAAATCATCACGGCCGCCGCAGACGGTGGCGTGACCATGGTGCAACTACGCGAAAAAGACATCACGACAAGCGAGTTTATCGCTTTGGCCCAATGCGTGAAAGAATGCCTCAAACCGCTCAACATTCCGCTCATTATCAACGACCGCGTTGATGTGGCTCTCGCTGTTGATGCCGACGGCGTACACATAGGTCAATCAGATATGCCATATAACATTGCACGAAAACTGCTCGGTCGCAACAAGATTATCGGGCTTTCTGTCGAAAATATTGACGACTTGCTCGCCGCCAACGACCTTGATGTGGACTATGTGGGTATCTCGCCGGTATTTGCCACCACAACCAAGACCGACACGGCAGCACCATTTGGCATCAACGGACTGAAAGAGGCGGTCAGACTATCTACCCACCCCACTGTCGCCATTGGCGGCATGAACCGTGACACGGCACGCGATGTGATGCAAACCGGCTGCGACGGCATTGCCGTTGTCAGCGCCATTTCTGCTGCCGACGACCCCACCGAAGCTGCGTCTGAACTGAAAACCATCGTCATGTCAAATGCACGCGAGTCGTGGGCGCAAAGTGCGTGGCAAAAATCGGCCAATATATATCGCTCTATTTTGAGCCACCGGTTCATCAAAGAACTCGCCGACGGAAGTCTTGACAACAGCAAATTTGCCGGCTACATAGGCCAAGACGAAATTTATTTGAGAAACTATTATGCTCAAATGTTTATGTTAGCCGATATGATGACCTCATCAAACGACAAAGAGTTGTTCAAATCGTTTGCCATGAGCGGAATGGAAGGCGAAAAAGCAATGCACGACTTGCTCATCAACAAATTCAACATAAACACCGATGTAGCCGCCTCGCCCGTAACCCGCGATTACAACAATCTTATTTGCGAGGGTATTGCCACAAACAACATTGCCATAGCCCTTGCCGCCGTGTTGCCTTGTATGTGGATATACAACCAAGTCGGTCTGCACATTCTGAAAACGGCCGATTTGAACAACAACCCCTACCACGAATGGATTACCGAGTATGGAAATGAGACGTTTACCCAAGGGGTAAACCAAGTGCTCGACATGATTGATGAGGCTGCTATCAATGCCGACGCCGAAACCAAATCGCTCATGACACAATACTTTCTGAAAGCGGCTCTTTATGAATATGCCTTTTGGGACTATGGCTACTATGCCGACACAAAATCATACGACTACACAAATTCATTAACCGAATGGATATAAATAACACCTCTCTCATAACCCAACACCACAATGAAGTACAATAAAGTTCTCACAATTGCCGGTAGCGACTCAGGCGGTGGCGCCGGCATTCAGGCCGACATCAAGGCCATCAGCGCGATGGGTTGCTTTGCCTCATCGGCCATCACTGCCATCACCGCCCAAAACACCCTCGGCGTAGATGCCGTTCATCCTGTACCGTTAGACATATTGGCGGCCCAAATCGATGCCGTGCTATCCGACATCGGCACCGATGCCATCAAAATCGGCATGCTACATTCGGTTGAGGTAGTATCACTTGTTGCCGATAAGATTGAGCAATATGGCATCACAAATGTCGTTCTTGATCCGGTAATGGTTTCTACATCGGGACACAAACTCATTGAGGACAATGCCATTGAGACCATGAAAAACCGACTCATTCCATTGGCACGCGTCATCACGCCCAACATTCCCGAAGCCGAGATACTATCGGACCGCACAATCACCGGCCAAGACCAATTTCCCCAAATTGTGACCTTACTCTCGCACAACACCACATCGGTGTTGCTCAAAGCCGGTCACCTCAACGGCGACACCCTCACCGACTACTTTCACAACGCCGAAGACGGCTCTATCACACCCCTACCGTCCAAACGCGTTGACACGCGCAACACTCATGGCACCGGCTGCACTCTGTCGTCGGCACTTGCTGCCGCTCTTGCCCGAGGCGAGAGCCTGACCGAGGCCGCCATATCGGCAAAACGCTACATTGAGCAAGCCATTATCACGGGCGCAAAATATGACATAGGCCACGGACACGGCCCTGTCAATCACTTCTTCGCACTCAATTCATAACCCCCATTTACGCAACAAGGCCGCTCTTGGCGGCCTTGTTTATTATTTGCGTTCGATATCGTGGAGATTTTCCATTTTCTTGTTTTCAAGAAACTCGTTGATGCCACATAGATGCTCGCGCACTCGTTTGTGGCCAAACTCATAGACCTTTGTCACCAATCCGTCAAGGAAGTCACGGTCGTGGCTCACCAAGATGAGCGTGCCGTCATAGTCCTTGAGTGCTTGTTTGAGAATATCCTTGGTTTTGAGGTCAAGGTGGTTGGTAGGCTCGTCGAGAATGAGCAAGTTAACCGGCTCGAGCAACAATTTGAGGATAGCCAATCGTGTGCGCTCGCCACCCGACAACACTTTCACCTTTTTGGTACTTTCTTCGCCGCCAAACATGAATGCGCCCAACATGTCACGTATTTTCAAGCGAACATCACCCTTGGCAATATCGTCAATTGTTTGGAAAACTGTGAGATTTTCATCAAGCAATGAAGCCTGGTTTTGGGCAAAATAGGCAACTTGCACATTATGTCCCAAAGTCAACTGACCGTCAAAGGGAATTTCGCCCATGATACATTTCACAAGCGTAGATTTACCCTCTCCGTTACGGCCCACAAACGCGATTTTCTCGCCGCGCTCAATCATGAACGATGCGTTTTGAAACACTACATGGTCGCCATAACTCTTGCCCACGCCGTCAACCTGCACGGGGTATGTGCCGCTGCGGGGCGAAGGGGGAAATTTGAGGCGCAATGCCGATGTATCTTCTTCGTCAACCTCAATGATTTCGAGTTTTTCAAGCATTTTCACGCGGCTTTGCACTTGCAATGTCTTTGAATATGTACCCTTGAAACGCTCGATAAAATCTTTGGTTTCCTGAATCATCTTTTGCTGTTCTTCATACTGCTTTTGCTGCTGTTCACGGCGTTCTTTGCGCAATTCGAGATAGTGGCTGTAAGTGGCCTTATAGTCATAGATGCGGCCCATTGTCACCTCGATGGTGCGAGTGGTGATAGCATCAACAAATCGGCGGTCGTGGCTGATTACCACAACAGCCTTGGCCGATGTCTTGATAAACTCCTCAAGCCACAAGATACTCTCGATGTCGAGGTGGTTGGTGGGCTCGTCAAGCAAAAGCACATCGGGGTTTTTGAGCAACAACTTTGCCAACTCGATGCGCATGCGCCAACCACCGCTAAACTCTGATGTGGGGCTGTCAAGTTGTTCGCGCTCAAAGCCCAAGCCCATGAGAGTTTTTTCGACATCTTCCTCAAAGTGAGTCATGTCAATAGCATAGAACTTTTCGCTCAACTCGCTCACCTTCTCGATAAGCGCCATATAATCATCGCTCTCATAGTCGGTGCGAACAGCAAGTTCATCGTTGAGACGGTTAATCTCGGCCTCGGTTTCCATCAAATGAGCAAATGCCTGTGACGCTTCCTCGCGCACGGTGCGGCCGTCTTCGGTCATCAAGTGTTGGGGCAAATAAGCCACAACACAATCTTTGGGGACTGACACCGACCCGCGGCTTGCTGAACGCACGCCTGCCAATATCTTCAACAGCGTACTCTTGCCCGCACCGTTCTTACCCATAAGCGCAATGCGGTCCTTCTCATTGATTTGAAACGAAATATCCTTAAACAGGGTTGTGCCGCCAAACTCGACGGTCAATCCATCTACTGAAATCATATCTTATTTTATTCTTTAATTATTATCGACTGCAAATTTACACAAAATATGCGAGTTAACATCAAACATAACAAAATCCAACAATCATGGCAAAACAAAAATCTACAAGAACATTGTTCCCTTTTATGCAAAGCATTATCGAACAAAAGAAATTGATGGGCCACATTCGCACTGCCGAAACCTATGAGGCAACACTACGGAGCTTCTCGGCTTTTCTTAATGGCAAAGATATTGCTCTGACAGAAATAACCCCAGATATTATGCAACTTTATGAAGCACATTTGTATAACCGTGGGCTTTTACGTAATACCACTTCGTTTTATATGCGGATACTCCGAGCAGTCTATAATCGTGCAGTTGAAAAGGATTTGACCACCAATCGAAACCCGTTCAAGCACGTCTATACGGGAGTGGATAAGACCGTCAAGCGAGCCATTCCATTGAAAGCCATCAGGCAGATTAAGAACCTTGATTTGTCATTGCAACCATCATTGGATTTTGCAAGGGATATGTTTCTATTCTCATTTTACACTCGTGGAATGTCCTTTGTTGATATGGCATACCTCAAGAAGAAAGACCTATCAAATGGCATACTTTCATACCGCAGACGCAAGACAGGACAACAACTCTTTATTCGTTGGGAGAAATGTATGCAAGAGATTGTGGAGAAGTATGAAAACCCGCTATCTGAATACCTGTTACCTATCATAAAACCGATGAATGGTGATGAGCGCAAGCAGTATCAGAATGCGATGTATCTAATCAATCGAAAACTCAAAGAGATTGGTAAGATAGTGGAAATTAAACTACCGTTAACAATGTATGTAGCAAGGCATTCTTGGGCAAGTGTGGCGAAGAATAAGAATGTTCCAATATCGGTAATCAGTGAGGGTATGGGACACGATTCCGAAATGACAACGCAAATCTATTTGGCATCGCTTGATACAGCAGTCGTAGATAAGGCTAATGCTCAGATATTAAAGGATTTATAAGAAATGGGAATGTTTGGCAAAATCAGCAATCTCTTGTTAAGAGATAAACAACACATTGCAAAGTTAAACAAAATATTTAAAATACGAACTATTTAGTCAAAAAAATTGTATAGCCAAACAATTTTATACCTAAATATTCATCATAATTAGATTTAAATCCAAGTCTATACAATTGATATGTAGAGTGTTAAGTCCTGCGATTTGTCTCTTAACAAGAGACAAATTATTCACTTGATTATATTAGTGGTAGTATTAAAGAGGTTCTAACTATTCGCTAATGATAAATTGAATTTATAGAACCTTCCTAAAATTATTAATACTATAAACGGAGGAAGCCGAAACGCCTAAAAAGGAGTAGGCAAATCGTAAAATACTATAGATATGAAAATAGTTAAAATTTGTTATGTATCCTTGATTGCATGTTTGCTTGCAGGGTGTGGTCTATTTGACTCTGAAAAAACCGAGTTCATTCCTGTAAAGGAGAATAAATCTGACAAATGGGGATTTATGTCTCTTGAAGGAGAAATGATAATCGAAAATGAATTTGAAAAGAGTCCAACTTTTCCAATGGAAGGCGTTTTTATTGTCGAAGAGGAAGAAGGTTATAGTGCTTTCCTTTTGAAAAATCGTCCTGAGTTAATTAAAGGTTGTGAAAATCTAAAAAGTGTTGGTTGTATGAGTAATGGTGTTATGCCTATAGTTGAAAAAGGCAAACGCATTTCATACATCAACAAAAAGGGTGAAATTCTTTTTACATTAAATCCCATCAAGGGTAAAGATATTATAAGTGTCAGTGCTTATTTTGATGATAATAATTATTCTATTATAGAAACTGAAGACCACAACTTTGGATACATAAACAATAAAGGGGAAGTCGTAATTAGCCCAAATTTCAGTTGTGCTATGCCTTTTTCTAAAGATGGTTATGCTCTTGTATGTAAAGAAATAGACGGTAACAAAAATTGGCAAATTATAGACAATAGTGGTAAAGCAATTCTTAAAATTGGAGAAAAATACAGTCCTTGTTATCCGTTTGTAATAAACGGAAAATTAGCTGTGCTACTTGATAATCATTTTGGATTTCTTGATTTAAGCGGTAAATACATCAGATGCTCGGACTCTGTGGAAAAAATCACTGATATTACAAAAGATGGTTTCGTATTCTGTTCAAAATACAAATATGGTTTCATGAATTACAATGGTGAACAAATTATAAGAGCTCGATATTCAGGCTTACAAGTTCTTGATAATGGTAAATTCCTTGCAAATAATGACAATGAATTTCTTTTCCTAAATTCAAATATTGCTGTCCGATAAAACTTTTTTTTAGGGAATAAAAATTAGGACTGGTTCCATTTGTGGGAATCAGTCCTTTTTGGTTACTTTTGTTTTGCGACAAACAAGTTTAACCATGGGTAAAAGTACACATTTTATCGGAC
>JAFZHD010000041.1 GCA_017555085.1 Muribaculaceae bacterium | reverse complement strand
TATGACAGCGATATAAAAATCAGGGTCGAAGGCTACAAAGCGTTTGTTACGACGCGTTATGAAGTGCCGGAACTTAGCGAAGGCGGAGCGGACTTCGTAATATGGGAAGACGGAGCAAACAAATATTGGCTGGATTCATTGTAATAATCCAGCCGAATAACGGCGGCACCTCAGCAAATCAAGTAAACTTGTTTGCGTTCGGTTTGCACGTTATTTGGGCAAATATATAATTGAGAATTGAAAATTATGGAAGAAAGTAAAAAAGTGAGAGTGGTCTTTGAATTTGACCGTAAAGATTATGACAATATTCTATTCATGCTTGGTGTTGCGAACCATGAGATAGACGAAGTTGAGAAAATATGGGAGGCTATGACGTCAGAAGATTTGATGTTGAAACGCGACTCGTTCGCTTCATTAGGAATGACACCACAAAAATTGCTTGCAATGTTTGTAACCGGTGCGGTGGTATTAGTAGAAGACAAAGTTAAATCACAACAATATGACAGAGAATAAGACAATGGACGGAATCCACAAAGGGTTATTGAAGAAATTCCACACACTGTGCAGTATGCTCGGTATAGATGCCGAAGGGAAGCGAGCGATAGTGGAGAGTTACGGCGTAGAGAGCAGTCGTGACATAGACACTCACGATTTGGTTGACCTGTGCGCCAAACTCAGCGAGCGTTTAGAACTCACCGACGGCGAGCTGAGCAAACAGCGTAAACGCACAATGGCGGCAATCGGTAACTGGTTGCGTGCGATGTCAATGAAAAACGATGCTGATATAATCAAGGGGATAGCCTGCCGAGCCACAGGTTATGCCGAGTTCAACAAGATACCTAAAGAGCGATTGCGTAACGTAGCCTATACCTTTAATCAGAAGGTAAAAGATGCCGAGCAGATTGACAAGGTTATAGCCGAAGTCTTTGCCGGTAATGTAAATCTGAATTAACCACTAAACAATAATAGAAAATGAAACAGTATTTTATGTTATTGGGAGCATTGCTCCTATGCAGTCCGTGGCTGATTGTGTATGCGATAGCCACCGCCCTGAGCCGATTAATCAAGTCGTTAACCTTTGCGCTACTTAATGATGCCGACCAAGCGAATGAAGCTTTGCGCAATATGTTGAAATGAGATGAGTAAAAAACAATTGCTTGAAAGTCTGAAATCACAAATAAAAGAGGCAACAATAGAGTTGGAGAATGACGAATATGCCGAGTTGATGATGGAACTGGGCGAATGGTGCAAAGAGCAGCACGACATAGCCGATTATAACATTGCGCCCGACGAATTTTACCCCGACGACTATGATTAGTAAAACAGTAATTAATCAGTATTTAAACAATAATTAATCACACTTAAAACAGTATAAACAATGGCAACAAAACGAGTAAAAAAACAAGTAATCAGCGACGTTACGCGTGAGTTGGCCGATGAAGCGTTTGCAGCATACGCAAAGGCAGAGGCCGAGCAACAAAAGATTCAGGCAGAAATAGAGTTGGCCTGTGCGAAAATCAGAGAGAAGCATGCCGACAAGTTGGCAGCGCTTGAGGCTACAAAAACAACAGCCTTTGACACCTTGCAGGCGTATGCCACCGAGAACAAAGGCGAATTGTTCAGCAAAAAGAAAAGCCTTGAGATGGTGCATGGAGTAATTGGCTTCAGAACCGGCACCCCCAAGTTGAAAACCATGAAAGGGTTTACCTGGGCAAGTGCGTTAACCATGGTAAAAGAATTTATGGGCGACTTTATACGCACCACAGAGGAGATTGCCAAGGACAAACTATTGGCAGACCGTGAAGCAGAGGGCATGGCCGAGAAGATGGAGAAATGCGGCATCATGGTAGCCCAAGATGAGACCTTTTATGTAGAACCTAAAAAAGAGGAGGCATAAAAAAAGCACCGTTTGCCAAAGACAACCGATGCGTTCCCCTATATAAACGCAAAGGTAAAATAAAAATGTCAAATGGCAAAACGGAGACACCATAAAGGAACATTAAGACGAGTTGAGGAGGTCAGGGAGTTGACCAAACAACATTTTGAGCCTGGCAACCAGGCACGCTGCTACAAAGCGGTGTGGCGACGGTGGGTAAATCCGAGGTTCCCGATGTGCTACAGGACATATTTGAATTACCTTTCAATCGCCCCCGAACCGCCCGCTACTGAGCCAAAAGAAAAACAGCCCGGGTTGTTTGATGCAATAGAAGAAAGCCAAGCCGATTAAGGCCTGGCTTTCTTGTTATTTGTTAATAGCGAGATTTGAAATTTGGGTTGTCGAGGCAGAAGTTTTAGCCGAAATGTCGCGGGCATTAAAAACGAAACGCTCAATGGATTCAATCAGTTCGGCATGGTTGTGATTTGTCGCCGAGTGCGAAAGCATTAGCGGGCTGAAATTGTCGCCATGTAGACCTTGCAGCGCCGAAGTGATGCGGTCAATAAGGTCAAAATATTCGAGCGAGGCTTGCATGTTATTGTCGGTGTGTCCCGACGAAGTATTTACCGCCTGAGTGATGATGTGGAGTCGCAGCCCAACATCGGCACGTCGAGAGTTCAGCCCCTCCTGTCGCCATTGTATCTCCTCAAATTCGATAAAAACAGCGGGCATAGGCCAGGAAGCACCGCCTGTGATGTCGGCAAGGTGCTCATTCCAGAGGTCTATAAATTTAACCTCCGGCACATTGTTGCTGATGCGGTTGAAAACAGCATTGATGATGTCTTTTCTGATGCTCATTTTTGTCGTATAAAATCAGTGAGTTTAACATTAAAATCTTTGAGATTGTCTTCGATGACGTTGCGAATAATCTTTTGCGTTTGGGGACCGTCGCCAATGAAACGACGCTCAGGGAGCTTGATGCGTCGCTGATGGGCGCGCACGGAGTGCACTTTACCACCACGACGACGGCTGTGAGCCTTTATTGACATAGAACCGGAAAGCCCCTCATTGTGGGCTACCGCATAAGGAACATTTGAAGTAAAAGCCACGCCGTTGCCCTTTACTTCAGCCTTGATGGAGCGACGCAGAGCTCCGGTGACGATGAGCAGCGATCCTCGGCGATTTATGCGACGAGGCTTCCACTTGCGGGTAAAAAACGCCTTACGTTCAAAATTTCGGTCAAACTCGTCGGCAAGTTCGACTCGCATATCGTTGAGGATATTGCGTTTTAGTTGGTCGGTGTCAATATTTGACATAAAATTATTATTAAATAGTGGTTATATTAAAAATAGTTTGTATATTTGCAATACCCAATTTTTCAGCCAGGTCTGGGGTGCGCAAGCATAGGACGTGGCTTTTTTCATATATCATACTGAATAATCTTAATACCTTCTTTGGTGCGAATGGCACAAACTATGTGTTTGATTACAACATTCTTTGCATTGTCGCGAAGATAATCCACTCCGTCCATAATTCGTTTTTTTGAGAACATATCCCCATCGTGAAAATAAAGACAAACTGTGTCGGCTTTTACCCTAACGTCGCTTCGGGCATTAAACTTATTCAATTGTTTGTTTTTACTTGTAAGGGCAGCACCGTAATGGCCTTTTAGTTTAGTAATTGATTTTATATCCATTAAAACCCCGTCAAAAAGCATATCAAGCGAAGGGAGTAGATTGCCATTTTTACCCTTTTTCATTTCGTCATTAAAAATGACAGAATGGCCACTGTTGAATGCACGGTCATAAAATTCTTTTTCAAGTCCGTCGCCTGTAATAGTATTTCCAAAATATTTCTTTTTATCATTAGGGTGTGAGTTATGACCAATATGAGAGGCTTTCAGTGCCCCTGTCTTTTCGTTGAACTCGACATCGCGATATTTTTTATTAGAAAGACGATTAAAGAGTTTGCGGTTGATTTCAATGCGTTTTAATCGTGATAATTCGGCACACGCAATGCACATTTGTCGTTTTGGGTCAAAGGCGAGGTTTAGTTTGCGAGAGCAAGAGCCACAGCCTTTAGGGAAATACGGGTGTTGCTCGGGGTACAGCCGCATCGCCTTTCCGGGATTGAAGCGGAAAATCTTGCGTTTTGCCCCATCGGTGCAGTTCTGCCCGCGTCGCATTGCGAGTTCGGGGTCAGATGTGGGGTATTTGCCTTTTCGCACCTGCACAGTAGTGCAGCGACAGCCCCAGCCATTGGGAGGCAGGAACGAATCCCAGAACGGGTCACTTGCCGACAAGGTGGTATTGTGCAAAATCGCATGTTCCTCCCTTACATGGGAGTCGTTGGCAGTGCGATATTGCAAATCGTAACGGTCGCCATCCTTTTCAAACTCATGCCACCGCACCGCCATTTGCGAAGCTGCAACCGCCTGTTGATACTCGGCACGCAGATAGTTGTGATTGTATCGGCTGTTAATCGCCTTTACGTCGTTAAGGAAAGTGTTGAACGGTTTAATATCTCCATTTGGGGTGAGCAAAGACAATCCCACCTCGCGCAAAGCGTGAAAAGTCTTGAACCCCGAAAAAGTGAAAGCATTGTTTTCAAGAGCATAACGCAGCGTCTCAGGTACTTCATAGGAAACCCCATGCCCGATAGCCGATGAGAGGACATTGAAAGTCTGTTTGATGAGTTCCAATATAGCGGGGTCGCTGAGCATAGATGCATCAAAGTGGCCCGTTTCAAAGATGAGCCGAGCCGCATTGTTGAACGTCTCATCGTCAAAGTCGAGAGGCTCGACACCCGACTCGGCAAAAGTTGACGACTCACAATCGCTGTAAAGCGACTCGAGAGCAGAGTTAAATGCCCGGTATTGACTACACAGATTGTTGTGTCCCGGGCTTAGTCGAAAAAAGCCGAGGGGCTCGGCTCCCTAAAAGCCAAATCAGATTGCTGAGACTGCTGCCGTTTGCCTGTGATGGGTATATTGTACTTGTCGATGAAATATTGCGGGTCAATATCAAAATGGTCAAGGAGCATGCGTTCCTCCTCACGCAGTTCAGCCGGGGTAAAAGTCGCCGCGTCGTCCCATTGGAATATGAGATTGTTAAGCGGGAACCCGTGTTTAACCATAAGAGGAATGAGGCGGTCATTGACCACATTGCGAATCATGCGGGCATCGGCAGCGATGACGTCCTCAAAAACTTCGAGGTGAGTTTCGGACTGCGAAAGTGAACTGCCTGAGTCAATAGTCATAGTCTGCATGAGTGTACCTTTTGAGATCTCCGAGTTACAACGGTCAACACGGCGGTCAAAGACATTGTAGGCATCGCCCCGCGACGACTCTTTTATTTCAATGTCGGTACCATCGGGGAGCAATGCCCAGAATGCAGCACCCATATCGTCAAGGGCACGCTCGATATTGGCACGCTCGGCGGCATCGGTAGTGCTTGACTTTGCGATGCGAATGGGAAGCCCGAACATCTCGCCGAACATATCCCAGAAGCCAAGCATATTTTTCTTGCTGATACATTGCGGAGCGCATTTGAGTAGCAGACCGAGGTCGTGGGGTTTGCCCACCTCAACTACCCAATCGGCAAACTCCGTGTCACGATAAGAGATGCCCTGACGCCAATCGTCGTTAGGCTCACGCGTGATAACACCATATTCAGGAATTACATGCTTGCGGTTAACGAGCTGCACATCGGTGAAACGCATGCCGAGATTGTCGGAAGTGACATCGCCCAACTGAATGAGCGAGTGGCCGAAGAAACGTGAGTCAAGAGCGAGTTCCACGAAGTCGGAGAACCATTCTCGTTCAAACAGTTTGGTGGCGTCAGCATTTTCCTTGCCCGAAGGGTCAACGATGCGGAACTGCTTTTGCAGAGTCTTGCCCTTGCGTTGCCCCATACAGCCGGTGAGGTGGAGATCCACAAGGCAATCAGCATAAATGTCAAGCAGAACACCCCGGCGCGGAGAATCCACATCGATAGCCTGTTGCCAGGCGGTACGCCACGAGGCAATATCTTTTTTAGTGAGCGAGTCGGAACGCTGCACCAGTTGGGCGACCACACGCTTAGACTGTGCCGAGCGGGCAAGAGCCAACAGACGGTCGCGTTGTGATATAGAGTTACCGGCAGACAATGAATTAGATAAACGTCTTAAAATATCCATTGCTAAATAGTGATTAATAGTTGTTTAAAAAGCGGTTAATAACAATATTCGTTTGGTTTCTGCGAGCCGTAACGCACCGGGTTGTGCGTGTCAGACTCTGAGCCGTCGGGACTTGAATAGGTAGGCAAGTCGGGCGATGCCTTAGAGTTTTGCACATCTTTGAGCCAAGCAATAGAGTCGTTATAAAGACACTCTCGTCGCTCATGGCCCATTGACTGCGGAAGACGGTGCACCATGAGGTATAGCGTGATGTTGACAGCACACTGCACTATAAGTGGGTTGCGATTGTTGCCGGTAGCGGCAAACACCTTATCGGCATCGTATCGGTGCCGGATATAACTGCTTATCTGCTCAATGGCAGCCGCCTCAGCAATGAGACGGTTTGGTGTGTCGGCCGACAGCGTTTCCAGTTCGAAAGTTGTGCAGACACTTGCGTAATCTTCAATAGTAAGGAACATAATGATTATTTTTTAGGAGGGAATGCAACAAATATTGCCATGTTTTCGGCTTTCGCGGCGGTGAAATCACGCGAGAAACGCTGCATGGCAATCATGCGTTTGAGCCCTTGCATGGAGACAACCACCGGTCGTTTTTTCCAAACGAGGACGAGAAACTTTTTGCGATGAGTGAGAGCATTGTGTTTAGCCTTGGCAATAGCCCGGCGTTTTCTCCATTCAAAGATGGATGCATTGATGTAGTCAAATATTACCATATTTTGTTTTTATTATTGCGCCGACGGCCTACAGCCACCGGCTGGTTTTTAGTTCGGGTAGCCCGTTGCAGATACCATATCGCCCCCTCATCGGCATCGGGTGCGTCATCGTGCCCACGCATACCTTTTTCAAAAGCGAGAGTCTGGGCGAGCCCCACTTGCATATCGGGGTCGTTGCGTTCAGCCTCGTTGTAGAAAACGAATCCACGTTCCCAGAGAGGCGAAATAGCCTCAATGCGTTGGAACTTGTCGGGTTTCTTGCGACGGTCGGCCGACAGCGGCAGTTGATAGCCTCGTGTGTCGCCCTCGGCACGGAACTCGTCGAGAATGAGGTCTTGCATAAAGTTGGCCTCCATGTACCAACGAATGGCAATGCCATTATCGGTAAGGACATCGTAGAGGTCATATAGCCAACGCACCATTTCGGTGACAGAGCATTGGCGAACAAAAGCGCGAATGTGGTGCAGTTCGGTGCCGATTTTACCCCACAGTTTGGCTGCCTTGTAGTCGTTTTTGGTAGTGCCCTTAAAAGACGGGTCGATGTAAAGCACAAGAGCATCGTAGGAGCTGAGAGGTGGCAACTGCTTCCACTTGATCCACTCCTCGCGAAACACAGCCCCTGTAGTAATGGGGTTGTTCATATACTCGCGTTGAAACGAGCGATAGCCCACACGCGACTGAATGCGCTGCACATCGGCGATAGTGTATTTATAAGCCCACGAAACATTTCCTTTGTTGTCAAGAATATTGACGCGAGACACCGATGTGGCATCGTTGGCAATAAAGTTGGCCAACACGCTGTTTTTGGCGATGAGATTGCCCACCATAATGAAGCGACCACGCCCACCGTCGAGTGCACCATATAGGGCCTCGAGAGTCCAATCTGTCAGTTCTTTGACGAGAGCCGGGTTTTTACACATCTTGTCGTCGTCAAGGTCATCGATAACAATGTAGTCGGGACGGTGAGAGCGGTGACGCAGACCGCGAGGCGACTGCCCGCGACCGCGAGCGAAGAACGCCACGCCCGATTTGGTTACAAATTTGCCCTCTCCCCAAAAACCGTTGTTATATTGCTCGCCAAAGTCGGCGATGTATCGTTGATTATATTGTAGTTCGGCCTGAATGTCGGCAAGCAGATTGATAGCATTGTCCTCAGATTTGCCGACGAGCACCATTACATTAATCTCGCGTTTCTCTTGACACATAAGCCACATGGGAATGAAGATGTCCATGTGTGTAGATTTGGCAGCGCCACGATGCCAAACAAACGCCCCATAGAAATTGCGGTCAGCCCGAATAGCATTAGCCGCTTTGATGTGGAACGGAGCCGAAGGTGTTGATATGCCGGTATATTCGTCGGTGGTATAGTGTGGAAAATAGTAGTTGACAAATGCGGCATAGTCGGAGCGCAATTTTTTGATGCGAGCCTGACGCTGGCGAGGGTTCTCGGCACCGATGAAAGTAGCGTTTTGTATCTTCTCGCACATCTGTCGCCACTCATCATAGGAACGCCGTATTTCAGAAACGGAAGCCATGATTAGCGGAATTTAGACTGAAGCAAGTCGGTGATATAAAGATCGTGATAGCGGTTGATGGTTTTGATAAGTTCGGGAGTCACCTGTTCGTCAAACTCAGCACGGAATTGCAACCACTTAGCAAAGCCCATAAAAGTGTCAACGACATCGACGATAGATGCTTTTTTGTCAAGACGTTCAATGGTCATAGACATTTTTGCGAGTTTGTCGCCGAGCGAGTTGAACGCCTCGGGGTCGTTTGACTCGTTGACCTGCTCGATGAGCCTGTCAATGGATAGGAGTAGTTTGTTAACCAATTCGGGTCGAGTTATAGAAGCGGCGGCACGTTGTGATGCCCAGCCGAATTTTTCCACCCAAGCGGAGATTGTTTGTTGCGATACGCCCGTTTTGTCGGCAATGATTTTTTGTTGTTCTCCTTGCATGAAAAGGAGTCGGGCAAATTCGCGTTTTTCTTCTAACTGTTTTTTCGTAGCCATTAAAAATGAATTAAATGTTTATTAAATATGATGCAAAAGTGGGGATAAAGGCGTGGTATAGAAAAAAGAGTGTAAAAGTTTTACACTCTTTTTGTTAGGGGTAAAATAAAGGTGGAAATTTGCGATAAAATATACACGAAAATCAGTTGTGGAAGGATTGCTCGCGTGAGCCATGGGAACCGGGCAATCCTCATTGACGGAAACCGACAAAACAATAATATATAAATGGGAAAAGAAGCAATAATCACGAGTAACGGATTAAACAGTTATGGCAGCCGCGTGCTTACCGACGGCGGCGACTTGCGACAGTATGAGCGTAACCCTGTGTTGCTGTTTATGCACAACCGAGCGTTTAGCCGCGAGAACCTGCCCATCGGGCGTATGGAGGGGTTGAGAATTGATGGAGACCGATTGATAGGCACCCCGGTATTTGACCTTAATGACGAATTTGCCAAGAGGATTGCCGACAAATGGGAAAACGGCTTTTTGCGAATGCTGAGCGCCGGTATAGAGATAATCGAGACCAGCAGTGACGCCAGTGTGATGCTGCCCGGGCAGACCCGCCCGACGATCACCAAGTGGAAACTTGTGGAGGTGAGCGTGGTTGACATCGGAGCCAACGACGAGGCATTAAGATTGTACGACCAAGCGGGCGCGATGCTGAAACTTGCCTCTGGCATAGACAACGAAGTGTTGCCACTATTAAAAGAGAGAGAAGATAACCAATTAATAATCAAAACAACAATGAACAAAGAACTATTAACATTACTCGGGTTGCAGGAAGGAGCAACCGACGAACAAGTTCTTGCAACGGTGCGAGGGCTTAAAGAGAAAGCCGACAAGGTGGAAGCGATGACGCTTGCCAATATCACGGCTATTGTAGATGAGGCAGTGACAACAAAGAAGATCACCGCCGACAAGAAGGACCATTTTGTAAACTTGGGTAAAGCGGCCGGCATTGATAGCCTTCGCGAGACCTTGTCGTTGATGAAACCGGTGCAAAAGCCCACAGAAGTCATTGTGGAGCGCACTGAGAATGTGGAGGGTAAAAACGATGTAACCTTTGCAAAGCTTAGCGAAGTGCCTGAGGCTGAGTTGCCCAAGATGAAAGAGGAGAATCCGGCAGAATATGCCCGATTGTATAAAGCCGAATATGGCGTAGAATTGAAATAACAATTAATCACTAACTAAAACAGAGAACAGAAAATGGGAAAATTTTTGAAAATCGTGATGGTGGCCATTTGTGCCATCACATTTAACAGTGCTATGGGCGCTGCGATTGCAAGTGCAGTAGATGTATCGGCAGTTGTGGGCGCGGTGACAGCTAACGGAGTGAGTGTATTGGCAGGTAGTTTTATGCCACAAGGTTCGTTATATACCGGAGTGTTTACCGAGGTGTGGACCGGCGAAATGATTAAGGCATTCCGCACCGCAGCGGAATCGCTCGGCTGGTATGACCGCATACGCTCATATAACCAATATGTGAACAATGACGTAATCCATTTCACCGAATTGGGCGGCGACCCCACAGTGCTTGTGAACAATGACACCTATCCGTTGGCAATCGAGACACTTGAAGATGCCGACAAGCCTGTGAGCCTTGATAAATTTGACACCACCGCAACCCCTGTGACTGATGACGAGTTGCACGCATGCAGTTATGACAAGATGGCAAGCGTTCAGGAACGTCACCGTGAAGCATTGAAAGAGGCGTTGCGTAAAAAAGGTATCCATGCCATAGCCCCCAAATCGAATGCCGACACTGCCCCCGTGATTAGCACCACCGGCGAAGCGAGTGCCGACGGCACACATAAGAAAATGACCTTTGCCGACCTGTTGGCATTGAAACGCAAGTTTGACGCAATGGGCATTCCTCAGAACGATCGCGTGCTTGTGATGTGTAGCGAGCATGTGAATGACCTGCTTGAGAGCGAGCAAAAATTCAAAGAGCATTACAACATCAACCAAACCGAGGGCAAGATTGCACGCCTCTATGGCTTTGACATCTATGAATATAACGGCACTCCCTATTACGGTGCAAATGGTCAAAAGCTTGCATGGGGCGCATTGGCGGGCGACGGTGACAAACAATCGAGCGTGGCATTCTATGCAGGTCGCATGATGAAGGCAGAAGGAACTGTTCAGTTCTACCACTCGGAAGCGAAGAACGACACCTTGTATCATCGCAACTTGGTAAACTTCCGTATGTGGGGAATCTGCTTGCCATTGAGCGAAAAGAACTGCACAGCAGCAATCGTAAGTGCAAGCGTATAATCAAGGTTGATAGACGCAATATAGAATGGTGAAGTTGAAATATCTTGTAATCCACTGCACCGCCACGGCGGAAGGGCGTGAAGTTACATCGGCACAGATAAGAGCTGCGCACACTAACCCTGTAAGTAAGGGTGGCCGTGGGTGGAAGCAGGTGGGTTACACAGATATGATACACCTTGACGGAAGCATAGAGCGGCTTGTTGACAATAATGAAGACGCCATTGTGGACCCGTGGGAGGTGACCAACGGCGCCAAAGGGTACAACACGGTGAGCCGACACATCGTGTATGTCGGAGGTGTTGACCACCGCGGAAAGCCAAAGGATACTCGCACCGAAGCACAGAAAGAGGCATTGAAAAAATATGTTCTTGATTTTCACAAACGTTTCCCTGGAGTGAAAATCATGGGCCACAACGAAGTTGCGGCGAAAGCGTGCCCGAGTTTTGACGTGCCGACTTGGCTTAAAGAGATAGGAATAATACAATAACACAATATGGAACTTGAACTGCTAAACATAATATTACCGGCAATCGCCGCGATAATCACGGCGCCAGTGGCGTCATGGCTGACGAGCAAGTTGCAAAAGAGGCAGTATGAGGAGAAAATCAGGCAATTGCATGCCGAGGTTGACAAAATCAAGAGCGATGTCAAAAGCAACGAACTGGAGAATGTGAGGAAAGCGAGCGGGATATTGATGGAGCAGATTGTGGATCCATTGAAAAAAGAGATGACACGATTGAGAAATGAAGTCAACCGATTTAGGAAAGCGCTTGATGAGTATGCCCGTTGTCCTCATGCTGATGAGTGCCCTGTGCTGTTCAAGTTGCGGGAGCTTGAAAAGAGCGACGACAACAACAACTGACAATAGCCGGGAGCAGAAAACAGCAAAGGCAGTTGAGTCGGATAGCATGAAAATGCTGATAGATGCCACCATAGCCGAAGACACCGACATCGAGACGGAAACGGTGCAATATTGGATAATCTATGACACCGACAAACCCACCGACACGGTAAGCGGACTACCCCCTGTAAAAGCCGAGGTCAGAACCGAGCGTAAAAGCAAGGAACGCAGCCAACTCGAAAGCAATTACCAGGCAAGTAAAGTAACGGAAAGCCGAAGCGAGCGAGTTGACAGCGTAGAAAGCCAAACCGACATAGCAACGACCGACGAGCGCGAAGCCGACGGAGGTATTGACGGAACAGAGATTGTGTTGGCAGGCATAGCATTCATATTTCTTGCCCTGCTATTAAAACGATGATTAAACAACAATTAAGCAGCAATAAAATGGAAGAAAACAAAACAAAGGCAGAAGCCA
Organism: Muribaculaceae bacterium; assembly: GCA_017555085.1. GTDB lineage: Bacteria > Bacteroidota > Bacteroidia > Bacteroidales > Muribaculaceae > RGIG4079. The sequence continues at coordinate 59,001 of JAFZHD010000041.1, read as the reverse complement.
CAAAGGAGAAGAAACCCGCAAAGGCAGAAGCCACAAAGGAGGAGAAACCCGCAAAGGTAGAAAAAGCGACCGACAACACTATTTTTGTAAAAGTGGGCCGTGCAGCAATGAAACGCCACGGGTTGAAAGAGGTGTATGTGACCTCAGACGGCCAGACATTTGCCCAAAAAGGTAATGCGAACTCTCATGCTCGCAATCTTGAAAACAAAGAGGTAATCACAGTAAAATAGGCTGAAATTATGAACAGATTAACAATCAACAGAGAGAACGGGAATGTACCCAAGGCGCTTGAGGGGGAAGACCATGTGAGCGGACTTGTGTTCTACACCGACGTATTGCCAACAGCCAAAGAGGGTGTTGACGGCTTCAGCGACACCGAGCGCATCAAGGCAATCAGCACAATCGACAAGGCCGAGGCTATGGGTATCACCGCCTATGCCAAGGAGTGGGATATCAGAGTGCTGCACTATCAATTGAGCGAGGCATTTCGCCTGAATGCAGGCATTTCGCTCTATGTGGGCATTTTCGAGCAATCGGAAGATTTCACCGAAATCAAAACCTTGCAGAACTACAGTGACGGACGTTTGCGCCAGGTGGGTATTTGGGCCGGTAGCCGAGCATTGGCAGCCGATGATCTGACTGCTATCCAGGCTGTAGCCGATGCGCTTGACAAAGAGAATGCGCCATTGTCGGTGATTTACTCGCCGAAGGTCGCAGCCGTTAATGGATTGCCAACCGATTTGGCACAAGCGGGATTGAGCCGTGTGAGTGTGGTTATCGCACAAGCCGGTAGTGGCACTGGTGCTGAACTTTATGCTGATGCCAAAAATACAGACAAAGCAAGTGTAGGCCTTATCGGCGTGGCATTGGGCGTGTTGTCGGCAGCAAAGGTACACCAAGCGGTAAGCTGGGTTGGCGGTTTCCCCACCGGGGTGACGATGCCCGCCTTTGCCGACGGTACATTGTATCGCAGTGTTGACAAGGCAGCAATCGAGCAACTTGATGCTGCACGTTACATTTTCTTGACCACTTATCCCGGCATCGCGGGTTCGTACATCAGCGACAGCCATACCATGGACGTGGCGACAAGCGATTATGCCTACATCGAAGCGGTGCGCGTGATGGACAAGGCCGTGCGCGGCATCAGAGTGTATGTTACACCCGAACTGGGCGGGAATGTGTATATCGATGCCGAGAGCGGAAAGTTGCAACCTTATAGTTGCGCCCACCTTGAAACAGTTGCCGGTCTTGCCCTTGAACAGATGGCTAAAGATGGCGAGATAAGCGGTTACTCTGTGGCCGTTGACCCGGAACAGGACGTTCTAAGCACGTCAACAATTGAGATTGTTGTGAAGATCGTACAGGCGGGAGTAACAAGAAAAATCAATGTGAAAATCGGTTACACTAAATCATTATAACGATGAACAAAGATATTTATAACGGCATACCGTTGATTAATGGTATCATGTATGACTGGGGTTGTGTGGTTGTGACCATAGGCGGTGTTCCTGTTACCGGAATCACTGCAATCAGCTACAAAGACAACCAGACGATAGAGAATGTGTATGGCGCAGGTCGCCACCCGATAGGCCGAGCGTTTGGCAAGATTGAGCCTGAGGCATCAATCACCTTGCACCAGGAGGAGGTGGAGGCGTTGCAGTCGCAATCGCCAACGGGCCGTTTGCAAGATTTGGGCTTGTTTGATGTGGTTGTGACGTATGCCAAAGGTACGTTGATTCACACTGACAAGATACGCAACTGCTCATTTAAGGAGAACCCCCGCGACTGGAAGCAGGGCGATACCCAACAGGAGGTGCAATTGCCCTTGTTGCCCTCACATATCGAATGGGGGCGATGAGTCAACGCTGGCAATAATAACAGACAATCAAGGGCTTTGGAGTCTTTAAGGTCTTTAGGGACTCTAAGGCCTTTTAATCAGAACAACTCAAATAATTAAACAATGGAAGAAAAGGAATTGACAGTAATAGACGGCGGAGTAACAGAAGCCGACATCATGAAGTGGAAGAACCAACATGGTAAGGTGATGCTCATTGAGATTGAGGAAGCGGACACGGTGCATCAAGCCTATTTCAAACGCCCCACACTCAACACCATGGCGGCAGTTACCAAGGTGGGTAAAACCAACGAGGTAGAAAGTGCCAAAATCATGCTTAATGACTGTTGGCTCGGCGGTAGCGAAACGGTAAAGAGTGATGTGGTGCTTTTTATGGAGGCTACAAAACAGTTGTCAAAAATCTTTGATAGTTGCACCTCAAGACTAAAAAACTTGTAGAGGCACACCTTCTGAGTGACGACAACGAAAAAGACGGATTTGAGAAAGGTTGTGCCTTGATAAGGTCAAACCTGATGATAGATCCCTGCTCGGGTAGCGAGGACGATTGGGCGTCATGGTATGCACAAGCCTTGTGGCTCGAGCAGTTTCGATTAAGAAATCAGGCTGAAATGATAGCGAGGTTGTTTGGAGAGAAGAAAAGGTGATTATTTCCACCAACCACGGAATGGGTCAAAATCGTGTTTAGACACATGAATTGACCAACGAATCATGTAATATACCAATACTAATAACCCAATAAATATACTTCCCCAAAAAATATAGGCTACAATGTGTAATATTATGTTCGTAAGGGTTTCCATTAGATAAATAATCTGTTATTAATAACTTGTTTGCAAATATAACAAAATAAATTGAAATGGCAAGTGTAATTAATTATATTTTTAACATAAGCGGAAATTTTGCCAGCAATATAGACATAATGGTCAATCAAACCGAACAATTGTCTAAGTCTGTCAATAAGGCGACAGGCTTTATGGATAAACTCGGACAAAAAGCAATGGGTTTTGCCGCTTTGGCAGATGTTGTGCAAAATACTAATGAAGCTATTAGTACGATATGTGAATCAGGTATTGCACTTGACTCTCAGATGCATGATTTGAGTGCGGTGGCGGGAGTTGTGGGCGATGAACTGAAGAAGATTGAGAGGTATGCCCGCGAAAGTGCCAAGGCCTTTGGTACCGATGCTTCTACGGCAGTTGAAGGGTATAAACTGCTGTTGTCGCAATTGACTCCCGAGTTGGGAAAATGCCCGGAGGCTTTGAAATCAATGGGCGAAAGCATTCAGATTACAAGCAAGTTGATGGGGAATGATGGTGTGGCAGCTGCCGAGGTGTTGACCACGGCGATGAACCAGTATGGTGTAAGCCTGGAGGACCCGATGGAGGCGAGCCGCAAGATGGCCGAAATGATGAATGTGATGGCAGCTGCCGGACAGGAAGGCTCGGCTGAGTTGCCCCAAATCAAGGCGGCATTGCAACAGTGTGGTATGGCAGCCAAGGCAGCGAATGTGGCATTTGAGGAGACCAATGCCGCTATTCAGGTATTGGATAAAGCGGGTAAGAAAGGCAGTGAGGGCGGTGTTGCATTGCGTAATGTGCTCGGCACGCTGAGTCAAGGGCGTTTTATTCCGAAAGATACAAGAGAAGCATTACAGGGCGCGGGGGTTGATATTAACAAGTTGGCTGACACTACCCAGCCGTTAAAGAATCGTTTAGAGGTGCTTAAACCGCTGTTAAACGATGCGGCATTGTTTTCAAAATTGTTTGGCACCGAGAACGCTAATGCAGCACGTGCGTTGGTGCAAGGCACCGATGAGTTGGGCAGACTGACCGAGGCTGTAAGTGGTACAAAATCGGCGGAAGAACAAGCGGCTATCGTTATGGATAGTTATGCTGAAAAGCAAGCCCGAATAAACCAAAAGATTGAAGATTTGAAAATTTCATTATTCCAAATCTCAGGGGATTTTGGAATATGGGCAAATGCCATTACAGGTATGTTGGTTCCAATAGCACAACTAATGCCGTTATTAACTGGGATGTGGGGCTGGATGTCAAAAATAAAAGGATTGAATTGGGCCGGCATGTGGGGTCGAATTAGAGGGGCGTTAGCAATAATGGTTGGCACGATGAGTACCGGTAAAAACATATCTCTCGGTTTTGCCGGAAATATTGGGCGAGCCACCATAGCATTGTTGCAATTTGGGACAAAAGGCATATTTAATGCACTCAAAGGACTTGGTGCATTGATTATATCATTAATTACAGGCGGTGCTACTTCGGCAAAATTTGCAGGCATAGCCTCAACCTCGTTTGGTACATTTGCAAGAACGGCTAAAGTGGCATGCCGAGCTGTGGGCACAGCAATAATGAGTATTCCGATTATCGGTTGGGTAATTGCCGGTGTGACTGCCCTTGCTGCGTTAGGTATTTATTTCTGGAATACATCGGTTAAGTTCCGTGCCATTCTAAAAGGTCTTTGGGCGGGATTTAAAGCGTTCTTTACAGGCTTGTGGGAATTGGCGAAAGGAGTCTTTGGGGCAATGGGCGACCTGATAAAAGCCGCGTTCTCTTTGAAGCCAGACGGTATAAAGGCGGCATTGAACAAATTTAAAAATGCTTACTCAGACTTTGGCCATAAAATAGGCAAAGCATTTAGCGATGCTTATAATGCCGAAATGGAGGCTGGCAAGAAAGAGGAGGAAAAGAAAGAAGGCGAAGGTCAAGGTGTTGATGCTTTGCCAGGAATTGCAAGTCCCACAGGTCAGACATTGACAAACTTAGGCACAGATGCCGGAGGTAAATCGGGCGGATCAATACGAAACATCACAATCAGCATTGATCGCCTTGTTGAAAAATTTGAAGTGCACTCAACCACAATGAGAGAGGGTGCAACTGAGGTTAAAGAAATGATTGAACAGGCGTTGTTGCAAGCATTGAACGACGCAAATCTTGCAGTGAGATGAAAGGGCGAGGATATAAATTTGTAGCGATAACGGCTGCGACTGTTGGTACCCGTTTGAAGGGAGCATTGTACCGTTTTGGCGAAGCAGGTCGAGGCGAGTTTGACTGGAGTGGCGCCGGTGGCAAGGCAGAGACCCATGAGGCGGGCACGCCGATAACCGACAGAACCTATTGGGAGGGTCGCTATGCGTTGTGTGTGCTGACCTTGGAGAATAGCAAGGGTGAACGATTGACGATAGATAATGCAATCGTGAGCGTTAGCCAGCAGAAACAGATAGTGACTACACAGGTGGTTGGTCGTCGAGGTACGGTGAAAGAGTATATAAGCGACGGAGACTATGCGGTGAATATCAGTGTGGGCATTCAGCCGATTGAGGACGGCACAATTAAAGATGAGTATCCGATTGACGGCGTGCGCGAGCTTCGCAAATTCCTGACCGAATCAGAGTCGCTGAGGGTGCAAAGCACATTCTTGGACTTGTGGGAAATCACGCGGATAGTTGTAAAGAGTTTCAATGCTACACAGGCGACAGCGAGCAACTATCAGCAAGTGCAGATAACGGCCGACAGCGACGAAGAGTATAATGTCTATTCAACGGAATATTAGGAACAATGTATAAGTTGAGTTGCAGAATAGAGATAGAGGGGTCGCGCCGTTGGGAGCTGACGGCCGTGACAAGCATTGAAATCACCCGCGACACCGAAAAACTCACCGATGAGTGTAAAATCACCCTACCCAAGAAGATAAAATGGGACGGAGAAAAAGAGATACCATTGGAAAGAGGCAACAAGGTGAAGGTGTGGACCGGGTATGATGACCGCCTGGAACTCGCCTTTGTCGGCTATATACGCGACATCGGAATCAAGACGCCGTTGGTAATCACTTGCGAAGATGACATGTTCAAGTTGAAACAACAGGCGACAGTAAAAAAGGCTTATAAGAGTGTCACTGTTGAACAGTTGCTGAAAGACCAGGGGCTGGCTTACCCGATAAATGTAATGGGTGAACAGACGCTTGGGGCATATCGCGTAACCGAGGACACTGTTGCCGGATTGCTCGGCAAACTGCAAGACCAGGGCGTGAGGAGTTTTTTCAAGTATATTGACGGCAAGCCTACGCTGTATTGCGGAGTGCTCTTTGATAGAGATGAAACTGCGATAATGCAAGTGTTTCAGAATGGCGAGAACGGCAATATTATCAGCGATAGCAGTCTGGAGCAACAGAAAGCCGACACCATGCGACTGAAAGTTAAGGCTATTTCGCTAATGCCTGACAACAAGAAGAAAGTCAAAATAGAGGTTGGCGATGCCGATGGAGAGTTGCGAACGCTACACACTTACAATAAAACGGAAAAAGAGTTGAAGGCATGGGCCGAGCAAGAGATTAAGCGATTGAAACGCGATGGCCTTACAGGAAGCTTCACAACCTTTGGCTACCGATTGGTTGACAAACTCGACACCATAGGGCTGATAATCGACGGAGTGAAGCAAGGCAAATATCAGGTAAAGAAAAATGTAATCAAATATGGCACGAGCGGTTATCGTCAAGAAATAACACTCGGGCAAAGAGCAGGAGGATAATATGGGAAATATCGGACAAATGATAAAGACTTTGGCACGACAAGGCATGGATATAGAAACGCGCGTATGTGTGGTTACGGCCGTTGATGCCGAGACACGAACAGTCGATTGCGAGCCTCTTGATGAGAGTGCTCCTATATTGGGTGTAAATTTACAGGCAAACCAAGGCGTAAAGTCGGGCATTGTGATATTTCCTAAGGTCGGAAGCCATGTCATAGTCGCAATGATGAATGAGGGCATGGGCGGTTGTGTGATTGCTACCGAGGATATAGAAAAGGTGGAGGTGGTGATTGGTGAGTCAAGCATAGTTGTTACAGAAGACGGCATTGTGCTGAATGGTGGAGAACTCGGCGGACTGGTGAAGGTGGAGGCATTGACAGAGAAGTTGAACGAGTTGATAAATGCATTCAACGAGCACACCCATACGTTGCCAAGCGGAGCGGTAGCGGTGAGCGGATCGGCTACATCGCAGACGAATGCAGTTCCGATAACGGTGCCTGCCATAACGAGCAAGCACGCGGAGGTGGCGAGAAGCGATTATGAAAACGAAAAGGTGAAGCAATGAGTCAAGAGGCTTGAAAACAATAAATGAAACAGTTATGAGAGGAATATTGATAGACAGCGGAACGGGCGATTTGCTTGTTGAGAACGGTGGGTTGGTAATTGGTGATACCGAGGCGCAGACTGTGGAGGCGGTGCTTGTGGCTAACCGTGGCGAGTTTAAGGAATGGCCATTGATGGGCGGCGAGGCAACGAAGCAGTTGAGTGGCGGTGTTGACGTGATGTGGCCCGGCGAGGTGCGGAAGATGTTGCGAACCTGTGGTGTTGACTGTGACGAGGCGAGAATTGATAATAACGAGATTATAATCAAATAACCATAAACCAGAATGGGAACGATAACAGTAAAAGATAGGCAAACATTGCTTGACATAGCATTGCAGACAAGCGGCAGCGTGGAGGCTGTGGTAGAGCTTGCCCTGGCAAACGGACTGAGCATTACCGACGAACTGAGCGACGGACAGGTGCTTGAGGAGAAAGAAGTGAAAGATGTGGCAGTCGTGAGCCACTATGAGATAAACTGCATATTCCCGGCGACTGAGGCGAGTGACGAAGAAAGGAGCGCGATGGCGTATGAGGGAATAGGCTTTATGGCGATAGAAAATGACTTTGTAGTATCATAAACAATAAATGAGATGAGAACGATTGCAGAAATAAAGGAGAGCATGACGCAGGCATTCATGCAGAACGAGGAGGCTGCGAAACTGTGGGGATTTGATGTTGGTGATTCGTGGGATAAAGTCATGAGCCCAGTGAGTGTGGAGAATGTGCTATTCTATATTGTGGCAGTATGTTGCTATGTGGTGGAGTCGCTGATGGCGACGCACAAGAGCGAAGTAGAGACAATGGTGACTACCCGCATGCCACACACGGCAAAATGGTATAGAGACAAAACCCTCGCGTTTCTTTACGGGAAGGATCTGATAGACGGCACAGATGAATATGCCACCGACGGCATGAGCGAGGAGGATATCAAGAAGTCGAGAGTGGTGAAACATGCCGTTGCGGTGGAAGACATGAAAAGCGGGGTGCTTGTGATAAAAGTAGCCGGCGAAGATGGCGACGGCAAACGCCAGCCATTGACATCAGACCAATGCGAGCACCTTAAAACGTATCTTGGCGAGGTTAAAGATGCCGGGGTGAGAATAGAGGTGATAAATTCCACGCCGTCAGGATTCGCTCTTGAAGCTGATGTTTATTATAATGCACTGCTTGACCGCGACGAAGTGAAAGAGGAATGCAAGAATGTGATAAAAAGTTATATCGAGAACTTGGAATTTAACGGCATCTTGTCAAGGAACGGCATAGAAGATGTGTTGAGAGGGGTTGCCGGTGTTGAGATTGTGCAACTCGGAGGAATAGAGATTCACAATAGTGTCGTGAGCGATGTCTTTTTATCGCCCGGTTCCAACGGAAACGCATATTGCCGCCCCTATGCAGGGTATTGCTCTTTGGACGATGACAAGATAAAACTAAACATGAAGATTTATGGGCAGGATTTATGATGTGAATATGAAACGGCTTGCTCTGTTGCTATTGCCGACGGCATGGCGGAAAAGCGGTATAGGCGCTTTGCTATATGCGGCCATAACCCCACCGAGCGAAGTGCTGACATCGTTACAGCAGTTCAGGCGAGAGCAGACGGACGAAATGATGCGTAACGGGCAGGTGTGTCGACTGCGCAGAATTATAATCGAAACGGCAAAAACACTGAGTGGCGATGTAGAGCAGTCGGGCAAGATAACGATAGTGGACGCTGAAAGCAGAGGCGAACTATCAAAGTCGCTTATCGCCATGCGAAGAGAGCAAGATTGGCGCATGGTCCCAAAACGAGCAAAAGGAAAAGCAATGCCGGTATCACGGCGAGCGTTGGAGAGAACCAATTGCGACTTTTGGGTGAATGTGCCAAGTGGCTTGCTCAATACGGCACAAGAACAGCGATTGCGGGCGGTAATAGATCGCTATAAGCTGACGACAAAACGATATGAAATAAACTATATAAACCGAACAAAATGAAAAGGACAACAGGAAATTTCACAACGCAGGCTGACGGACAGTTTCCGCTTGACTGCGAGACGCTGGCAATGTTGCAGGAGAACGGCAACATTCAGGCGATAATAGGTAACATAGCCGGGGATAAAGTTGTGTTGCTCGGTTGCGAGTTAAAACCAGGCAAAACCGAACGAGGTGCGGGCTATGTGTTTCTGAGGACCAAAGATTACCCCGATGGCGAGGTAATTTACTGGAAAGGGGGCTCAACGGCCAACGGCATGCACATAGTGAAAGAGGATACCCAGGTGCAGGCATTCGGAGCGAGTTATGACGCCTACACGAGCCGATGGCTTGAGGCTGGCATGGGAGAGGAAAATTATAATTGGGCAGACTTTGCTGACGTGAAGAACATGCGCGAGATGATGAAAGAGATTGCCGACTTAAATGCAGTGATAGATGGTGTTCACAAAGAAACAAGTGAACCGTTGGGCATTGTGAAGATGTGGGCCGGAAAAAATGTCCCAGAGGGGTATCAGTTGTGTGACGGCAGCGCATTGAGCAGAGTAACATACGCAGAGTTGTATGCGACAATCGGCGATGTGTTTAATACTGCTGAAGACAGAAACGGCAACAGATTTGAAACCCCTGGAGAGGGGTTATTCAGACTGCCCGATCTGAGAGGCCGGTTTATCGTCGGCCAAAGCGCGAATGATGGTGATTACAACACCATAGGCGGAACAGGCGGAGAGAAAGAACATACACTGACAATAGCGCAGATGCCAATCCATAGCCATGCCTTTGATGGTTTAGATACCGATAAAACCGGTTATGGGGCCTCTTCAGAACGGGCAACATGGATTGGAGAGAGCAACGATGAGCCGGCATACAGTACCGAGACGACCGGTGGTGGCGAAGCACACGAGAACCGCCCACCCTACTATGTATTGGCATATATAATGAGAATTAAATAATGATTAAACGGATTTTAAATTGGATTAAAAAGATGGCTAAACAGACAGTAGCACAATTGAAAGCATGGTTCAGAAAGGGGTTGAAACCGACCGAGGAACAGTTTGCCGCCCTACTTGACAGTTATGTTCACAAGGACGACGAAATTGACATTACCAAGATTAAAGGTCTTGTTGACTTGCTCAATAAAAAATATGACAAGGCTATGGGCGAAGCTCTGCAACAAAAGGTCGCGGACCTTGAAGAAATCATTTGCGCAGAGAGCAATGATTTAGGCGCATTACGCGAATTTGCCAATAAATTAGCGGCGAATGCAGTGCTCAACTTTGCGGGCGTGGTATATCATGAGTCGGAGGCAAACGGAAAAACGCCTGGGGACGTTTATTATGCTCACGCCGAGGGGTATTTTGTGGAGGTAACCGAAGATGGCATAAAAAAAGCAGGCGGTCTATATAATAAATCAGACAGAATTGGCTCATCGGTTTATGGCAATGAAGATATGCTCTATCGCCAAGGTGGAGACTTGTACAAGTTGGTCAATAACAATATGGTGAAATATGCCCTCACAAGCGAAATGGTTGGCGGTGATGGCGAAAGCATTGATTTGAGTAACTATGTTACACATGATAGTGTTAATACTAAGTTGAGCCAAGCCATTGAGGCATTAAAAGGTGGAGAACTTACCTTTGCCACTCTTAAAGAGATAGAAGATGTGATTTTTGAAGAAAGTGAGAGACTTGCCAGCGTACTTAATGATGTCGTTCAACTCAAACGCGATGGCGGTAAAGGCATTATCGTAGTCGATGCAGTGCAAAAGGCTGCCGATGTTGAAAATGGGCAATTTGTGGGCGTTTATACCCCAAACACTAAATTCACAAGCAAAAAGATAACGGAAATAGGCATGGCTATTGCTGACGCTGACGGATATCTAGCAGATGTAGCAGATGCCAAGGCGGTAAATACATTTGAAATCGGCAATATTGAACTGAGTGATTGGATTACCAATGACGGCATGGTTACATACAAACCTATTGTTGAGTTGACTTTTTCGTCGGCTGATGGCATGACTAAAACGGTCATTACATTTGATTCAAGAAACAACGGCGCGACTCTTGACTTAGTTCACAAACATGCCGGTGTTATTGATGGCTACTATCTCGGATCATCAGTAAAAGAATCGTTTGGTGAGCATTATTTGACATCGTATGTGCGCAAAGTGAACGAGTCGAACGATAGCGGTTATAACAATACTCTCGTTCAAAAGACAGTCACAATTGGCAATTACTATACTGAATTTGCCGAGATGGAGCAATGGTCCGATGGTATCGTGTTGAGTGGTGGCACAGATGAGTCGTTGGCCTATTACCACAAGACATCACGAGGCTTAGAGGCGTATAAACCGTTTAATGTTTATACTGCAAATTGGGGCGTTTTTAGCTCTGGAGAACTTGAAGAAATGGGACCACAAGAGGAAGGTATGAGATTGCTCAAAGCTGCCGACTTAATCATTATAAACGGTAGCGTTGTATCAGACTGTTATATCAGTGATGACGCCGTATTCCTTCAAAATGTCAAGCACAATTATGGCAATGCCATTGTAACACGCGATTATAGGGTAACTGCTAGCGGAATCTATGTCACAAATGAACAGCGCATTGAACTAGGACAAAAAGGCTTGATGGCTCTGTCATTGGTATTTGAGTCGTTAACCCAATCATCAATCAATGTGTCTAAACCTTTCTTTGTTGATGTGACTATTGGCTCGGTGTATTACACTGAATATAACAACAAAAGTTATCTTACAGCATTGCCTCTTTATTTGAGCGAGGGCTCAGAGCATCCGCAGACGGCTGAAATTTGGCATCAATTCGCTTGTAAGACAAACAGCAGAACACGCATTAAATGCGAACCTATTGTTGACGGCCTTTGGGAGGTTACAATAGTGTCAGAAGACGGAAATCAATCAAAAAAATGGCTTGATTTGAATGGCGTTACAAGTATTGGATTGTTGTCTTATACCCGAAGCGAAAATGGAGACCAAAATCTTCAATTTGAGACCGAAGGCAATGTAATCGTGAATATTTATCAATAACACAGTGTTTAATAATATGAACGGAGACAAAATAATCCATCTATTTGCGTCATTTGTCATCGCAATGATTGTATCGGCATTTTATGCTCACACATCTGCGCCGACAGCTATATGTGTAGTGTCCGGCTTTTTAGTTTCAATCGCAGCCGGAATTGGCAAAGAGTTCGGAGACAGCCAAGCAACGGGAAATTCTTGGTGTTGGAATGATATGATGTGGAATCTGATTGGAGCACTACTTGGTTGCTCATTCGGGTTTGCAAAACTGTTGATTTAGAATTTTCGAGGGGGTATAAATAAAGCCCCCAACCCGTTAGTAGGACGCCAATCACATACTAACAAAAATGCGACATACCGCACAGTCGGGGGCTTTGATGCCTTTTGACTGCGGTATGTCGCTTTTTGTTGAAGACATGTGTATGTGATTGGCATTACAAAGTTACAAATAATATCTTATAAATTATAATCCAATGAACAGAAACAAGTATTATGACCTATTGGCAAGAGTGTTGGCCGAGGGTAAAACACAAGAAAACAAGAAAGGTAACATCAAATACCTTTTAAATGAGCAGCTGTCGTTATCGCCGGCGGACCTACTTAACATTTTTGAGGGGCATGGGATTGCCCGAAAGAAGTTGAAGAACGAGTTGCAACTGTTTATGCAGGGAGAACGAAATGTGGAACGATACCGAGAGGTTGGCATTAATTGGTGGGATTATTGTGGAGCTATCCTGGTTAACTCTTACCCGACCTACTTTGAGAAGTTGCCTCCATTGATTGAGAAGATAAACAAGGAGAAGCGTAACAGCAAGAACTATGTGCTGTTTCTTGGGGAGACGGGCGTGGAGAGCAACCAAATGCCATGTTTGAGCCTTGTGCAATTTCAGATCGACGAGGGCGAATTGGTGGTGTCGGCCTATCAACGAAGCTCAGATGCGAACCTTGGGTTGCCGGCTGATATTTACCATTTATATTTGATAAGCCGACAGATTGATTTGCCATTGAAGTCGATAACGTTGAATCTTGGCAATGTGCATATCTATGAGAATAATTTGGAAAAATCGAGACTGTTGATTGAAGGGCGTGAGGATATTAAATTTGAATTAAATGTGTAGTAAAAAGGTGTTTAATAGTGCTCCGTTGCCATTTATGGGGCAAAAGCGTAGATTTATAAAAGACTTCAAAGAGGCGTTGGCGCAGTTTGACGAGGTTGATGTGATTGTTGATTTGTTTGGTGGCAGTGGATTGTTGTCGCATGTGGCAAAGCATGAACGCCCGGATGCGAGAGTTATATATAATGACTTTGATTGCTTCTGTGAGCGTGTGGCGAATGTTGAGACCACGAATGAAATATTGGCGAGGATTAGGGTGTTGCTGAAAGATACAGCACAGGACAAGAAAGTGCCTGAACCATTGCGAAGCAAGGTGCTTGAGGCGATAAAGGAGTATGATGCAAAAGGGTATGTTGACTATTTGACATTAGGCTCGTCGTTGTTGTTCAGTGGCAAGTGGGTTAATAGTTACGAGGGACTTGCGAAGCATACGATGTATAATTGTGTGAAGCAGTTAGATTATTGCGTTGATGGCTATTTAGATGGACTTGAGATTGTGCATAAGGATTACAAGGAGTTGTTTGCCGAATATAAGGACAACAAGCGTGTGCTGTTCCTGATTGATCCTCCGTACTTGTCAACCGAAGTTGGTGCGTACAAATGCTATTGGAAGTTACGCGATTATCTTGATGTATTGAATTGCTTGCGAGATACTAATTACATTTATTTCACGAGCGAGAAGTCGCAAGTAATTGAACTGTGCAAATGGATTAGAGAAAACCCGGATTTGAAAGACCCATTTGAAAATGCAGAAATGCGAGTGCAAAACAACAAAATAAGTTATTGTGCAGGATTTGCTGACATAATGCTGGTAAAGCAAAACGGCTGCAAATTAGTTTCTTAATACTATGTAAAGTTAGTGATTTTTATTGAGATACGCAACTTTTCTGATGCAAAATTTCAAAGAAACTTCTATTATTTTACAGCATAAAAATGGCATTTAATTACCGATTGAAAAGTAGTTAAATGCCATTAAAACTGTTGTAGCGAAAATTCAAAGAAATTGCACATTTCGTTTTGAAAAATTGCACATTTCGTTTTTGCGATTATAGTATTAAAAAATCTATTGAAAGATACTTCAACGGAAAATGAGTTTTTACGGCTTGAATTGAGAAGACGAATGCAAGAGTTAGAACTTGCTAATACTCAAATAAATTGCAATCTTCAGCAAAAACGATTTGCTCATGATGCGATTAAAAAGACAAATATTTATTCCGTAATATATTCTAAATTGTCGGATAAAATCGCTGTAATTTCTAAAGAAGAATGGCAGGAAATTTCGATTACAATTGATTCGTACTATCCACAATTTAGGTCAACGTTACTATCGTTATGTAAGATATCTCATACAGAAATGAAGGTCTGTATGTTGCTGAAAATATCCTTTACTTCAACGGAAATTGCACATTTGTTAAATATGAGTAGAAGCAATCCTTCAACAATCAAGAGTAGATTATTTGCAAAGATTGATAAAGAGAATCTTAAGGTAAAAGATTTGGATGAGTTATTAAAAGCGCTGTAAACGCTTGATTTATAGAGTGAAAAATCTACGGTGTAAAATGTGAACAATTTGTGAGCAGCAAATGAGCAGATATTTTTAGGTTATACTATTATTTTGCGAAAAAGAATCTAACCTAACCTAAATTTATCATGTTTAAATTAATTTTTTTGACAACATTATTGTGCTCTATAATAAGTGGAAATATAGAGCAAGGGGGAACGGATTCAAACGAATCTATTCCAATTAAAGTGGAACGCCAAGAAAAACCACTTCGTCCACGCACACCCGATTATGGAACTGAGATCTCGGCGTATTATCAAAACGGCGTAATCTATCTTCAATTTAATGAGGATATTGGTTGCATGGATGTTGATGTAGTCAATCTCTCAACTGGAGACATGTGGAGCGATGATGCTTGTAGCGATAGCGGTATGGAAACCGTTTCTGTTTCGTCGGCTACCGGCTCTTATGCCATCACTCTCACCACCGACAACGGTTCTACCTACTTTGGTGAATACACCATTGAGTAAAATCTCTTGTACAGTAATGCTCCTATGCAACATTTTATGCATGGGAGTGTTACTTCTATGCTTTTAAATATATAAAATCCCTAAACTAATTATATTATGACACTAAAAAAACTTGTCGTTATCGCATGCGCAGTTTTGAGTTGCGTAATGGCTTCGGCCCAAATTTCTTATAATGGTTACATGCTTAATATTGGCGGAGCAGCTCCCAATGGCCGATTTAATTTTGCAATAAACAATCACACAGGATTGTATTGGACTTATGATAGCTCAAAATTTCTTATGTTTGACTTAACATCAAATTATCCACGAATAGCCGGAACAGGTAATCAAATTGTTTTTTATAATACATTTACCAGTACTTTCAACAGTATTCAAGTGGCTAATGTGTATAACTATTCAGACGAGCGAGCCAAAACAAATATTAAAAATCTTGATAGTGGGCTTAACACCATTCTTGGTTTGAGACCTGTAAGTTATGATTGGAAACAGAACAACGAAAATTCACGTAGCATATCGGTTGGTAATGAAAACAATTCTTTTGGACCAAATGAAGATAACCGCAAACAATATGGTTTCTTGGCTCAAGAGTTGGAACAGGTTTTGCCTGATGCTGTTGCAACTGACGAAAACGGGACCAAACTCATAAATTATACCGCAATCATACCTCATTTGGTACAATCAATTCAAGAATTGCAAGCTGTTGTTGCCGAGCAAGCAACAATCATCGAAAATCTCTCGTCAACACCAATCGAGACTCGTTCGGCTGTTTCGTTAAATAAAATCGTAAATTGTTCACCCAACCCCACGCAAGGCAATATTACATTTGTTTATACATTAAGCGAATCGGCAACTGTTGTAGAAATACTTGTGAGTGATTTAAGCGGTAATCTCAAATCAACAATTGATTGTGAGCAAAGTAGTTCTTCGGCAACTAAAGATTTGTCGTCACTTAAAGATGGTATTTATATAGCAACATTGTCGGTAAATGGCGAAATAAAGGACTCAAAACAATTTATCATTAGAAAATAATCAATATCATGAAAACGATAACAACAAGATTCCGGCTGTTGGCAATTCTGTTGTTGTGTTTGCCGAGTACAATCAAGGCAAGCATTCAGCATACAGAATCGTTTATAACATCAGACTTGACTATTTCGCCAGATACTATTAATGGAGAGGTATTTTTTGATGTCAGTTTTGATGGCTTGGATATTCAGGGAAACCCCGGCGAACCGGCTCTTCCTGTAAAGTATATTACCTTTTCTGTTCCATATGATGCATATAATATCTCTGTTTCTGTTACTTATGGAAATACATTAACTTATAATCTACCTTCATCAGTGTTGCCCATACAAGAAACTCCATTTTTTAGTGGAAGTGGGACTTCATCTTATACTGCGCCAAAGGATAGTATTTATAATTTGACGAATATATATCCAACATCTGCTGCAAAAATTACAAGTGAGGGATTTTATAATGGTGAAAACCACATTGTAACCATTGCAGTAACCCCGGTCAGATATACACCATCGCTAAATAAATTAAGTTTTCATCGTAATATCTCAATAACCATTAATTATGACTGTGGTGACGGTTTAGGTCCGTTGGCTATCAAACCGCTTTTGAAATATAATACAACAACGCGTGATAAAGCTTTTGAACATGTGAAATCAATAGTTAAAAATCCAACGCAAGTCGAGGGATTTGTAGCACCATTAGCGATAAGCACATTTACAGTTGAACCATTACCCTATTATGAGTATTGTGTAATAACCAGCCGAGAATTAGCTCCTGCGTTTGAAAGACTTGTGGCGTGGCAATTGCACAAAGGTTTTGATGCAGGAATAGTGTGTATGGAAGACATTTTAGCTTGTGAAGAATACCAAAACGGAGACCCGATTTCAGGTATAAATAACGATGCCGGGAAACTACGTGCATATCTTATGGATGCAAGTGCAAAGGGAGGTACCCAATATGTTCTACTCGGGGGAAAAGAACCTCATGTTCCCGTAATGAAGGGCCATTATTTTGATGCGACTGATTTGTATTTTGCCGACCTTAATGGCGATTGGGACTACAATAAGGATGGAAAGTACTATGGGCATTATAATTTTGATAAAGTAGATTTTGCCACAGATATCAAAGTAGGGCGATTGTTGTGTAAAAATATTGCCGAGGTTGAAAATTATGTAGATAAATATTTAACTTATGAACGAAATCCGCCTACGGGTTCAGAATACTATAATCACAGGTTTGCTCATTTTCAAGGGTCGCTATATAATGCTTATCCCCAATATTTCTCAAGAGTAATAGAATCGATGCATATATCTCAGGTCCCATTTGAAACACATTATTCAGATAATTCTATGCTCGGCTCAGAAGTAATCGGATTACTCAATAACACTAAGAGCAATATGATGTTTATGAACGGTCATGGGAATGAAGGCGGCATCATGGTTAGCGATAACGGAATAAATGCACTTGATAACGAACGGCATTGGATTCCTGATGAATTGGGCAATGGATTGGATAATCTGCAAAATAAACTATACCCAAGTATTATGTTTGCAATGTCATGTCAAACAATTCCATACGAAAAAACTGATTCTGCGTTTTCGTTAAATGTAGGGGAGTCTTTTACTTTAGGTAAAAATTATGGAGGCGTGGCATACATCGGATTTAATGAAACGATATTAGTCTATGAGGGTTGCAAGTTTGAGGCTAATTTCATGAAAACAATAGATCAATACTCCAATATTTATGATGCTTTCTCAGAATCAAGAAGAATGTATGAAAATGGTGGTTTCTCAAGATATGCATATAATTTATTAGGGGATCCAACAATTCAAATACGTTTAAATACCCCCAATGTTTATAATCATTCTAATTTTGAAGTAATCAGAGATGCCGGTGATTTAATTCAGTTTTCAGTTTTGAATATTCCAATAGAAGAGGAGTATTGCCTTGCTTTTCGTCAGCCGGATGGTACATCTGTTCGAGAAACAGTTGTGTCTGCTGCTTGTTCCGGAATCTCAAGTAACTCTTCTGTAATGGTTTATAATGAAAATATGGTACCATATATTGCTCCCTTGGTAGTGCAAAACCAAACATATAACAAGTCTCTGTATATTTTTGCAAGCTCAGTTTATATGGGGAACAATGTCAATGTGAATTGTGAGCCGGGTGATGTTGTAATTGCTTCAGGTATTGACATAGTGCTTGATGCGTCTGAAGAAGTTGTGTTGGGACCTGGTTTTATAATTAACTCAAATGCTTCGTTAACAATAAAGTCACAAGGCAAAGTTACTCTAAGCGGTTGCACTGTAAAGACAGGTGCAACATTGAAAATTGAAGCCGCGGAATTAGAGGTTTCAACAGATTTCAATCTGCAACAAAATGCAAATATGGAATTCTCTAAAATTTCACTTTAATAAATAACCAATTATGAAAATAAAAATCTCATTATTTCTATTGTTAAGCCTTTGTGCCTATAACCTTATGGCACAAGCATATCAACCTTTGGTTAAAAAAGGTCTCAAATGGGAGTGTGCATTGATTAAAGCTCCGATATGGGACAAAGAAGATGCAGATACCGTGTTATATCATCTCGAATTTAAGGGTGACACCATAATTGAGGACAATTTATTTAGTAAGTTGCATTATGTGTTTGAAAATCAAAGTATAGATGACGAAAACACAGTGTGTGCATATTTAAGAGATGACTCTCTTTCACGAAGAGTCTATGCCATGGCTAATGTAAACTTCAAATTTGAGTCTCCTTATGGCGATATGTTTTATGAAATGCCTGCCGATAACCCTTTCTTATTGTATGATTTTGCCGATATGACCAACCCCGAGCAATTTTATCTAAAAAGTGAGATTATTTCTTATGGCGACACGGCTATTTATGAGTTTTCATATATTGATGTCGGTCCATATCAAAATGTGTGGTCGCGAGAGTTAAAAGGATGTTATACCTATATTGAAAGCGTTGGCTTCATAGGCGAATCTTATCACCCATACAGCACTTTACGCCAAGGTGATATGTTTACATGGAGGCCAGCGGGATATGTGGGTACTTGTGACTATATTCCAGTTTTCTTGCAGTTGGTAGATGGCTATGGGAATGTCTATTACAAAAATCAAGATTTGATTTCGGGCATAGAAAGTATAACCTTAAAGAATGATACGTCGGTTGAGGTGGCTCGCTATGACCTCTATGGTCGTCGGTTAAGCCAGCCTGCACAAGGCGTCAACATCGTCAAGATGAGCGACGGCTCGGTGTGCAAACAAATTAAATAAGCCCACTTTTTTCTGGTTTGGTAAATATATTCATCATGGCTTTGACTTATGTCAAGGTCAGGATAATACCCCTCATTTTTCATATGTTACATAAGTTTAACATAAATTAACAATTGGGGGGGTAAATGGTTTGATTTCACCTAACTTTGCATCAAAAAAACATGGTTTCAAACGTCTGCTTTAACATGGTGTACTCTTGAATAGTCTGCCATGTTTTTGCATCAAATTATCTTCTTATATAACCAATCATATATTCCTATAAAAAATGTACAAGTTATCTGATTATATTAGCAACGGATTACTATATGTAAACAATATGTTGAGGCCCGGCAATAAGCAATTGAGTCAATTGATGCTTTATGCCACCACAGCATGTCAGTCGCGCTGCCGTCACTGCTCGATTTGGAAAAAACCTCATGAACATTTGAGCCTTGACGACATCAAGAAAATCATGGCAAGCCGATGTGTAACTTCGACAACTACCGTCGGTCTTGAAGGGGGCGAGTTTGTGTTGCACCCGCAGTGGGCCGAGATTATGGAGTGGATGAGAGACAATCACCCCAACTACACTCTGCTGTCAAACGCACTTGCTCCTCGCCGAGTGATAGAGGCCGTTCGCCGTTACAAACCACGACATCTATATATCTCGCTCGACGGCGACAATAACACTTATGAGTTGATGCGCGGAGTTGACGGACACAACAAGGTGATAGAGGTGGTTAACGAACTAAAAGGCGAGATTCCTATTTCGCTCATGTTCTGCCTGTCGCCTTGGAACACGTTTGCCGATATGCAGTATGTCATTGATACCGCCAAGCGATTGGGCGTAGATGTGAGAATAGGCATTTATGGCACAATGGCGTTTTTTGACACTCAAAGCGGGCTGCTTGATGTCGAAAATTACACCAATCTCATACCGTCAAACATTCACCAAACACAAGAGAACTATGACTTTGTGGCTCTCTATGAACAATGGCGCAGCGGAAATCTGAAATTGCGATGCCAAAGCATTATGAGTTGTCTGGTTATTCACAGCAACGGCGATGTGCCCATTTGTCAGAATCTTGATGTAACTTTGGGCAACATTCACCAAAACACACTCGACGAGATTTTCAACGGCAAGAGTAGCCGTAAGTTACAGTGCAAACATTCTAAAAACTGTAACAACTGTTGGATAAATTTTCACCGCAAATATGACATCATATTGGTGCGTAATTTTGAAAAACTGTTGCCAAAACGAGTCATTGAAATGTTTTATGGCAAATACTCGTGGTGTAGCGACAGTAAAATGACATACAGTAAATATATAAAGCAACTTGACAATGATAAAAAAGTTGATTGACCGATTCAAAAACCGTCGCACGATGGCTCATTTGCAAGAGCGATGTGCGGGTCGATATGCATTTGTGGGAATGGGACAGCACAGTCTGACAAACCTATATCCGGTGCTTGATTATATGCGAGTGCCGTTGAAATACATATGCGTCACAAATGCCGACAAGGCGCGACTTATAGGGCTGAAATATGCACCAACGGTGGCAACGACATCGCTTGCCGAGGTCTTGGCCGATGACGATGTGAAAGGCGTGATGGTTGCGGCGAGTCCGTCGGCCCACTTTGCCATAGCATCGCAAGTGATTGAAAGCGGCAAGGCTTTGTTTATAGAAAAACCACCTTGCGCTACAAGCGACCAACTTGAACAGTTGATAGAGTTGCAAGAGCGTCGGGGAGCTGTGGTAAGTGTCGGGTTGCAAAAGCGATATGCACCGAGTGTGGGCGTTTTGAAAAAACGGTTGGCAAAGGACAAGGCCATGAGTTATGTGATGCGCTATGTCACCGGAGCATATCCCGAGGGTGACGCATTGACCGACCTTTATATCCATGCTCTTGACTTGGTAACATATCTTTTTGGAAAAGCAACAGCTGTTGCCTGCCAATCAACAGGAGTCAATGATTATATGGTAATGCTCAGGCATGGTAACACAGTCGGCATGCTTGAACTGTCAACAGCTTACACATGGAGCACCGCAAATGAAAGTCTATCGGTGAGCACATCAAAGGGGGTGTATGAGTTGTTGCAGATGGAGCAACTCACCTTTATGCGCCGACAGCCGGTGGTGTGCGGAGTTCCATTGGAAAAAGTGTTGAGAACAAATCCCACGGTAGAGTATCTGTATGACCGCAACAATTTTGTGCCTACGGTGGTAAACAATCAGATTTACAGTCAGGGCTTTTATAACGAGTGCAAGGCTTGGGTTGATATGGTTGAAGGTCGCTCGTCGGTAAATTTGTCGCCATTGCAATCGCTTCGCGACACATTCCGGTTGATTGATGATATACGAAGTTTTTAAGCGAGAGTGAACTGGCTGCGTGAAATAAATATGAGTTAGGTTTTCTTGACATAAGAAAAAAATGACAAATAAATTGTGTGTTTTATAAATGCTCCACTGCATTTTACTCCGTTGCATTT
The DNA here is from genome assembly GCA_017555085.1 of Muribaculaceae bacterium. Lineage (GTDB taxonomy): Bacteria > Bacteroidota > Bacteroidia > Bacteroidales > Muribaculaceae > RGIG4079. Next base: position 37,082 of record JAFZHD010000041.1, on the reverse strand, counting down.
GTGGCTGAGGGAGAATTTATCTGCGATATATCTGACACAAGGCCGCAAATTCGGGCTTGTTTACAAATTTTATATTTGCTGTTTGGGATTTTTTATGTAATTTTGGCAGTTATATTAATTACAACAGGTCATGAATTTTACACCGCTTGTACGACTTATCTTTGCCAAATACATGAAATCCTCGCTTGAATGGATAGCCAATAGCGAGCAAGTGCAACGCACACAGTTGGCAATGATGATAAAAGCCGCTAAATCAACCTTTTGGGGCGAAAAATATGACTTTGCCTCTATCAAAACATACGAAGATTTTGCCGCTCGCGTTCCTATGAGCCCCTATGAGGACATTCGCCCTTTGGTGACTCGCATGATTAATGGCGAACGCGACATTTTGTGGCCCGGACGCATCAGAAACTATGCGCAATCGTCGGGTACAAGCGACGGCAAGAGCAAATATATCCCCATCACGCCCGATTCTTTTCGCCTTTGCCACTACCGAGGCGCCTACTATCCCGTTGCGTTTTATCTGAATCAACACCCCGACAGCCGCGCGTTCTCGGGCAAGGGATTTATTCTTGGCGGCAGTTTTGCCAACGAACTTTCGCTCCCCAAAGATGTGGTTGTGGGCGACTTGTCGGCCAACCTTATCGACCGCATTCACCCGTTCATCAACATGTTGCGTGTGCCCTCAAAAGAGGTTGCCCTCATCGAAGACTGGTCTAAAAAACTGCCCGCATTGGTCGATGCATCAATAAACCAAAACATCACAAATATCTCGGGTGTGCCTTCATGGTTCCTCACCGTACTCAAAGAGGTTATCAAGAAAGCCGGTGCATCAACCATCCACGACGTGTGGCCTGACCTCGAAGTGTTTTTCCATGGTGGTATCTCATTTGATCCCTACCGCGAGCAATACAAGGCCATCACCGACCCGTCAAAGATGCGCTATCTCGAAACCTACAACGCTTCTGAAGGTTTCTTTGCCGCACAAAACGACATCAACGACCGCGCAATGATGCTCATTCTCGACGCAGGCGTGTTCTATGAGTTTATTCCTTTGAACGAAATTGACAGCCCCACACCCACACTCTTGCCATTGTGGAAAGTTGAGCCCGGCAAGGTATATGCAATGGTCATCACATCATGCAACGGCTTGTGGCGCTATCCGCTCGGCGACACAGTGAAAATCGAGAGCGTCAACCCAGTCAAAATCACTATCGCCGGCCGCACCAAGCACTATATTAACGCCTTTGGTGAAGAACTTATGGTGCATAATGCCAATGCCGCTATCACTAAAGCATGTCAGCAACTCGGCTGCTCTATCCTCAACTACACCGCCGCTCCAGTATATGCCGGCGACCGTAGCCGCGGACGCCATGAGTGGCTCATCGAGTGGAGCCATCAGCCCGAAAATATCGAAGAATTTGCCAACTTGCTCGACGAATTGTTGCAACAAGAAAACTCTGACTATCAAGCCAAACGCTTCAAGGACATTTTCCTTGACCGCTTGTCGGTGGTTACCGCCCAAAGCGGCTTGTTCAACCGTTGGCTTGCATCGACAGGCAAACTCGGCGGACAGCGCAAAGTGCCCCGCTTGTGCAACGACCGCCGTTTCATCGACCCTATGCTCAAATTGAATAACAATTAAATCACAACACCGATATGAAATTCAAATCTATCCTCTCTCTGCTTGTGGCTTGCATCTCTGTCAGCGCCATGGCCAACGCTCCGAAATATGTGTTTTATTTCATTGGCGACGGCATGGGCATGGGCCACATCATCGCTACCGAAACCTATAAGCGCGTTGCCTTGGGTGACAACACTCCGTTGCTCATGATGCAATTTCCCGTATCGTCAATCGTGCAGACCTACCCCGCCAGCGAGCCCATTACCGACTCGGCAGCAGCAGGTACGGCTCTATCAACCGGCTATAAGACAATGAACGGAATGTTGGGTGTAACTCCCGACACAACCCATGTCTATTCGGTAGCCGCACAACTCAAAGAAAAAGGCTATGGTGTGGGCATTCTCACATCGGTTGCTCCCGACGATGCCACCCCCGCCGCATTCTATGCACATCAGCCCTCACGCAAAATGTATTATGAAATCGGCAAAGATGCTGCCGCATCAGGCTACGAATTTATCGGTGGCTCAATGTTGCGTGGCACCAAAGACACCGACCTTCTCAAAGTGCTTGCCGACAGCAATGTAACCGTGGCTCACGGCATGGAACAACTTGCCAACGCCACCACTCGCCGAGTGATTCTCCTCAACCCCGAGGACCACTACCGCGGACAAATCGGCTACACTATCGACTCTATCAAAGGCGCGCTCAACCTCCCCGACATGACTCGCGCATGCCTCAACCACATGCTCAAAACATCGCCCGACCGCTTTTTCATGATGGTCGAAGGCGGTAACATCGACTATGCCGGCCACTCTAACGACGGCGGTGCTGTTATCAAAGAGGTTATCAACTTCAACGAAGCCATTGCTGTTGCCTATGAATTTTATCTCGCTCACCCCGACGAAACCCTCATCGTTGTCAGCGCCGACCACGACACCGGCGGTATGATTATCGGCCACACCCACACAGGATTTAGCGGTTGGATTCGCAACATTGAGCACCAACGCATATCAAAAGACTCATTTGGCGACCTTTGCAAATCGCTCTTGATGTCACGCCGCATTTTCACTTGGGAAGATATGAAAGAATTGCTCGCCGACCGTCTCGGTTTCTGGAGCAAGTTCAAAATTCCTGCCGATGCCGAAAAAGCCCTTCAAGACAAATTTGAAGACACTTTCAGCGGCCGCAACAGCAAGGAAGAAAAAACACTCTATCAAAGTTTCAACGAGTTTACAGTGCTTGTATTCAAGACAATGGACGCCGCCACAGGCATCGATTGGACCACAACAGGCCACTCGGGCAACCCCGTGCCCTTGTTCTCTATCGGCGTAGGTGCCGACGAGTTCAAAACCGTTCATAACAACATTGACATACCCAAAACAATTCGCAAAATCACTGAAATAGAGTTCTAAACGACTTTATTCATCACCTTTCACACCCGCTTGGCAGGCTCGGAGATTACGCTGAATACCCGCCAAGCGGGTGCGTTTTATTGCCGAATGGCGAAAGATTGCCGAGAACTGTTGGGGAGTCATTTCGGCAATGGCTTGTGCATCGAGCGACAACAGTTCGGGCGATGGCGCAAACTCGCTGATAGCCGTAGGCCTTGCCGCACGGTTGTGGGGACACACGCGCTGACACTCATCACAGCCATACACTCTGTTGCCCAAATCAAGCCCATCGGGCAGTTCGCCACGATATTCAATCGTGAGATATGACAGACACTTGCTTGCATCGACATATCCTTCGGGCGAGATGGCACGCGCCGGACACATCTTGACACATCGGCCACATCCCATACACGACTCACGACATGGCTCGTCGGCCTCAAAAACGGCCGTTGTCAGCACCTCTCCGAGAAAATAATAAGAACCTCTTCCCGGCAAAATCAGTTGATTGTTGGTGCCCATAAAGCCCACACCGGCCTCAACCGCCCAATAGCGTTCGCGAATGGGCGCCGTGTCAACACACACACGCGTTTCGCCGCCGAAATTATCGCGGATATACTGCGCCAACTGCATCAGCCGCTCCTTGACCACCTCGTGATAGTCGCGACCGAGGGCATAAGATGCTATCTGCGGCACATCGGCACTCTGAAACTGCGACGGGTAATAGTTGAAGGCACACACAATCACTGTCTGCGCTCCGTCGAGCAGCAATCGCGGGTCGCGGCGCACATCGGCATACTTTTCAAGATAGGCCATTTCGCCATGGCAATGGCGCTCTATCCAACGGGCATAACGCTCGTCGGCCTCGGGTGATACGACATCGGCTCGGGCAAATCCCACTTTAGATATACCCAACTCAGCCGCTTTTGATATAATCTGTTCTTTATGAGATTGTTTCAAACTCATATCCCTGCTCTTTAAGCCACTCTATGGCTCGCGGCAATGCGTAACGCAAATTTTTCTCGGCTTTGAGCGAATCGTGAAACACTATAATTGACCCGTTGCGAGCATATCGGCGCACATTGACCAACACCTCCTCGCCATTGAGTTTTCGGCTGTAATCGCGAGTAACAAGGTCATACATTATGATATTGTAACGCTCTTTGATGGCACGCGCCTGCGACCATTTCATCAAGCCGTGGGGAGGGCGAAAAAGCGTGCTGTCAATCAACTCGTTGGCTTGGTCAATGTTGTGCATATAATCGTCGCGCGTGGTTTTCATGCCCTGCAAGTGGTTCATCGTATGATTGCCATAGCAGTGGCCGCGGCGCTTTATTTCTTCAAAAAGTTGGGGGTTGCGCGCAACATTATCGCCCACCATGAAAAAGGTGGCTTTGACACCATATTTGTCGAGCGTGTCGAGTACCCAAGGCGTAACCTCGGGCACAGGACCGTCGTCAAAGGTTAGATATACCACACGACGCTTTTTGCGCTTGATGCGCCACACCGCCTCGGGAAAAAGGATGCGATAAAGCACCGGTGGTTGTTCGATAAACATGTTACTGACTGTTTAGCGACTATTGTTTAGGAATCATGTTGCCGATGTTGACACCCATTGCTTCGACTTCGTCAACTATCGCTTCGAGGTCAAGACCGTTGCTGTGATAGTCGCGCAAGAGTTCGAGGAAATAGGTTTGGTCGATATATCGGTCGTTGCGTTGAAGCGATGCATACTGACTTGGAGTCAAACTTTGGGCATAGCGCACATATTGAGCATAACGGCGAATTTCACCTTCGAGAATGTCAGCACCCTTGTCAAAGAGAGCAGTGTTGTGGGTGAGAGTGCCAATGCGCATATACAAGTCAGCCACATTGCGACCTATCTGAATAGAATAGGGGCTTGCCTCGGTGGGCAATTTTGTGGTCATCGTTTCAAGCACATCAACAGCCTTGTTATAGGCCTCGCGAGCGAGAACGCTGTCGGCTGCCAATGCGGGATTTTCTTCGATGGCAAGTTCGATGCCCACCGCTTCGTTATAGAAACCTGTTGCCAAGTCGAGCAATGTGCTGCGGTGGGTTGACACCATGCGGCGAACAGTCTCGTCGAGATAGATATCGTCGGCACTTTCCACCTTGTCAAGGCCGCCCCAACGGAACTTGTTCATCACATTGTCATACATGCGGTCGAGGTCGCAGGGAACATTATATCCGTCGCCGCCAACAACGGGAGTAACCTCATAGGCCATACCGGTGTTGCGCATATAGGGTGTCAAGCCGAGGTAGTAACTTTCGGGCACTGTCATTGCAAAGTAAACAGGACGGTCCCAACCGTTAGCCGCGCTTGATGCGATAATGTCGAGCGAAATGATATTGCTCAATGTCAAACCGTCTTTGCCGCTCATATCAACATCAATAGCCTCCTCAATAGCATCGGCATCGGCAAGCGAAACCCAACCGCTCTCAACGGCTTTTTCGGCATCGATGGGGATATACATATTGGGATATTTGATAACGGGGAGATTCCAATCGTTTTTAGACGACTCGGGAGCATAAAGAGCCGCCAACGACTTACTTACAGGCACACGCTCTTTTGACGCGCCGTCAAGAATGTAACTATACTGCAAACGACTGTGAGCATAGTCAGGCGACTTGGCCTGCATGTTCACTGCGGCAGCATCATATGTAGGGTGGAGCAATTGGTTGGCATACCAGTCGGTAGTCAAATAAGAAAGGTTAACTACACGCACATCGGTGCGATAGCCTTCAACCTCTTGTGCATACCACAAGGGGAATGTATCATTATCGCCATTGGTGAAAATCACCGAGTTGGGTTTGAGGCTCGACAAGTAGTTCATACCAAAGTCGCGCGCTGTATAGCGGCCCGAACGGTCGTGATCGTCCCATGTTTGCGACACCATTTGCACAGGCACAAAGAGGCCGAGCACGCATGCCACTGCAGCCAATGCCTTTGACTCATGACTTTTCTTTGATATAAAATCTTTGAGCATTGAATACAAGCCTGCAACACCCAAGCCTATCCATATTGCATAGGCATAGAACGAGCCGGCAAACGCATAGTCGCGTTCACGGGGCTGACCGGGCGGCTGATTCAAGTAGAGCACGATAGCAATACCAGTCATGAAGAACAAGAAGAACACCACCCAGAATTGCTCAATACCACGCTTGCTCACAAATGCTTGCCACAACAAGCCGATAACACCGAGCAAGAAAGGCAACATATAGAAGACATTGTGGCCTTTGTTGCCTTTGCCCAAATCGTCGGGGAGCAACGATTGGTCGCCCAATCGGGCATCGTCAAGGAACGAGATACCGGTAATCCAGTTACCGTGGTTAACCTCGCCATTGCCCTGAACATCGTTTTGACGGCCAGCAAAGTTCCACATAAAGTAACGCCAATACATGTGGTTGAGTTGATATGTGAAAAAGAAATCGAGGTTTTGCCACATTGTGGGTTTGAGTTTCTTCTCTGAAAATCCGCCATAAGGATTGCCATCGGTGTCAACATATAATGTTGCATCAACGCGCTTCATGTCACTGTCGCCGATACCAATCCACTGCTTGTATTGCGCACCGTGAGCCGATGAATACATGCGTGGGAAGAACATATTGAGTTCGGGTATCATTTCATAACTTTTCTTTGTGCCGGTCGATACATAGCGGTCGGGCTCATCGGGCGATGTTTTAACCACCTTGTCATAGAGTTCGCGGCCTTCCTTAACCTTTGCTTTGGGCTTGCCCGAGCCGTCAACTTCATACAACACGCTCGAATTGAAAGTCTCGCCATAGAACAAAGGACGCTCGCCATATTGTTCACGGTTGAGGTAAGAACTCAACGCAAACACATTGTCGGGAGCATTTTGGTTCATGGGCGTATTGGCGCTTGAACGAATGAGCAAGAGAGCATAAGACGAGTAACCCACAAAGATTACAAACATGCTAATCATGGCGATGCTCATGATGCGCAAAGGCAAATTCTTGCAGTAGCGGAACAAGTAGAGAGCCAACGCCACTGTGAGCAACGCAGCGATAATCAGTCCGTCGCCAATGAGGAACATGCCCGAAAGCACCACGCTCACCAAGATAGAAAGTTTCATGCGCAAGTCACTCTTTTGTGCATACAACTCATAGATTGACCACACAAACGCAGCCACAAGCACAACGGCATAAATCAATGTACCCATGTTGTAACTCATGCCAAAATCATTTACGGCCACGAGTTCAAAGTATTGAGCCATTTCGATGAAGCCGGGTACCAAACCATAGAGAATGAGGCCCACAATAGCACCCGAAACGCAGAGCGCAACGAGCGAACCGGTGACATTGGTATTCTTAAACTTGCGGTAATAAACCACAAGCACAATAGCGGGAATACACAACAAGTTAAGCAAGTGAACACCTATCGAAATACCTATCACATAGGCAATTAAAATCAAATAGCGGTCGCTTTGAGGCTGGTCGGCACGGTTTTCCCATTTGAGAATGAGCCAGAACACCAACGCCGTACAGAACGATGAAAAGGCATATACCTCGCCCTCGGTTGCCGAAAACCAGAAAGTGTCGCTCCATGTGTAGGCAAGCGCGCCCACCAATCCCGAGCCGAAAATCAGCAACATCTGTGTGAGGCTAAATTCCTTGGCATCATCTTTTACCACCAATCGGCGAACCAAGTGAGTGATGGTCCAGAACAGCAACAAGATGGTTGCGGCACTGAGCAACGCCGACATGGCATTTACCGCAAGAGCAACATTGCTCACATCGCCACCCGCAAAGTTGACAAAGAAACGGGCCGCAAGCATAAAGATGGGGTTACCCGGCGGGTGACCTACCTCCAACTTGAAGCCTTGTGAAATAAACTCGGGACAGTCCCAAAAACTTGCTGTCGGCTCCATTGTAACCAAATAGGTCACAGAGGCTATCAAAAAGCATAGCCAGCCGAGCGAATTGTTGATTATATTATATTTTTTCATATTCTTTGGTTGACGGGCACAATTACCCAATTAATCAATCTACAAAGTTAGGCATTTAACCGTTAATGCACAATCATTTCCCCATAATGAATGCTAAAAAACAAGAAAGGTTGCGACTTTTTGCTGTCACAACCTTTGTCTTGCCATGTCTTTGGGATATATCCCGCTATTTTACCATTTCTTTGCGAATAGAGCCGTCGCTCATTTTGATGATGTTAACACCGCGTACAGGTTGGCTCAACTGACGGCCATAGAGGTCATATCGGTCCACCTCTACCGCAACATTATCAACATCAACGCCGTCAATGCCTCCTGTGCCGACCATTACCACGCCAATTAAACCACTACATCGCGAAAACGAATTTGACCCAATCGCAGCTACTGTATATGTAACGTTTTCATATGTAACTGTTTCAGGAATCACAACATTCCCAGTGTATTTTTCACCTGTTGAACTATATGTAACCTCCACAGTTTTGACGGTTTCAATCAGTTTTGCAAAAAAATGAGAGTATAAAATCAGTTGCACAATAGTCTGTATCTCGGCAATAGGCCGTGCTTTATTTTAATGGGGCGGAAATACAATTTTATGGCTACCGATGCGTTTTATAATCAGCATGCAACATCAGCCCAAAATAACAATCATAGTCCCGGTTTATAATGTAGAAAAATACTTGGACGAGTGTGTCGGCAGCATCGTCAACCAATCATATCGCAACTTGGAGATTATATTGGTCGATGACGGCTCTACCGACTCGTCGTCCGATATGTGCGACCGTTGGGCTGACAACGATAGCCGCATTCGCACTATACATCAGAGCAATAGCGGTCCGTCGGCGGCACGCAACAATGCCGTCAACATCTGCACCGGCCAATACATCACTTTTATTGACTCTGACGATGTCATTGCGCCGCAATATATCAAGACTTTGCTCACAAACATGGTCAACGCCGATGCCGACATATCATCGTTAAGCCTTAACCTGTCGGCTACCCAACATTCTGCCCCCGCCGGCAAACCCGTTACCATGACCGCCATTGAGGCCGTTGAGGGCATTTTGCATCAGCGCAAACTCGACAATGCCGTAGCGGGCAAACTCTACAAGCGCTGCCTATGGGACTCGGTGAGATTTCGCACAGGCATTTACTATGAAGACCTTGAAGTGTTTTACCACCTCTACCTGCAAGCCCAACTCGTTGTGCATCAAGACACTCCGTTATATTTCTACCGCCAACACACATCAAGTCGCATGGGGTCGTTCAACCTCAAACGCGCCGATGTGCTCAATGTTGTCGATGAAATAGAGCAATATATGGAGCAACACCACCCGATGCTGCTCAACGCGGCGCGCGACCGCAAGTTTAGCGCCAATATGAACATTTTGTGGCTCATGACCTCAACCGGCATCACATCGCCCCAACTTGCCGACCGCTGTTGGGCCAACATCAAGGCGCTGCGATGGAACAGCCTCACAAGCCGCAATGTCAGACTCAAAAACCGCATGGGCGCACTCGTGGCGACGCTCGGCCGCCGTGCACTGATATTCACTTTTGGCATATTCAAAATTTCCTGAACGATTATGAAAGTAGTAACCCTCGAAACATCATTGTTCAAAGCCATTTGCCACAAATTGGCCATGACCGTCAAAGAGCAATACCGCCCCGATGTGGTAATCGCTATTTTGAGCGGTGGCGGATATGTTGCCCGCGAAATGCTACACACTCTCAATAGCGGCAAATCTATTGCCTATGGCGAGGTGTCGGCTTGCCGCCCCGGCAACGACCTCAAACAGAAACCTGCCACAAACGCCATCTTGGCCGCGATGCCCCGAGTGTTGCTTGATTGGGCACGCATGGTCGAGTCATGGATATTGCGCCTTTTCCCTCGCGCCAAACACCGCAACATATCGTTTGACAACCTCAACGACGACACCATATCAATGTTGAGCCGCGGCAACCGTCGCATTCTCATTGTTGACGATGCCATCGACTCGGGAGCAACCATGACCGGCGTGATTAATGCCCTAAACGAGCAGTTTCCGGGCAACACCATCAAAACCGCCGCCATCACCGTCACCACTCCCCAACCAAGCCACAAAGTCGATTTCAAGATATTCAAAAACCTCGAATTGGTGAGATTTCCATGGTCAAAGGACATGAAAAAATAATTCCGGCAGCCGCTATCGACCTCGACGGCACTCTGCTCGACACCAACACCTTTGTCGATTACACTCGCTATGCCGTCAAATCGTGCCTATCAAAAGGCCGCATCAACATTGCCGCCAACATGTTATGGCACATCGCGTTGCGCCGCTTGAGACTAACATCACACAGCACTATGAAACACCACCTGTTGCGTGCATCGGCTCCTATTATGACTGCCGACCGTCTTGAAGATTTCGCGCATCAGTTAGCGGCCAAGGCCAATGATAAGGTAGTGGAATTGTGTAACCGCTTGCGCGCCGACCGAGTTTACCTGTGTCTTGCCACAGCCGCCCCCGACAACTATGCAACGCTTGTGGCGCGCCACTTTGGCTTTGACCACTGCATCGCCACTCCGTCTGACACCACCGCGCCCGATTGGACCGAAAACCGCGCCGAGCACAAACTGCACTCTCTGCTGCAACACCTTGACCAATATCATCTCACGCTACAAACCGTAGTCACCGACCACCACGACGACCTACCCCTGCTCACAGCCTGCACCGGCACTCGCTATCTCGTCAACCCCTCAGCCCAAACCCTAGCCCTCACCGCCTCTATTAGCACCACTATATTATAGAGTGATTGCTGTCGGCAATGCTTATTTACACCCCGCTATATAACAACCGAGGCCGCCTCAATGAGGTGGCCTCGATCATATCTGATTGTTATTTTGGCTTACTTATAGTCGCTCCAAGCTGCGATGCTCACTTCTTCAATGGGTTTGTTTACAAACGCGTTGATGAATGCCGATGCGAGGCGTGCGTTGGTCAACAAGGGAATGTTGTGGTCGATAGCCGAGCGGCGAATGCGATAACCGTTAGTCAACTCACGCTTGGTGTGGTTTTTGGGAATGTTGATTACCAAGCCAATAGAGTGAGATGCGAGGAGGTCGAGAATGTTTTCGCCTTCTTCGTCGGGCCAGCATACGGGATTTGCGGGAACGCCGTTTGATTCAAGGAACTTGGCTGTACCTTCGGTAGCATAGAGTTTGTAGCCGTTAGCCGAGAGTGTGCGGCAGCATTCGAGCATATCAACTTTGCCACGGGGGTCGCCCGATGATACGAGTACGCCTTTGTTTTTGTCGGGTACTGCGTGACCAACCGAAATCATAGCGTTCAACAATGCTTCGTCAAAGTCAGCGCCCAAGCAACCTACTTCACCTGTTGAAGCCATATCTACGCCCAACACGGGGTCGGCTTTGTGGAGGCGGGCAAATGAGAATTGCGATGCCTTAACGCCGATATAGTCGATGTCAAATGTTGATGAATCGGGAGTTTCAACAGGCTCGTTGAGCATGATGCGAGTTGCTGTCTCGATGAAGTTACGTTTGAGGATTTTTGAAACGAAGGGGAAACTGCGTGATGCGCGCAAGTTACATTCAATTACCTTAACATCGTTGTTCTTCGCGAGATATTGGATGTTGAAAGGACCTGAGATGTTCAATTCCTTAGCAATCTTCTTGCTTATGCGCTTGATGCGACGAGCTGTTTCGAGATATATTTTTTGAGCAGGGAATACGAGTGTAGCGTCACCAGAGTGAACACCGGCAAACTCAACGTGCTCTGAAATTGCATATTCTATAACTTCACCATTACGTGCAACCGCGTCAAACTCGATTTCCTTGGCGTTCTGCAAGAATTCTGATACCACAACGGGGAATTCTTTTGACACCTTGGCTGCTGCACCCAAGAATTCGTACATTGACTCGTGGTCGTAGCACACATTCATTGCCGCACCCGACAATACATAACTTGGACGAATCAACACGGGGAAGCCTACTTCTTCAACAAACTTGTCGATATCGTCAAAACTTGTCAACTCTTTCCAACGGGGTTGGTCGATGCCGAGGCTGTCGAGCATAGCCGAGAATTTGTGACGGTTTTCGGCTCGGTCGATTGAGATGGGCGATGTACCCAAAATGGGCACTTGGCGACGGTTGAGTTTCATTGCCAAGTTGTTGGGAATCTGACCACCTACCGACACGATAACGCCGCGGGGACTTTCAAGGTCGATAACATCAAGTACGCGTTCAAAACTCAATTCGTCAAAATAGAGTTTGTCACACATATCATAGTCGGTTGATACTGTTTCGGGGTTGTAGTTAATCATGATTGACTTGTAACCGAGTTGACGGCAAGTGTTCACGGCGTTAACCGAGCACCAGTCAAACTCTACCGAACTACCGATGCGATATGCACCAGAGCCGAGAACCACGATGTTTTTGCCCGAGTTGTAGTCATAAGCAACCTGATGAGATGCTGCGCCATAGGTTACATAGAGATAGTTAGTCAATTCGGGATACTCGTTGGCTACGGTGTTGATGCGGCACACTTTGGGAGTGATGCCGTTGTTTTTGCGATGTTCGCGAACACGCAACAATTCGGGTTCGTGGTTGCCTTCGGGGTTTTCAACAAATCGAGCGATTTGGAAGTCAGAGAAACCCAATCGTTTTGCTTCGGCCAATACTTCGGCAGGAAGGTCTTCGATTTTGTTGTATTGTTTGAGAACTACCGAGTAGTCAACGATGTTTTTCAAACGAGAAAGGAACCATGGGTCAATCTTGGTCAATTCTTCGATGCGTTCAACGCTATAACCTTCTTCCAATGCTTTAGCGATAGCGAAGATGCGCATATCGGTGGGGTGTGACAATGCATAGTCGAGGTCGTCAAACTTAACATCGCGGTTGCCCACGAAGCCGTGCATGCCTTGACCAATCATGCGCAAACCTTTCTGAATGATTTCTTCAAATGATTTACCGATTGACATGATTTCGCCTACCGATTTCATTGCCGAACCGATTTCACGGTCAACACCGGCAAACTTGGTCAAGTCCCAACGAGGAATCTTGACAATCATATAGTCAACCGAGGGTGCTACATAAGCCGAGTTGGGTGTACCCATTTCGCCAATTTGGTCGAGTGAGTAACCGAGAGCCAATTTTGCTGCAACAAATGCCAAGGGATAACCCGATGCTTTTGATGCAAGGGCCGAACTGCGACTCAAACGAGCGTTAATCTCGATGATGCGATAGTCGTTGGTTTCGGCGTTGAATGCATACTGAATGTTACATTCGCCAACGATGCCGATGTGACGCACCACGCGAGTTGCGATATCTTGCAATAATTGAATTTGCTCTTGTGTGAGCGATACGATGGGAGCAACAACGATACTTTCACCTGTGTGAATGCCGAGGGGGTCAAAGTTTTCCATAGGCACAACAGTGAAGCAGTGGTCGTTCTTATCGCGAATTACTTCAAACTCGATTTCTTTCCAACCTTTCAACGACTCTTCAACGAGAATCTGTTTAGAGTGTGCCAAAGCGCTTTCACACAAAGTGCGGAACTCTTCTTCGTTGTTACAGATACCCGAACCGAGACCACCCAACGCGTATGCCGAACGAACCATTACGGGGAAACCAATGCGGTGTGCTACCTCGATAGCGTCTTCCATTGTTTCAACTGCTTGTGAAACGGGAGTCTTGGCTTCGATTTCGTCGAGTTTCTTTACAAACAAATCACGGTCTTCGGTAATCATGATTGCTTCTACCGATGTACCCAACACCTTCACGCCATAGCGTTCGAGAGTACCATTGAGATACAATTCTGTACCGCAGTTGAGCGCTGTTTGACCACCGAATGCGAGCAAAATGCCGTCGGGACGCTCTTTCTTGATAACTTCTTCAACAAAATGAGGGGTAATGGGAAGGAAATAAACCTGGTCGGCAACACCTTCTGATGTTTGGATTGTTGCGATATTGGGGTTGATGAGAACTGTTGAGATGCCTTCTTCACGAAGTGCCTTCAATGCTTGCGAACCCGAATAGTCAAACTCACCGGCTTGGCCGATCTTCAATGCTCCTGAACCGAGGAGCAATACTTTCTTAATTCCGTCGATCATAATTTTGCAAAATTTCTTGCAAAGTTACAATTAATCATGCCCCTATACAACAACAAAGCCCTAAAAAATTTCCATTTTGTGCTAAAAATTTGCATTTATCCTCGCCAAACCACAAAATGCAAGTGCATAAACACATTTTTCGCGCATAAGACGGCCTTTTTGAGAGCAATTTACCTGTTCTTTTTTGTCCTTATGTCGACATAAATCGGGCTGCTGTTATTCAAATCGCCATGTGATGACGCCAACCTGTTCGGCTTGGGCGTTGAGCGATACCGAAAAGCGCGATTTGCTCGCGGCGTCGATGCAACTTTGACGCACCGCGGCATTGGCCGATGCCGGACCGTCGCCGCCGTCGTAGGTGGGCGTGCCGACAACAAAGCCGTCGCGGTTAACGCGCACTCTGATGCGTATAGTGCCGGTGTATTGGCTCTTGGGACGGCCAAACGATTCGAGTGTGCGGCCTGTGAGTGTGTGTCCGGGAGTGCCGCCTGTGGCTCCGACCGTTGAGTTGCCGTCGGGCGAGCCGGCCGTGCCGCTACCACTGCCCGAGTTGCCAAATTTCACTTGGTTTCTGATGCGTTGTGCGGCTTCTTGCTCACGCTTGATGCGCTCTTGCTCGGCAAGTTCTTCTTTGGTGGGACCGGTCTTTTCGGGCTTGGGAGTTTCTTTTACCTTGGCGGGAGATTCTTGTGTCGATGTCACCAAGGGGGCTACTTGGCCCGTTTCGCCTTGGTCTATGGGATCGTCGGCTTGTTGCACTGCCTGCTCGGGCGATGACGAGGGGGCGGGTGTGCTATTGCTCGCGGCCTGTTCTTGTATGTTGCCCTCAACGATAAGTTCTCCGCCATACAAAATTTCGCTTGTGTCTTGCGGCGGCCATTTGCGTGGTTGCTCGCCTGTGTAGCGCAGATAGGCACACAGCATAATCACCAACACCACTATGTGAAACACCACGGTGGCGATGATGGCTATTAGACGGTTGCGGCGGTCGGGCGAGGGCATCGTTGACGGCTATTTTTTGTGTGAGGGATGTGTTGCCAACACCATTTTGAGGTTGTTGCGACTGCTCATTTCAAGCATTTCAACCACACGGCCATAAGGCACTTCTTGGTCGGCATAAAGGGCAATGTAACTGTCGGGGCTCTGCTGCTGTGTGAGCTGCAAGAATGCCAACAACGCATCGCGGTCGATGGGCTGCGGCTCGCTGTCGCCAAACGAGGCATACACCTGCTGCTCTTTGTCGATATAGACACGCGCACCGGGTTTGAGCGCCGTTTGCTGCGAACTTTGGGGTAAATTCACTTCAAGAGCCGTGGGAAACACAAAGGTTGATGTCACCATGAAGAAGATGAGCAACAAGAAGATAACATCGGTCATCGACGCCATCGAAAACATTGACATCATGTCGTTTTGTCGTTTCAGTGCCATAACAAACCTGTGTTTAGAGCATTATTGTGCAGGCTCGTTGAGCAAGTCCATAAATTCCATGGTCTTGGCTTCGAGCATATTCATCACTTTGTTGATGCGGGCAACGAGGTAGTTATAGGCAAAGAGGGCGATAATACCCACGATGAGACCTGCAACGGTAGTTACCAATGCCTCATAAATACCACCGGCAAGCACATCGATGTTGGCACTGCTGCCGGCGCTTGCAAGGTTGTAGAAGGCATCGACCATACCCATAACTGTGCCCAAAAAGCCGAGCATGGGAGCACCGGCAGCAGTTGTGGCAAGCCAAGGAAGGCCTTTGCTGAGGTTGGCAATTTCGAGGTTACCCGTGTTCTCGATTGTTACAAGAACATCGCCCATGGGACGGCCTATGCGGCTGATACCCTTGGCAATGAGTCGGGCGTAGGGCGAACCGTTTTTCTTGCACAAATTTTGTGCGCTCTCAATTTCGCCTTCATGAATATAGTCTTTGATGCGTTTCATAAACGAGGCATCTTCTTGCGATGCTTTGTTGATGGCCATGGCGCGTTCAACAAAGATATAGATGCACATAATAGAGAGTATCAAGAGAGGAATCATGATAAATCCGCCCTCGACACACAAATCCCACACCGACAATTCTTGTGCAACGGGCTGTGTGGTTTCGGCAACAGCAGCCACCGAGTCGGTCAAGGCACTGCTGACAGTAGCAAATAAAGACATTATATTCGTGGTTTTAGTGGTTATTATTTATCAGTTAGACTAAACAAGCCTTGTAGCGTTTAATCGTTTCTTCAAGTCCGAGATAAAGAGCATCGCAAATGAGCGCGTGGCCAATCGACACTTCGTTGAGGAATGGCAATCGCTCATGGAAAAATTTGAGGTTTTCGAGACTCAAATCGTGACCTGCGTTTACGCCCAAACCTGCTTTGTGGGCAGCCAAACTCGCCTCTACATAAGGCGCTACGGCAGCTTCGGGATTGACGGGATATTGGTCGGCATAGGGTTTGGTGTAAAGTTCCACACGGTCGGCACCAACCTTGGCTGCCAACTTGATGTTTTGAACATCAGTACCCACAAAGATTGACGAGCGAATACCCGCTTCACGCAATGAATCGACAATACCGGTCAAAAATTCCATATTGGCGGCTACATCCCATCCGGCACTCGATGTGATAGCATCGGGGGCATCGGGCACAAGTGTCACTTGGTCGGGCTTAACCTTCAACACCATATCCATAAACTCGGGCGTGGGGTAACCCTCGATATTAAACTCGGTTCTCACCAACGGACGCAACGAGAATACATCGTCACGGCGAATGTGACGCTCATCGGGACGAGGGTGAACTGTGATGCCGGCGGCACCAAAACGCTCGCAATCCATTGCCACATCAATCACATTGGGGCGATTCTCGCCGCGTGCGTTGCGCAATGTTGCGATTTTATTGATATTTACACTTAAATTTGTCATCGGTTTATTTTAATATGAAGAATTATTCATATATTTGCCTATGTTAATTAAACTACAAAAGTAATAAGAATTACCAAGACGCAAAAATTTGGAAGGAAAAGATAACATTTTATCACAAAATACTCGCCTGAAAATTGCCATTTTCGGCAATAAGTACCAAGAAGAGTACATCTCACAGTTGAGCGAGTTTTTCAATCTGATGTCACACTACGACCTCGAAGTGGCTATGGAATATACTTTCTATAACTACCTGAGTCGTGTGCTTGACACCGCTCCACATGTCGACCAACTCATCAAGGGCGACCGCTTTACGGCCGATATAGCCCTCAGCATTGGCGGCGACGGCACATTTTTGCGCACGGCACAAAGAGTGGCCAACAAGGAAATACCCATCATTGGCATCAACACCGGTCACTTGGGCTATCTTGCCGATGTCACCATCGACGAGTGCCACGACATTTTTGACGATATCATCAACCACCGATATAAAATCGAAGACCGCTCGCTCATCGAGGTCAGCACCTCTTGTCCCGAATTTACAGGGTGGAAATATGCCCTCAACGAAGTGGCTATCCTCAAACAAGACACCGCATCGATGATTTCGGTGAAAACACTCATCAACGGCTCGGAACTCGCCACCTATCGCGGCGACGGACTCATTATCTCCACCCCCACAGGCTCAACAGGCTACAATCTGTCGGTTGGCGGACCTATCATTGAGCCTTGCGCGCCTAACTGGGCTTTATCGCCCATTGCCGCCCACTCGCTCACCATGCGTCCGCTCGTTATCAGCGACCAGCGAGTGCTGACCATCACCACCACCTCGCGCGCCCAAAACTACCGCATTAGCCTTGACGGCCGCTCGACCACTCTGCCCGTCGGCTCAACCGTCACTCTGCGCAAAGCCCCGTTTGTTATCAAACTCGCACAGCGACACATCCATCATTTCACCGACACGCTGCGCAACAAATTGCTGTGGGGCATCGACAAAATTTGATTACCATACCTTCTAACCTTTAACACACTATGGCTTTACCCACACACATTAACCATCCGCAATTAGGATTGGTTCACATCACCTATCGCACCAATTCTGGCCGAATATCGGCGCGTTGGAAAAACGGCAGCGTTCACATCAATGCTCCGGCAAGCATTTCAACCGCTGAGTTATATAAAGCCATCGAATCGCTTGCGCCACGACTCACAGTGAGACAACCATCGCTCAAATATCACGACTCGCAGAGCATCAAACTCGATGGTGTGGAATTTGTCATCACACGACAAAACATCTCGCCCGACAAAATAACCGCGCGCCCCTCGTTGCCGGTCATCACTATTGGCGTTGGCACAAACTTTGACTTAAACGCCCCCGAAACATCACAAACACTCAGCCGACTGATGTGCCGCATTGCCAACCGCATTGCTCCGCAACTGCTGTTGCCCCGCGCTCGCGCCCTTGCCGATGCTCTTGGGCTGAAAGTGTCGTCGTGGTCAATATCTACCGGCCACACCACATTGGGCCGCTGCTCGGCAAAAAAAGAGATTGCGCTGTCATATATGCTCGTGTTTCTGCCCCAACATCTGCGCGACTACATCGTGTGGCACGAACTCGCCCACCTCACCGAAATGAATCACAGCCCGCGCTTTCACCAACTCTGCAACAAATACTGCAACGGCCTCGAAAAACAATATATCAACGAGTTGAAACACTACCATTGGCCCGTACTGAAATAAACAGCTGATTATAAGCAACTTTAAACACAAGCATTAAGCAACCCGAAGGGCAGAAAAAACAATCGCGTTAGCAAGTTCCCTCTGCCGCGCAGTTCTGCAGCGGATAGGGGGAACGAGAACGAGTTTGCGAGTTCGGAGGGGGTGTAAAGCAAAAGAGTATTCAAAACAAATTGAATACTCTTTTTTGCATTTAGTAAACGTTCCTTATTTCTTTGCTTTTCTTTCAGTTATATACTTGCCCAAGGTCAATAAAACAGCGAAAATAAAACCACCCAAACATATCCCTAATATGTGAGGTTGTGTGGAAATTTCGCTCATATTAATTCCACGGAATAGGTCTATTACAAATTGGAGTAATGCACCCCAAATAAACGCAACGATAAAATAAATGATATACGCTTTCATGATGATTTGATTTAGTTCACAAAACTACCTAAAAAAACTAATATCTCAAAGAATTACCCTGAAATTTCAACTCAACCAATATAAATCCAACTAAAATATTTATCTTTGCCATTACAGTATTTTGGGCCGAACAACAAAATAATACAACTTCTTTTGTCAAACATAAACCAACCATATAATGGAACAAGAACCACAACTCAATGCTCATAATAAGGCGGAGTTTCCGCCGATGCAGGTCAATGGATTTGACACATCCTCAATTATGATATATGTAACCGAGGATAATCAAATCTCGCTTGATGTGAAGATGGATGGTGAAACAGTGTGGCTTTCTCAAAGCCAAATGGCATTGTTGTTTGATACTGATAGGACATCAATATTGCGTCATATAAAAAATATTTATAAGATAGGCGAATTGGAAGAAAATTCAACCTGTGCAAAAATTGCACAAGTTAGAATGGAAGGCAAACGACAGGTTACACGTGAGATCCCATTTTACAATCTTGATATGATAATATCTGTGGGTTATAGGGTAAATTCTATCCGAGGTACTCAATTCCGTATTTGGGCTAATAGGGTTCTTAAAGACTACTTGATTAAAGGTTATGCTATCAACGATAAGTTGAAATTAGAAAGATATAATGGTAAAAGTTGTTGTGAATTTAATAAATCAGAAAATTAAAATAATGAATCAAGAACCACAACTCAATGCTCATAATAAGGCGGAGTTTCCGCCAATGCACAGTGCCGAGCATTTGCTTAACGGCACTATGGTAAAAATGATTGGCTGCAAGCGTTCGCGCAATGCTCACATCGAACGCAAAAAGTCAAAATGTGACTATCCCCTGCCCGAGCCTTTGACGCCTGAGCAACTGCAAACGATAGAGGACACGATAAACGGCGTGATTGAGCAAAATATGCCCATTACCTATGAGTTTATCCCCGCAAGCGAGGCTGCCGCTATCTATGATTTGGAGCGATTGCCCGACGATGCATCTGAAATGTTGCGCATTGTGCATATCGGCGACTACGATGCTTGTCCATGCGTGGGCGCACATGTTGAAAACACAAGCGAGATTGGCCGTTTTCGCATTTCAAGCGCACGCTATCAAGACGGGGTGCAACGCATTGTCTTTCGCCTCGACCTACCACAATAACCGCAAACAACAATCACCCTATAAAAGCAACGCGACCGCCATGGGCAGTCGCGTTGTGTTGTTATGGGCTATTGCTTGGTTAGTCCCAAGTAATCACTTTGTCATTTGAGAGCAATTCTTCGTCTTGCGCATGCGACTCGGCCATAGGTTGGGGTTCTTCGGGCTTGACTTCGGCCTTCAATTCCTCAACAATCTTCTTGTCGCGGTTGAGTGCGGGAGTCTTTTCAAGCACCTCAACCACTGCGTCATCATCCATTTGGTCGGGACGCAAGATTACAAAGCGCGCACGGTCTTTGCTGTTTTGCATTTCGGTGAATTTCACACCATATTCTTCTTGCAAACGCTGGTCGGTAGTTGATTTCTCAACCTTGCTGGGCTCAACCGTAAAGATATCGGCAGTTTTTGTTTCGCCTTGGGGCTTGACAAATGTTGAGGTTTCGTCTTGCAACGACACATCAAAGCCCGATGCAAGAATTGTCATCTTGATTTTATCGCCCAATGTGTTGTCGATAGCCACACCCCAAATCACATCGATTTCTTCGCCAAGGTTGCTGATAAACTCGGTCAACTCGGCTGCTTCGGCCATATGGAATTTCTTTTCGGCCTGCTCCGAGAAGTAGAGATTGAACAACAAGCGTTTTGAACCATAGATATTGCGATTGCGCAACAAGGGTGAGTTAAGCGCATCTTCGATAGCCTTGGTCACACGGCTTTCGCCTTCGCCATAACCGGTCGAAATGATGGCAGCGCCACCGCCACGCAATGTGGTGTCAACATCACAGAAGTCTCGGTTGATTACCCCCACGCTTGTGATGATTTCTGAGATACTCAATGCGGCAGTTGACAATGTGTCGTCGGCTTTGCGGAAGGCGTTGATAAAGTCAAGGTCTTTATACACCTCGGTCAATCGCTCGTTGTTGATTACCAACAAGGCATCGACATGCTTTGACATCTCGTCGGCGCCGGCAAGCGCTTTTTTGATTTTGGGTTTGCCTTCAAACAAGAAGGGAATGGTAATGATGCCCACAGTGAGCAATCCGCGTTCTTTGGCAATGCGAGCCACCACGGGAGCCGCACCTGTACCTGTACCACCGCCCATACCGGCTGTGATAAACACCATTTGTGTGTCGTCGTCAAACAACGCATTGATTTCTTTCTCACTTTCTTCGGCGGCCTTTTTTGCTCGCTCGGGAACATTACCCGCACCGAGGCCCTTGGTTGTTTGCGGACCGAGCAACACTCGTGTAGGCACAGGCGAGTTGTCAAGCGCCTGTTGGTCGGTGTTACACACCACAAACGACACATTTTTCACATTTTTGCGAAACATGTGATTGATGGCATTATTGCCGCCACCACCCACACCGACTACTTTAATAATCACTCGGGTTTCGCTTTCGGGCTCATTTATCAAAAACTGATGGCCGTTTGCTATATCTTCGTTAGTCATAATCAACTGATTTTAATCTTTTTACTAATCTTCGTCATCATAACCGTCATTGTCATCATCTGACGATTCGGTGACAATTCTCACTACTCTCTCCTTCAATGCGCCGAGATTGATACCCCATTTGCGCTTATTTGTGCTCTTGGCGGGTTGGGGCGTCTCTTCTACAAAGTCATCGTCAACATCGTTTTCGACATCTTCGATTTCTTGTGTTGCGACGGGCTCGTCTACAACCTCGATTTCGGGCATGTAAGTGCATTCAAGAGTTGACATGCGCGATGCTGCCATGAGCAATGCCAACACATCGATAGAGTCATAGGCCTGAATGCCCGAATCGACAATGCGAATCATTCCGGCAGGCGCGCCACTGCGAACTTTCATATCGCTGTTTGTGCCGAGAAGCGAGTTAAATCCGCGCAACTTGGCTCCACCGCCAACAATGATGATGCCTTGGGGCAACTCGGCAGCCTTGTAGCCGGCATAATTGAGTTGCTCGATAATGTTTGCAACAATCTCTGATGAGCGAGCCTGAACAAAACTGTTAATCTCGGCTGTGTCAAAGCCGTCAACAGTGGTTTTCTTGGCCGTACCGTCAGAAATGGCGCTGCCATGAGCAATCTTGATTTCTTCGGCCTTTTCTTCGATGCAGTTTGTTGCAGTGATGTCGCGAGTGATGTTGCGAGAGCCCATGGGCAAAGTCGCGATATATTGCAACACGGCATCTTTATAAATCGACACGGTAGTGGTTTCGGCACCAAAATCGACAAACATACAACCCAAACGCTTTTCGTTGTCAGTGAGAACGATGTCGGCAATAGCGACGGGGCGAACAACATAACCTGCGATGGCATAGGGCAAGCGTTCGCAAATCACACGATTGATGTTGCGCTTGATTTGGGGCTTGCACACAATGAGATTCATCTTGGCAGTAAGTGTCTGTCCAAACACACCCACGGGGTTGGGTACTAATTGCTTGTCAACAAAATACTTGCAAGGCACAACATCAATCACATCGCGGTCGGCAACGACTGTCGTTTTCACCTTGCTCTTGATTTGGGCTATGATAGATTCGGTAATTTCGGTTTCCTCGGGCAAAATGGTGCTTTCGTCAACAATGAGCGACGAGAGCGAGCGGCCGCCAACGCTTACATAAACGCTCTTAATCTTGCGGGGAGCAATGTTTGGTCCCTGTTCAAGACGCGACACTACTTGCGACACAGCGTTGCACACCATATCCACATTCTGAATGCAGCCATAGCGAACGCTGTCCAAAACCTTTTCTTCCTCAACGGCCAATACCGAGAGAGTTCCGGTTTCATCTATTGAACCGATAGCCCCTTTGATTTTAGAACTACCGATTTCGATTGCAACGATATATTTTTGTTCCATATAAAATGTTTTTATTCTTGTTTTAGATTATCGGGGTTTTCTTCTTTTACTTGCATACTTTCAACATCGGGCACTTCGGTTTCTGACAGGTCTCTTTCGATCTCTACCTTTTCATTTGATTTTTTCTTGCGCTTGGTAGCCACAATCTGACCGTCCCATTTCACGGCGATGGTCTCATAGGTTTCCCAACCGCGATACTTCAACACCTCGGTGTAGAAGCGATGCAAGCGGTCAAACTTGTTCTCGATATTGCTGTTGGCGCCAAATTTTATGACATGCCCTTTGAGCATGGGCACCAAAGTGATTTCGCCCTTCTTGTCAACCTCAATCATAGAAATCAGTCCCGAGAAAAGCGAGTCGGCCTGAATGTAATTGACCAAAGGCAACAAGTCGATGGCAGGATGTGTGGCATCAAAACTGCCCTTGATAACGGGCACATCCATGTGATAGCGGGCATCGGCCTCAATGCGCTTACCTTGGCTGTTGAGATAATATGAAATGTTGCCGTCAAACACTCTCACCACCGGGTGCATAGGCGTTACGGTAATCTCGATGCGGCCGGTGCTGTATGTCACACACGATGCCTTTTCAATCTTGTCGATAGAGTTGAGAATGCGTTCAAGACTGTCGGTGTTGATTTGGTCGAGCGGCATGCCCACACAATAGTCGGGCAAATAGCCAATCTCGCGTGACACCTCATCGGCCGTAACAAACGAGTTGTTGACCGATGTGTCAAACTTGATTTCGATGCCGGTACATTTAGGCACATTGCTCTCCATGCCCATCCAAATAAAGATGAACACTAAATAGGAAACGAGCAACAGTGCCGATATACCCCAAATGATATTTCTCATAGCAAAACGATGTGTTATAAAGGTTTACAAATTTCGGGGAGATAGTTACAGATGTCGCCTGCACCCACTGTCAACAACACATCGGGACGCTGCTCTTTCACTACTTCAACCAACTGTTCTTTGGCGATGAGCACTTTGTCGGCAACGGTGATGTTGTCAAAGATAATCTGCGAAGTTACGCCCTCGATAGGCTCTTCGCGTGCAGGATAGATGTCGAGCAAAATCACTCGGTCGGCAAGCGACAATGCCTCGGCAAACTCGGGAGCAAAGTCGCGAGTGCGCGAGTACAAGTGGGGTTGGAAAGCCACAGTCAACTGACGGTCGCCCCACAATTTTTTTACCGACGAGATGCTAGCGCGCAATTCATCGGGGTGGTGGGCATAGTCGTCAATAACGACGCGGCCGTTTTCGCCCTCCTCTTTGAGCCACACCTCAAAACGGCGTTTGGGACCCATGAAGGTGCGCATAGCATAATACATATCATCGGGCTGAATAGCGCCTGTGAGATAACAAGCCGCCATTGCAGCGATAGAGTTTTCGATATTAATTTCGACCGGCACGCCCAATTCAAAGTTGGGATAAACGCCCTCGGGAGTCACCAAGTCAAAAGTGATTGTTCCGTTGCCATACACAACATTTGTTGCATGGAAATCGCCCGAGTCGCGCGAGTAGGTGTAAACCTTCACACCTTCCTGAACACGGGGCTGAACTTTCAATCCCTCGTGAATGAGCAAGCAGCCTTCGGGATTAATCAACTCGGTGAAATGAGCAAAACTTTCGAGATAAGCCTCCTCGGTGCCATAGATGTCAAGGTGGTCGGGGTCGGTCGATGTGATTACTGCAACATAGGGGCTGAGATGATGAAACGAACGGTCATATTCATCAGCCTCGATTACGGTGTAGGGCGATGTTTCGCTCAACAGCAAGTTGCTGTTGTAGTTGCGCAAAATGCCTCCCAAGAATGCGTTGCAGCCTACCGACGAGTTGTGCAAAATATGAGCCGCCATCGACGATGTTGTGGTCTTGCCATGTGTTCCGGCAAAGCATATACCCTTTGAGCCACGGGTAATCATACCCAACACGGCAGCGCGTTTCAACACCTCAAAACCGTTGTTTTGGAAATAGCACAATCCCTCATGGTTGGCAGGAATTGCCGGAGTGTAGATAACAAGTGTATCGTCGGGATTGCGATATTTCTCGGGAATGAGACTTGCCGACTCTTCATAGACAATTTCGGCGCCCTCGTTGACCAACGCATCGGTCAATGCAGTGCGAGTGCGGTCATATCCGGCAACATTACATTTGCGCGAAAGAAAAAAACGCACCAAGGCTGCCATGCCGATACCTCCGGCACCCACAAAATATATGTTCTGTTTGAGTTTCATCGTTTATCGTGTTTCTAAAATTTGATATATTGCATTTACAATTTTCTCATCGGCATCACACAAAGCCATTTTCAGCACATTTGCTCTCATGGTTTGGCACAAAGCCTCATCTTCAAGCATGCGCTTCACCTCGGCAGCCAACTTTTCGCGGCAATCGACATCAAGCACCATCACAGCCGCATCGCGGTCGGCAAGTGCTTGTGCGTTTTTGCGTTGGTGGTCTTCGGCAACATTGGGCGATGGCACCAAGATAGCCGCCATACCCAAGAGTTGCAACTCCGAGATAGTGCTTGCACCGGCACGCGACACAACAATGTCGGCTGCACGATAGGCAAGTCCCATATCAGAGATAAAAGGCATGGCCTTGACATTTTCATAACCTTGGGCTTTGAGCACACACTCATCGGCATAAAGTTTGCCTGTTTGCCACAACACCGACGCGCCTGTTGCCGAAATAGCATCGAGCGACAAGCCCACACTGTCGTTGATGGTGCGAGCACCCAAACTGCCACCGGTCACAAACACAAGTTTGCGCTCGGGGTCAAAGCCTAACGCTTTTTTAGCCTCAGCTTGGCTCTCTTTCACCTCAAACAAGGCCGCCCTCACCGGATTGCCGGTTTTCAAAATCTTGTCGGCGGCAAAGAAACGCTCCATTCCGTCATAGGCCACACAAATTTTTTCGGCCTTTTGAGCCAAAAGTTTGTTGGTCACACCGGGATAAGAGTTCTGCTCTTGGAGCAAGGTGGGAATACCTCGCTTTTGCGCCGCTTTGAGCATCGGGCCGCTTGCATAACCGCCTACGCCGATAGCCATGTCGGGGTTGAACTCGCGCAACACTTTGCGCGCGCGACGCATACTCTTAAACAGTTTCCACAACACCTTGAAATTGCGCCACAAACGGCGGCGGTCAAAACCGCTCACCGGCAGACCGACAATCTTGTATCCGGCCGCCGGCACTCGCTCCATCTCCATACGGTTTTCGGCACCTACAAATAAAATTTCGGTGTCAGGGTTACGACGCTTCAACGCATTGGCGATTGACAATGCGGGGAAAATGTGGCCGCCTGTACCGCCGCCACTAATCAATATGCGATATGGAGATTTTGCTTTCATCGGTTATTATTGTTTATAGTTGAGCCAAATTTTCGCCATCGTTTTCGTTCGATGTTGAAAATAATGAGAATTTTTTCTTTTTATTTTTCTTGGGACGAGGCTGCATACCATATCGGCTGACACTCAACATCATGCCAAATGCTATTGATGTCACCAAGATTGACGAGCCACCCTTTGATATGAGCGGCAACGGCTGCCCCGACACAGGGAATACGCCCGTGACGATACCCATGTGAAACAAGGCTTGGAACACAATCATCACAGCAAGCCCAAGCACCAACAGAGCCGGGAACGACTTGCGGCATCGGCCTGCAATGCGCCCCGAACGAGTCAGCAACCACATATACAGCAATATCAACGCCAAGCCGCCAACCATACCGGTCTCTTCGATAATGATGGCATAGATATAGTCAGAGAATGCCAATGGCAATCGCGATGCCTCGCGTGAGTTGCCGGGAAATTGTCCGAAGATACCGCCGTTGGCTTGAGCGAAATAAGAGTACATTTCCTGACGGTTTTCGGGAGTGATGGGTTGATCATATTTGGGGGTACCATCGCCAATAAAGCGTTGAATTCGAGCCTCCCATGTTGACGAACGGTCAACTTCTGCCACTTGTTCTGTGCCATTGCTTTCGGCAGCACGGCTCTCTGAACTGATAAACTTATAGCCCAAAGCAGCACCGCCAATAACGGCATAGGCCAGTAAAACCAAACAGAATTTCTTTAACTGCACGCCGCCAATCATCATCATTGACAAACTGATAGCCATGAGCAAAATAGTGTTGGTCAAACCTTGTGTGAACAGCAATCCGCTAAACACGATTACCGCGACAGCGCTCCACACCACCCCTTTGGTTTTCACACCGTTAGGCTCTTGCATGCGCGACATAATCAATGCAATGACAAGCACCGCCGACATTTTCAGGAACTCGGCTGGCTGAATCATAATGCCTGCAATCGTGAAACTGCGACGAGCACCGTTGATGACATCGCCAAAGAACAGCACATACACCATCATAAACACACTCGCAAAAGCAAATACGGGAATGAATGGTTTGAACCAACGATAATGAATGCGTTCGAGTACAATCATGATTACCAAACCTGCTCCAAGCAAAATGCCGTGGCGCAAGATAGGTCCATAAACATTTGTCGATGCAACCTCGCGTGACGATGCACTATAAAGCGCAATTACCGACACGAGCATCAAGAGAATGATTACGCCCCAAATGTGGCGGTCAGTACGGGGTTTCTCTACCTCGACGGTCTCCTTCTTGGCCTTGGTTTCGGCCGACTCGGGAGTGGTCTTTTCTTTTGAATCTTCCATAGTAATGTGATAATTTTTATTGGTTTAACATATTTCTTACTGCATCTTTGAATTGACGGCCGCGGTCTTCATAACTGCTGAAAAGGTCAAAACTTGCACAGCAGGGCGACAACAACACTGTGTCACCGTCAACTGCGATTTCAACACATGCTTTTACAGCCTCGTCGAGCGAATGTGTGTCGCGAATTTCAGCCACCTTGCCGCCAAAATAGTCAAGCAACTTGCTGTTGTCTTTACCCATACACACAATAGCCTTGACTTTTTTGCTCACAAGAGCCTCGATTTCGCTATAATCGTTGCCTTTGTCTTTGCCGCCGAGAATGAGCACTGTGTTTTGGGGCATGCTTTCAAGAGCATACCAACACGAATTCACATTTGTGGCTTTTGAGTCGTTGA
Organism: Muribaculaceae bacterium; assembly: GCA_017555085.1. Taxonomy (GTDB): domain Bacteria; phylum Bacteroidota; class Bacteroidia; order Bacteroidales; family Muribaculaceae; genus RGIG4079. The sequence continues at coordinate 8,877 of JAFZHD010000041.1, read as the reverse complement.
TATAGCGAACGCCATTGACTGTGGCTACATATTCCAATCGGTGTTCAACGCCCTCAAAGTCAGACAATGCTTGGCGAATATCCTCTTTCTTCACATCAAGCAAACATGCCGACAAACCGGCTGCCATTGAGTTGTAGAGATTGTGCAATCCGTTGAGCGACAAGTCGGCGCGAGGCATTGACATGGGTGCATTGCTCGCATTGAGAATCAAGTCGTGCTCGGCGTCGATATAGGCCTTTGTGCCCTCTTCCATTGTTTCGGCAAAGGGAAACAAACGCGCTTCGGTCTCGATTTGCTCCAACTGCGCCTTGATGATGGGGTCGTCTTGCCAATAGATGAATGCATCGGCAGGTGTGAGGTTTTGAAGAATGCGGAACTTGGCGTTCACATAATTCTGCATCTCATAGTCATAACGGTCAAGGTGGTCGGGAGTGATGTTAAGCATCACAGCCACATTGGGCTTGAAGTTATACATGTTTTCAAGTTGGAAACTGCTCAACTCTATTACATACACATCGTGATGCTCAAATGCCACCTGCCATGCAAGGCTCTTTCCCACATTACCGGCCAAGCCGACATTCACACCCGAGTTTTTCAGAATGTGATAAGTGAGCAAAGTAGTGGTTGTTTTACCGTTACTACCAGTGATACACACCATCTTGGCATCGGTATATCGTCCGGCAAATTCGATTTCCGAAATCACCGGTATGTTTTTAGAAACGATGCGTTGCACAATGGGAGCCGTGGGCGGAATACCGGGACTTTTCACAACCTCATCGGCTGACAAGATGCGTGCCTCGGTGTGCTGACCTTCTTCCCACTCGATGCCATGCTCTTCAAGTGCTTGCTTATAACGAGCAGAGATGCTTCCCATATCCGACAGGAAAACATCCATACCTTTCACTTTGCCGAGGATAGCGGCACCAACGCCACTTTCGCCTCCGCCCAATATCACTAATCGTTTCATTTATCTGATTTTGAGTGTAACAAATGTGATTACCGCAAGGAAAATGCCTATAATCCAGAATCGGGTAACAAGACGGCCTTCGGGAATAGGCGTTTTGGGGAACTGAATGAGTGCCTTGATTGAGCCGTCACCTTTCTTTTGGAAATGGTGATGCAGCGGCGTCATCTTTAATATGCGATAACCATCAGGTTTATTCAATTTTTTCTTTGCAAACTTGAATACAGATACCTGTATCACTACCGACAATGCCTCAACCATAAAGATACCGCACAACACGGGAATGAGCAATTCTTTGTGAATCATGATAGCATATACTGCAATGATACCGCCCAACATCAAACTGCCTGTATCGCCCATAAACACTTGTGCGGGATTGGCGTTATACCACAAGAAGCCCACCAACGCACCGATAAATGCGGCCATATACACCACCAACTCTTCACTGCCGGGAATGTACATGATGTTGAGATATGACGAGTAAACGATATTACTGCCCAAATAGGCCATAATTGCCAACGCCACCCCGATAATTGCCGATGTACCTGCCGCCAAACCGTCGAGCCCGTCGGTGAGGTTAGCGCCGTTTGATGTAGCCGTTACCACTGCTATAACCACAAGGATAAACAATATCCAACCGCCAAGTTGGGCATATTTGCCCATCCATGAGGTCAAATAGGCATAGTCAAAGTTGTTGTCTTTGACAAAGGGAATGGTGGTTTGAGTCGATTTGATATCTTCTTTCTCATAGGTAATCACCTGCTCTTGATTGGCAGCATTTTCCACCTCGTGGTTTTCGCGGATAACGATATCGGGGCTGAGCCACATTGTGAGGCCGACAATCAATCCGAGGCCCACTTGGCCCACGATTTTGAATTTGCCCTTCAAGCCGTCTTTGTTTTGGCGCTTGATTTTGAGATAGTCGTCAAGGAAACCGATAGAGCCGAGCCAAATGGTTGACACCAAAAGCAATATCATATACACATTTGACAGATTTCCCACCAACAAACATGGTATCACAATCGAAATGATGATGATGACACCACCCATTGTGGGCGTGCCTTTTTTCTGTTGCTGACCTTCGATGTCAAGGTCGCGAATAATCTCACCCACCTGCATAAGTTGCAAGCGGTTGATGATTTTGCGGCCTATCACAAGCGCGATAAACAACGACAAAACAAGTGCTGCACCCGAGCGGAAGGTGATATAGTCCATCAACCTTGCTCCAGGAAAATCCATCTTCTCTAATATGTCAGCTAAATAGTAAAGCATCTTTATATCAATGTTTTATATTATTATTTTGATTGAGATTCAAAAATTTCTTTCACCACCTCGCGGTCATCAAAGTGATGTTTCACTCCCTTGATTTCCTGATAGTCTTCGTGACCCTTTCCGGCTATCACAATCACATCGCCACGCTGTGCAAGCATTGCGGCTGTGCGAATTGCCTCTTTGCGGTCAACGATGCAAAGGGTGCGTTCACGACCTTCGGCATCAAGTCCGGCTTCCATGTCGGCCAAGATTGCTTCGGGCTCTTCGTCGCGGGGATTATCTGATGTCAATATCACACGGTCGCTACGCATTGCAGCCTCACGGGCCATGATGGGACGCTTGCCCTTATCGCGATTGCCACCTGCACCCACCACTGTGATGATTTTGCCGTTGTTGCCTATCACATCGCGCACTGTGCTCAACACATTAACCACAGCATCGGGGGTGTGGGCATAATCGACAATAGCGGCATAGCCTCGGGGCGAATGAAAGGCTTGGAAACGGCCGGCAACAGGAACCAATCGGCTCATATTGACCTCAACGGCCTCTTTGTCCCAACCGAGCAATATTGATGTCGCATAAACTGCGAGGAGGTTATACACATTAAAGCGGCCGGTAAACAATGTCTCGATTTCGCAGCCGTTAAACGCTATCAAAGTACCGTCGAGACGGCTTTCGATGGGTTGTGCCATAAAGTCGGCACGGGTGCGCAACGAGTAGGTTTTCTTTGCTGCCTTGGTGTTTTGTTGCATTACCTCTCCCACTTTGTCGTCAAGATTGGTCAATGCAAATGCCGATGAGGGCAACATATCAAAAAACGCTTTCTTTGCTTTGAGATAGGCATCAAAAGTGCCGTGATAGTCGAGGTGGTCGCGAGTGAGGTTTGAGAACACGCCTCCTTCAAAGTGCAATCCGGCAATGCGGTGCTGATCGGCGGCATGCGAACTTACCTCCATTGCTGCATAAGAGCAACCTGCATCAACCATTTGGCGCAACAAACGGTTAATGGTCAGTTGGTCGGGAGTTGTTTGTGTAGCAGGTACAGCCACGGTGTCAACATAGTTGCACACTGTTGACAACAAACCGGCTTTGTGGCCCATCAAACGCGCCATCTCATAAATGAGAGTGGCAGTGGTGGTCTTGCCGTTTGTGCCTGTAACACCCACAAGGTGTAGTTGTTGCGAGGGGTTGTCATACCATTCCGATGCGAGGAAACCCAACGCCTCGGCCGAGTTGGCAACCTTCACATAAGTCACATTCTCGTCAATAACCTCGGGATAGTCTTCACACACCACGGCAGCAACTCCGCGCTGCTGCACATCGGCGATAAAGCGATGACCGTCGACCGTTACACCTTTAACGGCTACAAAAAGGTTGTCGCGACCTGCTTTGCGCGAGTCGCTGACTACATCACTCACCGTGCGGTTTATCTCACCTTTCACTTCAAGTGTTTCTATTGAACGAAGAAGTTGTGACAACTGTTTCATATATCGTGATATTAATCAGATGATAATTCTAATTTTACTACACTGCCCTCGGCCAACTGCGTGCCACCTTCGGGCGATTGCTTTTTCACATATCCGCTGCCCGAGATTTGGACATTATATCCGGCATCTTCAAGAAGCGTCAATGCCTCAACAATTCCATAGCCCAACACATTGGGCACTCCGGTTTCGGTTTTGGCGGGAGTGGCTAGTCGGGGCATATTCTTAACGCCAAGTTCGCTTTTCACATTTTTGCGTTGCGACTCTTGTCGTGTGGCATAAGATGTGGGAGAATCAGACACTGGCGATGCTTTGTAGTCCGAGCTATTGTCGAGCATGCCGCGCGAGTACATCATCAGCGCCGTGTTTTTCAACACCGTTCCACTTGTGCTTGCCGCACCGCGAGGATACTTGCGGGGGTTGCACACCAACACTGCACATGAGTACATGGGATTGTCGGCGGGGAAGAATCCGCAGAATGCCAAACGGCGTTTTGAAGTGTTGTAGCGACCGTTTTCAATCACATAGCATGTACCTGTTTTGCCGGCAATGGGAACTCGCTTGTCACGCAACATGCGACCTGTACCGTGCTTGCCCCACACCACTTTTTTGAGCATTGCCTGCAATATCTTGGCATTGCGTTCAGAGCATATAGTGGGACGGATATAGGTCACGGGCAAGATTGAGTCAACACCGTCGCGCGACAACCCCTTAACCAAGCGGGGGCGCACATACTTGCCGTTGTTGGCAATAGCGTTGTAAACCGCAAGCATTGACATGGGCGAAATTTCGGTTGTGTAGCCATAGCACATGCGTGACATGGCGATGCGGCTGCGACGGCTATCATCCAAAATGGGGTAACGGGGCGTTGTTTCGCCGGCGATACCTGTGTGCATGGGCTCAAAAAATCCGGTTTCTGCAACTCTGTTTCTAAATCCCACGGGGTCATTGCCATATTTGATTGCGGTGATTTTGGTCATACCGATATTTGATGACATTTCAAGCACTTCACTCGCCCTCATACCGCTAACGCCGTGGGCGTCGGTAATGGGTCGGCCGCCGGCAAATGCATAAGAACTACCGGTTGATATATACATCGATGTATCTCTGACAGCACCTTCTTCAAGAGCGATGAGCATTGACAATGTTTTCACCACCGAGCCGGGCTCATAGCCCAACACGGCACGGTTCATGCCCTCAATATAGTTGCCGGTGCGCTTGTTTAGTTCCAAGTTTGAAATGGCCTTGATGTCGCCAGTCTTGACATCCATCAAAATGGCTGTACCCCACTCGGCATCGCACAATTCAAGCACCTTGTTCAATTCGTTTTCAAGAATATCCTGCATCTTGATGTCGATTGTGGTGAGTATGTCGTAACCTCTGACTGGTTTCACATCGGCCCAATCGACAATGTTTCTGGTCAAAGCGATTTTCTTGCTTATGCCCGGAGTGCCATACAACATCGAGTCCAAAGCCTTTTCCAAGCCCGAAATGCCGTGAAACTCGCCTGTTGCCGAGTCTTCGTTTACATTGCCTATGCTTCGGCGCGCCATTGCACCGTAAGGTTTTTTGCGCAAGTCAACCGGTTCGAGAACAATACCGTTGCGGTTGCGGTTGGGAATGTTAAAAAACGGCAATTTGCGCAACTGCATATAGTCGGCATAACTGATGTGGCGCAACAAGCGGTAGGCACGGGGCAATCGTTCACGCTCTAACGGCGCTTTCAAGTGTTTGAGCCATTGAGCTCTGTTTTTGATAGGAAAATAATGGGCCATACTGTCAGCAATCGTGTCGAGTTGGCGTATGTATTGGTCCATTTTGAATCGCTCGCTGCGATAGTCGATGCGAACGGTATAATAGCGCAAGTTGGTGGCCAACACGCTGCCGTCATGGGCCAAGATGTTGCCACGCTCGGGAGCGATGGTTACCACTCCCGACAAATACTTTTCGGCTTTTTCATTCCACTTGTCGGCATCGATGACAGTGGTCTTCACCACTTTGAATGCAATAGCACCCGCAAGCAGCGCAATGCCCAACATCACAAAGATGTAGCGCAAAAGGATGTGTGTGCGATTATTGGTTTTTTTCATCGTAGGTCAACTTAAATGGTGGTTGTTCTTGTACTTTGAGGTTCAATCGCAATGAATCGACCAAATGGGCCATGTACGATTCTCTCACGCGGCTCATGTATTCGCCTTTTACCCTCACACATTCAGTCTCGACGATTTCGAGGTCACGCTTCAACAACTTGATGTCTTCCATGCTTGTTTGGCACTGATACTTACTCGAAATGAAGTTTACCAACATAGCCATAAACAACGCAATGTGAATCCAATGTTTGATGAAGAAATCAAGCGACAGCACTTCGCCATGAAACGCTCGCTCGGCAAAAATGTTCAAGGTTTTGAACATTTTACGGGTTTTTGTTTTGGTCTCTTTTTCCACAGCAATTTCAGATTAATATGATAAAGTTACAATTTTTCGGCCACACGCAACTTGGCACTACGCGAGCGTGGGTTGCGTTCAACCTCCTCGGCACTCGGCACGATGGGTTTTGAGGTCAACAACTTGAAAGGCGACAACACCCGGCCATAAAAGTCTTTCTCGACATTGCCCTTGACATTGCCACTTTTCATGAAGTTTTTAACCAAGCGGTCTTCAAGTGAGTGATATGTAATCACCACAAGACGACCACCAGGTTTCAATACCTTCAAAGACTGCTCCAAGAACGATTGCAACACCTCGATTTCGTTATTAACCTCGATGCGTAACGCTTGAAACAGTTGCGCCAATTCTTTCTTTTCTTGGCGCGGGTTAATCATAGGCTTTGTGATAGCCAAGAGACGCTCCACCGTGTCAACAGGTTCGGATTGGCGTGCCTTAACTATCGCCGCAGCCAAGCGGCGTGCGTTTTTCAATTCACCGTATATGTAAAATAGATCAGATAACTCACTTTCGCTGTAATTAGCCAATATCCATGCCGCTGTGCGACGGGCCTTTCGGTTCATTCGCATATCAAGTGCGCCGTCCCAACGGAATGAGAAGCCGCGTTCTTTGTCATCAAAGTGATGAAACGACACGCCAAGGTCGGCAAGCACGGCGTCAACACCGTCAACGCCATAGTATCGCATGAAATTGCTTATGTATCGAAAATTACTGTAAACAAAGGTAAATCTAGGGTCGTCAAATGCGTTGGCCGCCGCATCTTCATCTTGGTCAAAAGAGTAAAGATGGCCCTTAGCCGACAAACACTCAACGATAGCACGAGAGTGACCGCCACCGCCAAATGTAGCATCAACATAAGAGCCGTTATCGACAATTTTCATTGCCGCTATTGTCTCTGCCAATAATGCCGGTTCGTGATAGACTACATCTGCCATTTTTTGTCGTTTTTTGGGGTTAATCACTCTTCTTTATTAATTCGTTTGTAAAATTACTCACTAAAATTCAGAAATGCAAACTCACCGCAAAAAAATATCTAATTTTTTTCAAAAATTTTTCAACATTTTCACAACCTATTAATTATCAGTATTATGCCTATTTCAAAAACAAAACCGCCAAGAGGATATAATCTTGGCGGCCGCATAGGGTATTTTGTTGACTTTTATTTCATGTTTTGGAGTATTTCGGTCAGTTGTTTCACGCCTTCGGTAGCCGTCATTGTCAACAGGTCAACATCGCGGTCATAAGGCACAACGGGACGCAAGTCGATGTAGTAGATGGGCGCATTGCGAGGCAAAAATCGATAGAGACTTGCAGCGGGTTGCACTTGTAACGATGTGCCCACAATCACACATATATCAGCTTGACGCATCAACTCTACCGCGCGATGAATGTTGGGCACGGCCTCGTCAAAAAACACGATATGGGGGCGCACTTTGTGGCCTTCGATTTCGGTGTCGGGGGTAGTTTCGATATTGTCGGCGGTGAGTGTGAACACCTTTGACTCGTCGGTAACCGAACGCACCTTCATCAATTCGCCATGCAAATGGAGCACATTGGTGCTGCCCGCACGCTCATGAAGGTTGTCAACATTTTGTGTAACAATGTTCACTTCAAAGTCTTTTTCGAGTTCGGCAAGGCCGATGTGAGCCGAATTGGGTTCAACTTCCAATAGTTGGGCGCGGCGTTGGTTGTAAAAACGGTGTACCAGCTCAGGGTTGCGGGCAAAGCCGGCGGCACTTGCCACCTCCATCACATCGTGTTTTTCCCACAAGCCATCGCTATCACGAAATGTTGAGATTCCGCTCTCGGCACTGATACCTGCGCCAGACAAAACTACAATTCTTTTTTTCATAGTCATAAGTTATAAAAGTTGGTTAGTAAATTCTCGGTTATTGTGATTTATACACAAAGATAACAAAAATTTTCAATAATCAAAATCGTTTGCCCATAATAATTTAGCGTTCAAGAGAGTTTATGAGCGCAGTTGTGTGGGGCGTTTGTCGCAATGCGTTGGCCTTTTTCAGATGTGTCACTGCTTGCTGACGGCTATCAGCATCATCGGCCGCAAGGGCAAAGTAGTTGCCGAGGGTCAGATGAGCGTTATAATTGTCGGGGTCGAGTTCGATAATGCGATTATAGGTAGCGACCGCTTCGGCCGTTTGCGAGTCTTGCATCTGCGCATCGGCCAAGATGGCGAGATACCTCACATCATCAGGCAACCCGGCGAGCATCTGTCGGCTATAACGAATGATGGCCGGAGCATTGTGACGATAGACATAATAGTTGAGCAAATAGGCATCAACAGCCCGGCCCAGCCAACTGTAATTGCGCTGCACCATCAGCATAAACTGCTCATACATAGAATCATGCGCCAAGCTGAAACTTACCCTTTTCACAGCAGCAAAAGTTGAATCAAACGACACATGGTTGTTGATTGATTGGTCAAAAAATTGCAGTTGCGAGATTGTGTCTTGCTTCATGGCAGCCGCAGCAATGGCATAGCCATACAAGTCGCCACGGCCAGGCTCTTGGTCTATTGCAAGCGTATACATGGCGCTCGCTGTGGCCCACTCTTGCTGGTCAAAGGCACGACGCGCTTTGTCGGCATAACTTGCACCCGACTTGCCATATATTAAAGAAGCCGCACACATGAGTGCGGCTATGATGATGCATAATCGTTTCATGCGGGGTTTTGATTACAGGAATTTATCT
>JAFZHD010000040.1 GCA_017555085.1 Muribaculaceae bacterium | reverse complement strand
TTTTGCTCCGAAATTTCTCCGCAAAAAGCAGTGGAGGACTTGCTGGTGCACAAACCTAGTGTTTCCGGGGTCGTTGTGTTGTCAAGTGTCCCTCTGCCACGAAGTGGATAGGGGGACGAGAACGAGCTCGCGAGTTCGGAGGGGGTGAGGTTATAATAATCCGTTTGTTATGACTGTCTTTGTGCCAACAAAGTTATAGTTCCCATTTTATCTGATGAGTTTTAGTGGCATATAGGCATTATTAGTTAGCCGATGAAATGCCATATTTCTAAATAATTTTGTACCTTTGCACTCGTTTTAATAGAGCAACACAAAAATGAATCAAAAAGTAAGAGTAAGATTTGCCCCATCACCCACAGGGCCTTTGCACATCGGTGGCGTTCGCACCGCGTTATATAACTATCTTTTTGCCCGTCAACACGGGGGCGAAATGATTTTACGCATCGAGGATACCGACTCACAACGATTTGTCCCCGGCGCCGAAGATTATATCAACGAGTCACTCGCATGGCTCGGCATCAAAATTGATGAAGGTGTGCGCGAAGGCGGCCAATATGGACCTTACAAACAATCGGAGCGTCGCGACATATATCGCGAACACGTAAAAATGCTCCTTGATGCCGGCAAAGCCTATTTGGCTTTTGATACACCCGAAGAGCTTGAAGCCAAACGCCAAGAAGTTGCCAACTTCCAATATGACGCATCAACCCGCTTGTCAATGCGCAACTCGCTCTCACTCTCGGCCGACGAAGTAAAAGCCCTCATTGACAACGGCGAGAAATATGTTGTGCGTTTCCTCATCGAACCCGGACGCGATGTTGTGGTTAACGACCTCATTCGTGGCAAAGTCACCATCAACTCATCGGTTCTTGACGACAAAGTGCTTTACAAGAGTGCCGACGACCTACCCACCTATCACCTCGCCAACATCGTTGACGACCACTTGATGCAAGTGTCGCATGTAATTCGTGGCGAAGAATGGTTGCCCTCGGCTCCCTTGCATGTGTTGCTTTATGAAGCATTTGGCTGGACCGACACTATGCCCGCATTTGTTCACTTGCCCCTCTTGCTCAAACCCGACGGAAAAGGCAAACTCAGCAAACGCGACGGCGACCGTCTCGGTTTCCCCGTGTTCCCCCTCGAATGGCATGACCCCAAATCGGGCGAAATCTCATCGGGCTACCGCGAAGCAGGTTATCTTCCCGAAGCCGTGGTTAACTTCCTCGCCCTCCTCGGTTGGAATCCTGGCGACGACACCGAAATCATGTCAATGCAACAACTCATTGAGAAATTCTCTCTTGACCACTGCTCTAAATCAGGCGCAAAATTTGACTTTGAAAAGGGCAAATGGTTCAACCACAAATATCTCCAAGAACTCGACAACGAACAGTTGGCCCAACTCTTCAAGCCCGTGCTTGAAGCCAACGGCATCAGCGGTTACAGCGACCAATACATCACTCGCGTGGTGTCGATGGTAAAAGACCGCATCAACTTTGTTCGCGACCTTTGGGACCAAGCACAATACTTCTTTGTCGCTCCCACCGAATATGAGGCCAAAGCAGTGAAAAAGCGTTGGAAAGAAGACACTCCCCAATTGCTCAACAGCCTCATCGACCACCTCAATACGCTCGAAGATTTCTCTTGCGCGGCTGCCGAGACATCGGTTATCGGTTGGATTACCGACAATGGCTACCACATGGGCAATGTGATGAACGCGTTCCGCCTCACTGTTGTGGGCGATTGCAAAGGTCCTCACATGTTTGACATCACCGAATTGCTCGGCAAGGAAGAAACCATTGCACGAGTGCGCCGCGGTATCGAAAACATCACTGTCGAATAAATCATCGTCATCACTGACTAAACGATGAATCCACTTTACAACGCCGGTATCGCCCTTTATCGATTTGGTGCCCGACTCGCATCAATGCGAATTGAAAAAATCGCAATCATGGTCAAAGGCCAAAAAGCAGCCTTTGACTACTTGAGTCGCACCCTCAATCGTGAGCACCGCTACATTTGGATTCATGCTGCATCTTTGGGCGAATTTGAACAGGGCCGCCCCCTTATCGAGAAAATTCGCAGTCAGTATCCCGACCGCAAAATATTGCTCACTTTCTTCTCGCCATCGGGCTATGAAGTGCGCAAAAACTACGACAAAGTTGATGCCGTGTGCTATCTGCCGTTTGACACAGTAGCCAATGCCCGCCGTTTCATCGACTTGGTCAATCCCGAAATGGCCATATTTGTCAAATATGAGTTTTGGGGCAACTACATGCAGCAACTTGCCAAACGCAACATTCCCACCTATCTCATATCGGCCATATTCCGCAAGTCGCAATCGTTTTTCAAGCCTCTTGGCGGCACATTCCGCAACATTCTCAAATGTTACACCCACATTTATGTGCAAGACGACAACTCGCGACAACTCTTGGCCGGCATCAACATCAACAATGTCACCGTTGCAGGCGACACCCGCTTTGACCGCGTGACCGACATTATGAAAACAACCGTTGAGTTGCCACAGATTGCAGCATTCAAGGCATCGGCATCACACATCATGGTTGTGGGCAGCAGTTGGGAAGCCGACGAAGCGGTATATTCACAATGGCTCAACAACAGCCCCCGCTTCAAAGCCATTATCGCGCCCCACGAGTTTGACGCCCACCGATTGGCACAACTGCAAAAAGCCATTCCCGGCTCAATGCTTTGGTCGCAAATCAAAGAGCGCACCGAATTCGATTTCAGCAGCGTGCGTTGCATCATCATCGATTGTTTCGGCTTGCTTGCAAGCATCTACCGCTATGGCGACATAGCATATATCGGAGGCGGCTTTGGTGCCGGAATCCACAACATTAACGAAGCAGCCGTATATGGCATGCCCATCATTTTCGGACCTCGATTTGACAAATTCAAAGAAGCGTGCGACCTCACCTCATTGGGCGGCGCATTCAGCATCAACTCAAAAGAGGAGTTTGAGCAACTCATGCAGTCAATGAGCGACGAAAAAATCACCTTGTCAGGCAACATTGCCCGTCAATACATCGAGCAAAACATAGGAGCAACCGACAAAATCTTTGCCGACATTTTCCGACGACGATAGTCGCGCAGAAACTTACATTTTCTAAGAATTCTGCGCCAATAATTGCATAAAAATTAATTTTTTATGCCGTTTCTATGTTTATTCAATTTTTAGTTTGTAACTTTGCATTGACGACATTAATCAATCATTTTATGAAAAAAAGGAAATCACGACTCCCGGTAATTATCGACATACTCACCCACAATAGCATTGGCAGCCAAGAAGAGCTATCAAAGCAGTTGGCTATCAGAGGTTTTATTGTAACCCAAGCCACCTTGTCGCGCGACCTCAAAATGTTGCGCACCACCAAAGTGGCCACCGATTTGGGCGGTTACAGATATGTCATTGCCGATTCTAACCAAATGAGCAGCGAGCCATTTGCCAAGAATCAGAACACCGTTCAGTCGAGTTTGCACCCCGCGGCCTTGTCATGCACAATCTCTCGCAACATCGTCGTTATCAAAACTCGCAACGGCTATGCCAGCGGATTGGCCTATGACATCGACATGCTTGAATCGGAACACATTCTCGGCACAATTCCCGGCGCCGACACCGTGTTTGCCGTCGTAAACGAAAAATCGTCACGCAGCGACTTGTATGCGCTGTTCTCGTCGTTCTTGCCCTCTCATGTGATGGCCGATGCACGCGAACAGTTTATCGGCGATGACGATGACATATAAGTTAATCAGTATTTTTTAATCACTAAAACACAATAGCGACTTAATAAAAATGGAAAATCAACCCGTAATTGAAGTTTTGGTTGCATCAGAGGAACACATCAAATATGTTGACGAAATCCTTGACACTATCAACCGTGCCGCAAAAATTCGCGGTACAGGTATTGCCAAGCGTTCTCCTGAATATGTGACTCAAAAAATGGTTGAAGGCAAAGCAGTTGTTGCAATCTGCAACGGCGAGTTTGCCGGTTTCAGTTACATCGAATCATGGAGCAACAAGCAATTTGTGGCCAATTCAGGTCTTATTGTTGCCAACAAATACCGCGGATTGGGGCTCGCAACCCGCATCAAACGCCGCATCTTTGACTTGTCGAGAGAAATGTTTCCCGAAGCAAAAATTTTCTCACTCACAACAGGTGCTGCCGTTATGAAAATGAACTTTGAACTCGGTTACCGTCCCGTCACTTTTGATGAATTGACCGACGACCCCGCATTTTGGCGCGGTTGCGAAAGTTGTGTCAACTACGACATCTTGCAACGCAACGGCGGACACAAATGTCTGTGCACAGGGTTGCTCTATGACCCCATCGAAATCAAAAACCGTCGTCGCGACATCGCCGATGATAACCAATAATTCAATTTACCGAATATAAAACAAACATCTACATAAATGGAACAAAAGAAAAAAGTCGTAGTAGCATTCAGTGGCGGTCTCGACACCTCTTACACTGTAATGTATCTCGCCAAAGAAAAAGGTTATGAAGTATATGCCGCTTGTGCCAACACTGGCGGTTTCAGTCCCGAGCAGTTGGCTACAAACGAAGCCAATGCCTACAAACTCGGAGCAACTAAATATGTAACTCTCGATGTTACTCGCGAGTACTATGACAAGAGCCTCAAATACATGATTTATGGTAATGTGTTGCGCAACGGCACCTACCCCATCTCGGTAAGTTCTGAACGCATTTTCCAAGCCATCGCCATTGCCCGTTATGCCAACGAAATCGGTGCCGACGCTATCGCTCACGGCTCAACAGGTGCCGGCAACGACCAAATTCGCTTTGACATGACATTCCTCGTTATGGCTCCCGGTGTTGAAATCATCACCCTCACTCGCGACAACAACCTCTCGCGCCAAGAAGAAATAGACTACCTCAACAAAAACGGTTTCTCGGCCGACTTCACAAAACTCAAATACAGTTACAATGTGGGACTTTGGGGAACATCAATCTGCGGTGGCGAAATTCTCGACTCGGCACAAGGTCTCCCCGAATCGGCTTACCTCAAACACTGCACCAAAGAAGGCAGCGAACAGTTGCGCCTCACTTTTGAGAAAGGCGAACTCAAAGCCGTTAACGACGAGCGTTTTGACGACCCCATCCAAGCTATTCAAAAAGTTGAAGAAATCGGCGCAGCCTATGGCGTTGGTCGCGACATGCATGTGGGCGACACCATCATCGGCATCAAAGGCCGCGTAGGCTTTGAGGCTGCGGCTCCCATGCTCATCATCTCGGCTCACCGTTTCCTCGAAAAATACACTCTCAGCAAGTGGCAACAATACTGGAAAGACCAAGTGGCAAACTGGTATGGCATGTTCCTCCACGAGAGCCAGTATCTCGAACCCGTGATGCGCGACATCGAAGCAATGCTCGACAACTCACAACGCAATGTCAACGGTACGGCTATCCTCGAACTCCGTCCCTTGTCATTCTCAACAGTTGGCGTTGAAAGTGCCGACGACTTGGTGAAAAACAAACTCGGCGAATATGGCGAAACTCAAAAAGGCTGGACCGCCGACGATGCCAAAGGCTTCATCAAAGTATCGGCTACCGCTCTTCGCGCTTATTATGCCAACCATCAAGACGAACAAATTTAAGCATCTATGATAAAAGCAGGCATTATTGGCGGAGCAGGTTACACCGCCGGCGAATTGATTCGTCTCCTCATCAACCACCCCGATGTCGAAATCGCGTGGATTAACAGTTCAAGCAACGCCGGAAACCTCGTTTCTGATGTTCACCAAGGTCTTATTGGCGAAACCGAACTCCGTTTCACCGAACTTACACCTTGGGAAGAAATAGATGTATTGTTTTGCTGTACTCCCCACGGCACCACACGCACCTTTATGGAAAGCAACAATGTGCCCGAAAACATCAAAATTATCGACCTCTCTACCGACTATCGCATCGAAGACGGCACTCACGACTTCGTATATGGCTTGCCCGAACTCAACCGCAAACGCATCGTTCGCGGTGCCACTCGCGTAGCCAACCCCGGTTGCTTTGCCACCGCCATTCAACTTGCATTATTGCCCTTGGCCAAAAACCTCTTGCTCAACTCTGACATTCATGTCACAGCAATCACAGGCAGCACCGGCGCAGGCGTGAAACCCTCGGCAACATCACACTTCTCTTGGCGCAACGACAATGTATCGATTTACAAACCGTTCAAGCACCAACACCTTGCCGAAATTCGCCAATCGCTCTCAACATTGCAAAACAGTTTCAAAGCCGACATCAACTTCATTCCCGTGCGTGGCTGTTTCTCACGAGGCATCATGGCAATCGTTTACATTGACTGCCCCGTTGAGTTGAGCGAAATTCGCCGCCTTTACGACGAATATTATAGCGACCACAACTTTACCTTTGTCACCGACAAAGCACCCGACCTCAAAGATGTGGTTAACACCAACAAGTGTATCTTGCACCTCGAAAAAATTGACGGCAAACTCCTCATCACATCAGTGATTGACAACCTTGTCAAAGGTGCATCGGGCCAAGCCGTTCACAACATGAACTTGCTCTTTGGCTTGCACGAGCGCGTAGGCCTCGCCCTCAAACCCTCGGCATTCTAACGCATCACATTCAACACTCTCAATACCACCGCCCCGACTAACCCGAGGCGGTGTTTTTTTATCGGCAACGCGGGGATTAGTGGCTAATTATCAATGCTCAATTTTCTATTCTCAATTCATTATATTATCTTTGCCTTATAATTATATAATCAATGATAGACAACACCACTTTTGGCAATTTTACAGCATCGTTTCATACTCTTGGCTGCAAACTCAACTTTGCCGAAACCTCGACTGTGGCAAAGATTTTTGCCGACCGAGGCATTCGCCGCGCCCAAGCAGGAGAAACTCCCGATATATGCGTTGTGAACACTTGTAGCGTGACCGAATTGGCCGACAAAAAATGCCGTCAGGCCATCCGCTCGTTACACAAGAAACACCCCAATGCCGCAATCATCGTTACCGGTTGCTATGCCCAACTCAAAAGCGAAGAAGTGGCCGCTATCGACGGCGTGGCTGTGGTGGCCGGCACCGACCGCAAACTTTTGCTTGCCGACTATCTTGACCAATGGCTCAAAACACATGAGCCACGCACCCTCATCACCCCCACAAAAGACATTCGCGCGTTCTCGCCCTCATGCTCTCGCGGCGACCGTACCCGATATTTCCTCAAAGTGCAAGACGGCTGCGACTACTACTGCACCTATTGCACCATTCCCATGGCGCGCGGACGCAGCCGCTCGGGCAACATCGACGACCTTGTGGCACAAGCACGCGAGGTGGCTGCCGAAGGCGGCAAGGAAATTGTCATCACAGGTGTTAACATCGGTGACTTTGGCAAAGGCCGCACCGACACTTTCTTTGACCTCATCAAAGCACTCGACGAGGTTGAAGGCATTGAGCGCTATCGCATTTCATCAATCGAGCCCAACTTGCTCACCGACGAAATCATTGAATGGGTGGCAGCATCAAAGCGTTTTATGCCCCATTTCCACATACCCTTGCAAAGCGGCAACGACGATGTGCTGAAACTCATGCACCGCCATTACGACACCGCACTTTTCCGCTCGAAAGTGGAGAAAATTCGCACCACAATGCCCCACGCATTCATCGGCGTTGACCTCATCGTGGGCGCACGCGGCGAAACTCCCGAACGCTTTGAACTTTCGCGCCAATTTGTCGAATCACTCGACATTTCGCGTTTGCACATATTCACCTATTCCGAACGCCCCGGCACCAAGGCCCTCAACATCGAGCATGTTGTTGACCAAGCCGAGAAACACCACCGCACACGCATCATGCTCGACATTTCAGAGCGCAAGTTGCGCGATTTCAGCAACCGATTCATAGGCACCACTCGCCCCGTGTTGCTCGAACATCCCCGCCGCAACAAGCCCATGAGCGGATTTACCGACAACTACCTTAAAGTCGAGGTTAGCGCATCGGCACAGTTGTCAAACCAAGTAACACCCGTAACCCTCGACGCCCTCAGCGAAAGCGGCGAAGAAATAACCGGAACTTTGGCTTTATGAAACATTGGAAATATCTCCCATTGAAATGGATTTTGGCTGGCATAGCCCATCTGCCCTTTTGGGCAATATATGCCTTGGCCGATTTTATGTTTGTTTTGGTATATTACATTGTGCGCTACCGCCGCAAAGTGGTGACCAAAAACCTCACCGAATCGTTCCCCGACAAGTCAGCTGATGAAATCAAACGCATCGAGCGCCAATTTTACCGCCACTTTGCCGACTACATTATGGAGACCATCAAAGTGGGCCACGTCACCGACGAGCAAATGCGCCAACGCATCACATTTGAAGGCATTGACATCATTGACAACTATGTCGCACAAGGCAAATCGGTAGCCGTGTATCTGTCGCATTGCGGAAACTGGGAATGGGTGCCCTCGGTGACATTGTGGACACGCCACCAAGTCAACAAAGAGATGGTATTTGCCCAAGTGTATCGCCCGCTCAAAAACAAATGGTTTGACGAGTATTTTCTCAAACTGCGCAGCCGCTTTAACTCGGTATCGTTACCCAAAACAACCGTATTTCGCGAGTTGATTCGCTACCGTCGCGACAATATGCCCGTCGTGACAGGCTTTATGAGCGACCAAAAACCGAGCCGTGGCGACGACCAATACATTACCTCGTTTCTCAACCACCCCACAGCCATCATTTCGGGCACCGAAACCATTGCCCGCAAACTATCGATGGCCGTAGTGTATTGGGACATTACAAAGCCCCGACGCGGACATTACCACATCACACAACGCGTCATCACCGACGATGCTTCAACCTGCCCCGAACTCTACATCACAGCCCAATATGCCACATTGCTCGAACAGACAATCATCAACAACCCGCACATTTGGCTGTGGACCCACAAGCGTTGGAAAAAGAAAGTAACACTACCCAATCCCCCTGCCAATGAACAGCAATAAGCCAATAGCCGTCATCATCCTTAATTGGAACGGACACGACCTACTCAACGAGTATTTGCCCCAGGTGGTGGCGACAACCGACAGTGCTGTGGCCGATATTATTGTGGCCGACAACGGCAGCACCGACAATTCGGTAGAGTTGCTCAAAGCCAAGTTTCCCGATGTGAAACTGCTGCAATTTGGCACCAACCACGGTTTTGCCCAAGGCTATAACCTCGCCATTGAGCAGACACAATATAAATACACCATACTTCTCAACTCCGATGTAGCCACAGCCCCTGGATGGATAACTCCCCTATATGAATATATGGAAGCCAATCCCAATGTCGGCGCATGCCAGCCCAAACTGTTGGCCTACAAGCAAAAAGACGAGTTTGAGTATGCCGGAGCATCGGGAGGCTTTATCGACCGCAACGGCTATCCCTATTGCCGCGGACGCATCTTTGGCACCGTGGAAAAAGACCACGGACAATATGACGATGTGATTTCGGTATTTTGGGCAACCGGCGCCGCGCTCATGATACGCTCACAGGTGTATCTCACCGCAGGCGGACTCGACAAAGACTTCTTTGCCCACATGGAAGAAATCGACTTGTGTTGGCGCGTGTTGCTCATGGGCTACGACATCAAAGTAGTGCCACAAAGCTTGGTCTATCACTTGGGCGGCGGCAGTCTGCCGGCATCAAATCCGCGCAAAACCTATCTAAACTTCCGCAACAACCTGCTCATGCTCCATAAAAATCTGCCCGACTCGACTCGCAGCCGCAAACTCTTTGTGCGCCGACTGCTCGACACCATTGCATGGGCTAAATTTATGGCTACATTTGATTTCAAAAACGCCAACGCCATACTCAAAGCGCACAACGATTTCCGCACAATGAGAAAGCGCTACACCTCACACCCCGACATCGACCTCCTCGACCAACGCAGCGACACTCATCGCAACATCATTGTCGACTACTACCTGCGCGGCCGCAAAACTTGGAAGTAACAAACACTGTAAATATAACAAAAGGCATAATCATCACGATTATGCCTTATTTTTTTATCGGGCTCTTAATTCCCAAAAGGCGACAGCCGAGGCGGCTGCCACATTGAGAGAATCGACATTGTGATACATGGGTATGCGCACAACATAATCGGCCGATGCGATGGTGTTTTGGGCCAATCCGTCGCCCTCTGTCCCCATCACAATAGCCAATCGCGGCTCGCTTTTCAAATACTCATCATCAATCGACACCGATTTGTCGGTCAAAGCCATTGCCACGGTTTTCATGCCCAAACGGCCAAGCGACGAGATAGGCTCGTCGAGCCATGCCCACGGCAATAAGAACACCGAACCCATCGACACACGCACCGCACGACGGTTTAGCGGGTCACACGACGAGCGAGTCAATAACACCCCGTCGATGCCCAACGCTGCCGCCGAACGGAATATCGCGCCGATGTTGGTCGTATCAACCACGCTGTCAATAACCACCACTCGTCGGGCATCGCGACACACATCATCGACCGAGAGATTTTGCGGACGGCGCATCGCACACAACACCCCGCGCGTCAAAGTGTATCCGGTGAGCGAGGCCAACAGTTCGCGTTCGCCGGTAAACACATCAATATCGCCACATCGGGCTATAATCGAAGCTGCATCACCCTCAATGTGGCGACGCTCACACAAGAGCGATATAGGCTCATATCCGGCATCAAGCGCCACATTTATAACCTTGGGACTTTCGGCTATAAACACTCCTTTTTCGGGGTCGAGTTTATTGCGCAACTGTGCTTCGGTGAGCGTTGAATACACCTCCACACCTTGGTGGGTCAACGATGTTATTTCTATTATAGGCATAATTATTGCAATTTTTCTTATCACAAAGATAACTATTTTTTGCTATATTTGTTTAATCTACAAATAATACCTACATTTGCCTTAACGCATAAACATCTATATTTACGCATTCATCCTATGAAAGCATTTGCCCGACTAATTACCATAATTGCCGCGATTGCCATCAGCAGCACCGCTGCCAACGCACAACTGTTGTGGCGCATCAGCGGACACAACACCGCCAAAGACTCTTACATCATAGGCACTCACCACTTGGCTCCCGTCAGCATTCTTGACTCTATTGCGGGGTGGCACGAGGCGTTGAGCAACTGCGATGCCGTGTATGGCGAGATTGACAAAAACGAACTGACATCACAAGCCACACAGCAATTGATTATGGCGGCCGCCATCGCCCCCGTCGATAGCACCATAAATCATCTATACACTCCCGAGCAGATTGACTCAATAGACAATTTTCTGCTCAACATTTCAAACGGCTTGCTGTCAATCAAGTATTTGGCACACATGAAGCCCGCGTTTATCAACACACAGGCATCATTGCTCCTCTCGCTGAACGAAATGCCCGACTTCAATCAGCAGCAACAACTCGACAGTTACATTCAGCAATCGGCCATCAACATGGGCAAAAGCATCGGCGCATTTGAAACCGCCAAGCAGCAGACCGACATTCTGTTCAACTACCCCATCGCCATTCAAGCCGACGAATTTATGGAAACGGTGAGATATGGCGACAGTGCAGCCAAATTGTCAAATAGAATAACAGAAGCCTATTTCGCCCAAGACCTTGACGCGCTCTATACAATTTCTTTGGAGCCCACACTCCGATTTGACCAGCAGAGCCAAGCACGCATGATCGATAACCGCAACAAGGCGTGGGTAAAGACCATTGCCGATGTTATTGCCGACAAAAGCATCATCGTGTGTGTCGGCGCTCTACATTTGCCCGGTGACAACGGTCTCATCAACCTGTTACGCAACCAAGGATATACAGTAACACCCGTCACAAAACCATAAAAACCATGTCAATCAGTCTTTTTGTATCTACAACCACCGAAGACCTCCAAGGCAAAAGCCATTGGTGGGGTGCACCCGATTTTCCTGCCGGAATGAGATATCCGTTTGTCGAAATAGACGAAGATGAAGAAGAACCACTCACCTTTGTGTGCCAAATTCGTTGCGAGGAGATCGCACCCTACGACACTATGGGACTGCTCCCCACAAAAGGCATGCTCTATGTCTTTGCGCCACTTGCCTACTTTATGGGCGGATATGGCCGAGGCATCGGTTCGGGCTACAAACCGCTAATTTTTCACATCGAAGATTGTAGCGAACTATATCCGTGCGACATCGTTTCGCCCAAAGACCACAAGAGCATATTCCGTCCCGCTCTAAAAATCACATTTGACCGCAATTATGACGGCGATTATGTTTATGGCGCGTCAATGCTCTGCCCCATCAACAACGAGAACATCGCGGCCTATAACAGTGGTCACATCACGTTTATGCAATTTGAGGAATGCGAGAAATGGGGCTTGCACATTTACGACTGCGGCACCTACTACATTCTCATGCGCCCCGAAGACATCAAAAGCGGAAATTGGAGCGAAGTGAAAAGCGATATTTTCACATATTAGCATATTTATAAGATAATCATGCCACAATATATTATAAAATAGCATATTTGTCTCATATTTATTGCTTTTATAGACTATTCACTTGGTATAACAAACATTTTTCAATAAATTTGCAAAAGTATTTACACATTTTAATTAACCACTTAACAACAACTTTATGAAGAAATTTTTACTCCTCGCAGCAGTTGCAATGGGTATTATGAGCGCCAACGCACAAGACGCCCAATACACACTTGCAGGCAGCAAATTTGCCGACAATTGGTCAATCGGTCTCAAAGGCGGCGCAGTAACTCCCTTGAAATTTAACGATGTATTGGGTGATGCTCGCGGCATAGCAGGTGCAGAAATCCGCAAACAACTCACTCCCATCTTCGGCATCGGCATCGAAGGCGAAGCAATGTTTAACACAGCTCCCGACTACAACTCTTATGCCGTTGACCACTCTTATGTTGGCGTCACTGGTACTGCCAACCTCATGAACCTCTTTGCAGGCTACAAAGGTTCACCCCGCGTATTTGAAATCGAAACAGTTTTGAGCGCCGGTTGGTTGCACGCCTATATCTCGGAATGGTTCCCCGCAGCAGGCGACGCTTATGGCTGGGACAAAAACGCATTTGCAACAAAAGCTGGTCTTAACCTCAACTTCAACCTCGGCAAAGCAAAAGCTTGGACTTTGAGCATCAAACCCGCTGTTGTTTGGGACATGGACGGTCTTTACACCTACACTTGGCAAGCACAAAACAATGTTAACCGCGCAGTGTTTGAACTCCAAGGTGGCGTAACCTACCACTTCAAAAACAGCAACGGCACTCACCACTTCAACTATGCCCGTCTTTATGACCAAGCCGAAGTTGACGACCTCAACGCCAAAATAAACGCTCTTCGTGGTGACCTCGAAAACTGCAAAGCCGCTAACGACGCTTGCATTGACAACACTAACGCCCTCAATGCTAAAATCGCTCAACTCGAAATCGAACTCGCTGCTTGCAAGGCTCGCGAACCCGAAGTGCAATTTGTTGTGAAAGAAAACCAAACTAACACACTCAACACAGTGCGTTATGTATTCTTCCGCCAAGGTCGCTCAACAGTTTCGGCCGACCAAATGCCCAATGTTGAACAAATCGCCACTTACCTCAAAAACCACAAAAACGCAACCGTCGTAATCAAAGGTTATGCATCACCCGAAGGTAATGCCGATGTTAATGCTCGCATTGCTAAACAACGCGCCGAATCAGTTAAAGACGCTCTCGTTAAGAAATATGGCATCAGCGCATCTCGCATCAGCGCCGACGGTCAAGGTGTAGGCGAAATGTTCTCTGAACCCGACTGGAACCGCGTGAGCATCTGCACAATAGAAGAAAACGACAAGAAATAATCTGTCACCCTTATCATAACAAAAAGCATCGGATAACCTCCGATGCTTTTTTTTGTTGTTATCTTCATTTACTGTTCAATCTCCCTTATTTACTCGACATAAATCATTTTGCGGGTCATGCCGCCGTCAATGACGATGTTTTGGCCGTTGATGAAATCGTTGTCGGGCAAGGCGAGGAACATACACATTCGTGCGATATCCTCTGGGCGGCCTACGCGCTGCGACGGATGCTGGGCATGGTCAGCCTCAGTGAGACTGTCGTAATTATTGTTTTCAATCCATCCTGGCGAAATTGCATTTACCGTGATGTGCATCGGCGCGAGCGATGCCATGAGCGAATGTGTGATGGCATCTATACCACCTTTTGACGCTGCATAACCCTCACTGCCCGGCTCACTCTGTTTGTATCGGGTTGAGCAAATGTTGATTATGCGGCCAAAGGGATTTGGCTCGGCCAACGATTGGCGATGTATAGCCAAGCGGCGCGAGGTTATAAACACCGGGCGCAAGTTGGTGGCTATCACGGCATCAAAATCCTGAATAGTGGTCTCTGTCAGCGCACCGAAGTTGCTGACTCCGACATTGTTTATCAGCACATCAATATCGCCCCACGCATCAATAACTCGTTGCACACACGCATCAAGCGCATCAGCGTCGGTCACATCTACGGGGTGAAACTGCGAACCGGTGACCTGTGCTGTTGCCGTGCCGGCTTTATGGTCGATGTCACAAAATGCCACGCGGCATCCGGCATTGCAAAATGCTGCCACAATGGCGCGGCCTATGCCTCGCGCTCCGCCGGTGACAAACACGCGGCGAACAGGAAATTTCACATTAATAGTGCCTGGCTTGGCACCCGTGGGAGTGCGACGCACTGCGGGGCGATTGGCCTTGCCGCTGCGGTGCTCTTCCATTTTCTTTTCCAAATAATTATCGGCCATAAGTATTATTGTTTATCGACCAACGCCAACACTTGTTCAAGCGCATTTTCGGGATTGAGAAAATGTATTGACGGGTCTTTTTTCATCCATGTGAGTTGTTTTTTGGCATATACGCGAGTGTTTTTGCCAATACGCGCCACCGCTGTTTCATAGTCCATTTCGCCGTCAAAATAGGCAAACAGTTCTTTGTAGCCAACGGTGTTGAGCGAGTTGAGGTGTCGCAACGGATAAACGCTACGAGCCTCATCAACCATACCAGCCGCAATCATGGCATCAACACGGCGGTTTATGCGGTCAAACAACACTTCGCGCTCATAGTCTAACGCCACTTTGATGATGCGAAACGGGCGTTGTTTCACCTCGCCAGTGCGCAACGACGAGTAAGGCACGCCGGCTTGTATTGAGATTTCGATGGCGTGAACAAGACGTTTGTGATTGTTGAGGTCAACCTGATTGAAATACACGGGGTCGAGGCGTTTGAGCGTATTGTGCAACAACGGCAAACCTCCCTCGCGATAGAGCGCCATGGCCTTTTCCCTGATTTCGTCGCTGATTGTGGGCAAATCATCAATGCCGCGACACACCGCATCAACATACATCATTGAGCCGCCACACATCACTGCATAGGGACAATCGCGCCACAACTCATTGAGCAAGGCGAGTGCATCGGCCTCATACTGCGCCGCACTGTAATAGTCGGCCAAGCCGAGCGTTCCCACAAAATGGTGGGGAGCGGCAGCAAGTTCGTCGGCCGTGGGAGCGGCCGTGCCGATGGGAATGTCACGATAGAGTTGTCGAGAGTCGGCCGACAATATGTGGCAGCCAAGCCGTTGCGCAATGGCAATCGACAAAGCCGTCTTGCCCGAGCCGGTGGCTCCGGTGACAACAATGA
Organism: Muribaculaceae bacterium; assembly: GCA_017555085.1. Lineage (GTDB taxonomy): Bacteria > Bacteroidota > Bacteroidia > Bacteroidales > Muribaculaceae > RGIG4079. The sequence goes on along the minus strand of JAFZHD010000040.1, from coordinate 155,159 downwards.
GTGTGGGAGTAAGCGACATCGGCGCTATTAAGTAAACGGGCTAACGGTTATTTATATCTTTCGGCAACGATGCGCGAAATTTCAACAACGACCTGCATAGCCTTTTCCATCGACTCGATGGGAACAAACTCATAGCGGCCATGGAAGTTCAAGCCACCAGCAAAGATGTTGGGGCAAGGCAAGCCCTTGAACGAAAGTTGAGCGCCGTCAGTACCGCCGCGAATGGGCACAACCTTGGGCACAACCTCAACATTTTTCATAGCCTGCTCGGCAATGTCGATGATGTGCATCACGGGCTCAATTTTTTCACGCATGTTATAGTATTGGTCTTTCAATTCAAGCGTAGCACACTCGGGAAATTCCTTATTGATTTTGCGAGTAAGATGTTCAAACTCTTTTTTGCGACGCTCAAAACGGTCACGGTCGTGGTCGCGAATAATGTATGTAAGTACAGTTTTCTCAACCTCGCCTTCGATACCCACCAAGTGATAGAAACCTTCATAGCCCTCGGTGTGTTCGGGAGTTTCCCAACGGGGCAACATGATTGCAAACTGTGTTGCAACACGCAACGAGTTCACCATTTTGTGCTTGGCATATCCGGGATGCACATTGCGACCCTTGAAAGTGACGCGAGCCACAGCGGCATTAAAGTTTTCATATTCAAGTTCGCCCACTTCGCCGCCGTCCATAGTGTAAGCCCAATCAGCACCAAACGCTTCGACATCAAACTTGTGAGCGCCAAGGCCGATTTCTTCGTCGGGGTTAAATGCCACGCGAATATCGCCGTGCTTGATTTCGGGGTGAGCCATCAAATACTCCATCGCTGTGATAATCTCGGCAATACCGGCCTTATCATCGGCACCGAGCAAAGTATTACCGTCGGTAACAATCAGTTTTTGGCCCACATAGTGAAGCAACTCGGGAAATTCTGCGGGCGACAACACCACTCCACTCTCGGCATTAAGTACAATATCCTTACCGTCATAATCGTTCACAATGCGAGGATTAACATGGCGGCCCGACATATCGGGCGATGTGTCAAGGTGTGCAATAAAACCGACTGTGGGCACATTGCCGTCAACATTACCAGGAAGAGTGGCCATCAAATAGCCGTTTTCATCGAGAGTAACATCTTTCAAACCCATAGCGTTGAGTTCCTTTTCAAGATATTGAGCAAACACCATTTGACCGGGAGTCGAAGGCGTAAGATTAGTCAACTCATCACTTTGAGTGTCGAACTTCACATAGTCCAAAAAACGATTTACCAAATTATTCATATCGAAAGTATTATATATCTGAGGTTAAGAATTTATCATCATTTGACAGCGCAGCAGCCACACACTAAACAGTCCTATCTCGACAGGCCATAGCCGCCACCTCGCTTTTCACCCACAAAGTTACGAAAAACGAGTGAATAATCAACTAAAAGCCCCATAATAGTATCGCATCGACAGCACATATCACAAGACTTTTACTCATTTTCGCCACAACGACAAGCCTTTGACAGCCTCTACTGCCAAAATACAGCTATTTCAGAGGAAAAATCTTACCGCAGCCGATTTCCTTGCTGGGTAAAAACATTACATTTTTTTGCCATTATGTGAGACAAAAGCAGTAATTTTGCAGAATATTTGCAGAATACTTCTATCTATGGCAATTAAGAATAATGTGATGATTGTGCGTCAGCGTTTGCTGACTCGTCTTATACAACTTTGGAACGAAGACCAATTAGTTGAAAAAATCGACCGCTTACCCATCGAACTCAGCCCCCGCAAAAGCCATGTCATGGGCCGTTGCTGCATTCACAAGGAGCGCGCTGTGTGGAAATATAAGTCATTGCCTCTCATGGGTTTTGACATGAGCGATGAGGTTGACGAATTGACTCCCCTTTCAGAATATGCCGCCAAGGCTCTCACCCGCCAAACTCCCAAAGACAACATTATGTGTGTTGTTGATGAGGCATGTTCGTCGTGTGTACGCACCAATTATCAGATTACAAACCTTTGCCGCGGTTGTGTAGCTCGCGCTTGCTCGCTCAACTGCCCCAAAGATGCCATCGAGTTTGACTCTGAAACAAGCCAAGGCCGCATCAATCAGTCAAAGTGTATCAGTTGCGGCAAATGTTTCAACAGTTGCCCCTATCACGCTATTGTCCACATTCCCATTCCCTGTGAGGAAGCATGCCCTGTGGGCGCTATCACAAAAGATGAATTTGGCGTTGAACACATTGATGAGTCAAAGTGTATCTTCTGCGGTAAATGTTTGAATAGTTGCCCCTTCGGCGCTATCTTCGAACTCTCACAAGTGTTTGACATTCTGCAATGTATCAAACGCGGCGAAAAGGTTATTGCCATGGTCGCACCCGCCATTTTGTCGCAATACAAAGCGCCTGCCGAACAGGTTTACAGCGCCATCAAGCAAATAGGTTTTGCCGAAGTGATTGAAGTGGCACAAGGCGCGGTTATCACTACCGAAAAAGAGAGCGAAGAACTCAAAGAGAAACTCGAAGAAGGTCAGGCGTTCATGACCACATCGTGCTGTCCCGCCTATGTTGAAATGGCCGAAAAGCATGCGCCCGAACTCAAAAAATACATTTCAAGCACTCGTTCGCCCATGCACTACACTGCCCAAATGGCGCGCGAACAGCACCCCGATGCCAAGTTGGTATTCATAGGCCCATGTATCGCAAAACGCAAAGAGGCCCGCAAAGACGAGTATGTTGACTATGTGATGACCTTTGAAGAAATGCAAAGTATCTTTGAAGGCATGGAAATTGAGATGACCGACGAGAAAGTTTACAACATTCCGTTCACAGTCGACCGCACTGCCTATGGCTTTGCCCAAAACGGCGGCGTAACAGCAGCAGTGCTCAAACACATCAACGGTGCGTTTGAATTTACCGCTCAACAGATTTCGCCCCTCGACAAGAAAAATGTCAACTTGCTCAAAGCCTATGGCAAGACCGGAAAATCGCCCGTTCAGTTCTTGGAAATCATGGCTTGTGAAGGCGGTTGCATCTCTGGCCCGAGCGTTCACACCAACTACGACACCGGCCGCAAGACTTTTAACGACGAACTCGCCAAACGCTAATTGCCCATGCAATGAAATCTTTGGTTGACCGACTCGCAACACTCCACACGCTCGATGCCGAGGGCTATCGTGCGTTGTTGGAATGTGACAGCGACACCGAGTCACACCTCAAAGAGCGCGCCCGAGACATCGCCACCGAGCGTTTCGGACACGGAATATATGTGCGCGGACTAATCGAAATCAGCAACTATTGTCGCAACAACTGCCTATATTGCGGTCTGCGCCGCGACAATCGCAACATTACCCGTTACCAACTCTCTGACGACGAAATCATTGACTGCTGCGCCAAAGGTTATGCCATGGGACTACGCACATTTGTGCTGCAAAGCGGCGAGGACAACACCCTCTCCGACAGCCGAATAACAAATCTCATCGGCCGAATTGCCGACATTGCGCCCAAAGCGGCAATCACCCTTTCGCTCGGCGAGCGCAGCAAAGACTCATATATAGCACTTTTCAACGCCGGAGCAAGCCGCTACCTATTGCGCCACGAGGCAGCAAACCGACAATTATATGCATCACTCCACCCCGAAGAAATGTCGTGGAGCAACCGCATTGATTGCGCCAAATCGCTCATCGCAATAGGCTATCAAACCGGCATGGGCATGATGATAGGCGCTCCCGGCCAAACCACCGACCACCTGATTGACGACCTATTGCTATTGCAACAAATACGACCTCAAATGGTGGGAATCGGTCCGTTCATACCCCAAGCCGACACCCCTTTGGGCAACCACACCGCAGGGGCTATCGGCCTCACATTGCGCATCATAGCCATTGTGCGACTTATGTTGCCCGATGCGTTGATTCCGGCCACAACCGCACTTGCCACCCTTGATGCCGATGCGCGCAACCAAGCCATTTTATCGGGGGCAAATGTTGTGATGCCCAACCTCTCGCCCACATGCGTGAGAGACAAATATGCCATCTATGACAACAAAGCCGCCACAGCAACCGAGTCGGCCGAGGGCATTGCCTCACTGCAACAGCAACTAAACTCAATCGGCTACCATATCAACTATTCACGAGGAGATTTTCAACAATATGACAGACTATAACCCATCATCGGCCCACGCATCAGAGTTTATCAGCCACCGCGAAGTGATGGCTACGCTCGATTATGCCGCTGCACATTGCAACGACTCTGTTTTGGCCAACGAGATTCTCGACAAAGCAGCCATCGGCAAAGGCCTCACCCACCGCGAGGCCACAATGTTGCTTTACTGCACCGATGAGCAAATCACGACACGCATTTTTGACCTTGCCCGCGACATCAAGCAGCGCATTTATGGCAACCGCATCGTGATGTTTGCGCCGCTATATCTGTCAAATCACTGCGTTAATTCGTGCACCTACTGCGCCTATCACGCCAAAAACCGCACAATACCCCGACGCAAACTCTCGCAAGACGAAATTCGCCGCGAGGTAACTGCCTTGCAAGACATGGGCCACAAGCGCCTCGCTCTCGAAACAGGCGAACACCCCGTGCATAGCCCCATTGAATATGTATTGGAATCAATCGACACCATATACTCAATTCGCCACCGCAACGGCGCAATTCGCCGCGTAAATGTCAACATTGCCGCTACCACGGTCGAGAACTACCGACTGCTGCGCGATGCCGGCATCGGCACCTATATTCTCTTTCAAGAGACCTACCACCGCCCCACTTATGAGCAGTTGCACCCCGCCGGGCCAAAGAGCGATTGGGCCTACCACACCGAGGCCATGGACCGCGCTATGCAAGGCGGCATCGACGATGTGGGCATCGGCGTACTATTTGGCTTGCACGACTACCGTTATGACTTTGCGGCAATGCTCATGCACGCCGAGCATCTTGAAGCGCGCTTTGGCGTTGGCCCACACACCATCAGTGTGCCTCGCATCAGACCTGCCGACGACATTTCGCTCGACGACTTTCCCAATGCCGTTACCGACCAAGTGTTTCGCCGCATAGTGGCCGTGTTGCGATTGGCCGTGCCTTATACCGGAATGATTGTATCGACCCGCGAGTCGCAAGAGTGTCGCGAATTGGTTCTCGAAGTGGGCGTATCTCAACTCAGCGGAGCATCACGCACAAGCGTGGGCGGATATTCTTCGGAACAAACCGACGATTCGGCCCAATTTGACATCTGCGATAACCGCACTCTCGACGAGATTGTCGCTTGGCTTTTGCAACTCGGCTACATTCCGAGTTTCTGCACCGCATGCTATCGCGAGGGCCGAACAGGCGACCGCTTTATGTCGCTTGCCAAGGCTGGACAGATTGCCAACTGCTGTGCGCCAAACGCTTTGATGACTCTGCAGGAATATCTGCAAGACTATGCATCGGCCCACACCTGCTCACTCGCTCCCGATATCATTGAGCGAGAACTCAACGCCATTCCTTCGCTCAAAACGCGCGAAATCACCGCCCGCCGATTGCAAGAAATCATTGACGGCAAACGCGATTTCCGTTTTTAACACCCGATAGCCATGCCACAATCAGCACCATCATCACATCGCCTGCACATCTCATTCTTGGGACGTTGCAACAGCGGCAAGTCATCGCTCATAAACGCCATCGTTGCCCAACATGTTTCAATCGTGTCAGACATTGCCGGCACAACAACCGACCCCGTAGCAAAGCCGATTGAACTACCCGGAATTGGCGCAACCGTGATTATCGACACCCCGGGATATGACGATACAAGCGACCTCGGACAGCAACGCATCGCTCAAACACTGAAAGCGATTGACCGCACCGATATTGCAGTAGTGCTATTTAACAACCAAACAGACCATTCGACTGAACAAGAGATTATCGGCATACTCACCGACAGAAAGATTCCCTATATAGGCGTTTATTCAAAGTGCGACATTGAGCAACCCGCCCAATCGGTTATTGAGCAAATAGCCAAAATAACCAAGGCACAACCTGTTGTCGTAAGCGCCACAACTGGCATGGGCATCAGCCAACTATTGGCTCAACTCAAAACCTTCGCGACCCCTCAGCAGAACCTAATCACCGAGGGACTGTGCAAAGCAGGCGACACCGTGCTGCTCGTTATGCCCCAAGATGCCCAAGCACCGCAAGGGCGCATCATCAAGCCGCAAGTAGAGACTTTGCGCGAACTGCTTGACCGCCGTTGCATAGCCATTTGCTGCACACCCGAAGATATGCCTTCGGCATTGGCCAAACTCGCCACCCCGCCCCAACTCATCATCACCGACTCGCAAGTGTTTCCACTAGTCTATACGGCAAAGCCCGAGCAATCGGCATTAACATCATTCTCGGTGTTATTTGCCCGACAAAAAGGCGACATCACAACATTTGTCAACGGTGCAAATGCAATGTTGGCACTGCAACCGACAGCGCGCATACTCATAGCCGAGGCATGTAGCCACATACCTCAACACGAAGACATCGGCCGCGTGAAACTCCCGCGACTGCTGCGACAAAAACTTGGTCAGGGAATAAGCATCGACATTGTCGGCGGCAACGATTTTCCGACCGACCTCACGCCTTATGACTTGGTGATACACTGCGGAGCGTGCATGTTTAACCGCGCTCATGTTATGAGCCGTGTCAACCGCGCACAACAACAGCAAGTGCCGGTAACAAACTACGGCATCGCAATCGCCGCCCTCACCGGCATTCTCGACAAAGTGAGTTATTAACTCATATACACTTTCTCAAACTTGTATCCGAGACGACGCAACTCTATTGCGGCGCCAATGCGATACATTGTGCGACATGTGCGCGCAAACACATGGAATGCCATAGCCGTTTGCGGGTCAATCTGCTCATGACGGATAAGTGTCACAGCCTTTTCACCACATCGGCGCAACATGTCTTCAATTTTTCGGGCCTCCTCGCTTTCGGGAGCAAGGCCAAGGACGGTAAACAAGATGTGCTCGTCCATATCGTCAAATCCTCGCGGACCATAAAAATCTTTGTAACCGCAATTCTTGCACATCTCCCAATTAGCATCCCAACCTTGTGCAATAGCAAGGCCCAAATATCCGGCCCATGCAACCGAAACGGTGGGATATTGCGCAATTTGCGGAACGGCATCGGCCATATATTCGGGTGCCAACTCTTTCCATTGGTCGTCAATATCATCGGTTGACAACAAAGTGCCGTCGAGCATCTTGTAATTGGTGCATAACTTCAACAACTCTTGTGTGAGGTTGTCTTCATATTTGTCAAGAAATATAGTGTCAATCATTGCTTCATTGTTTTAGTGCGATAAAGTTACTAAAACTTTCCCACTTGCGCCGATTTTCTCGCGAGTTATTTGTATTTTTGCGATAAATCTGACACCTAAACACTTTTACCTATTATGAACAATTTTATTTACGACATACCAGTCAAAGTATATTTCGGTCAAAACCAACTTTGCCACTTGGGCGAAGAACTCAGCCGTTATGGCACTCGCATATTGCTCACCTATGGTGGTGGTTCAATCAAGAAATCAGGCCTTTACGACAAAGTGATTGCCGAAATAGAACGCGCTGGATTGCAAGTATTTGAACTCTCGGGCATTGAGCCAAATCCCCGCATTGACTCTGTGAGACAAGGCGCACAAATGTGCAAAGACCACAACATTGATGTGTTGCTTGCCGTTGGCGGCGGCTCAACCCTTGATGCCACAAAATTCATGGCTGCCGGAGCGTGCGTCGACCATGACCCGTGGGACTTTTTGAGCGAAAAATGGGCGCCGATAACCAAAGCATTACCCATTGTCACCATTCTCACCCTATCGGCAACCGGCAGCGAAATGGACTGCGCCGGCGTTATCAGCAACCCCGAGACACAAGACAAAATCGGTCGTTTGGAAGCGCCATTGCTACCCAAAGCATCGTTTCTCGACCCCACATTGACCTACTCGGTAAACGCCTACCAAACCGCATGCGGAGCGGCTGACATGATTTCGCACATTCTTGAAGTGTATTTCAACATGGAGAAAGACCTTTATATGCTCGACTGCTTTATGGAAGGTCTGCTCAAAACCATCATCCGCTTTGCGCCCGTGGCAATCGAAAAGCCCGACGACTATGAAGCGCGCGCCAACCTCATGTGGGCATCATCATGGGCCATCAACGGATTTATCAATGGCGGAAAACGCCTTGCATGGAGTTGTCACCCCATCGAGCACGAATTAAGTGCAATTTACGACATCACCCACGGATTGGGCCTCGCAATAATCACTCCACGATGGCTCGAATACTGCCTAGACGAGACCACAGTCAGCCGATATGTGCAGTTTGGCATCAACGTGTTTAACATCAATCCCGAACAAGCACCGATGGACATTGCCCGACAAGCAATCGACCGACTTGCCGACTTCTTCTTCAACACGCTCAGACTCGACAGCACCCTCGGCAAAGTGGGCATTACAGCAGAGCATTTCCCCATTATGGCACAGAAAGCCTGCCGCGGCAAAGTTTTGCGCGGATTCAAACCCTTGCAACAGCAAGACATCGAAAAGATTTTTGAAATGAGTCTATAAACTCCGTTTATTTGACACCGTCAAAACAGGCGGGCGACTTCGGTCAATATCGGTGACTGTGACATTTCGGTGGGATTAGTGCCATCAACCCCTTCGGGCACTTCCTCTCCGAGCCGACTGTAAAGGCCTATCCAAAATTGGGGCAAATTGCCCTCTGCATCACGGAAACTCATGGGGTTGGCATCAAACAGATGCTGGCCCTTGTTGTCGAGATATGATTCATAAACAAGTTCCGAGCAATACATCTTACCATTGTCGGGGCGAAACGACCAATCATATTCTTCGCCAAGATGAGCACGCGCGGCTTTGACTGCGGCATCGACATCAACTGCCACATTCACACGCTTTATCACAACGCCCACGCGATCGTCGGTCATCTTTGCCGACTCCATAAACTCGCTCCACGGCGTTACAACGACACCGCCACGGCTCGATGCCTCGACAACACACGCGCTATCGCCAACGACATCGACAATAGCCACATGGTCATATTTTAGCACTTCGTGATGGGCTGTTGACTTGGTGATGGCTTCGGAAAATTCAGATGTTTCCTCACCCACCACAAATAGCAAATCGCCCTTGCATGGCACATATTCGGCACTATTGCATGCCATCATTGCCGCCACACACAGCAGCATCATATATTTCAACTTTTTCATACCCCAAAATTAGTCAAATTTCGCGACAAACGCTCCTATCGGTTGTGTTTTAACCACATTTTAGGTCCTCTATTTGGTTATATACCTCGGTTTTATTAACTTTGCTTACCGAAAGCCACAACACACAAGGCACATTTTATTGTTTAACCAAAACTTTGAATCAAAATCACTATGTCACTTCTTCGTGTAATTCTCGCTATCATTTTCCCTCCGTTGGCAGTTATTGACAGAGGTTGCGGCTCATTCCTCATCACATTAATCCTCACAGCATGTGGTTGGATACCCGGTGTTATCGCTGCTTTGATAATTCTCAACAAGGACTAAATGATAGGTAATTACAAAATCATCACTTTGTGCGGGAGCACGAAGTTCAAAGATGAATACTTGCGCGAGCAGAAAAGGCTTTCGCTTGAAGGTCACATCGTAATCTCGGTAGGTCTGTTTGGCCACTCGGGCGACAACGAGGTGTTTACCGACGGCGTGAAAGAAATGCTCGATGATATGCACTTACGCAAAATCGACCTTGCCGACGAAATCTTTGTCATCAATCCAGGTGGCTACATTGGACAAAGCACCCGTCGCGAAATCGAATATGCACTCTCTACCGGCAAAGCAGTCAACTATCTTGTCGAGATGAAATAGCATCTCTGCAAACCCGCCCGATAATCTTTGCAACCACGCCTTTTCAGCCTACTTTGCCTCGGCAAAATGGGCCTAACTTGTTGTGCCGTCAAAACGACTTGTCGGCCAAAGTGAAAACGCCGTTGCCCGAGGGCCTACAATCAGCGGTTTTTATAACCTTTCGGCATAGAAATTCCGCCAATTTGTGACTGCATTTTGAATAAATAATCGTACCTTTGTAACATTAAACTCAATCTTCTCAATGATAGAACGCATTGTAATTATCGACAATGTTGACCCCGTCAGTTTTTATGGCGTCAACAACAGCAATATGCAACTCATACGCAATCTGTTCCCCAAGTTGCGAATGGCAGCGCGTGGCTCTGTAATTAAGGTTATAGGCGACGACAAGGAAACAGCCGAGTTTGAGAAGAAAATCAAGGAACTTGAAGACTATTGCATCAAATACAACAAACTCACCGAAGATGTTATTCTCGATGTCATCAAGGGCAAAGCGCCCCGCGAGATGAAAGTTGACGATGTCATCATATATGGCGTTAATGGCAAGCCCATCAGCGGCCGCACCCCCAATCAGCAACTTTTGGTCAAAACATTTCAGCAAAACGACCTCACATTTGCCCTCGGCCCTGCCGGTACGGGTAAAACCTATGTTGCGATTGCGCTTGCGGTGAGAGCGTTGAAAAACCGCGAGGTTAGAAAAATCATTCTTTCGCGTCCCGCTGTCGAAGCCGGCGAAAAACTCGGTTTCCTCCCCGGAGACATGAAAGACAAAATCGACCCATATTTGCAACCTTTGTATGACGCACTTGAAGACATGATTCCCGCTGTCAAACTCAAAGAATATATGGAAACAAATGTGATTCAAATCGCACCATTGGCATTTATGCGCGGCCGAACTCTCAACGACGCGGTTATCGTGCTCGACGAGGCACAAAACACCACCACCCATCAAATCAAGATGTTCCTCACCCGCTTGGGTATGAACGCCAAGATGATTATCACAGGTGACGTTACCCAAATCGACTTGCCCCGCTCAACAACATCGGGCCTTGTGCAAGCATTGCGCGTGCTCAAAGACATCAACGGCATCGGCAAAGTTGAGTTTGGCAAAAAAGACATCGTTCGCCACCAATTGGTGCAACGCATTGTCGAAGCCTATGAGCGATGGGACAAGTGTCGTGTCGAAGAAGAGCAAAACGACAAAAACAACAATCCAGATAACGAAAACAAATAAATCAACAATAAAAAACTTACTTTTATGGCAAAGACATTGGTTAACACCGATTTTAATTTTCCCGGACAAAAAAGCGTATATCACGGTAAAGTGCGCGATGTTTATAACATCAACGACGACTTGATGGTAATGATTGCCACCGACCGCATCTCGGCTTTTGATGTTATTCTTCCCAAAGGCATTCCCTTCAAAGGTCAAATGCTCAATCAGATTGCAGCAAAATTCCTTGATGCAACTGCCGATATCGTCCCCAACTGGAAACTTGCCACTCCCGACCCCATGGTAACAGTAGGTCTCAAATGCGAAGGTTTCAAAGTGGAAATGATTATTCGCGGTTACCTCACAGGTAGCGCTTGGCGCGACTATCAAGCAGGCTGTCGCGAAATCTGCGGTGTGAAAATTCCCGACGGAATGCGCGAAAACGAGCGTTTCCCCGAGCCCATCATCACTCCCACCACAAAAGCCGATGCTGGCCACGACGAAAACATCTCTCGCGAAGAAATCATTGCACAAGGCATTGTTTCAAAAGAAGACTACGAAACTATGGAACGCTACACTCGTGCATTGTTCCAACGCGGTAGCGAAATCGCAGCCGAAAAAGGGCTCATTCTCGTTGATACAAAATATGAATTTGGCAAGCGCGACGGTAAAGTGATTCTCATTGACGAAATTCACACTCCCGACTCATCACGCTATTTCTATGCCGAAGGTTATGAAGAACGCTTCAACGCCGGCGAACCCCAAAAACAGCTCTCAAAAGAGTTTGTTCGCCAATGGCTCATCGAAAACGGCTTCATGGGCAAAGCAGGTCAACAAGTACCCGAAATGACCAACGAATACTGCGACAGCGTATCGGCTCGTTACATGGAACTCTATGAGCACATCACAGGTGAAAACTTTGTAAAAACCGACGACCAAGACTTAGCAGCGCGCATCGATGCCAATGTTAAAGCATGTCTCGCCGAGTTAAGCAAATAATAGCAATTCCCAAAACTCTAAATAGCAGCCAACAGTGGAAATAGGTGCCGAAAAAATCAACCCCTACGACAATAATCGTAGCAAAACCGAGCAAGTGCAAGAGATGTTCGACTCTATTGCGCCTGCCTATGATTTTATGAACAGGGCCATGACTTTCGGCATCGACCACCTGTGGCGGGCCAAGGCAGTGAAAATGATGGGACGCAACAAGCCGGCCAACATTCTTGATGTGGCAACAGGCACCGGCGACCTCGCCATCAGAATTGCACGCACCCTCCACCCCGACCACATTACCGGCATAGACCTCTCTGACGGCATGCTGGAAATCGGCAGCAAAAAAGCCAAAGAGGCTGGTCTTGACAACATCATCGAGTTTGTGCAAGGCGACTGTCTTGACCTTCCGTTTGACGACAACACCTTTGACTGCGTGACCGTGGCCTATGGCGTGCGCAACTTTGAGCACCTCGACCAAGGTTACCGACAAATGCAACGAGTGTTGCGCCCCGGCGGAATGCTTTGTGTCATCGAGTTATCGACACCCACATCGCCATTGGTCAAACCTCTTTATAAATTTTACACTCGGTGCATAATTCCGTTCATAGGCCGAATGGTGTCGAAAGACACTCGCGCTTATAGTTATCTGCCCGAGAGCATCGCAGCAGTGCCACAAGGCAACACCATGTTGCAACTTATGAGCGAAGCCGGATTGACACAATGCAGTTACCGTCCGCTCACATTTGGCACATGCACCATCTACACAGCAGTTAAACCCCAATAATAGCAGATTATATCCCGTCATAATCTAAATCCTTTTTTAGCATGCAACTGTCAAAACACTCATTTTTACGCATTGTCACATTGGCGTTAATCGCGCTCATGTTACCCCTAAATATATCGGCACAAGACTCAATCGCCGCCAAAAGCATTGAGCAACGACGCACCGAACTAATCAACGCTTATAGAGAAAAACTCAAAGCCGACTCTGTGGCTCACGAAGACTCGATTGCCCGAGCCAACTACATCAAGCCCGACCCCATCGAGTTTCCGCCCTCATTCTTCGGTCCTATGGTATATACCACCTATGAGTACTTTGACAGCATCGACTTTATGGATACAAGCATTTCGGGCGTTGAGCAAGGCCCCTTGTCGTGGATTAACCGACAAGTGTATCTCTCTCAACAGATGAGACAAATCAGACAAAACTACATGATTAGCAACCCCGAAAAGGTTAAATACAACTTTGAGACACTGCCCGCGCCTCCCAAATTGTTTACCGCAACAGTTGACCCCACAAAGGCCACTCTCACTGTCAGCAATCTCGAAATCAACAAAGACAACATCGACAAAACTGTGGAAAGCCAAGATGTGAAACGCATCAATTGGCTCACTTCATTTGACGGTTCGCTCCAATTCTCGCAAGCCTACATTTCGCCAAACTGGTATCAAGGCGGTAACAACAACCTCAACATGATAGCCAATGCCATCTACAACATCAAACTCAATCAGGCATTCTATCCCAACTACCTTTTTGACACCACCGTTCAATACAAACTCGGTTTGAACAGCGCACCCGACGACTCATTGCGCAGTTACAGCATCAGCGAAGACATTTTCCGCGTAAACACAAAATTAGGTCTCAAAGCAGCCAAAAGTTGGTACTACTCACTCACTGCCGACTTCAAAACACAGTTGCTCAATTCCTACAAGAAAAATACCGACGAATTGGCTGCATCGTTCCTCGCCCCCGGCGAACTTAACATCGGTCTCGGTATGACCTACGATTATAGCCATCCCAAAAAGAAAGTCACACTCAACGCGTCAATGGCTCCTCTTTCTTACAACATGAAGATTTGCCTCGTGGACGACCTCAAATCGGCCTATGGCATAAAAGAAGGCCACACGACAGTAAACCAAATAGGTTCGAGTGCCGAGTTGAAATTTAATTGGAAGATTTCTTACAATGTCGCCTACACCTCACGCCTGTTTGTGTTCTCTAACTACAAATATGTGCAAGGCGATTGGGAAAACCGACTCAGTTTTGATATCAACCGCTTCCTCTCAACCAACATCTTCGTTCACTTGCGTTACGACACAAGCGCCGACAAAAACACTTGTTGGGACTATTGGCAGTTGAAAGAAATTCTCAGTTTCGGATTTAGTTATAAATTCAGCACCATCTAACAGGTCTCGCTTATGTCACGCCTGGCAGCATTATTCCTGACATTGCTCCTCGCAGCAACTGCTACCGCCACCACTCTGCCCGAGCAGTCGTCGGTAATTCCGGAATATGAGCGCGATAGCGTGGTCAGCCGCATGCGTAAACTGTCTTTACAGCCCATCGAAGGCTTGTGGCAGTTTGCCGAAAGCGGCGCGACAATAGCCATTGAGCGCAACACCAACAACCTCCCCGACAACGGACTGATGCGTTATCACATGGTCATTGTCAACTCTCCGCAACTGACCATCACTCCAGGCACTATCATGGGCTACATCACGCCCACAGCCAAAAACGGAGTCTATGATGCCACCATCTACACCGACTTTGACGGCGGCACCATCCTCTCGCTACCCAAAAAGTTTATACTCACACTCAACGACGAGTCACATCTTGCATTCTCACGTGACAATAGCGGAATACGCATCAATATTTGGCGCTTTCTGCCCTACATGTTCCGTTACAGCGTGACCTACAAAAACGAGCGTCCGCGCAACATCGACGGCTGCATCAGAGTATTTCCCGAGTCGGTCAACTCATTTACCCAACCCCGATATCTCTAACTATGGCGCGCTGCATACTCATATCATTGCTGCTGATTCTGACCGGCATATCGGCCACGGCACAGCGCACCACGCGCCGCAATCTCACTCCGCGCGAAAACATCGTAGCGGCATGCGACACCATATTTAGTTACCCGCTCGACCTCGTTATTTCGGGATATGACAAGCCATTGACATCGCGACACGAAACATTTTTTGTCACCAACAACTCATCGGTGCATATCACCTCTATCACAGTAGAATTTAACTACACCGACCTCAATGGCCGACAACTGCACTCACGCACAGCAAAAATCGACTGCGACATACCTCCCCGCCAAACACGACAACTGAAAACCGGCTCGTGGGACACGCAGTTTAATTTTTACTACCACATGAGCCAGCAACCGCGCCGCCGCTCAACACCCTACAAAGCAACCCACCGCATTATCTCTACTTCATATAAGCAATGAACTGCCAATACGACATATTCATCAGTTACTTTGGCCAAAATTGAAACAAGCGTCCCAACACCATGAACACCTTTTCGCTACTCGGCATCTTGCTATTCCTCTCTTATAGCATCGTTGCATTTGGTTTAAGTTTTGAAGACCTAACCTACTTCCGCAGCCTCAAATAACTCCCACACAAACAACCGAAGCTATACACCTAATTATATAAAACAACAACGAGGGCGGGGTATCCCGTCCTCGTTGTTTATTGAGTATTGCGATGATTACGCTTCTTTTTTCTTGCGAACGCAACGTTTTTTGGGTTTAGCCTCTTCTGCAGGCGCTTCAACCACTGCGGGCTCTTCTACTTTTGCTTTTTTAGTAGCGGCCTTTTTAGGTTTTGCAGGAGTCTCCTCTTTTGCTTGGAGCGCTTCACGAAGTTTGCGTTCTTCGTTGTAGTGCTCAACATTTTTGCGCATTGATGTGAGTTCCTTGTTGAGAGTAGCGATTTCGCGAGCTTGATTGCGGATAGTTGTCAACAATGCATCAAGTTCTTCGTTCTCGATTGACAAGGGATATTGTTCTTCAACGCGAACAATGAAGTCGGCAAGAGCGTTCATATAGTTTGTAAACGCCATGAAAGGAGTTTCATAGGGGCTGAAATGAGAGTGAACAGCACCGTCATCCATGTGCTTGGTGCACATATAGAAGAAGTGGTCACTTGCCTGCAAGTAGTTCCAGTCTTGTTTCAAGCGGCGGTCGTCGCACAAGCGAACGCGTTCGGCCACTGAATAGAGCTTTTCGAATGCTTCGTTTTGCAAACGGTTACCCAACCAAGCCGATGTATCGCGTGCTTCGTCGGCCCATGAAATGGGGTGCATAACATGGAGCGAGTCAACGGGTTTGAGTTTGGCAATGGCTTCTGAGGGAGTCCAGAAATCAACGCCGCGCTCTGCGGCAAAGCGGGGAAGTGCTTCCAAGAATTGGAAGATGCCTGTTTCGCGAGGTTGCATTTCGCCAAATGTTTCAAGGTTGAGGAAGAGGTTGACAATCTGCTCGTCTTCGGGAGTATTGGCAATCCAATCCATATATTTGTCAGCAGTCAAGGGATAAGATTCCCACTCGGGGTTGCTGAAACGGAATGCGATATCATCAGAGAGTTTTGAGTTTTTCAAGAGCATTTTCAACTTAGGAGCTGATGCCGATGAATAAACATAGTTGGGCGATTTCCAACCGAGAATGTGCTTAGCACCTTCGGTAATAACACCTTTGTAACCCATGTCGAGGATTTGGGGAGCGAGGTCGTCGCAATAAATCAACTCGGTGTTGCGCAACACTTTGGGTTCAACGCCAAACAACGCTTTGATTTTTTCGCCGTGTGCCTTAACTTGTGCAGCAAACTCAACGGGGTCAACGAGTGATGAGAGTGAGTGAGCATAGGTTTCGGCCAAGAACTCTACCTTACCAGTGTCGGCAAGTTTTTTGAGTACATCGACAAACTCGGGAACATATTGTTCGCATTGTTCGAGAGCAACACCTGTGATAGAGATAGCGCAACGGAATTTGCCTTTGCTTTCTTCAATCATGCGCAACAAAGTCTCGGCAGCGGGAATGTAACTGCGTTGAGCGATGCGAGTGATAATGTCGTCATTGGCAAAGTCGTCATAGTAGTAATGGTCGTTGCCAATATCAAAGAAACGATATCTTTTGAGCCTAAATGGCTGATGAATCTGAAAATAAAAACATACTGCTTTCATAAGTCAATATATGTATTAATGTGTTGTGGTTACTTGATTTATTTGCGGTTGAGCACCTTGTTATAGATTGCAATTACCTTGGCACCGGCCTTGTCCCAAGTGATTTTGTTCACCTCGTCGAGACCGTCCTGACGCAACTGTTCATACATTGCGGGATATGTCACAATCGAGTAGATGGCATCGGCCATGGCATCGATGTCCCAATAGTCGGTTTTAATCACATTGTCGAGAATTTCGGCACAGCCCGACTGTTTTGAGATAATCGAGGGCACACCCATCTGCATTGCTTCAAGGGGCGAGATACCAAAAGGCTCTGACACCGACGGCATAATGTAAACATCAGACGCTTTGAGCATTTCATATACTTGCTTACCTTTTTGGAATCCGGGGAAGTGGAAACGGTCGGCAATGCCACGCTCGGCTGCCAAGTTAATCATCTTGTCCATCATGTCACCGCTACCTGCCATAACGAAGCGCACATTGTGGTTGTTTTTCAACACCTTGGCTGCTGCTTCGACAAAGTATTCGGGACCTTTCTGCATTGTGATGCGGCCCAAGAAAGTGACAACTTTTTCTTTGGGTTTATTGGCAGTTACATTAAGCAACTCTTCGCTCAAAGGCTCAACAGCATTGTGAACGGTTGTAACTTTGGCGGGGTCAATGCCATATTTCTCAATCACAGTGTTGCGAGTGAGGTTACTTACAGTGATGATGTGGTCGGCGTGGAGCATACCATCACGCTCGATGTTAAACACTGTTGGGTTGACATTGCCACGAGAGCGGTCAAAGTCGGTTGCATGCACATGGATAACCAAAGGTTTGCCGGTCACTTGCTTGGCATGAATACCAGCAGGATAAGTGAGCCAGTCGTGAGAGTGAATCACATCAAACTCTTCGGTGCGTGCAATCACACCGGCACAAATTGAGTAATTGTTAATCTCTTCGAGAAGGTTGTCGGGATAGCGACCCGAGAACTCGATACAACCGAGGTCGTTGGTGCGCATATAGTTGAAATCGGCATAGATGTTTGACCTCAAACGATAGTACATGTCGGGGTCCATAACATTTCCTATGCGATTTTCGACATAATCACGATTTACATCACGCCATGCGATGGGAACTTGTGATGCGCCGATAATTTTGGCAAACCATTTTTCTTCATCGCCATGGGGTTTGGGAATCACAAAAGTTATATCCATATCGCCACATTCCCACATTCCCTTTGTGAGACCGTAACTGGCAGTTCCGAGACCGCCCAGGATATGAGGTGGGAATTCCCACCCAAACATTAATGCTTTCATCGTTCCGGGGGCTATATGTTAAACTTTTTGAGTGTGCGCAATGTGCGCAATACTTCTGCTATATTGGTGGCGTGGCTGATTGCGCCGCGACCTGTAAACGGCGGGTTGCCGTCATAGAGTTGCGACAATGAGCCGATACAGCCTTGCGACATTTCGTCTTCAAAACCGATGAGCATGCGGTCGATGTAAGAAACACCGCTCATGCCAAACACGCGCAAGTAGGCGTCGGCATAGAAGCCCATGAGCCAAGGACGAGCCGGACCGCCGTGCAATGCCAATTCGCGTTCTTCGGGCGAGCCTACATAGAACGGACGGTAGCCGTAACTTTTGGGTGAAAGAGTGCGCAAACCTTTGGGAGTAAGCAACTCGCGAGTTACCACATCAAGCACACCTTTGCGTTGGCGACGGTCGAGCGGAGAATAGTCGAGACCGATTGCCACTGCCATATTGGGACGAACCGAGGGGTCGGCATAAGTGCCGTTGACATAGTCATACAAGTAGCCATAATCGTTGAGGAATGTATCAACAAACGAGTGTTTCATCAACTCGGCATATTCAGTCCAACGCTTGCTGCGTTCTTGCATTGACTCATCGTTCTCGGCGAGCATTGCGGCAAACATCAATGCGTTATACCACAACGCGTTAAATTCAACGAGATAGCCCGAGCGAGGAATTACGGGACGACCGTGCAACATTGAGTTCATCCACGACACGGGGGTTGATGTACCGATTGTTGACACAAGACCGTTGTCTTCAACACGAAGGTTGGGATGGCCACCGTCAATCACATAGTCAACGATGCGTGCCACCAAGTCGGTGTACAATCGGCGGGCTTCTTCAACGCTTTCCATCTTGGCATACTGTTGAACTGCCCACACTGCCCACAAGGGAATGTCGGGAAGGTCGATGCCACTGATGCGACGGCTGAGGTTGCCTGTTTCCATATAGTTGAGCAACTCTTTTGATGCAGTTGCCATGATGCTTTCAAAGTCGGCTTTGTGGTCGATTGCGAGGGTTGATCCGGGCAATGACATGAAAGTGTTGCGGGCAAGCACCACACCCCAAGGATAACCCGAGATGATGAAGTGTCCGTCTTTATCTTTGAGATAGCATTGTTTTGCCGCATTTTTCAAGCAGTTGTAGAAACTTGTGCGGCAAGTGCGACCTGCGATTTCACCTTCATACATCTTGTTGAGCGAGCGGGGGGTTACGGGAGATATACCAGCCGAGAAAATCACCGATTCGCCTTTCTTGATGGGAATTTCGAAATAGCCGGGCACCCACAAGTCTTCGGTATAGGGAATGCCTCGTTCAAGGTCTTTGACATATTCGATGCCTTTATACCAATGGGGGTCATAATGCCATGTGGGCTTATGACTCATTTGCATATAAAGAGTTGGATAACCGTCATACAAGCAGCATGAAATACCGTTAGGCACTTCGGCACATTCCTTGTTGAGGCTGTTGTTTTCCATACACAATTCGCTCGAATTGCGGAACGCCAAGAACGGACGGAACTGCAATGTTGTGGGCGAGTGTGCCTCTACAAGTGTGTAACGAATGAGAATGCGATTTTCGTGAGAGATAAAAATTTTCTCTTTGGTAAGAATCACGCCACCTACGCGATAGGTAGTGCGGGGAACGCTCTCACAGTCAAACTCACGAATGTATTTGTGCCCGTTGGGGCTATAAACGCCACCGCGATAACGGTGAATACCGAGATTGAACGACGCACCATGCTGTATCACCGACTCGTCGAGCGACGATAGCATGATATGAGGCTTATTATCCATTTCGGGAATGGGTATAACGAGCAACCCGTGCTGTTTGCGCGTGTTGCAACCCACCACCGATGTACAATGATAAGCCCCTGACTGATTGGTGCGTAGCATCTCTTTGGGAAGAGATTGCTCAAGGTTAATCATCAGGTTTTTATCAAACTTTAAGTAACTCATTTATATTATTTTGTTAGTATTTATGTTTTCGGTATTATTTTAATTTACGAATATCGCACTTATTTTGCAATTTGACAATCTTTTGCTAAAAATTCACGCAGAATTAACATTTTTAAGATTATATAACATTCGTTTTTATCGCTTAAACAAGTGCTTCAACGCTATTTTCACATCGCTGAAAAAGTCACTTACCGGGGTTAGTATCGGCTTGAACGGAGCGATGTGTGCCGGGGCAAAAATGCGCAACGATTGCGGGTGACATTCAACGGTCAGTTCGGCCGGCATCGACATAGGTTCGCCGTCAATGTGAGCGAGACCTTCGGACTTGCGGCGCAACACCGCCTTGGACACCTTAAATGTCTGAATCATAGTGCTTCGGTTGATGTATCCGGTAAACAAATCAACACCCAACATAGCCGTGTTTAGCGGCGAGCCTGCATGCACAATTGTGATGTCGAGCAAGCCGTCGGTAATGTCGGCTGCCGGGGCAATATAGGCATTGTTGCCATATTGAGAAGCATTGCAACAGGCAATGATAAAAGCCTTGCATTTTATCACATTTCCGCAGTCAATTTCAATCTCATATTCTTCGGGGGTGTAGTTGCGAAAATGGTCCACAACACTCTTGACATACATAAAGCGGCCGCGACGGCTTTGATGGGCGAAACTGTCGCTCACAACGGCATCAAATCCGATGCCGAATGTGCAGAAAAACGGAGTGCCGTTCACCGAGCAATAATCACACTCTACAATATTTTCTTGGGCCATCACATCAACAGCCATTGCGGCATCAATGGGCAAGCGCAAATGTCGGGCCAATCCGTTGCCCGAACCTGCGGGCAGAATAGCCAACGCAACATTGCTGTCACACAACACTTTGGCTGCCTCGTTGATAGTGCCGTCGCCACCGGCAACAGCCACCGCGTCAAAGCCCTCGTCAATAGCCCGGCGGGCATAGAGCGAAGCATCGCCACAGCCCTTGGTATAGACCGTTTCGACGTTATATCCCACCTTGGCCATGCGCTGCGACACAAACTTGTCAAGGCCACGCTTATCATAGGCTCCGGAAATGGGGTTGATTATCAACAAAAGTCGCTTTTCGCCCATCTGATTTTATTCTTCCACAAAGTTAACCAACTTTTGCATCTAAAACAACAAATATGGCCCATAGTTTCGCCTCGCGTGCGGTTTTATTAATAACAATGCAATAAATATGTATAACCTGCGTTAATTCTATTGATGAATAGAGTCCGCTACATATTAACCGCCGTGTTGTGCCTCGTTTCAATGGCTGTTGCCAATGAAGCATCGGCGCGCCAACTCAACGACAAATTGCTCAATCGCCCCTATGCCGATATGCGCATTTGGCACTTGGGCTTCTCGTTTGGTACACATGTGCAAGACTTGTCATTTACCCACAACGGATATGTTTATGAGAATGGCGAAACATGGTTTATGGAACAAGACGCATTCTCACCTGGCTTCAACGTCACAGGGCTTGTGAGCCTGCGACTTAACAACTATTTCAGCGTGAGATTTTCGCCCGGTATGTACTTCGGCAACAAGATTGTCAAGATGTATGACACCACCAACGGCAACACCGAAAAGCAGAACATCAAGACTGCCTATGTCACCCTACCGCTCGATGTGAAATTTGCCGCTATGCGCCACCGCAACATGCGCCCCTACATCACCACCGGCTTCATGGCCGCATTTGATGTAGCCAAGAAACGCAGCGACTTCTTGCAGATGAAAGTTGATGACTATTATGCCACAGTGGGATTTGGCTGCGACTTCTATTTGCAATACTTCAAACTTATTCCCGAGATAAAATTCTGCTTCGGATTGCGCGACATTCTCAAACACGACCGCCCCGACTTGGTTGAAGAGCCCGGCAAATTCAAGTTCACCCAATCGCTCGACCAAGTGACATCGCAAATGGTAGTTGTCTCGTTTTACTTCGAATAACAATTATTGCTAATGACATTCTTTCTTCGACACATATTATTAATAACCGTCATTGCCGTGCTATCTTTTATGGGTGCGACAACCGCCAACGCACAGGTCGATGCACAGTTTACGCAATACTACGAAGTTCCCGCATACTACAACTCGGCTGCAATCGGTAACACTGACTATCTGCGCATTCGCGGCGGTTCGCGATTGCAATGGGTGGGCATTCCCAATGCGCCCACATCTTTTCTCGTTGCCGCCGACATGCCCTTCAAGATTTCGAGCCAACGATTTGGCGTGGGGCTTGTGATGCAACAAGAATCATTGGGTCTTTACAATAACCTCACATTAGGCGCACAAATCGCATATAAAATAAAACTTTGGGGCGGAACGCTCACCCCGGGTGTTCAAATCGGCTTTATCGACCAAGGTTTCAAGGGTTCGGAAGTGTATCTGCCCGACGATGACGACTATCACGAAGGCACCGACGATGCTATCCCAACGACCGACATCAAAGGAACAGCTTTTGACATCGGCGCCGGTGTTTATTACCGCCACAAACTGTTTTGGGCTGGTCTTTCGTGCAACCACATCACATCGCCCACAATCACTCTCAACGCCGAGTCGGGCGAAGGCGGACAAGAAAAAAATTATGAATTTACGGCCGGTCGCATATTATATTTCATGGCCGGAAGCAATATACCGATAAAAAATTCGTTATTTGAAATAATACCGTCGGTTATGGTCAAGAGTGACCTGACATTCTATACCGGCGAAATTACAGGCCGCGTGCGCTATAACAAATTTCTTTCGGCAGGCATCGGTTACCGCTACAACGACGCGGTAATGTTTATGCTCGGAGCCGAATTCAAGAATTTTTATCTTGGTTACAGTTATGACTACGCAACCTCGGCAATCGCAAAGGCAAGCAGTGGCAGCCACGAGATTTTTGCCGGTTACAGCCTCAAAATTGACTTGTCAGAAAAAAATAAAAACAAACATAAGAGTATTCGCATAATGTAATTATGAAGAAAACGACAATTTATCTCATATCAACTTTTATTGCAACGATAATGGCATCGTGTGCAATGAGTAACCGCAGTTCTGCCGGCGGTGAAGTTACCGGCGTAGGTGCAACAGTATGGGGCGAACCCACCCCCTATGGCATGGTTCTCGTGTCAAGAGGCTCGATGGAAGTAGGTCCTCAAAAAGCCGACAGTTTGTGGAATCTTCGTGCCGATGCTCGCGGCATCTCGGTTGACGGTTTCTGGATGGACGAGACCGAAATCACAAACTCTAAATACAAGCAATTTGTATTTTGGGTGCGCGACTCTATCATTCGAGAACGCCTCGCCGACCCCGCTTTTGGCGGCAACGAAGAGTTCAAGATTGAGGAAGACCGTCAAGGCAATCCCGTCAAGCCCCACCTTAACTGGAACAAGTCAATTCCCTGGCGCAACCCAAGCGAAGACGAGGCTCGCGCCATCCAAAGCGTATATCGCATCAACCCCATCACTGGTGCAAAAGAACTTGACCCCACTCAGTTGAACTATCGATACGAGATTTTCAACCACACCGAAGCGGCAAAGCGCAAACACCGCCTCGACCCCACTCGTCGCGAGTATAACACCGACCGTCCCGTGCCCACCGAAAATCCCATGATTTCGAAGGACACTGCCTATGTCAATGACGAAGGCAAAATCATTCGCGAAACAATCACTCGCTCTCTCACCGGCGACTACGATTTCCTCAACACATATATTGTTAATGTATATCCCGACACCACTGCTTGGGTTAACGACTTTGAAAACGCCTATAACGAGCCTTATGTAAGACTTTATTTCTCACACGGCGGTTACAACGAATATCCCGTTGTTGGCGTAAGTTGGGAACAGGCATCGGCATTTGCCAACTGGCGCACCGACTTCTTGCGTCGCTCATTGGGCCGTCAAGGCGTATATATCGAGCCTTACCGCCTCCCCACCGAAGCCGAATGGGAATATGCTGCCCGCGCAGGTGTTAACGAAAACATGTATCCTTGGGAAGGCGACCTTCCTTTGACCGAAGGCAAGGGCTGTTTCTATGCCAACTTCAAGCCCAACGAAGGCAACTATATCAAAGACGGACATCTCATCACCTCACAAGTGGGTACATATGCGCCCAACGACTTTGGCCTCTATGACATGGCCGGTAACGTGAGCGAATGGACTTCGACCGCTTACACCGAAAGCGTGGGCAAACTCACAAGCGACCTCAACCCCGAGTATCGCTACAACGCAGCCAAAGAAGACCCCTATAAGATGAAACGCAAAATCGTGCGTGGCGGTTCGTGGAAAGATGTAGCCCACAACATTCGCAGCGACATTCGCATGTGGGAATACCAAAACGAACAACGCTCATATATCGGTTTCCGTTGCGTTCGCACCCAAATCGGCTTTGCACGCGGACAAGGAGGCAAAAAATAATCAACCTTAAACACATCACACAACCCACTATATTGACTAAAAATGGGAAAAATTAAGAAATATAAAAACAGCATTGAGCGATTCCTCTCGGGCGAGAGCGGACAACGCTTCTTCAACTTTGCATACAGTATCGGTGCCGCAATCGTTATTTGGGGTGCTCTCTTCAAAATTCTCCACCTCCCAGGCGGCAACATGTTGCTCTCAATCGGTATGGGAACCGAGGTATTGATGTTTATCCTCACAGCCTTTGACCGTCCGCCAAAAGAATATCATTGGGAAGAAGTATTCCCCGTCTTGTCAACCAAAGACCCCGAAGACCGTCCCGAATTTGGTGGCGGTGGTGGCATCATCATCGGCGGTGGCAACGGCTCGGCAACAGTTTCGGGCGAACAGGCTCGTCGTGCTGTCGGCATTCCCGGAAACCTCGACCTAAGCGAAGATGACACTCGCTCACTCTCTGAAAGCATTGCCAAGATGGCAGCCGCTTCTGACCAACTTTCACGCATGGCCGAACTCACTACTGCCACTCAGCAATATCTCTCGCAGATGGCAGCCATCTCAGAAGAAATGGTAAAATTGCGCGAAACGACCGAAGCGCTCAACCATGTTTCAGACGTATTGCTCCAATCATACCGTGCAATTACCGAAAACTCTGAAAACATCACTCGCAGTTCAACAGGTTATGTCGAACAAATGCAAGACCTCAACCGCAACATCGGCGGCTTGAACACTATCTACGAAATCCAACTCAAAAGCGTGTCGTCACAACTCGACTCTATCGACCGTGTGAACCGTGGCATCAAAGACATTCGCGACATGTATGAAAAGAGTTCGGCTCAAAGCGCACAATACTGCGCCGAAACCGAAAAGATGACTCGTTACATGCAGCAACTCAACTCGGTATATGAAAAGATGATTACTGCAATGACCATCAACATGTACCGTCCCATGATGGGTGGCGAAATGCCCGGCATCAACCCCCAAGACCTCACCGGCAACGCTCCCGCAGCAGAGTCAAACAACAATTAATTTCAACCTCATTAGCAAACTCATTTTTTCATTACATATAAATGGGCTCTAACAGCAACAAACTTTCACCGCGTCAGAAGATGATAAACCTCATGTATATCGTCCTCACCG
Source organism: Muribaculaceae bacterium (assembly GCA_017555085.1). GTDB lineage: Bacteria > Bacteroidota > Bacteroidia > Bacteroidales > Muribaculaceae > RGIG4079. The sequence continues at coordinate 129,281 of JAFZHD010000040.1, read as the reverse complement.
CTATGCTTGCCCTCAATGTTTCGAGCGATGTGCTTGACGGCTTCACACAAGTTGAAGACGGTCTTAACCGCTCAAACGAGAATGTGGCCGAGCGTAACGAAGACCTGTTTCTGCGCCTGAAAGCGTTTAACGACCAAAACCCCGAAAAAGGTGCCGTGTGGTATAACAAGGCTGCCGAAGTGAGAGAGGTCACTCAATCGCTCTACACGCTTGTTGACTCGCTCAAACAAGCCATCGTTATACAAGCCGACGGCAACGACGGCGACATAAACAACATCGTAAACCGCGACGACCTCGAATCGGCATCGGTAGTGATGCTATCGCCCGGCAAAAGCAACGGCCAAAACCTGCGATTGTCAATTGACGGCTATCGCGAATATATTGCAGCATTGATGACCGACGATGTAAAACGCAAAAACATTGAGCAAGTGCTCTCAACATCTGAAAGCAAAGACGGCATCATCAGCAACCGCAAATGGGAAGAAGCACAATTTGAGAACCAACCCGTTGTGGCCGCAATCACATTGTTGGCCAAGCTGCAAAACGACATTCGTTATGCCGAGGGCGAGGCTCTTGCCACATTGCTCACCAATGTTGATGCAGGCGATGTTCGCGTCAACGAGATTAACGCATTTGTAATTCCCCAGTCGCGCGTAGTGATGCGTGGCAGCAAATACTCAGCCAACATCGTTCTCGCCGCAGTAGATACCACACAACGCCCTGTAGTGGTTATCAACGGCAAGACCCTCAACAACGACCGCGGCCTTTATGAACTCGTTACCGGCAGCACAGGCGTGTTTGACTACAAAGGTTATCTCGAAGTGCCTCATGGCGACGGCTCGACAACCCGCCACGATTTCCACTCATCATATACCGTAATCGAGCCCACAGCCACCGTATCGGCTACAATGATGAATGTGCTTTATGCAGGCATCGACAACCCCATGAGCATCTCGGTGCCCGGCATTGCCAACAATGCTGTGAGCGCATCGATGAGCAACGGCACGCTCTCACGCAAGGGCGACAGTTGGGTGGCACGCCCCGCCAAAGTGGGCGAAGATGCCGTTATCACCGTTACTGCCACAATGGACGGCCGTCAGCAGACAGTGGCTTCAATGTCGTTCCGTGTGCGCAAATTGCCCGACCCCACTCCTTTCATATCATATACCGACAACAAAGGAAATAAAGAACGCTACAAAGGCTCTCGCCCCATTGCAAAGACATTGCTCATGCAAGCCGAAGGTCTTGAAGCCGCTATCGATGACGAATTGCTCAACATCGCCTTCAAAGTGTTGAGTTTCGAAACTGTGTTCTTTGACTCAATGGGTAACGCCATTCCCGAGGTGTCAGAAGGAGCCAACTTCTCACAACGACAAAAAGAACAGTTCCGTCGCCTTTCTCGCGGCAAACGCTTCTATATCTCACGCGTCAAAGCCATTGGCCCCGACGGCATTCAACGCGACCTTTCTCCCATGGAGGTCATAGTCAACTAATCGTGTAAACCCCTTTTATTAGATACAGCAATGAAACAACTTAAAAAATATCTCATAATAGCATTAGTGGCCCTCGGCACAAGTCTATCGGCAGTGGCACAAGATTCATCGGGCAGTGTGGTTCGCCGCCGTGGTGACAACGACCGCAACAAAGACAAGAACGCCTCGACTGCACAAGTCACAGGACGCATGCAACAATTCTTTGAAAACGAAGAAATGAGCGATGCCGATGTGTCGTGGATGAAAGTGGTTTACCGTCAACTCGACCTCACAAAAGACCAAAACGCGCCTCTTTACTATCCCGAAGAGCCCACCGAAAGCCAAGAAAACATGTTCCGCATCATCATGCGACTTTTGGCCAACAACCAGATTGCCGCCTATGAATATCTCGACGGCCGCGAAATCTTCACCGACCAATATCGCATCAAAGTGCGCGAAATGCTCGACCGCTTCTATATCCTCTACACCGAAGCAAAAGGCTCAACCGAGAAAAATCCCAAATTCACTATTGAAGAAAGCGATGTTCCCTCAAACGAGGTGTTATCATACTACTTGCTCGAAAAATGGGTATTTGACACTCGCAGCAACCGCATGAAAACCCAAATTGAAGCCGTTTGCCCCGTATTGCACCGTGCAGGCGACTTTGGCGGCGAGCCCATTCGCTACCCCATGTTCTGGATTAAGTTTGACGCATTGCGTCCCTATCTCACTCAACAATATATCTTTGTTAACGACGATAACAACTTGCCCCAATACACCTATGACGATTTCTTCCAATTGGCAATGTATGAAGGCGACATCTACAAAACTCGCAATCTCCAAAACAAGTCGATGATGCAATTGTATCCCGACCCCGACGATATGAAACGAGCACAAGACAGCATTCAAAACCGTCTTGATCACTTTGAAGACAAATTGTGGGTTCCCTCACGCGAAGAAGTAATTGCCGCTCGCGAAGCCCGCGAACAAGCAGCCAAAGGCGACACTATCGCAGCGCGCAAAGACGACCCCACTAAAGAACCTGCCGAGAAAAAACAAAAATCATCGCGCGGTTCTAAAAAGCCCGCACAGAAAAAAGAGTCAAAGGTCAAAGAAAGCAAACCCAAGGCTCAGTCATCGTCAAGCTCAGCTACACGCTCGGTGCGACGTCGCAAATAACGCATAATAAAAATCTAATATAATAAACGTCTTATAGCAATTACCTATTATCATATCATACTACGTAAACACTCTTAGTCAAAATAAACCAGAGTAAAAACTAAAACTAAAAATTATGGCATTTACATCAGTAAATAAAACATTTGAAAAGGCCATCAGAGACAACTGGGACCGCCCGGCCATCTCTAACTACCAAGGTGCCACAATGCACTATCGCGACCTCGCTCGCCTAATTGCAAAACTTCACATCATGTTTGAAGAATGCGGCTTGGAAAAAGGCGATAAAGTGGCTCTCTGTTCACGAAACCAAGCCAATTGGGCCGTATCGTTCTTGGCTGTAATGACCTATGGTGCTGTACCCGTGCCCTTGATGCACGAGTTCAAACCCTCAAACATTCACCACCTTGTAAATCACTCCGAATCAAGAGTATTGTTTGTTGATGAAGTAATTTGGGAAAATGTCTCGGAAAGCGAAATGCCCAACTTACAGGCTATTATTCAAGTCAACACATTCCAATTGCTTTATGCAGCAAACGAACGCATTAACGAAGCACGCTCTCGTCTCAACGAATTTTTCGGCAAAAAATACCCCATGCAATTCACTCCCGAATGTGTGGTTTATCCCGAAGACCAACCCAACGAATTGGCAATCATCAACTATACATCAGGCACATCAGGCTTCTCAAAAGGCGTAATGATTCCCTTCCGCGCCATTTCGTCAAACCTCGAATTTGGCCGCAAAGTACTTCCCCAAATCACCAACACATCAAATGTAGTATCAATGTTGCCATGCGCCCACATGTATGGCCTCATGTTTGAAGTGCTTTACGAGTTGTCACGAGGTTGCCATGTTCACTTCTTGTCGCGCCTCCCAAGCCCCAAAATCATCTTGCAGGCGTTGTCCGAAGTAAAACCCACAGTAGTGATTGCAGTGCCCCTCATCATCGAGAAAATCTACAAAAACAAGGTTAAGCCCGTGCTTGAAAAAGCAGGCATCAAGTTTGCCTTGAAAGTGCCCGGCCTTGACCAATTAATCATCAACAAAATCAAAACCGAACTCATCAGCGCCTTTGGCGGCGAGTTCTATGAAGTGATTATCGGCGGCGCAGCGTTCAACAAAGAAGTTGAAACATTCTTCAAGAAAATGGGCTTTCCCTTCACCGTCGGTTATGGTATGACCGAGTGTGCCCCCATCATCACATACTCTGATTGGAAAACCGAGAAACTCTACTCATGCGGCGAAATCGTGCCTAATATGGAGATGAAAATCGACTCTCCCGACCCCGAGAACATTCCCGGCGAATTGCTCGTTAGAGGCGACAATGTATTCCTCGGCTACTACAAAAACGAAGAAGCCACTCGCGAGGCACTTGACGAAGAAGGTTGGTTGCACACAGGCGACATGGGCATTATTGATGCCGACGGCAGCCTCTTCCTCCGCGGCCGCTCTAAATGTATGATTCTCGGCCCATCTGGACAAAACATCTACCCCGAAGAAGTAGAAGCAATGCTCGACATTCGCCCCTACTTTGTCGAGTCACTCGTTATCGAAGAAAACGGCGGACTCACAGCATTGGTTTACCCCGACTTTGACCAAGGAGCCAAAGACGGTATGGACCAAAAAGAGTTTGTCAAATACATCAAATCAACACTCCCCGACATCAACAAAGACCTTCCCAACTATGCCCGTTTGAAGAAAATCGAAGTGATGTCAGAAGCATTTGAGCGCACTCCCAAAAAGAGCATCAAACGCTACCTCTACCAACGCAACTAAAATTCTCAAACTACGGATATCAATAAGGCAACCCAATTACATGAGTTGCCTTATTTTTTTGTCTAACCTAATTTATCATTGTTGCGAGAATATGTTTTAGACAGAAGAGCACAATAAGGTTAGCGCGTTAGCTAGTGTCGGAATATATCGCGGACAAATTCTCCCTCTGCCACAAATGAAACGGAGTAAAATGCAGTGGATAGGGGGAGAATTAAAGCGTAACACTTTTAACTCAAAATTTTTGACAATGGCTTATAAAACATTTGCGCGGGATTATCGTTTGAATAATAAGTAAACTACCCATTATGACCGATTTTATTAAAAACATCAACGATATAACTCTCGCCCAACGACGACATTTTGAGTCGGGTGCAACTCTCGACATCAAGTTTCGCAAACAAATGCTCCGCCGTATGCTCGACGCATTAGACAAGTGGGAAAGCCGACTTTATGACGCATTGTGGACCGACCTTCATAAGTCGTATGAAGAGGCGTTTTTGACCGAAACGAGCATTGTGAAAGCCGAGATTAAAAATCATTTGAACAACATTGACTGCTGGGCCAAACGCAAGCGAGTGTCAACCCCGCTGAAACTGTTTCCGTCGCGCAGTTACATCACCAAAGAGCCGCTTGGCAATGCGCTGATTATCGCACCGTGGAACTACCCCGTTCAACTGCTGCTCAACCCGCTTGTGGGCGCAATCTCGGCCGGCTGCACCGCTATGCTCAAGCCCTCGCCCTATGTACCCAATGTGTCAAATGTCATTGAGCAAATGATTAGCGAGACGTTTGACAAGGAATACATTGCCGTGGTTCAAGGCAATCGCGATGTCAACACGGCTTTGCTTGCTCACAAATGGGACATTATTTTTTTCACCGGCAGCCCGGCACTGGCCACTACCGTTATGGCAGCAGCAGCCAAAAACCTGACCCCGGTGGTGCTTGAACTCGGTGGCAAAAGTCCGTGCATCGTTGACAAATGTGCCGACATAAAAGTGGCAGCACGCCGATTGGCTTGGGGCAAAACCCTCAACAGCGGTCAAACATGCATTGCCCCCGACTATCTGCTGATACACAAAGATGTTAAAGCCGAGTTTGTGGCTGCTTTTGAGGCCGAAGTGAAGATTCTTCACGGCGACGACATCAAAGCCGACAAGCATTATGTGAGAATAGTCAACGACAAAGCCTTTGAGCGCATCACACAATATATCAAAGACTCAAAGGTGCTATATGGAGGCTCGTTTGACGCCACCCAACGCTACATTGAGCCGACATTGCTCGACAACCCCGCACTTGACTCGCCTGTGATGACCGAAGAGATTTTCGGCCCGGTGTTGCCCGTAATCACCTTTGACACCGACGAGCCGTTTCTCGCCACAGCCACTTCATTTATAAACTCACGTCCCAAACCTCTCGCCCTCTACTTCTTTGGCAACGAGAGCGACGGTTGGACCATGGTTCGCAACACCTCATCGGGCGGCGGTTGCATCAACGATGTGATTATGCACATTGCCAACGAAAATGTACCATTTGGCGGTGTAGGCAATTCGGGCATGGGCAGCTACCACGGCAAGGAAAGTTTTGAGGCATTCAGCCACACTCGCAGCATCATTGCTTCATCAACACGCATCGACCTGCCATTTCGCTATATGCCCTACAAAATGTTTTCGCTCGTCAAGAAAATTCTATAACGGCACTACTCCCCTATGTAAATTGACAACAACTTTTATAGTAACGCCTCGCACATATGATGTACGGGGCGTTAATGTTTTGAGCTAAAATCAATGGCTTGTACGCCACAAGATTTTGGCCTATTTATGAATAAACGACCTTTCCAAGTCTTGCGATATGTTGATTATGAAATCGCCCATACGCTCAAATTCGTTCACAATATCCATATAATACACACTTGCCTGATAGGTCTTTTTGCCGCTTTCCATTTGCTCAATTTCGGCATCGCGGAGCATATTTCTCAATTCATTAATGCGATTTTCACAATTATAGGCATTCATAATATTAGTTAGTGTGCCTTTATGGGCGGCTTCAAGATTTTCAATCATCACACTATAAGCCGCGTCAACCGTATCGGCCATACCTTGAAGATTTTTTATCGTGTCCTCACTAAAACTTTTCTTGTGAACATTCCGTCTTGAAAGAATGCGACTAATGGCCTCGCCCGAATCGCCCAACGATTCTAATTCGCTGATTATTTTATACATCGTCTTAATCTTTATTGAGGTTATTTCACTGATGTCTCCAGCCGATACACCATTTAAGAATGATGCTATCTCATATTCTATTCTGTCAGAAATCTCCTCATACTTAACCAATTTGCCTCGCAATTCTTCAAACTTATCAGAGTCGGGCTCTGATATTGCCAACTTGGCATATCCAAGACCGTTTTTTGATATGCGGGCAAAGTGTATAATCTCGTCAAAAGCCTGCTCGGCGGCAAGTTCGGGTGCAGCAACACGACCAGCCGAAATATATTTAAGCCTAAATGCTTCTTCCTCTTGATTTTTGGGGGCTTTAACGATCCACACAACTGCCTTTTCCATGTATTTAACAAACCATATCAATATCAAGGTGTTGATTGTGTTGAACAAGGTGTGCAACATTGATAGGCCATATAATGCGGCTGTACTGCTGGCTGATGCCGAGCCACTAACCACAAACCCGTCTGATGCCGGATTGGGCAAGCCAAATGCCTCGATAATTGCACCGACAAGAGCAAGAAACGGCTTGAAGAACAATAACGCCCATACCACGCCAAACACATTGAATATCGTGTGAGACATCGCCGCCCGCTTGGCCTGGGTATTACCTACCGCTGCAGCAATGTTTGCGGTAATTGTCGTGCCTATATTCTCGCCCAACACCATGGCACAAGCCATATCAAACGGTATCCACCCCATGCTTAACATAATGAGTGTAATTGCCATTGTTGCCGATGATGATTGAAGAACCAAGGTTAATATGGTGCCAAACAGCAAGAATATCAGCACAGAACCAAACCCATAACTTGACCAACTTTTCACAAACTCTAATACCTGTGGTGTTTCGTTTAAGTCGGGTATCGATTCCTTCATAAATGACAGACCAAGGAACAAAAGACAGAAACCGACTATAAGTTCACCTATATTCTGCCGTTTATTTTTCTTTGAATTTGAGAACAAGAAACCCAACGCCATCAACGGTATTGCGAGAATTGATATATCGGCCTTAAATCCGAGCCACGACACTAGCCATGCCGTAACTGTCGTACCTATATTTGCGCCCATAATAACCCCTATCGCTTGCATGAGCGATAGTAATCCGGCATTTACAAAACTCACAACCATAACGGTTGTCGCCGATGACGATTGAATTACTGAGGTTATCCCCAACCCCGTCAACACTCCCTTAAAGGGATTAGATGTCATTGCCGACAACAAACCGCGAAGTTTATCGCCCGACACTTTTTGCAGGCCCGAACTCATTAGGTTCATTCCATATAGGAACATACCTAATGCTCCCAACAACGATAATATCTGAAATAATTCCATTTTTAATAAATTTGATTTGTAACAAGACTGTCTGCAACCAAAACAACACCTGCCGGTGATGCCGCTGCAAAAATTAGAAACACTACTTTAATAGATTTTCAACCTTATCAACCTCATAGACTTGCGAACAAGGTTCATACTGATGAGGTACATATTCATAAAGTTGCATATAGGCATTATGTGACTTGGGACAATAATAGACTTTCAGCATCAATGCTTGTCCTTTTCGGTCTTGTGACAAATCAATCGACCCGCTACATGTTTTCAATGCCGACAAAATATGAGTTTTCTTGTCTCCGCTAAAATAAAACTCTTTTTTGATATACATTTGTTGAGTTTCGACATTTTTGTAGTTAGTTTTCAATATACACGCAAGCGAAACGCCAACGGCTATTAAGGCATATCCTCCGAGATTGACATCAACGCTTTCGGGAATGAGCGCAAGGACCAAACCGGCAATTATGAGCGATGCAGATATAATGACATCTTTTTTTGAGCGAACTCTAATAAACTTCTTTTCCATTTAACAATTTTGGTTTTTATTATGCATAATTTTCTTAATCAATAACACATACGACGACATTCGGCATCTCCTTGTTTGAAAGAAGATGTCGCCAAATATCCGTTATTCCAAAATGCTAAATGACAAGTTTGCCAAGACTAATCAACCATGTTGCAGACCTGACAAAACGATGTAGATTTTTAAAAGATTCTTGTTGAACAAAGTTTCCGAGACAAACATTGATAACTTTGCCTCTCTTCACAAATTCTATGTTATTCTTATGCCTATTACTCGGCCTTTTGACCGTAGTATGTGTTCTGTAAGCATTAGTAAGGCCTGTGTATTGGCGCGGGAGGAGTAATTCAAGATTAGGTGTAGCACAGTCTAAATCATAAACATCTATTGCTGATGGTGACGCATTGGTTTGACTCACGTTAACCGATGAGTCAAACTCTGTTGAACAGCCGACCAAAGCGACTGTTGCCAACAATGCCAAAACAAAGAACCTCAGGATTTTCTCCATAAATATAATAGCGTCCTTATTCTATGTGCAAAGATAGTTATTTTTCACTTAACCTGATACTACGCTTGTCTTATAATTCTATCCAATCATTAGGCTTTTTTTACTATTTGATTTTAAGGCTCGAAACCTTAGCATAGTCACACTTGCGATGCATTACATATATATAACAAAAGCCACACCCAAAAGGATGTGGCTTTGTTGTTATTCTGACAGTTTGCCTGATTAGAATTCGGCGTTGTTTGGAGTGCGGGGGAAGGGAATCACGTCGCGGATGTTTGTCATACCTGTCACAAAGAGCAACAAGCGTTCGAAACCGAGACCGAAACCTGCATGAGGCACTGTACCAAAACGACGAGTGTCGAGATACCACCACATGTCTTTCATGGGGATGTTCATTTCCTCGATGCGAGTCATCAACTTGTCGTAACTTTCTTCACGAACACTACCGCCAATGATTTCGCCGATTTGGGGGAACAATACATCGGTACCTTGAACTGTCTTGCCGTCGGCATTGAGTTTCATGTAGAATGCCTTGATATCCTTGGGATAGTCGGTCATGATGACGGGTTTCTTGAAGTGCTCTTCCACGAGATAGCGTTCGTGTTCGCTTGCAAGGTCGCAACCCCAATATACGGGGAATTCAAATTTCTTGCCTGCGGCGATTGCATCTTCGAGAATCTTGATGCCTTCGGTGTAGGGCAAGCGAACAAACTCGGTTTTCACAACTTCTTGCAAGCGCTCAATCAAGCCCTTGTCAATCATGTTGTTGAGGAATTCGAGGTCATCTTTACAGTTGTTAAGCGCCCAGTTCACACAGTATTTGATAAACTCTTCTTCAAGGTCCATCAAGTCGTTTAGGTCAGCAAACGCAACTTCGGGTTCTACCATCCAAAACTCGGCCAAGTGGCGGGGAGTGTTAGAGTTTTCGGCACGGAATGTGGGACCGAATGTGTAGATTGAGCCGAGTGCTGTTGCAGCCAACTCGCCTTCTAACTGACCTGATACTGTGAGGCTTGCTTGTTTACCAAAGAAGTCGTCGTCATAAATGATTGAGCCGTTCTCGTCTTTCTTCAAGTCATAGAGGTTCTTTGTTGTTACTTGGAACATTTGACCTGCACCTTCACAGTCAGATGCTGTGATGATGGGTGTGTGGAAATAGAAGAAGCCGTGGTCGTGGAAGAATTGGTGGATGGCGATAGCCATGTGGTGACGGATGCGGAAGATTGCACCAAATGTGTTGGTGCGGGGACGCAAGTGAGCCTTTTCGCGAAGGAACTCAAATGTGTGTCCTTTCTTCTGCAAGGGATATGTGTCGGGGTCGGCTGTACCGTAAATTTCAAGCGATTCGGCTTGAATTTCACATGTTTGACCTTTACCCATTGATTCTACCAACTGACCGATTACATGAATACTTGCACCTGTGGTTACGGGTTTCAACTGCTCTTCATCAAACTTGGCCATGTCAAAAACAATCTGAATGTTTTTGATTGTAGAGCCGTCGTTGAGCGCAACAAACTGCACTTGCTTGTTGCCGCGACGAGTGCGCACCCAACCTTTTACGCTCACCTGATTACCGATGAGTTCGGGGGCAAATATGTCGACAATTTTAGTTCTTTTCATTGCTTTGTATGTGATTTTGTTATTGATTATTCAAATGAGCCCATTTTCAAGAAATTAACTTCTTCTTGTGTGAGATAGCGCCAACGGCCGCGGGGCAAATTCTTTTTGGTCAAGCCGGCAAAGTAAACGCGGTCGAGTTTGGTTACATGATAACCGAGCGATTCAAAGATGCGGCGAACGATGCGGTTGCGACCAGAGTGAATTTCGATACCTGCTTGGTTGTAGGCTGTTTCAGTTGCATAACTGATTGCATCGGCATGAATGGGACCGTCTTCGAGTTCGATACCGTCGGCAATGCGTTGCATATCATCTTCTGAAATATCTTTGTCACACCACACATGGTAGATTTTTTTCTTCACATATTTGGGGTGAGTCAATTTTGAAGCGAGGTCACCGTCGTTAGTGAGCAACAACACACCTGTTGTATTGCGGTCGAGGCGGCCAACGGGATAGATGCGCTCGTTGCAAGCACCCTTCACCAAGTCCATAACAGTCATGCGGCCATTGGGGTCGTCGGCTGTTGTCACGCAATCTTTGGGTTTGTTGAGAAGAATGTAGCACTTGCTTTCGAGTGTAACAATCTTTTCATCATATTCAACTGTATCGCTGTGTGAGATTTTTGTTCCGAGTTCGGTTACCACTACGCCGTTAACCTTAACAAGACCTTGTTGGATAAATTCGTCGGCTTCACGGCGAGAACAGATACCTGCGTTTGCCATGAATTTGTTGAGACGCATTTGTTCGTTGGGGTCCATGATGGGCATTTCATACTCAACGCGTTTGGGGCGTGGAGTGAAACTCTTGCCACGCATGGGCATTACGCTGTCATTGCTTTGTTGACGACGGTTGTTGTTGGGACGACGGCTGTTGTTGCCATAGCCACCTTGTTGGCGATTGCCACCGCCTTGCTGACGGTTGTTGTAACCACCTTGACGGTTGTTACCATATCCGCCCTGACGGTTGCCGCCTTGTTGACGGCCGTTATTGTATCCGCCTTGGCGATTGTTGCCATAGCCGCCTTGACGATTATTGTTGTATCCGCGGCTGTTGTAACCACCTTGTTGACGACGGGGTTGATATCCTTCATGCACATTGCCGTCAACTTCGCTTTCTCCTTCGGCCGACGAGTTGTAGTCACGATTATTGCGGGGTTGATAGTTGTCGTTGTTGTAACGGTTGTAGCCTCCTTGACGGTTATAGCCACCATTGCCATAGTTGTTGCCGCCACGGTTATATCCGCCTTGGCGTGAGTTGTATCGGCGTTCGCCTGCCGATTGATAATCGCCACCCTGATTGTAGTTCACTTTTTCATAACGGGTTTCTTGGCCTTCGGCACTTACACTGACAGCGCCACCGATTCTTGGTCTTTTGGGTTTCTTTTCAATACTGTCCATAATAGGTTTATGACTTTCTAAATACTAAATAAAGGATTGCCTCGCGGCTTAAAAAAATAAGTTTGAATTCTGTTTTTATATATTCCTAAAATCTTTGCAATTTCATGCTATAAAGCAACCTCATGGTTTTGCTTATATAAAGTCATCACTGACTGCCGTTTTGCGACTACAAATTTAGTGTTTTTTTCACAATGGCACAATATTTTAGACCATTTTTCGGTCCTGATAACTCTATTTTACGCTCTTAAAACACTCCTTGCCTGCTTTTTGTTTGGCTCTTTCATAAACTTTGCGCAAGTCTGAGTTCTCAAACGCCACTATCTGACCGTCCTCAACCACCTGCACTTGCGACATCTCAACGGCAATTTGAAACGCCCGGTTTTCGTCGGCATGGGGGCAAAATAGCGCCTTGTCGTCGCTCAACCCACACTCCTTCACTACTCTCTTGATGCGCGAAATCATCGGGTTGCGTATTTTGTGAGATGTAATATCAGGAGCATCTCTTTGTATGAACTTTTCATATATCGCGCCATAACGCGCCTTAATTTGCTTACAGCTTTGATTTCCAAGATTGCGAAAATTTGCTCCGCTGCCATCGGCCGACAACAACGACTCGCACAGCAGATAGACATACAATGCCGACTCACCAAATCCGAGTTCAAGGGGATATCTTTTTTCGCCGCTCTCGATTACAAGTCTGTGGTTTCTTGCCAACGGGTTTATCACAATGCGACTGCGAGAGCCACGGCGATAGGTCACCATGTCAAAGATGGTCTTGTAAAACCCGTCGTAAACAAATGTTCCTTTTTCGTCTTTGACATTTTTGATTTGCACCGGTCCGTGGTTGCCACATTCTTCAAACGCATCGACAAGGGCATTAACCTCATCGACAATGTTGTGCGTCACCCTCATTTGCAAAAAGTCGGAATGGCGAACGCCGTTCACTGCACTGCGGCCCAATTTTATGAGCAACGACGGCTTTGACACCGGGAAGTTAAATCCAAGGCGGCTTTCCAAAATCTCGGTTTTGAAATACTGCGTAGTCATTGTTCGCAACATTTCAATCACGCGGTCAATCTCGCCATCGCCAAGTGTGGGCGACATATAGGCCACCATCGTTTTGAGAAACTCCGACCGTGCCGAGGCATAGTGTTGGGCGATTGCGGGAATGTGTATAAACTCAAAGCCGGCCACCCTCAACGCGTTTGACAACTCGCGGCCGCGCTCTTTAATCACAGCATTAAGTCGCTTGTCAAGACCGTTTTCAAGATACACAACCTGCGACTGGGCAAAATCGACCGCACCACTCGGCACCGACACGATGCTGTATTTTTTCTCGTCGGCCAAACACATCTTCACCGCCAACAACAGCAGCGCCTCCTCTCGCGAACGGTTGTTATCTATTATCGACATTTTATCTATGTCAGAAATTAAGTTTTTTTTGTCAGCCGCGCAAGATTCTGCAATATGTTTGTGTGCTTCGCTCAATGTCAACGACTGCGCTTCAACCAAATGTTTGCGTTCCAAACCTCTTTTGCCGCACAGTTTGTTAAGCATCTCAACTTCTTGTTCATCAACCACTTTATCTGCTTTGAGCATTTCAAGCACAAAACGGGCATAACTCGGTTTTACAATCTCTTTCATATTATCATTTTGCAACAAAATTAATAAAATAAATCAACTAAAATTCATTTGGCAACATTTTATTGCAGCATTTTATATTTTCTTTAATCTTATCTGCTATATATCAACACATTACACACTCTTGCAATTTTTTGCAAAAATCTTTAAAATACAACTATTGCAACTATTCTTTGCGAATCCAAAAGCCTACTTAAATTTGCAATACAAAACCGAAAGACAATGATTTCTGACTAACACTATGAAAAACACACCTTAAAAGATTCTACACTAATACTATGAAAGACACACACTTAACAAGAGAAACACACAACAAGGAAAACACACAGCAGAAAAACACACAGAAAAATTTACTGATACTATGAAAAACACATTTTTTATTTGAGTTCAACGCTGATACTCTGAAAGCACAAAAAAGACTCAGCCGTGATAGTCCACCTTCCCTGACTCTCACGGCTTTTTCTTTTACCTCCAAACAGTCACCAATTTCATCAATCGCAAGAACAACGAATAATCCATTATTCTACAACACGACAAAAGCGGCCGCCAAGCCGCTTTTGCTATTTTTTTGAAATCTCTTAACCCATAAAAGCAGAAAGGGGAGGAATTTTCATTCCTCCCCTTGTGATTGTGCCCAGAACAGGACTCGAACCTGCACGCCTCGCAGCACTCGCACCTGAAACGAGCGCGTCTACCATTCCGCCACCTGGGCATTTGCAGTGCAAAGATAGCATTTTTATTCGTTTTTACGCCACTTTGCCCACAATTATTTTTCAAAAAGCATTGCGCCGCTTTAATCTTCGAGATAATACACTATCGTGGTTACGACTCTCACATTTTTGACATAAGGAGTGTATTCGTCGCGGTCAGAGATTGTGAACTGACCTTGTGAGGCTGTTTTGATTTTGCCCAATTTGCTTTCTGAATCGGCGGCAAACTTACAGGCAGCCTCGCGGGCTTTGCTTGTCGCCTCGGCAATCATCTCGGGTTTGACCGTGTTCAGCTCGGTAAACTCATAGTTTGTGGGGTAACTATACTTGTCCGAAACAATCGCAATGCCTTGTTTCAGCAATTCGGCCTGACGGCTTATGAGATTGTTTACCAACCCCACATTTCCCGATATGACCGTGATTACCGATGTCACATTATACCGATAGGGCTTGTTGTTTGACGAATAACGGTCGGCTTGCATATCGATAATATCAGGTGCGTTAATCTCGATTTCGTCGGCCGACAAACCGTTTGTTTTCAAAAACTCCACAATGGCATTGTTAGTCTTGTTTATCGACGCATAAATCTGCGGCAAATCGTTGCCCATTTCTTTGAACACTATGGGCCAAGTGACCTTGTTGGCCATTACCTCTTTCTCGGCAAGCCCCCTGACAGTCACCACGCGGTCGCTATACGAAAAATTGTCGATACCCGACTTAATGCACACGCCCAACATCACCACTCCAAGGGCGATAATCACTGACGAAATAATTTTTGATACCGATTTTGACATTGCTTTAATGTTTTAGTTGCTAAAATTACACTTTTTGCCTTACACATACAACAATTTTTTGTCCAAAAAGGCCAAATATCACTTACAATTATGCATTATACACATTAATTGCTAACTTTGCACCATGAAAGAGTTTTTCAGAATACTACGACGCTTTGTTCCTCCCTACAAGCACTATCTCGCGCTGAATATCATTTTCAATATTCTGGCCGCAGTTCTCACACTTTTCTCGTTTGCAATCATCATCCCCATCCTTGAAATGCTGTTCCAAATCAAGGATGTCGCCTACGACTATATGACTATGGCCGACGGCGATGCAAAAGATGTGATTATCAACAACTTTTACTATTACACCCAAGTGGTTATTCAGCGTTGGGGCGCATCGGCCGCATTGGCTATGCTCGCCACCTTGTTGGTGATTATGACCGCGCTCAAAACCGGAGTGACCTATTTGAGTTCATATTTCATCGTGCCGATGCGTTCGGGCATCGTTCGCGACATTCGCAACTTTGTTTATGACAAAATCACAGCCTTGCCCATCTCGTTTTTCACATCAGAGCGCAAAGGCGATGTGATGGCGCGCATGAGCGGTGATGTGGCCGAAATCGAAAACTCTATCATGGCATCGCTCGACATGATGTTCAAAAACCCCGTGATGATTATCGTGTGTTTGGGCATGATGATAGCCATCAGCTGGCAACTCACCGTTTTTGTACTCATCTTGCTCCCCTTGGCTGGTCTTGTGATGGGCCGCGTAGGCAAACGCCTCAAACGCAAATCACTCGAAGGGCAACAGCAATGGGGCACACTCATGTCAAACATCGAGGAAACCCTCGGCGGATTGCGCATCATCAAAGCCTTTAACGCCGAAGACAAAGTGAAAAAACGCTTCCACCGCGAAAACGACATTTTCTTCAACATCAGCAACAAAGTGGCTCGCCGACAGTCGTTGGCCCATCCCATGAGCGAATTTCTCGGCACAGCAGCTATAGCAATCGTGTTGTGGTTTGGCGGCACACTCATTCTCAACGGCATGTCGTCAATCAACGCCGCCTCATTCATCTATTACATGGTGATATTTTACAGCATCATCAACCCCGCTAAAGACCTTTCAAAAGCAATGTATGCCATTCAAAAAGGTCTTGCATCAATGGAGCGCGTTGACAAAATTCTCAATGCCGACAATCCCATCAAAGACCCCGAAACTCCCAAAGAAATAGGCAAATTGCGTGGCGAAATCAGCTACAACGACATCACTTTCAGTTATGGCAGCAACACAGTGATTCACAATGTGTCGCTCAACATTCCTGCCGGAGCAACCGTTGCCCTTGTAGGACAATCGGGCTCGGGCAAATCGACCATGGCCGACCTCATTCCCCGCTTCTATGATGTTGATTCCGGCTCAATCACAATCGACGGCATCGATGTGCGCGATTTGCGTGTTCACGACCTTCGCTCGTTTATGGGCAATGTCAACCAAGAGGCCATTCTCTTTAACGACTCTTTCTACAACAACATAACATTTGGCGTGAAAGAAGCCTCAATGGAACAGGTTATCGAAGCCGCCAAAATAGCCAATGCCCACGAGTTTATCATGGAATCGGAGCAAGGCTATGACACCAACATCGGCGACCGCGGTTGCCGTTTGTCGGGCGGCCAACGCCAACGCTTGTCTATTGCTCGCGCAATTCTCAAAAACCCACCCATACTCATTCTCGACGAGGCCACATCGGCACTCGACTCTGAGAGTGAACACTTGGTGCAAGAGGCGCTCGACCGCCTTATGCAAGACCGCACAACGCTCGTCATCGCCCACCGATTGTCAACAATCAAAAATGCCGACATGATATGCGTCATGCACGAAGGTCGCATCGTCGAAAGCGGCACACACGATGAGTTGCTCGCCCTCAACCGCTATTACAAGCGACTCGTTGATATGCAGAAATTTTAACTCCGAACAATCAGCAATGAAACATATTGCAATTTTTGCATCGGGCACCGGTTCCAACGCCCTTGCCATAGCACAACATTTTGCCGACAACCCCGTTGCGACAGTCAAAATCGCACTGTCAAACCGCGCCAACGCTGCCGTTCACGACAAGATGAAAACGGCAGGTGTGCCCACAGTCTCATTCTCGCGCGAACAATGGCTGCAAGGCGACGAAATTCTCGACCTGTTGCACGCCAACGACATCGACCTGATTGTGCTTGCAGGATTTTTGTGCATCATTCCCGACACAATCATCAGCGCCTATGAGCGACGCATCATCAACATACACCCCTCGCTGCTCCCCCGCCACGGCGGTCCCGGCATGTGGGGACACCATGTGCACCAGGCCGTTATCGATGCCGGCGACAACCAAAGCGGCATCACCATTCACCATGTGACAACCGAGGTTGACGGTGGCAAAATCATCTTCCAAGCCACATGTCCCGTTATGCCCGACGACACCCCCGACACCCTCGCCGAGCGCATCCACGGCCTTGAACACGCCCATTTCCCTGCCGTTGTCGAGCAGTTGCTCAACACGCTTTGACAAAATGTTTTAACTATCCGAGAAAATTTTTCGGTTTTTATATCAGCATACTAAAAATAAATCATTAAATTTGTAGTGCTGAAAATAGCGAATAATCAAAACAATATATAAACCATTTTTAACAACAAAAATTATGTCAAAAGTTACAGTTGTAGGCGCCGGTAATGTAGGCGCAACATGTGCTAATGTATTGGTTACAACAGGCGTAGCCGACGAAGTAGTTCTCATCGACATCAAAGAAGGTCTTTCAGAAGGTAAAGCAATGGATATCATGCAAACTGCTAATATCCTCAACCTCAACACTCGCCTCACTGGTGTAACTAACGATTATGAAAAAACTGCTGGTAGCGATGTAGTGGTTATCACATCAGGTATTCCCCGCAAACCCGGTATGACTCGCGAAGAACTCATCGGCGTTAACGCTGGTATCGTGAAATCAGTTACTGACAACGTATTGAAATACTCTCCCGATGCAATCATCATCTGCGTGTCTAACCCCATGGACACTATGACATACCTCATCCACAAAACAAGCGGTCTTCCCAAAAACCGCATCATCGGTATGGGTGGCGCACTCGACAGCGCTCGTTTCAAATTCTATTTGAGCCAAGCTCTCAACGCTAACCCCAACGAAATCGAAGGTATCGTTATCGGTGGCCACGGCGACACTACAATGATTCCTTTGACTCGCTATGCTGCTTACCGCGGTATCCCCGTTAGCGAACTCATCGACGCTGAAACTCTCAAAAAAATCGCAGCTGACACAATGGTAGGTGGTGCTACTCTCACAGGCTTGCTCGGCACATCAGCATGGTATGCTCCCGGTGCAGCAGCAGCACAAGTTGCAGCAGCAGTTATCCACGACCAAAAGAAAATGATTACTTGTAGCGCATTGCTCGAAGGCGAATACGGCGAAAAAGACCTTTGCATCGGTGTTCCCTGTATCCTCGGCCGCAACGGTATCGAAAAAGTAGTTGAATTTGACCTCAACGACGAAGAAAAAGAACTCTTCGCTAAGAGCGCTGCCGCAGTTCACGGTACTAACGCCGCTCTCGCATAAGCGACTTTTTCAACCCGATAAATAAACTTTTAGAGGAGTAGAGCGTTTCTATACAAGAAACCTGTACTCCTCTTTGTTTCAAATCATAGTTATGAAAGAAATCAAGCCCGAGCAACTGAATCAAAACATCATCGACCTGATAGGGCATCAATGGATGCTCATAACAGCCGGCGACAGCGCCGACTACAACATGATGACAGCAAGTTGGGGTGGTATGGGTTACTTGTGGAACAAGCCCGTGGCAACAATATATGTGCGCCCAGAGCGACTTACCAACCAATACATCAACCGCAGCGGCCGATTCACGCTCACATTTTTCCCGCAGTCGATGCGCCCCACCCTCACAGTGATGGGCACAAAAAGCGGACGCGAATATGACAAAATGAACGAGCCGACGCTCACCCCGTTGACACTCCCCTCGGGACAGGTTGCCTTTCAGCAAGCCCACATCATTATCGAATGCGAGATACTTTATAAAGATGCAATGGCTGCCGACAAATTTACCGACACCACACCGCTACAAAACTGGTATGGTCCCGAAAAAGGCAACTTGCACAATATCTATATCGCCGGAATAAAAAATGTGTGGATTAACCAATAAACAACTCTAAAAACTCAAAACGATGAAAAAAATCAGCCTCATTCTTTCAAGCATGGCTATCGCAGCAGTTGCTGTATTGTCATCTTGCGGCAACAATTCAGCCGTTCAAAAAAATGAAAATGCCGGCGAAACTGTCGAAACAACAGTTGGCGACCCCGGTTATGTGAGAAGCGGCGTATATGAACTCAAAGCCGACGAACTCCTCGACTTTACAGGCATCGACCACCCCGTTGTTGTTGATTTCAGCGCTACATGGTGTGGCCCTTGCAACAACTTCAAACCCACTTTCGTGAAAATGGCCGAAAAATACAACGGCAAAGTGGAATTTATAGCAGTCGATGTTGACCGTTGCCCCGAAGTTGCAAAGAAATTTGAAGCAAATGCCATTCCCTTTGTACTCTTCGTTTCGCCCGACGGCACAATCAACAGCAATGTAGGTCTTATGGACGAAACAGCGCTTGAAGAAGCAATCCAAAACCTCATCAACGCTCAAAAATAAGCCGCACGGCTCAACCATACAACAACGCCCTGCCTCTCACGCGAGACAGGGCGTTGCTATTTTGGGAAGCGAAATCACACGATATTATTCGCCTTCTTTCTTATCTTTTTTCTTAAAGAGGTTTTTACCTTTATTAAAGAGGTCTTTTGCGCCTTCTTTGGCTTTGTCGACAACGCTCTCACTGCCGCCGCCTTTTGACTTATTACCGTTTTGTTTTTCGGTCTTTACACCATGGTTGTAGGTCTGGCCATAAGCCTTAACGATGAGCGATTGTGATGAGAGGTCGTCTTTTGCAGTCAATTCGGGGTTGATAACAAGCACCACCGAGCCCAACTTTTTGCTTGGGTTATTCTTGGGATAGATGTCAAAAGTTTCTTTATTGCCATTCTTTTTGTAATTCTTTATCATCATGGTGGCGTCTTCTTCGCTATCAGAGTCAAAGTAAAACATTTGGGCATCGCGGTCAATCCAATACATTCCGAAGAAATTGGTCAAACTTGTGTCATAAGCATACATTGCTTCTTTCTTTGCTGAAAGGCTCATTGAAAGGCCCAAAATCAGCATCAGCGATAAAAAGATTCTTTTCATGTTTTCGTAAGGTTGTTTAAGGTTAGTTGAAAAATGGTTATTATTTTGCAATATTCGCAAAAAATATTGAGATGCACAACACTTACCGCAAAATCTTTGATGCCGAAATAAAAAAACCTCGCCCTTTACAGAGCAAGGTTTATATTAGTCTATCAGTTTGGGGTTATGCAATCTCTTTGGGGTTTTCGCCATATTCATTTACACCAGGTTTGCTATCGCCAGCCCACCAAATGAGAAGAATGATTCCACCGATAAAAGGTATTAACACCAACAACTGCCACCAACCGCTACGACCGATATCGTGCAAACGGCGAGCACCAACCGACAAACTCGGAATTATCAAAGCCACAGAAAGAAGCCAACCAAGAAAAGGAATCCATGCTGCCACAAATGTCAATAAATAGAAGTACCAAAATTCAGAACGACGTGCGCGGCCGTTAAAATCGGCATACTTTGAAAAGCATGTTTTAATTGCTGTTACAAAATCCATGATTAAAATATTATTTAGTTAAACAAATTTAGATTTTCTTGATTTTAAGCCTCTATGCCTTTGGGGTTTTCGCCATATTCGTTTGCTCCAGGAGTGCTATCTTTTGCCCACCAAACGATGAGAACGATGCTGCAAACAAATGAAGCCAATGCCGACAAAACATAAGCGGCACAGAGACCAACATTGGCACTTAAATTATCAATCAACATTTCAGGCTCATAAGTTCCGGCAGCTACCAATGTAACCAAAGCCGAGCCCAACAATGCGATTAAAAGTGCAAAGCAGATAATTGATGGCACAACATTGAGCAACACCCACCAACCGCTGCGACCGATATCGTGCAAACGACGGACTGATGCCGCCAATGTGGGAATAACCAACGCCAACATCACCAACGATGCAAAAGGTATCCAAGAAGAAAACATACTCACGAGAATGGTAAACAAATACCAATACCAAAATTCAGAGCGGCGAGCGCGGCCGTTAAAATCGGCATACTTTGAAAAGCATGTTTTAATTGCAGTAATAAAATCCATAGTTATATAATTTTTAGTTATTATATTCCATACACATAGTCCATGTGATACAACTCATCAATTACTTGTGTGCAGCCGATGGCCATAAAGGCTAATGCGGCAATCACAAAGCCGATAATCACACACGATTTGGCCGTTGCACTTGCCTTTTGCGCCTCTACATACTGTCCCATTTCGTGCATCGAGTTTGCCTTATTAGCATTAACAATCGCGATTATGCCAACAATTCCGCCCACAACACATGTAGTAATAAAGCCCACAGCGGTAACGATTATCGACACTGCCAACCAATTTACATGGCGATAGCCTGCGGGCACTTCGGGAGTTGAGGGTGTGTGCCGATTTGCGGTGTAATCAACAGCACTTGGTTCTTCACCAGGCAACGGAGGCGGAAACATTCCCGCCAAATCGGGCACTTGCGATGCAAACACCCATGAGGGCAACCCTTCGTGCCACACCTGCGAATTGGCATTCAGCCCATAGCGACGCAGAGCCGACTTTTCCATAGGGCCATATTGCTGACCTTGATAAATTATATGATATAGCATTTTGTCTTTTGGCTATAATTATTAATTGCAAATATACACAATTATTCGTAACTTCGCAACATAATATCACAAATAACACATTTACATTATGAGACTAAAACTTTTGAGTTCAATCCTTGCGCTCATCATCGCAGGATTTTCAAACATCGCTTACGCCCAATCGGTTCAACAAGTAGACACAATAAGCGTGCCTGCTCGCGCCATAAAATCACCTATGAAATGCTCGGTAATCGTTCCCGAAAAATATCTTGAACAAGGCGACACCGACCGCTACCCCGTTGTGTATCTCATTCACGGATATGGCGGCGACTATTCTTCTTGGCTCAAACTCACCGAGCCTCAACTCGACAGCCTTGCATCTGTTTACAACATGATTTTTGTGTGCCCCGACGGCCGCGACAGTTGGTATTGGGATTCGCCAGTAGTACCCGAGTTGCAGATGGAAACATTCATCACTACCGAACTCGTGCCTTACATTGACGCAAACTACCGCACCAAAGCCACTCGCCAACAACGCGCCATCACCGGCTTCAGCATGGGCGGACACGGAAGCATGTGGCTCGCTATGCGCCACCCCGACATTTGGGCATCGGCCGGATCTATGAGCGGCGGTCTCAACATCAACAAGCCCAAATGGGCCAAATCGTGGAAAATGGCTACACGCATCGGCTCACAAGCACAATATCCGCAGCGTTGGGTTGATTACACAGCCATCACGCTCATTCCCAACCTCAAACCTGGCGAACTGAACCTCGTTATCGACTGTGGCGTTGACGATTTCTTTATCGATGTAAACCGCGAGTTTCATCAGGAATTGCTCAAATACAAAATCCCCCACGACTACACCGAGCGACCCGGACGACACACTCACCCCTATTGGCAAAACTCGCTCCGCCACCACCTCCTCTACTTCCACGAAATCTTCACTAAATAAGATATCCCCACAAAAAAACCTCGCAGAGTTGCGAGGTTTTTGCTTTCTACCGTAGTGGTTACACTTTGTTTATCACATCTTCTCCGGCTATGAATTGGCGTACATTTTCAACTGCAATGTTCATCAGTCGGTGGCGGGCTTCGGTCGATGCCCATGCAATGTGTGGCGTGATGTAGCATCGGGGGGCCAATAGCAACGGATTATCGGCACGCGCCGGCTCTACTGTCAATACATCGGTACCGTATGCCGCAATCACACCGTTTTTCAACGCATCGGCCATATCTTGCTCATTAACGAGCGGTCCGCGACCGGTGTTTATCACTATTGCCGAGGGTTTCATCTTGGCAAGCGTTGCCGCGTTTATCATGTCGCGTGTAGTGGCTGTGAGCGGGCAGTGCAAACTCAACACATCGGCCTGCGCAAATGCCTCGTCAAGCGTCACCGACAAAACGCCGTCGGGCAACTCGTTTTGAGGCTTTGAAGTAACGGCAATCACATTCATACCAAACGATTGCGCTATGCGCGCCACAGCCTTGCCAATGTTGCCGAGACCAACGATTGCCATGTTTTTACCGGCAAGTTCGACCGACGGAGTGTTCCAATAGCAAAAATCGGTGCAAGCGGTCCATTTGCCGGCCACCTCGGTGGCATATTGTGCCACGCTGTTGGTAACATTCAATATGTGAGCAAACACCATTTGTGCCACCGATGCTGTGCTATATGCCGGAATGTTGGTAACGATTATGCCCAATTCGTGGGCTGCATCAACATCAACCACATTATATCCGGTTGCAAGTACACCTATATATCTTAAGCCTTTACACGCAGCCATCACCTCGCGGCCGATTATCACCTTGTTGGTGAGCACTACGGCGGCATCGCCAATGCGGCCGACCGTTTGCGCCGCATCTGTGCGGTCATAGACCGTTACATTGCCCAAACTTTTCAACGCGTCCCAACTCATATCGCCAGGGTTGAGTGTATATCCGTCAAGAACTACAATTTCCATAATTATGCTGTTTTTATTGCCACAAAAATAGTGATAAAATTTCAAGAAAAGCACTTAACGAGATTGATTTCTTGGAATGGAATGCTTTTTAGCAAACTAAAAATTCACACCCACTCCGACGCTATGCGCCTCGTCCCCTTGTCGCTCGTTCCTCGCGCAGAGTGACACTTACTAACGGCTCATTTCATCCAAAATTTGACGGTTTTATAAGTGGCCCCTTGTTTTGCATGCAAAATAGGGGGACGAGGTCGAGCAACGCAAAACCGGAGGGGGAAGCAGAAAGATAGATGTTAATAGGATTACTCTTTCCTTTTAGTCGGCACAATTAGAAAAATATGCGCCATTTCACATTTTTTATTACTTGTTTATGTTTACATAAAAATTGCATAATTATCTTTGTGTTCTTAATATAAACCGAATAATAAACAATATAATCATAAACTTTACGACTATGAAATTAAAGTCAATCAAAGCCTCGGTAGCACTCCTTGCAGGAGCAGCAACCGCCATGTTTTCATCATGTGGCAACGGACAGCAACAGCAACAAGCCCCCGCGCCCCAATTTGCCACTCTCACAGTAACCTATTCAAGTGCAAATCTCGACAGTTCTTATCCCGCGACTATCAAAGGCCGCACCGACATAGACATTCGACCCCAAGTGACCGGCTTTATCACCAAAGTGCATGTTGATGAAGGTCAACGCGTGAGCAAAGGCCAAGTGCTTTTCACTCTCGACCAAGTGCAATATGAAGCCGCTGTTGAATCGGCCAAAGCCGCTGTCAATGTAGCCGAAGTGGCTGTTTCGACCGCGCAACTCACTGCCGACAACAAAAAAATGCTCTTTGACAAAAACATCATCAGCGAATATGAATGGCAAATGGCTCAAAACTCTCTCGCCCAAGCCAAAGCTCAATTAGCCCAAACACAATCGGGCCTTATCAACGCCAAGAAAAACCTCGCCTACACTGTGGTGACTGCTCCGAGCAACGGCGTTATCGGCTCTATCCCCAACCGCGAAGGCTCATTGGCATCGCCCTCATCGGCCCAACCGCTCACCACTGTCAGCGATAATGCCGAGGTATATGCCTATTTCTCATTTAACGAAAAAGACATTCTCGAACTCACCCAAAACGGCGCAGTCACTCTTGACAAACGCATCAAAGAAATGCCCGAAGTGCGCCTTCAACTTGCCGACGGCTCAATCTATCCTGCAACCGGCAAAATCACCACTATCTCGGGTGTAATTGACAAGACTACAGGTGCGGCCAATGTTCGCGCGCTTTTCCCCAATGCCAACGGCATGTTGCGCAGCGGTAGCACAGGCAAAGTGCTCATTCCCAACAGCGCCGACAGCATCATCATGATTCCCCAAAAAGCCACTTACGAAATTCAAGACCGCCGTTATGTTTATGCCCTCAACGACTCTAACATGACCGTATCGACCAACATCACCGTTATGGATCTCAACGACGGCAAGACATTTATCGTTACCCAAGGCCTCAAACCCGGCGACCGCATCGTTACCGAAGGCGTGGGCACATCAGTGAAACAAGGCATGAAAATCACTCCCAAAGAAGTGACAGCCCAATAACTCATTTTCAACCGTTTACTATCTAAAACTCGACTATAATGAAATTAGATAACTTCATTAAACGACCGGTGTTATCGACCGTTATATCGATATTCATCGTTTTATTGGGTATTATTGGCTTGTTCACATTGCCCATTACCCAATATCCCGACTTGGCACCTCCCACAATCTCGGTGTCAACAACCTATACAGGTGCCAACGCACAGGCTGTGCAAAACTCGGTGATTGCTCCACTCGAAGAGCAAATCAACGGTGCGCAGAGCATGACCTATATGACCTCAACAGCAACCAACACCGGTAACGCAACCATTACCGTGTATTTTGAGCAAGGCTATGATGTCGACATGGCCGCTATCGATGTTCAAAACCGCGTTGCCAAGGCACAAGGCTTGCTCCCCTCGGAAGTAACAAAAGTGGGCGTAATCACTCAAAAGCGCATGACTTCAATGCTCATGGCCATCGCCATTTATGACAAAGACGGCATGTATGACAATCAGTTTGTCGAAAACTACATGAACATCAATGTCATTCCCGAAATCAAGCGTATCTCGGGTATCGGTGACGCCATGGTGCTTGGTGCCGACTACTCTATGCGCATTTGGCTCAAACCCGAAGTGATGGCTCAATATGGCCTCATGCCCACCGACATTTCGGGCATTCTCGCCGAGCAAAACATCGAAGCCGCTCCCGGTTCGTTTGGCGAACGCGGCGACCAAAGTTTCCAATACATTATGAAATACAAAGGCCGCCTCGTTACATCAGAAGAATTTGAAAACATCGTTATCAAAGCCGACACCAACGGCGATATTCTCTATCTCAAAGATGTGGCCGACATCGAACTTGGCCGCGTAAGTTACGGCTTTGAAAACAAGGTTAACGGTTGCACTGCCGTTACTGCCATGTTATTTCAATCGCCCGGCTCTAACGCCACCGAGATTATCAACAATGTTCTCGACTATCTCGAAACCGCCGAAAAAGAATTGCCCGAAGGCCTCGCTATCAGCGTGCCTATGAACAATAACGAGTTCCTTGAAGCATCTATCCACGAGGTATTGAAAACTCTCCTCGAAGCCTTCTTGCTCGTGTTTGTGGTTGTTTACCTCTTCTTGCAAGATATGCGCTCAACGCTCATCCCCACAGTGGCTATCCCCGTGGCGCTTATCGGTACATTCTTTGCAATGAAGTTAATCGGGTTCTCAATCAACCTCATCACCCTGTCGGCATTGGTATTGGCTATTGCGATTGTGGTCGACGACGCCATTGTGGTGGTCGAGGCCGTGCATGCTAAACTTGACACCGGATATAAATCGGCCCGCAAAGCATCTATCGACGCGATGGGCGAAATTGGCGGTGCCATCATCTCGATTACCCTCGTAATGATGCTCGTGTTCATCCCCGTATCGTTCATGCCCGGCACATCAGGTGTGTTCTACAAGCAGTTTGGTATCACTATGGCCATCTCTATCGCATTCTCGGCCGTCAACGCGTTGACTCTCTCGCCCGCACTTTGTGCCGTTTTCCTCAAACCTCACGAAGACCACGGCGACAAGAAAACAACATTTATCCAACGCTTCCACACCGGCTTCAATGCCGCTTATGACCGAATCCTCGAAAAATATCGCGGATATATCTCATTCTTCATCAAAGCCAAAAAACTCGTCATCGCAATGGTTATCGGTGCAGTGGCAGTAATGGTGTGGCTCATGGGTTCAACCCCCACAGCACTCGTGCCCGACGAAGACACCGGTACTATCTTCTGTGTGATTGACATGCCACCAGCGACATCACAAGAACGTACAGGCCAATTGCTCGACCAAGTTGACGAAATTCTCTCGCGCATTCCCGCAATCGAAACACGCGTGCTCATCAACGGTTACAGTTTCGTAGCCGGACAAGGTGCTACTTACGGTACATTCATCATCAAACTCAAAAACTGGGAAGAACGCTCCGAAGAAGAGTACTCTACCAAGATTATCGAGAAACTCTATGCAATGGTTAACCAAGAAGTCAAAGACGGTCGCGTAATGTTCTTTGCACCCCCCATGATTCCCGGTTACTCTGTTACCAACGGTTTCAGTCTTCAACTTCTCGACAAGACTGGTGGCGATATCAACAAGTTCTTTGAGGTTACACAAGGCTTCCTTGCAACCCTCAACCAACAGCCCGAAATTCAAATGGCTTACACCACATTCAACCCCTCATTCCCCCAATATCAAGTTGACATCGATGTAGCCAAAGCCAAACAGGCAGGTATCAGCCCCTCAACCATTCTCACCACAATGCAAGGCTACTATGGCGGTATGTATGTATCAAACTTCAACCGCTTTGGTAAACTTTATCGCGTTATGATGCAAGCCGCGCCCGAAACACGCGTATCGCCCGAAACACTCAACAGCATCAAGGTGCGCAACGGTAGCCAGATGGCTCCCATCTCTAACTTTGTGACCCTCACAAAAGTTTATGGCCCCGACTTGCTCAACCGCTTTAACATGTTCCAAACAATCTCTGTTAACGGTACGCCCAACGCAGGTTACTCAACCGGCGATGCCATTGCGGCTATTGAGCGCGTTGCGGCACAATCGTTGCCCCAAGGCTTCGGCTTTGAATACTCGGGTATGACTCGCGAAGAAAAGAGTTCGTCGGGTAGCGCAACAGCAATCATCTTTGCACTCTGTATCCTCTTTGTTTACCTCTTGCTCAGTGCACAGTATGAAAGTTACATTCTGCCCATGGCCGTTATCCTTTCAATACCGTTTGGTTTGATGGGTACATTCATCTTTGCCAACCTCTTTGACATCACCAACAACATCTACTTGCAGATTGCGCTCATCATGCTCATCGGTCTTTTGGCTAAGAACGCGATTTTGATTGTCGAGTTTGCCGCCGAACGCCGCCGCACAGGCATGAGCATTGTCAATGCCGCCATCGCAGGTGCATCGGCCCGTTTGCGTCCCATCTTGATGACATCGTTGGCAATGATTATCGGTCTTATCCCCTTGATGCTTGCATCGGGTGCAGGTGCTAACGGCTACAATGCGCTCGGTACAGGTTCTGTGGGCGGTATGCTCATCGGTATGATATTCCAAATTTTGGTTGTACCCACTCTCTTCGTTATTTTCCAGACTATCCAAGAAAAGATTACTCCATTGGAATGGAAAGACAAAGACAACCAAGGCATCGAATCAGAAATCGAACAATATTCTCGCAAATAACATTATTGAAATATGACTATCAGCAACATATCACGAGTAGCATTTGTGGGGCTTGGCCTCACAATGCTTTCAAGTTGTCACATTTACAACAAATTTGATATGCCCGACGACAACGCCCTCGCACAAGAATATGTTCAGGCTTGCGAGGCCGACGTCGATTCGGCAACATTCGGCAATCTGCAATGGCAACAGGTGTTTACCGACCCCGTTCTTGCCGACCTCATCAATCAGGCTCTCGAAAACAATGTCAACCTCGACAACGCACGACTCAATGTAGAGATGGCACAAGCCCAACTCCAAGGCGCGCGATTGAGTTACCTGCCCTCGGTGGCTCTTGCCCCCAACGGCGCAGGCACATCTTATGCACAATCGGCCTTGACTTGGACCTACCAACTCCCCGTGGCCGTTAGTTGGGAAATCGACATTTTCGGCAAACTTCTCAACGGCAACCGTAGCGCCAAAGCCGCCGTTCACCAAAGCCAAGCCTATGAGCAAGCCGTTCGCTCACAAGTGATTGCCGGCGTGGCAAACTGCTACTATGCTATCGCATCGCTTGAAAAGCAACTCGCTGTGAGCCGTCAGACAGCCGAAAATTGGCGTCAAAGCGTTGAGGTTATGAAAAACCTCAAACTCGCCGGCCGCACCAACGAGGCTGGCGTGGTGCAAAGCAACGCCAACTATTACAGCATTCTCGCATCAATCACCGACCTTGAAGTTGCGCTTCACGAAGCCAACAACACCATGTCGTTGTTGCTCAATGTGATGCCCCAACAATGGAACATCTCGGCCGATGCCACACTCCAAGCACCCGCAATGATGCGTGAGGCTATTCCGATGCGCGAACTTGCCGCCCGTCCCGACATTCGTGCCGCCGAACAAAGCGTTGCCGTGGCCTACTATGCCACCAACCAAGCCCGCTCGGCATTTTATCCCTCAATAAACATTTCGGCCAACGGCGGTTTCACCAACCTTCTCGGCTCGGTAATCAGCAACCCCGGCGAATTGTTCTTGCAACTTGCAGGTCAGTTGACAGCACCCATCTTTGCCCGTGGCAGCAACCTCGCTCGCCTCAAAGCAGCACGCGCTCAACAAGAACAGGCTATGAACAACTTTGAGACAGCATTGCTCAGCGCAAGTGCCGAAGTGAGCAACGCCATGACCATCTACAACAAGTGCAACGAAAAGTTGCAATTGCTTGATGTGCAAGTGCAAAACCTCGAAAAATCGGTTGAATACACCCAAGACCTTCTCTCTTATGGCACAGCCTCATATCTTGAAGTGCTCAACGCCCAAACAAGTCTCCTTGCCGCTCAAATGTCGCAAATATCATGTGATTTGAGCAAGGCGCAATCGGTAATCAACCTTTACCAATCGCTCGGTGGAGGCCGTTAAACAAAACATAAACATAACCTCTAAAACACTATAACCATGATTAGTCCATTAGCCTATGTTGACCCGTCAGCAAAAATCGGCAACAATGTAACAATACACCCGTTTGCCTACATCGACAAAGATGTGGAAATCGGTGACAACTGCGAAATCATGCCCTATGCGAGTATCATTCACGGCACTCGCTTGGGCAACAACAATAAGGTTTATCAAGGAGCCATCGTGGGCGCCGACCCGCAAGACTTCCGTTGGAAAGGTGAAACAACCTATTGCATCACTGGCGACAATGTGGTGATTCGCGAGCAGGTAATCATCAACCGAAGCATTCGCGAAGGAAAAGCCACTATGATTGGCAGCGACTCGTTTATCATGGCCGAATCACACATTGGCCACGACTGCCAAATCAAGGGCAAAAATGTGCTCGGCAACGGCGTTAAAATCGCCGGCGACACCGTTATCGGCGAGTATGCCATCATGTCGTCAAACGCCATGTTGCACGAAGGATGCAAAATCGGTGATTGGGCGCTCATCAAAGGCGGTTGCCGACTCGGTAGCAATGTGCCTCCCTATGTAATCATTGCCCACAACCCGGCAAGTTACTATGGCATCAACGCTGTGATTATGCGCAAAGAAGGTTTCAGCGAAGACCAAATCGACGACATCGCAAAAGCCTACCGACATGTCTATCAATGTGGCACATCAGTGTTTAACGCATTGCGCCGCATCGAGGCCGATGTTCCCGCAAGTGATATTCGCGACTCTATCGTCGAATTTATCCGCTCATGCGACCACAAAATCGTGGCAATTCCTCCCGAATTGATTTAATCACATATAGTTACCAACAAAACGAGATGTGTAGGCCGACGGCTTACACATCTCGTTTTTTCATATACTACAGTCTCGACTACTCGCCCCGCAATTCTTTGATTTTATCTAATATATCCTTCATTTTTGCGTTAAACTCGCGGTTCTTTCTATAAGCATAAATCACCCCAATCACAAGCCCTGCTATGCCCCCCGACACTGTCGATCCTGAATAAGTCCAATCGCTTAGCGATCCGAGGACTAATACGACCATCAAGATAAAAGGCGCTATCGTAAACATCCTTATCCTTTTCATTGTTTTTTTGTATTTCTGGATGCGTTCCATTGCATCAACATAACACAAGCCGATAAGTTCTTTGGGGTTAAATACACGAAATGCCCTATACCCAAACATATCGGCAGCAAACAGCGCTCCCAACGACACCAAAATAAGCGCCCAATGAACTCGCCCATATATCAAAAGCGGCAACAACAAAACAAAACCCCACCATGCTTGTCTATAACTTTTTGAACAATACTGATCTATGAAAGTCATGTTTTGCTTCACAGTTTCCTTTATCAAATCTTCGTTTACGATTTTTTGGTCGTTCAACTTTTCGTTGAGGATATTATATTGTGATTGCAGTTCTTGCAATTCGTCCATTTCAATTGGCTTTTCCATATTGTGTATTGATTATTTGTTTGACATTGATTTTAGTTGCTCTTTGATGCGGAATAAACGAGTAGTGATATTTGCAACCGACACACCCACAACATCGGCGATATCTTGATAACTCATGTTTTCAAGCCATAGCAAAATTATCGCTCGGTCAAATACATCAAGACGATTAATGCGGTCATACAACATCTGTACCTGACGGCTCTCGACATCGGTTTCATTATACAAGTCGATATCCATTGTCAGCGGAACAGTTGCCACACGGCGTTTCTTTTTGCGCTCAAACGAGGTGCAAGTGTTAAGGCTCACACGCCACACCCAAGTCCTCATGCTGCAATCGCCTCGGAAGTGGCTAAAACCGTTCCACAAACTTATCAAAACCTCTTGATAAAGGTCTTCAACCTCCTCAGAGTTTTTTGAATAGAAATAACAGACCGTATATATAGTCTTTTTGTATTCCTTTACGATTTTCGTGAATTCAAATTCTTTATCATTCATCATCTATTGGATTGTTTCTACTCTATTAGACGCAACTTTTTGTCAATCCTTACACAATTTGTCATTTTTTTTGCAAAAATAATCATACAATTCAAACCCGCCAACTCAAAAGCGCTTAAAAACAGACTATTGGCAACGGTCTGTTTTAACAAGCCACGCCCCCGCTGCGGCGCGTGGCCGCTGCGAGGGCGTCTATTTATGAAATTGAGCAGAAGTTTACAACTCGGTTTTCCACAATCCGTGGAGGTTGCAGTATTCATACACTGCCACTGGGTTTTCGGCATAAACAACCACCGATGCTTGTTCTTGGTCTTTGATGTTGACTCTCACACCGCCATTTTCGGTTTCAACATAGATGAACGCGATGTGATGTTCGGGCGACATGGGATGAGGTACACTGCCTACATCAACTTTCAAGCGGCCGTCTTCCAAACGGGTTACAACAGGCACATGCTTTTCGCCACTTGCATCGACTGTGTTAGGGATGAGTTCTTCCATCTTTTCGCCGCAGCACACAACTGCAACACCTGAATCAACAACTTTTTCAACGACATTGCCGCAATGACGGCATTTATAAAATTTTGTAGCCATAATTTATAGTTTTTTTGAGGGTTAGTTTTTTTTCTGTTTTTATTTGGTTTTGGGTTTGTTTACAACATTTGGTCAAGCATACGACCGATTTCCTGCTTTGGCATCACACCGCCGGTGCGTGTGGGCAAACCGTTCATCGGCACAAAGAGCATTGTGGGAATAGAGCGAATGCCAAAAGCAGCAGCCAAATCGGCATCACGGTCTACATCCACCTTATAGACATCTACTCGGCCGTTATATTCGCCTGCAATCTCATCAAGCACAGGTGAGAGCATCTTGCAAGGGCCACACCACGATGCATAGAAATCAATCAATGCGGGTTTATCGCCCAAAAACTGCCATTCGCCGTTGCTATTCATATAATCGGCAACCTTGCTCACAAATTCCTTTTTGCTGATATGTTGAACATTCATAACTTATGTTGTTTTAATTGTTTACTGATGTTTGTTTTTGTTTTCGATGCAAAGTTAAGCACAATAACAGCCCGTGTCAAACAGATAATTTCTATCGCCCATAGACAAAACCTATAACAACCACTTTTCACCTTGCCACCGAGCACATTATACCTAACAAAACAACCTCTCAGCAAAATTGTTCACCACCCTGACCACACCGCCATCACCCGAACAAACACACAAATAAACCGTTTTTTGCCTCACATTAACCATTCTCACAAATTGTGAGAAAAAACTAACCGCAAAAAATCACAAAAGTATGCAATAATTCGTTATCTTTGTAGTCTTGATAATATGGGGTACTATTACCCGCAAGTATATACACGAAATCTATATAATATGGAACAAAAATCAGATAGTGTAGTTATCATTCCGATGTATAACGAAAAAGAGAATGCTGCCGCTATTATTGACGCAGTGATTGCTCTTCCCCACACTTTTGACATTCTTGTTATTGACGATAATTCGCCCGACGGCACTGCCGACATTGTGAAAGCAAAACAGCAGGAATATCCCGGCCGCGTTCACTTGGTGCAACGAGCAGGCAAACTCGGATTGGGCACTGCCTACATCGAAGGTTTCAAATGGTCGCTCGCTCACAATTATGAGTACACATTTGAAATGGATGCCGACTTCTCACACAACCCCAACGATTTGTTGGCTCTCTACAAGGCGTGTGCCGAAGAAGGTGCCGACATGTCTATCGGTTCGCGCTATGTTACAGGCGTGAATGTGGTTAACTGGCCCATGGGACGCGTGTTGATGTCATACTATGCCTCAGCCTATGTTCGCATCGTTACCGGTATGCCCGTGCGCGACACCACAGCAGGCTTTGTGTGCTACTCACGCCGCGTGCTCCAAGCATTGCCCCTCGACAACATTCGTTTCAAAGGCTATGCGTTCCAAATCGAGATGAAATTCACCGCCTACAAATATGGTTTCAAAATCAAAGAAGTGCCCATCATCTTTGTCAACCGCGTGCTTGGCACAAGCAAGATGAATTCAAGCATCTTTGGCGAAGCGGTGTTTGGCGTGATTCGCTTGAAATGGAACAGTTTGTTTACCAAGTACCCCAATTACAGCAAATAAATGAAAACCCTCTTACATAATGCCATCATTGTCAACGAAGGCGAAAGTTTTTTAGGCTACATCGTTATTGACAATGAGATGATTGAGTGTGTCGGTGAGGGAACACCCTCGCCCGAAATCTTTGCAAGTGTCAACAAGGCGTGTGACCTCGACTGCAAACTGTTGCTTCCCGGCGTCATCGACGACCAAGTACACTTTCGCGACCCGGGCTTAACCCACAAGGCCGACATCGAAACCGAATCAACTGCCGCAATTGCCGGTGGTGTCACTTCGTTTATGGACATGCCCAACACCAACCCTCAAACCACCACAATCGAGGCATGGGAGGCTAAAAACAAACGCGCAAGCCAAGTGTCGCTTGCCAACTATGCGTTTTTCATTGGCGCTACAAACGCCAACATCGACACTCTGCTCAACTGCGACTATTCGCGTGTGCCAGGCGTAAAACTGTTTCTTGGCGCGTCAACCGGCAATATGCTCGTTGACAACGACTCGGCTCTTGCGCGCATCTTTGCCGAGGTGCCTGCACTCATCGCCATCCACTCCGAAGACGAAGCAATCATTCGCCGCAACCGCGACGAACTGCAAGCGCAAATGGGCGACAATATTCCCGTCGAATTACACCCCGTGATTCGCAGCAGCGAGGCTTGTTATGAATCAACACGCCGCGCCGTTGAAATGGCTAAAAAGCACGGCTCACGACTCCACATTTTGCACATCTCTACCGATGCCGAAATGGAGTTTCTCACTCCTGGCGAGGTTACCAACAAAAAAATCACAGCCGAGGTGTGTGTTCACCACTTGTGGTTTACCGACGAAGACTATCCCCGCTTGGGCACTCGCATCAAGTGGAATCCCGCCATCAAAACCGCTAACGACCGCGACTCATTGCGCCGCGCGTTGAACGACAACCGCATCGACATCGTTGCCACCGACCACGCTCCCCACTTGTTGAGCGAGAAAGAAGGCGGCGCGCTCAAAGCGGCATCAGGCGGTCCGCTCGTGCAATTCTCGTTGCCCCTTATGCTTGAAATGGCCCACGAAGGACTGTTCACCGTCGAGACCGTGGTTGAGAAAATGTGTCACGCACCTGCCCGATTGTTCAACATCGACCGTCGCGGCTACATTCGCCCCGGATATTTTGCCGACTTAGTAGTGGTTAACCCCAACACGGCCTACATCGTTAGCGATGACATGGTGTTGAGCCGCTGTGGTTGGACTCCCATCAACGGCCAAACACTCCACAACAAAGTATTGGCAACCTATGTCAACGGCCACAAAGTATATGACAGCGGAAAGATTGACACCACACACAAAGGTCAGCCACTAAAATTCAAAGCATAATCATATCATACAATAAATGACAACAGAGAAACATCACATTGAGGGCCTAACCTCGCAACAAGTTGAGGAAAGCCGTCGCAAACACGGTATAAACATCCTCACACCCCCTCCCAAAGAATCGCTTTGGAAACAATTTTTTGAAAGTCTTAAAGACCCTTTGATTAAGATATTGTTTGTAGCCCTCGGATTGTCAGTGGGCATCGCAATATATGAATGTTCAATGCCATCACACGGCGCAGAGGTATTTCTTGAACCGGCCGGTATTCTCATTGCCATTCTCATGGCTACCGTTATCGGCTTTGCGCTCGAAGTAAATGCCAACAAAAAATTTGACATTCTCAATCAGGTCAACGACGATGTACTCATCAAGGTAATTCGCGACGGCAATGTCACCCAAATTCCCCGCAAAGACATTGTGGTGGGCGACATCGTGATTCTCGAAACCGGCGACGAAGTCCCCGCCGACGGCGTGATTTTTGACAGCGTGGCCCTCTCAATCAACGAGAGTACGCTCACCGGCGAACCCATTATTCGCAAATCACACCGCCCCGAAGATTTCAAAACCGACTCGACCTACCCCACCAACCACGCCATGCGTGGCACAACAGTGGTCGAAGGTCACGGCACAATGGAAGTCACCGCTGTGGGCGATGCCACCGAATATGGTAAAGTGTATGTTGCCGCACAGATTGACTCGGGCGTGAAAACACCGCTTACGCTTCAATTTGAACGCTTGGGCAAAGTGATTTCGACTTGCAGTTACATTGTTGGCGCACTCATCATCATCGGCCGTTCGCTCATCTTTGATTGGGCCGACGCAACCCCCATTGAAGCCGTTGACTATTCGCTCGTCACAATCATGCTCGCAGTTACGCTCATCGTGGTATCCGTACCCGAAGGTTTGCCCATGAGTGTCACTTTGAGCCTCGCATTGAGCATGCGCCGAATGCTTGCAAGCAATAACCTTGTGCGCAAAATGCACGCTTGCGAAACCATGGGTGCAACAACTGTTATCTGCACCGACAAAACTGGCACACTCACTCGCAACCAGATGCGCATTTATGAGACATTCTTCCCCTCATTGTGCTGCGGTCAGAAACTCAGCGACTGCCCCGACTCACGCCTCATCAAAGAAGGTATTGCCGTAAACTCGACAGCATTCCTCGACCTTTCCGACAAAGATAAAGTCACCGCGCTTGGCAATCCCACCGAGGGAGCATTGCTCTTGTGGTTGCACGAACAAGGCGTTGACTACATGCAGTTGCGCGAAGATGCCGAAGTTATCGACCAATTACCCTTCTCTACCGAACGCAAATTTATGGCTACGCTCGTTGACTCGCCATTGGTTGGCAAACGAGTGCTATATATAAAAGGTGCGCCCGAAATCGTTATGGGCCTTTGCAACTCAACCCCTGCAACATCGGCCGACGAAATCACTACACGCCTTCTCCAATATCAACATCAAGCGATGCGTACACTCGGTTTTGCATACTGCATTATCCCCGACGGAGTTGACCCCATTGTTGACAACCGATTGGTGTGTGACGACATCACATTTATCGGCGTCACTGCTATCTCTGACCCCGTTCGCGACGATGTTCCCGACGCTATCAACTCATGTATCAGCGCAGGCATTGGCATTAAAATCGTGACCGGCGATACCCCCGGCACCGCGCGCGAAATCGGCCGTCAAGTGGGATTGTGGACCGAAGCCGACGGCGATTTGCAACAAATTTCAGGCCCTGAATTTGCCGCATTGAGCGAAGAAGAAGCCGCTCAACGCGCCCGCCAAATCAAGATTATGTCACGTGCCCGTCCCACCGACAAATCGCGCCTCGTTCGCTTGCTTCAAGAGCAAAACGAAGTGGTGGCAGTTACCGGCGACGGCACAAACGACGCTCCCGCCCTCAATGCCGCCCAAGTGGGCCTCTCAATGGGCGACGGCACATCGGTAGCCAAAGAAGCCAGCGACATCACCATTATGGACAACTCGTTTGCAAGTATCACCAAGGCCGTGATGTGGGGACGCTCGCTCTACCAAAACATTCAGCGATTCATCTTGTTCCAACTCACAATCAATCTTATGGCTTGCCTCATTGTGGCCATCGGAGCATTTACAGGAACCGAGTCGCCTCTCACCGTGACTCAAATGTTGTGGGTTAACCTCATCATGGACACATTTGCCGCACTTGCGTTGGCATCATTGCCGCCAAGTTTTGAGGTTATGAAACGCAAGCCCCGCCGCAGCAATGATTTCATCATCAGCCGCAGCATGTTGTGGGCTATTCTCGGCACAGGTTTGTTGTTTGTATTTATCTTGTTTGGCTTTATGCAATACTTCCGCCACACCGAGATTACAACATTGCTCGATTTCAACATTGTGGACTACTTTGCCCACTATCTCGATTTCAACTACACAGCAACCGACATTTACACTCCCTATGAGTTGTCCATGTTCTTCACACTGTTTGTATTCCTCTCGTTCTGGAACCTGTTTAACGCCCGCGCATTTGAAAGCGGCCACACCGCATTCCACGACAAGCGCAACAGCAAAGTGTTCTTCTCAACACTTTTGGCTATCATTGGCGGACAATTCCTCATCGTTGACTTTGGCGGACAGATGTTTAATGTTGTTCACATCAACTTGATTGACTGGGCAATCATCATTGGTAGCACATCGTTGGTAATGATAATCCCCGTCATCTACACCTTCATCAAGCACGCTTTCAAACGATAAATTAACACTACACTTATACACTACAAAGCGGCAGTTCTCTTGCGAGGACTGCCGCTTTGTTATATTGCTCTATGAGGTTATAGTTACCCAGAATTAAATCAATGCCATGGCTTTTATAGATACTCTGATAACTATTGATTCTATGTACCCATATATTCTTTGCAACTTGTGATTAATACCACTTCACGCCGGTTGATGAAGATGAGCGTTTATCATATTTGAGGTCGCTGAGGAGCGAAGATTTGGCCGAAATGTGGAAGTTATATGATTTGTAAGGTCCAACAGGCACAAAACTTGCACGCATGGTAAAGCAGTGCATGTCGCGCGATATGTTACAGTTCATATAGGCCAATTTGCGCGTGTCGAAGTTATAACTTGCCGTAAAGCCGAAATTCCAATTCTTGGTCGGTCGCAAGTTACCCGAGAAACTGAGGTTTTGTGTAATTTTACCCTTGTATTCTAGTCGTTTTTTGTCAAACTCACCATAACCATAGTTCACCGAATAGTTCAGTGTCAAGTTCCACGGCATGGTCCATGCGGCATATCCGTCGGCACGCATTGCCACCGGCTCTTCATCGTGACTGTGTCCATGTCCGCCCGACGATGAGTCTTCGTCCCACTCTTCATCATCATGGCCCGAAATGTCGGCTTTGTCATCTGACTTTTTGCCTCGGTTTTTGAGTTTCTTGAAGGTATCGTTATTGAATGTATATGAGAACGATGTACCAGTGCTTGACAAGCGGCCCCAACCTTTGCCCACCTCCCAACGGGGCACATTCACGCGAACGGGTGTGCCATAAGAGTTTAGTTGATAGGTGTAAACATCCCACACGGCCGACAGGTTAAGGTTGAAATTCTTAACCAATCGCAACATGATTGAGGTGTTGAGGTTACTCCAATTAAGCGAGTCGGCTGCAAAGTTGTAACTCTGCGACAACGTAAAGTTCTCAATAAGCGAGATTTTTTTCTCGCCGATACTGTCGTTATCGGTCTTGATTTTCATCTCGACATTATTTGACAACGCCACCGACAATGCCCCTGTTTTGCCTTGCCCCGGCACGCCAAACAGTGCATTGGGGAAGTAAGAATATTTGCGAGTCTGTGTTTCGCCATTGGGCGTTGTGTAGTCATAAGTACCATAGTAGCCAAAGAACGACGATGAGAAGTCGGGCGATGCGCTAAACGACACAGTCGGTGTCAACACATGGCGAATCATCTTCACCTTGTCGCCAAGGAATTTCATCGGTTTATAAAAACCATAGAGTTTTGTATCGAGCGACACGGCCGCGTTAAAGTCCCACACATTGTAGAAACTGTATGTTGTGTCACACACCTCGGCAGCGGCATTGGGGTCCCACTGACGGCGCACCTTGCTGGTGTACATGCGGTCAGACAACGAAATAGACGGCGTGAGGTTGATATACTTAAACATGTTGAAAGTCGCCGAAATGGGCACCGAGTGTTTCATACCGTTGCGCCAGTCTTTGACAAGGTTTTTCTGCAAGAATTGGTCTTGTCGGGCAGTCAACGAGTTTTGAAAAAGGCCCGAGTATGACATCTTGATTTTTTCATACCATCGCTCCTCGCCCACAGCCTTTTTGCGTTTGAATGGATATATCTGCGACATTGACAGTGTCAAGTTGGGAAACGACACCGAGAGAGTTGAGTCTTGTGTGCGTTGCGAGATATTGGCAGTTGCCGAGAGCGACCATTTTGACTGCGGAATGCGATAGGTCAAGTTGACGGTACTACTCTTGGTGTTTTCAGTAAACGCGTCGCTATAATATGATGCTTGGTCGTTGCGGGTATAGCCCGATGTGCTGAAATTCACACTTGCCGAGAAGTTGAGGTTGGGGTTTGCCTTAGAGTCTTGGGCATGGTTCCACAACACCTGGAAGTTGGTCTGCTGTGAATAGTCGGGCTCGCCTTTTTCGCCATAAATCGATTTCAGGTAACTGATGTTGAATGCACCCGAATACTTGTAGCGTTTCACATAATTTGAGCGAGCGGCAAGTCCCCACGAGCCGCGAGTGTAGATTTCGCCGGTCAGCGCAAGGTCCATATTGTCGTTAATCGCAAAGTAATAACCACCGTTGCTCAAATAGTAACCGCGCTGATAGTCGGTACCAAATGTGGGGAATATCACACCCGACGAGTATTTTTCAGAAAACGGGAAGTAGCCAAACGGCACAGCCAACGGCAATGGCAATCCGGCCAGCACCATATAGGTCGGACCTACCACAATGTCCTTTTTAGGACGCATCTTACCTTTGGTAACTTGAAAATAGAAGTGAGGATTGTCGTGTTGGTCACAAGTTGTGTAACGGCCGTTTTTCAAGAAAAACTCTTCGTTCTCGGTTTTCTTTGTGATACCGCCTGTGAGATAACCTTCGCCCTGTTGGGTAACGACATCTGTAATCAAGCCTCGTTGAGTCTTGAAATTGTAACGCATAGTCTTGGAATTGTACTCGCCGCTGCGGTCGGTAAACACAGGCGTGCCTTTCAATTCGCCCACCGAGTCGCGCACACCCACAGCATAGACTGTGCTTGCGTCCATATCCATCTCGATGTTGGCAGCGGTCAACTTGATGTCGCCATAGTCAACCTTACTGTCGCCATACATATACACGCTGTTTTGGCCGATAAGCACCAACGAGTCTTTTGCCGAAAACTCGACAGGGCTATCCAAATCGACCTTCACACGGCGTATGCGCGAAGGCTTGACGCTATCGGTAGCGACAGCCGTAGTCACACTGTCGGCTTCGGCCCACAATGCACTATCAGCCCCAGTTTGTGACCATGCACAAACCGAGCACAAAAGCATCAAAACAGTGATATAGTAGTATAGTCGTTGCAACTGCTATTGTCAAAATGGTAAAATTCAGTGCAAAGATACGAAATCGCGAGCGATTAATCGACACATTCGCCCCTTTTTAACTTGATTAAAGAACTCGCCGACACATTATATAGCGACTCCGATGGCCAAACACCGTCAAAAACAGCATCAGAACGGATATCCGATGGCGAGGTGGAAGGCTAGCGAGCGACTAAACGCACCCATGTTGAAATAGCGGTCGCGGCCGGTGTCGTAGGGTGCGTGCAATGCCACACCGAGGTCGGCGCGAATTACAAGCATCTCTATGTCAAAACGCAAGCCTGCACCCGTTCCGAGAGCCAAGTCGCGTAAGAATGTAGCGCCTCGCAATGTGCCGCCGGGGCGCATGGGGTCATCTTTGAGCAACCACACATTACCCGCGTCCAAGAACAATGCTCCTCGCAACGGGCCATACAACGGAAAACGATACTCGACATTTGCCTCAAACTTGAATGTACCTGTTTGGTCGAAATATCCGTTGACATCGGCTTCGGGGACCCGATAACTACCCGGACCTATGCTGCGAACGGTAAATGCACGGATAGAGTTAGCGCCACCTACATAAAACTGCTCGCTATAAGGCACTTGCGAAGAGTTACCATAAGCATGGGCCGCACCCACCGCAGCACGCGACACGAGCCAATGGTTTCCGACAAAGCGGTGACTATACACCACTTGTGCCGAGCCTTTGACAAATTGCGAGAACGGTGTTCCGAAAAGACCTTTGTTTTCATCAACTCCGGCAAGTTGCCACAACGCCCAACACACATTGCCCGCCTCTTGAACGGTAAACTGACAGTTAACCTTGTTGTTGCGGTCAAATGAGCGGTCATACATGAGGCTATACTGCACCTGCGGCACAAATTGGTCGCGGAAACTTTGAGCCACGGCTTGATTATCGAGCATAATTGAGTCAAATTCGGCCGTCGTGTTGAGCAATTTGGTATAAGTGAGTTTGATGGGAGTCAAAGTATTTGACACATAGCGAGTAGCCTTCCAATCATAAGAAAACGCAACATCGGCTTGCGCCATGCGGAAATAATGCGGACGGTTTAACAAACTACCGCTCAACGAAATACGTGTCCAATTCAAGGCGTAACGACTGCGAGGTATAAATCGCGGAGCAACGAGTCGCGGAAACGACAGCGAACTTGCCAAACTCACCTCATAGGAGTTAAACAACGACGAATTGCCCTTATTGCGGCCCGTCTGCCACTCATAAGCGCCAGTGAGATTGACATTGAGTTGCTCGCCACCGCCAAAAAGGTTGCGATTTGTCACACCTACGGTCATTCCCGGGCCGAGATAACTGTTTGACTTTGATGATGCATTAACCTCAATCGACGCTTCAAGCGGAGTGTCAAATGTGCAGGTTATATCAACATTGAGCAAATCGGCAGCCGACACCGTATCGCGCTGAACATCAATGTTTATCGCATTAAAAATACCT
This sequence comes from Muribaculaceae bacterium, assembly GCA_017555085.1. Lineage (GTDB taxonomy): Bacteria > Bacteroidota > Bacteroidia > Bacteroidales > Muribaculaceae > RGIG4079. Next base: position 86,611 of record JAFZHD010000040.1, on the reverse strand, counting down.
AATCGCGACAAATAGGTCTGCGTGCGGTTCATATCTCTGACCGAGAACACCTTGTCGGCACGGAAAGTGACACATTCGGGAATAATCTCGGTGCGGAGTTTTGACGGTTGCATCAATATGAGTCGTGCACGGCGAGTTTCAATCGTGTCGGGAGTTCCGTCGCCTTGATTGCGATTAATTCTCACTGTCACATAGCCTGTGCGATAGCGTTTGAGATTGGCCACCGCAATGTTTTTGGCCATCACCATTTTCAACGCAATGCTATTGCGAGAGAGGGTGCTGTCGGCAAGATATTCAATATAGTCGGGGCGGAAATAATAGTATCCGCGATTGCGCACGGCATTGGCAATGCGTGTTCGCTCGGCGCTGAGCGAATCGGTGCAATATCGGTTACCCTCAACCAAATATGTGCCGCTTCGGGCTATTGAATCAATCATGTGATAAAGGTGGCAAGTGTCGGGCAAAAGTTCGATATTGCCAAGCTTATATTCGGGTCCGGCATTGACAATGTATTTTATCTTTGCTTTTTTCTTATTGCGGCCTTGCAGCAATTCATAAGACACCGACGAACTGAAATAGCCGTTGTTATCCAAAATCTGGTCAATCATCTTGATACGCACCTCTGGGCGCACATCAGAAACGAGCACAGGCTCTTCAACCAATTTTTCATACAGCCAATGTTTCCACCCTTTTGACTCGCTGTCCCAATTATTATACACCCACAATCCCACGGGGAACGGATAGCGCAGATAGGGCGAAATGAGAGAGTTGTTGGGCGCGACATCTATCGCTTGCTTGACTTGCTCATCAACTTCTGCGGGCACTTTTTGTCCCGGCACAGGCGTTACCTCAAACCGTTTTACACCCGTGTAAAGCAGTTCGTCATCGGCAATGCGACGCGTGGTCGAGCACGATGCCACCACAAGCGCCACCGCCAACATCAGCAACAGTTGATATATCGGTCTATTTCTTTGCATCATCTTCGGGTTTAGTTGCTACTTGCTGTTTTTGTGTCGATGAGCCGCCCCAACGAAACAAATCTTTGAGCGAATGCATTTTGCGCTTATACACAAAGCCCACACCAGTCTGTGTAACCTCGCCTTCAAGCACACTTTCATATCCCACATGGCGGAACACTTTGACATACATTGAGCCGCTGCGGTTGAGCATATATTCAAACGAAATGTCGTTGACAAGGTTTTGTGTCACATCTTCGTCGGCATCGGCATCGGTCGAATAGTTACCGCCGATAACGATTTTGAAACGGTCGTCAAACAACGTCTTTGACACCTTGTAACTGTAACTAGTGGCAGTCGATTTGTCGCCGCCGGCTGTCTTGTCATATTGGTCGATACCAAACGACACATCAACAAACTTGATGTTATTGGCCGCCCAAGTGTTTATCTGTGATTCAAGGAACGAGTATAACGGATTGGCGCTAATGTCGGTTTTTGTGCCAGGGCCAGTATAGACATTATACAAGAGCATGTTCATGGCCTGATTGGCGCGTTGCTCGGCACTCATTGACTGCAACTCGTTCTGAATGGTTATATCCTCGTTGGTTGACAAGTCAAATGCCACATCCATGTTGCTTAGGGTGTTGGTCACCGCCAACGATACATCAAAGTTGACCAATCGCGAGTCTTGCCCTTCGCGAGTCACATTTGCCTTGATTATGTCATCGGCATAAATGTTGAGAATGGGGTTGAGCATATCTCCGTTAAACGCCACATAACTGCCCTCACGGAAATTAAACAATTTCTCTGACATCAACGGCGGCGTATATCGCATAAAGCCTTTATTGATGGTATAGCGACCTGTAAATCGGCTGTCGTCCATATTGTTCATGGTGTAGTTGAGCGTACCGCTACCCTGCAACTGCACACGGTTTTTGCCGTCGGCCGACAAATCGACATTCACTGTCGTGCCACCCGACACAATGATTTTGGCATCAAGATTGAGGGCCATCGATGAGGGCTCTTCCTCATCAACTGTTTCGACTTTGACCGTATCGGCAAACTCTACAAATCGCACCATTTCGCCCGAACTTTGCGACACCAACGAGGTTGACGCATCGGCCATTATGTAGGTTATGTTTGAGCCGCCAAGCAAATCGACCGTCGCATTGACATTCAACAACGACAAATCGCCCTTGACCGTAGCATCAAGGTCCATAAACGCCTTGCCATAAATATCAGTACCCTTGCCCTTGGTGCTGTTCATAAACTGCATGTTGCGTGCTTTGAAGCTGAGGTCGATTTGGGGCGAGATGAAATCACCCATATCAACCTGTCCATCAATGGTAAGCGGGTTTTTATTCGCGCCATGAATAGTGTAACGGTCAAATTTTACCACATTGTTTGCCACCGGCACTTTTTCGTTTGAGAACGAGAATGTAGAGCCGATTATATTTAACATCATCTGCGTTGTGTCAAAGGCTATATATCCGTCAAAACGAGGCGAAGCCAAATCGCCCGAAATAGCCATTTGACCGTTGAGCATACCACTCAATCGCGCCGTGTTGCGCGGCAAGAACGGATTAACCACACGCAACGGGAAACGAATCATAGAGAAGTCGAGAGACACGGGACTTGTCTTTGTGGTATCATTCAACGAGCCTACAACAGTGATTGTCTTGACATTGTCAACCAGCAGCGATGCCTCGGCAGTTACCAAGCCGCTCTTGCTTGTTGCCAAGTCCACACCGAGGTCAAACGAGCCTACTCTGTCGCGACCGAGATACATTTCGCAGAGCGACACCGTTCCGCGACCCGCCACTGACGACTCGTCCCACGCAAATCGCATATCGGCCGACACCGAGCCTTTGATAGGCGGTGCAAACGGCGACACTTTGAGCAACTGGTCAAGTTGCAAGTTATAAACATTCAACACCACATCTTCTTGATGGCTGTGGCCGTCGTTGACATGCTCCGTAAACAATTTCAAGTGGCTGTCCTCGCCAATGAGTTGAACATTGCCGTCAAGGTGGTGGGTATAAAAATTATAGTCGATAAAGTTATCGCGGTTGATGGTCCATTTCTTATAGCCTATTACAGGCGCCAAGGGCACAAGTTTGACATTCACCACCGAGTCGCCTATCGAGGCTATCGCACCCAAGTTGAAACCTTGTTTCTGCTCGATGTTGCGCTGCTTCACAAATGCCGATATTTTGTCATAGGCCACATAGCCGTTGAGGTCAACATGGGCAAATTGGTCCATCGTGCCTGGCTGGTTGCCAATAGTTGCCTGATAGGCCAAAAAGCGGTCGTGTTGCAATGCGCTGAACGACACACTGTCGAGGCGAGTTTCACCAATAACCAAGCGGCTCACATCGCCGCGAATATTAAACAGACTATCGTTGTGGGCCGACAGCGATAACGCTCCTGCCGTAATATCGTTTGATGACAACAGACTCGCCAACACATTGTCGCCGCTCGCCTCCATTCGCGCCGAGAAGCGCGGCATTTGGCTTTGCAACGCAAGCACATCTATCTGACGGCGAACTATCTGCGAGTCTAACACCTCAACTGTTTTCATCACTCGCGACACAAATGTATCGACCGAACACAATGCGATGAAATCGGCATTAAGACCGGCGTTTTTCACCGACACCTTCATCAGTGAGTCATTGGCATTGAGCATTGCCGAGAGTTGGCGCGTAGCCACCGACATTCCCGGCATCGACCATTGCAAACCGTTGACAGTCACATCGGCTTTATAGTCATTGTGCTTGATATCAATGCAGCCTTCGCCATTGATTTTCATCGCGCCCTTTGAGTGACTTTCCGACAGTCCGACAGCAAGCAAATCGGCGTTGCGCACATTGCCCGATATGGCCCAATCAAACGCATCGTCGCGAATATCAGATGTTGCTGTTATATCAAAATCGACATCGGGGTTGAGCGACTCAATGCCAGCATCAAGATGACAACTGTCGAGCGCAGCCCATGCCCGAGCATTGCTATAAGAGCGACCTTTATACTCAAAGTGATGTAAATTGACATTGGCATCAAACTTTGTTTGGGGCTTGTTATAATCAAAGCCCTCGCCCTTGATTGCGACATAGGCTATCAACATACCCACTTCCAAATCGGGCATAAACGCATCAACGGGGAACGAGTCGGCACGCAGTTTCATGTCATATTTGCTGCCACGTCCGTTCCAATAGGCATCAAGAGCCACCTCGCCGTTGTCGGTGAGCACCGCCAATGTTCCGTCAATCTTCTGCCCGAGCATAGTCACCTCGCCGTCGATTGACATGGGCGGTATATCAATAATTTTCTGTGTTTCCCTATCCAAAACGGCAGCCTCGACCATTGCGGCATTTACTATTTGACCGCTCATGGCCATGTGACCTTTGCGGCTATCGGGCTTCATCACATGGGTAATGCTACCGTTCACATCGAGCGACAACTGACGCGCCATGTCGATGCTCAACTTCTTGACATCGAGTTTAGCCATTGTTCCGACAACATCTACATCAACATTGATGCCGCCGTCTTTTCTCACTCGGTGCATGGCAGGTTTCATAACCGGATAGGCAAGCGCCACATCGGCAATACCCACCTTGCCGTCAACAAGCAATTTTAACGGCAAATGTTCATCGGCCGTCAAATCGCCCATCCCCATGGCGGCATCAACCGTGAGTGCCGAGTGAGTCGTATTTATCACAAAACCATCGGCACGCATCAAGGTGCTGTCCATTGCAAACAATCCTTGCGCCTCAAAGGCTACACCACAACGCTCGGTTGCGGCAAGTTGTCGCAACGGCACTCTGATTTCAGAGCCGCGATTGAAAAACGAATCGACCGCAATTGATATATTTGTCGCTTTAAGATAATCCAAATCAAGACCTTCGCCCGGCTCATATCCAGCCATGGCATACACGGCATCGCTATTGTTCAACTGCACTTTTGCCACCTCAATGGTCCACAGTTGAGAACCAGTCGATTCGGCCTCATCGGCCACAGCCTCCTCTTGCGCCACCACCTCGCTAGGGGTAAAATAGCGTGCACTGACACTGTCAACCGCCACCGATGCCACCCCAATGTAAGAGCGCGTCATATCCACAGTCGCATCACACACAGTCGCATCACCGACATGAGCGTGCAGCGACTCTATAATGGGCAACATAGTCATGCTATAATCGACATTGGCAACATTGGCCTCGGCCACTTTTATCAGCCACTTGGCAGCCTCCTCGCCACTATCGGGCGTTGCGACAGAGTCCTCGCCAAGAGCGAGATGCACACGACCGCCATCAACCGACACCTTGTCAACATCAATCAGCGCCGATGCCAAATTGAGAGTAGCCTGCGAAACACACGCCTGCTCCACTTGGGCTGTCAGATACAATGCCGAATCGGGCGTATTCAAACGGTATTTCACATCTTCGGCACACACATCGTCAACCTTGATGTTGCCGCCAAGCAAGGGCAACAATCGCGCCGACACATCGGCACGGCCAACAACCACCATCGTGTCGCCGGCAGCATCGACCACCACAGCATCTTGCAGTTGAATATCGGCAGGAAATGTGATGCGCACCTTCCCGGCCGATATGGCCATTCCGGTCGATTGATTAACTTTTTCAAGGACAAAATCTTTGGCCCAATCTTGAACAAACGGCGTGTATATCAACACGAGAGCAAGCAACACCGTTGCCAACAGTGCCACTAATGTCCATTTCAATATAGTTAACGCCTTATTCAAATCGGGGCAAATTATTCCAAGTTTATAAATCAAAACATAAAATTACAAGTTTTGTTTCTCTTGCGCGCAAATCACAATGTTAAAATTAAGCAAAAACGCTCTTTTATTGTTCAATACTATAATTTATGGCGTTAAAGTGGCAATAGACAAAGAAAATTTCGTAAATTTGCCGAATAAATCAAATTATTGCAATGATAAACAAAATAAATAATCTCAAAGCCGAAATTGAAGGCCTCACAGCAAGCAATGCAGCCGAAGTGGAAGCACTTCGCATCAAATATCTCAGCAAGAAAGGCGAGGTATCTCTCCTTTTCAACGATTTCCGCAATGTTCCAGCCGAACAAAAGAAAGAAATGGGACAGTTGCTCAACGAGTTGAAAAATCTTGCTACCGACAAAATCAACGCTCTTCGCGAAGCATTGGAGTCGGCCGACACTTCTTGTGACGGCATTGACCTCACTCGCACTCCCTCTCCCATCAAACTCGGCACACGCCACCCACTTTCGCTCGTTCGCAACGAGATTATTTCAATCTTCTCACGATTGGGTTTCTCAATTGCCGAAGGTCCTGAAATCGAAGACGACTGGCATGTGTTCTCATCATTGAACTTTGCCGATGACCACCCTGCTCGCGACATGCAAGACACTTTCTTCATTCAACGCGACCCCGCCGATGTGTTGCTCCGCACACACACTTCTTCGGTACAAAGCCGCGTGATGGAAAAGTCACAACCCCCGATTCGCATCATCTGCCCCGGACGCGTTTATCGCAACGAAGCAATCTCAGCTCGCGCCCACTGCTTCTTCCACCAAGTTGAAGGCCTTTACATTGACAAGAATGTATCGTTTGCCGACTTGCGTCAGGTGCTTCTCTACTTTGCACAAGAAATGTTTGGTCCCGAGACACAAATCCGTCTCCGTCCCAGTTACTTCCCCTTCACCGAACCTTCTGCCGAAATGGATATCTCTTGTAACCTCTGCGGCGGCAAGGGTTGCTCATTCTGTAAGCACACCGGCTGGGTAGAAATCTTGGGTTGCGGTATGGTTGACCCCAATGTTCTTGAAGCATGCGGCATCGACAGCAACGAATACTCGGGCTATGCTCTCGGTATGGGCGTTGAGCGCATCACTAACCTCAAATATCAGGTTAAGGACTTGCGCATGTTCTCGGAAAACGACACCCGATTCCTTGACGAATTTACAAGTGCCCGATAATATGCACACAACTTGATACAAGATGTCTCTATTTCCCAATCTGGCAATAGTGGCCCTCGGCGGCGCAATAGGCAGTTGCATGCGCTACGGGATTGGACTCATTGAGGCATTTTCAACCACAAAAGGGCTCGGCACATTTATTGCTAATGTGCTGGGCTGCTTTGTTATTGGCGTCATGTATTCGATATTTGCCAAGTGGCAGATAGGCGAACAATGGCGACTGCTCATCTTCATCGGCTTGTTGGGCGGATTCACCACCTTCTCGACCTACTCGCTCGATGCGGTAACAATGATGCGCGGCGGCGAATGGATTAAGGCTCTTGCCTATATCAGCGCCACCAACATCGGCGGATTTGCCGCAACTGCACTCGGAATTTGGGTTACAAACCTCATCATCAAATCGGCTTGACAATGACTCTGAAACAACGCTACCAACAAGTAATCGAACGCTTTCAGCAAGCAATGCCCGTTGCCGAAACCGAGTTGCACTATGGCACACCGTTCCAACTGCTCGTTGCCGTGATTTTGTCGGCCCAATGCACCGATAAGCGCGTCAACCTCATCACTCCCGCACTGTTTGAGGCCTACCCCACAGCACATGACATGGCCAAGGTTACGCCCGACGACATTTTTCCCTACATAAAATCGTGTTCCTACCCCAACAACAAGGCCAAAAGCCTATGTGGAATGGCGCGCCGATTGGTTGACGAGTTTAACGGCGAACTGCCCGGCGACATCGACCAACTGATGACATTGCCCGGAGTGGGACGCAAAACCGCAAATGTGATGCTTGCCGTCATCTTCAACAAAGCGGCTATGGCTGTTGATACCCATGTGTTTCGTGTGAGCGAGCGCATAGGTCTCACCACCAACTGCACCACACCTTTGGCTACCGAAAAGACATTGTGTCGCAACATCCCCGAAGATGTCATTCCGTTGGCCCATCATTGGCTCATATTGCACGGCCGCTATGTGTGCAAAGCACGACGGCCAATGTGTGAGGAGTGTTTCCTCACCGATGTGTGCCGCCACTATTTAACCACCCGCAAACCCGATAATAATGGATAATTATTTCCTCTTTTTCATTGAAGTAATCGGTACGATTGCCTTTGCCATCAGCGGCATTCGCATGGCTGCCGCCAAAAACTTTGACTGGTTTGGCGCTTATACCGTCGGCCTTGTTACCGCCATTGGCGGCGGAACTGTGCGCGATGTGCTGCTCGACATTCCCGTCTTTTGGATGCAGACATGGTGGTATCTCGCCGTTACCGGACTCGCATTCCTCATAGTGTTGGCAATGCGAAAAATGTCGGTGCGCCGAGGCCATGTGCTGTTCATCTTCGACACCATCGGGTTGGCATTGTTTGTGGTGATTGGTATTCAGAAATCGTTTGCCGCGGGCTACGACCCTTGGGTGGCAATCGGCATGGGCATGATTACGGGCTCATTTGGCGGTGTGGTGCGCGACATCCTCATCAACGAAGAGCCTCTGTTCTTCCGCAAAGACATCTATGCCACTGCCTGCATTGCCGGCGGTATCGTTTATTGGGTGATAATGGCATTGGGCGGCAGCGACATCTTTCAGCAGATATTCTGCGCGGCAACAGTTATCACGCTCCGCGTTCTTGCCGTAAAATATAATTGGGAACTTCCACGACTAAAACTCGACGACCACAAATGATTGACCGCAAAACAGCCATACAGATTATTAAATATGGACTAGTTGGCGTTTTCAACACGCTGCTGACTCTCGCCACCATCTACATTTGCAAGTCGCTCATAGGCATCTCGCCCATGGTGTCAAATGTTATCGGCTACATTGTGGGCCTCATCAACTCTTTTATCTGGAACAAAAATTGGGTATTCCGCTCCGACAAAGGATATACACGCGAGGCGGTTAAATTTGCCGTCGGATTTGGAGCGTGCTTTGCACTGCAATTTGTCATCGTTTACACACTCTCCTACCACTGCCCGCTCGGCACAATGTTGTGGCACATTGGCCCTATTGCCGTCAGCGGCTACGGAGTGGCCACACTCATCGGCATGGTATTCTACACCGTTGCCAACTTTGTTTACAACCGCTTTGTAACATTCCGCTAAAAACAACACAAGCCCCGGAACTATCCGAGGCTTGCCAATGTAATATCGTTGTTATCACTCTTCGTCGCGAAAACCTTGCAACGACACCGATACGCTGTTCACATAGTCATTAAACGCCTGCTTGTAACTTTCGCTCACAGGGATATATTGGCTGCCAAACACGATGCGATTACGCTCCACAACCTTTATCTTGGTGGTGTTTACGATAAACGAGCGATGCACACGCAAGAACTTTGATGCGGGCAGATATTTTTCAAGCGCCTTCATGCTCATGAGTGTCATGATGCTCTTTTGCTCGTTTTCAAGATATATCTTAACATAGTCTTTCAAGCCCTCGATATAAACAATATCTTTGATGGGCACTTGCACCAACTTATACTCGCTCTTGACCATGATATACTCGCGGCGGTCGATTTCGGCATTGGCCTGACTGTTGAGTTCACACCATTGCAACGCCTTATTGGCAGCACCCACAAAGTCCTCATAACTGATGGGTTTGAGCAAATAGTCGAGTGCATTCACCTTATAGCCCTGCAAAGCATAAGCATCATAGGCCGTTGTGAACACCACGCGGCAATTTGCCGGCACCACATGGGCAAACTCCACACCATTGAGTTGCGGCATCTCAATATCAAGAAACACAACATCAATTTTCTCTTCCAAAATAGTCTTTATGGCCTCTTGCGCCGATGAAAATACGCCAACAAGGTCCATAAACGGGGTCTTTTCGACATAAGAAGCAATTAATTGTGCAGCCAACGGCTCGTCATCTACTACACAGCAGCGTATATTTGTCATATCTTATAATTATTTTCTGTTTAAGTTTATTTCCATTCTGACAGCGAATGTCTTATCGGTCTTTTCAATTTGAAGGCTCGCCTCGGGGCCGTAAAGCAATTCCAATCGACGGTGCAGATTTTCAAGGCCAATACCCTCACTGCTCTCGCTATTGGCTTTGCGATAGTTGAAAGTTTCGCAACATACAACTCCGTCTTTCACCACAATAGATATATCCATCGGGTGGTCGCTATCACCCGTGTTGCCGTGCTTGAACACATTTTCAACAACAGTAGTAAACAACACCGGTGCAATTTTGAGATTGCCCTGACAGCCATCATCAAGAACGACATTCAAGGGGACTCTGTCGCCAAGGCGCATTTTCATCATCTCGATGTAGCATCTGACAAATTCTATCTCCTTGCCAACAGTCACATCCGCATTTGTTTCATAGAGCAAATAGCGCATCATTTTGCCGAGAGTGTGAACGGCTTTCTTGCTGCGCTCGGGGCTGATATCAATGAGTGCATATATGTTGTTGAGCGTATTGAATAAGAAATGAGGGTTAATCTGGCTGCGCAATTCTTCGAGTTCGTCTTCGCGTTGTTTTGCCAATTCTTCCTGCTTTTGACGCTCATCGGCCGACCATTTCATCGAGAACTTAACAGCCACACAAAAACCGACTGTCATCACCAACATAACAGCATCACGCAACATGCGCGTCACCGCCATAGCCCAAAATCCGACCTCCCCAGGCTGAAACATTCCAGCCTCTTCACTTCCGGGAGGGCCTCCGGCACCATGAATAGGCTTATCACTTGCTACAAGTTCCCATGTCAAATAATTAGCGCCAACAGCAATAATAAACAGAACGAGGTTGAACGCACAAAAAGTCAATACACCTTTTTTGGGAGTGCCAAAACAATAGTCAAACAAAAACAGGTAATTGGCATAAAACACAATCAAGGACATGGTTATTTGTACATACACACCTATCGGTATTGAGGTATTCATCGTATCAGCCAGGTTCATGACCAATTCGGGCAAAATCAACATGCTGAATATCGCCAACAGATGTACAAACACCATTGTCACCGTCTTTTTAAGGGGTTGTCTTCTCACATTATCCATTTGCTTTGACTATTTGAGTTTCCAATGTATTGCAAAGGTAAAATTTGTCACACATTCAACGAAACATTTTAGATAAACACTGCAACTTCGACGCACAAATCCTCATATTTTACCCACCAATCAAGTTTATTTCCTAAACAATGTTAACCAGCATAAGCCATCCGCCTCCCAACAAAAAAAATGTCCGCCGGCTCTCTTCAATCAGGGAACGGGAGGACTAAGCCAAAAGGCTGTTTTGTGATTCTAAAGATAGTTGTCTTATAGCAATTAAAGTGTAGAAATCATATCATACTTACTGTTGCCTTGTCTCAACTTTTGCTCCTCACGGAGTCGGGCAAAGATGCTGATACCTAAATCTCGAGTAAAAAATAGTATAAAAAATCAGTTACTTATCAGCCGGCATTGCTTATTTACCACAAAGTTAGGTGTTGTTAACGACCGCTCAAAATCGTTTAACATTTTATACTTAAAACTTCAATCTATCAGCCAAAACGACCATACTAACCGACTTATAGAACATTTCCCAACAAATCAATACAAAAAAAGCACCATCCAACTCTAAAATGGATGCCTCATCAAACAAATAAATCCCGCCGGGTGGGCGGGATTTGTTGTATTTATCAAGTAATAATAATCGGCAGGACGCTTGGAAGACGATTCAAAAGAGAATCCTCGTTCCCCGATTACCGACTTTATCTCTTTATTATTCCATCAACTTGCGGTAGCGGCGAGCCGATTGAGCCATTCTTTTGTTACTCACTCGAACAGTTAAACCCTACGGCATGCAATGGCTTTTGCTTTGAAAGTTAGTTAAGCGAAGCACAGTATTAGCACTTGGGCAGCAACAACCCTCATAAACATGGTAAGCGGATATACTGTTGAGTATGCCACAGCAGGCGCATCGTTGCCGCTTGAATTATTGGCATATGCCAATGCGGGAGGGTCGGTATATCCCCCAGACATAAGCCCCATAACGGTTAGGAAGTTTAATTTATAAACACCGCGTGCTATTGAACCGACAATAATCAACGGCACTACCGTGATGAGCACACCCCATAGCACCCAACTCATACCAGTGGCATTAAATACAGTCTCGGCAAACCCCTGTCCCGACGAGATACCAACCGAAGCGAGAAACAGACAAATGCCTAATTCACGCATAAGTAGAGACGCCGATGATGATGTATAAGTAATGAGTTTGAGTTTATATCCAAATCGGCTGAGCAAGATAGCAACCACAAGCGGTCCGCCAGCAAGACCTAATTTCATTCCATAGCCAACGTCAACAGAACCGGCGATAATACCCAACAAAATGCCCACAAATATGGTAATGAGATTAGGCTCGTTAAGGCGCTTCATTGAGTTGCCAAGTTTTGTTGCCAATCGATTGATATCTTCTTCATTACCAACGACGGTAATACGGTCACCTATTTGAAGCCGCAAGTTTGGCGAAGCGAGCAAATCAACTCCCGCACGATTGACACGCGTTGCATTAAGTTTGTAGCCCATGCGCAATCTCAACGAGCCCAAAGTAACTCCATTAAAGTTACCTTTGGTAATGAGAATACGACGCGACACCACAGGGCTTGGCAATGCTTTCCAGTCCATTTCCACTTGCGGACCAATTACCGCCAATAATCGTTCTTCATCTTGAACCGACATCACGACAAGCAATTTATCTCCAATGTGAATAGTCGTTTCAGACTTGGGTATTACTATTGTGCCATCAGGGTTCATTAAGCGTGATACGACAAAGTTGCAGTTAATTACATTATGCAATTCATATAGATTTTTGCCATTGATGAGTTGATTGGTGACCTCTATGGTTATTACATGAGGTTTAAGTACACTGTTTTCTGCTTCATCTTCAATCTCTTTTACTTCGCGGTCAATTTTGACACGGAACAACGCTTTCACAATCAGCATTGACAATATAATACCCACCACGCCAAGAGGGTAAGCCGCAGCATAACCCATAGCCATTGTATCAGCCTCGGATGCACTTGACACCGCCTGTTGTGCGGCTGCTAATCCAGGTGTATTTGTAACAGCACCTGACATTACTCCGACCAATGCACTTATTGAGGTGTTTCCATCAATAAAATATATTGCAAGCACTATGGCAACATTAAGCACAATCCCCATCAAGGCAAGACTATTGAGGCGAATGCCACCTTGCTTGAATGACGAGAAAAATGCAGGACCAACCTGAATCCCAATCGAGAAGATAAATAATATGAGACCAAATTCGCGAATAAAGTGTAACACTTCTCCGTCAACAATATAGCCAAAGTGCCCCATAACGATGCCCACGAAGAGCACAAATGTCACGCCAAGAGAAACGCCAGCAATTTTGAGTTTGCCGAGGTAAACACCCAACGCTATTACAAACGAGTAAAGCACAATAGTGCTTGCAAGCCCCGTATTTCCAGGAGCAAGTAGGCTTTGAATTATTTCCATTATAAAGTATTAGTGATATGTGGGTAAAATTATCAGATAATCAATTCCAATTTATTGCAGTACAAAGTTACTGCTTTTTATCCGATAAATCGTCTAAAAATAATATCCTTTTCACAAATTGCGACAATTATATAATCACTTTGCCTATGTGCAAAATACACATATTCCCAAAACGCAATAAATCCCGCCGGGTGGGCGGGATTTGTTGTATTTATCAAGTAATAATAATCGGCAGAGCGCTTGGAAGACGATTCAAAAGAGAATCCTCGTTCCCCGATTACCGACTTTATCTCTTTATTATTCCATCAACTTGCGGTAGCGGCGGCGAGCAGGTTCTTTACCGTCGTTGTGTGCACGCTTGTAGTCTTCATATTCTGAATAACTACCTTCATAGAACACTACATTGCCTTCGCCTTCAAACGAGAGAATGTGTGTACAGATGCGGTCAAGGAACCAACGGTCGTGCGATACGATTACGGCACATCCGGCAAAGTCGTCGAGACCTTCTTCAAGTGCGCGCAATGTGTTAACATCGATGTCGTTGGTAGGTTCGTCGAGAAGCAACACATTACCTTCTTCTTTCAACGCCATTGCAAGGTGCAAGCGGTTGCGTTCACCACCCGAGAGTACGCCTATTTTCTTTTCTTGGTCAGCACCTGTAAAGTTAAATTTTGACAAGTAGGCGCGAGCATTCATATCGCGGCCACCCATGCGGAACGATTCCACGCCTTGTGAAATTACCTCATAAACGGTCTTTTCGGGCAAAAGGTCGTGGTGAGTTTGGTCAACATAGGCAATCTTCACTGTTTCGCCCACGTCAAATGTACCTGCATCGGGAGTTTCCTGACCCATGATGAGACGGAACAATGTGGTTTTACCCGCACCGTTAGGACCAATCACCCCCACAATGCCGTTGGGGGGCAATGAGAAGTTGAGGTCTTTGAAGAGTTGTTTTTTACCAAATGCTTTGGCGAGTGATGATGCTTCGATAACCTTGTTACCCAAACGGGGGCCGTTGGGGATAAAAATTTCGAGGCGTTCTTCGCGTTCTTTTTGGTCCTCGTTGAGCAAACGGTCGTAAGATGACAAACGGGCTTTACCCTTGGCCTGACGGGCTTTTGGGGCCATTCGCACCCATTCCAACTCGCGTTCAAGTGTTTTGCGGCGCTTGCTTGCCTGCTTTTCTTCTTGAGCCATGCGTTTGGTCTTTTGGTCGAGCCATGATGAGTAGTTGCCTTTCCAAGGAATACCTTCGCCACGGTCAAGTTCAAGAATCCAACCTGCCACATGGTCGAGGAAGTAACGGTCGTGAGTAATAGCGATTACTGTACCTGCATATTGTTGCAAGTGCTGTTCGAGCCAGTCGATTGACTCAGCGTCAAGGTGGTTGGTGGGCTCGTCAAGCAACAAGATGTCGGGTTGTTGCAACAACAATCGGCACAATGCCACGCGACGGCGTTCACCTCCCGAGAGTGTGGTCACGGGTTGGTCGTCGGGCGGACACTGCAATGCATCCATTGCGCGTTCGAGTTTGCTGTCGATGTTCCATGCGTCGGCAGCATCGAGTTTATCTTGCAATTCGGCCTGACGGGCAATCAAAGCCTCCATCTTGTCGGGGTCTTCGAGCACATCGGGGTCGGCAAAACTTTCGTTCACTTGGTCAAACTCGGCCAAAAGGTCCATAATGGGTTGCACACCTTCGCGAACAACCTCGATTACGGTTTTGTTGGGGTCGAGTTGGGGGTCTTGTTCAAGATAGCCTACGCTATAACCGGGTGAGAACACCACTTCGCCTTGATAACTCTTGTCGATGCCGGCAATGATTTTGAGCAAAGATGATTTACCCGAACCGTTAAGACCAATGATACCGATTTTGGCACCATAGAAAAATGACAGATATATATTTTTCAATACCTGTTTTTGGGGAGGATAGGTCTTGCTCACTCCCACCATTGAGAATATTACTTTCTTGTCGTCGGCCATAATTACTTGGTCAATGATATTTGTTTACTTGTTATTATTTTTTCTTTTTGGGGGCATAGCGCACTGCATAGTCACAGCGTGTTTTGCCAGCGATGATGTTGTTGAGTTTTGCGCGCATCAACTGACGGCGAATTGCCGACACGTGGTCGATATACAATTTGCCTTCGAGGTGGTCACACTCATGTTGCACGATGCGAGCCAAGAAACCCGAGATTTCTTCTTCGTGGGCTTCAAAGTTTTCGTCAACCCATGTGAGGCGAATGTGCTCAACGCGCTTCACATCTTCGGACAAGCCGGGCAAGCTCAAACAGCCTTCGGTGCATGTCACTTCCTCGCCGTCGAGAACTTCGACACGTGGGTTGATAAGAGTCATTTTGCGACCCACACATTCGGGGTGGGTTTCGCCAACGGGGTCGGCATCGATAACCACGATGCGGTCGTTGCGGCCAATCTGCGGTGCAGCCAAGCCAACGCCTTCTGAGGCATACATGGTTTCATACATATCGTCCAACAACTTTTTCAAGTCGGGATAATCGGGAGTGATGTCGGTTGACTCTTTGCGGAGCACCGGATGTCCGTAGAGATATACTGGTAATTTCATCAGATATATGATTTGCTTTGTAAATAATCGTTGAGAATGATTGTGGCCGATATTTCATCGACAACGGCTTTGTCGCGACGCGCCATTTTTTTCATGCCCGAGTCAATCATTGACCTATGGGCAAGTACCGAGGTAAATCGCTCGTCCCAAAACTCGATGGTCACTCCGGGCAATTCTTTTTTCAAACGGTTGATGCCGGGTGTGATGTAGCGCATCGACTCCGACTCCTCGCCTTGCATGGTGGTGGGTTTTCCCACAATGATTTTGTCAACCTGCTCTCTTGCGACATACTGTTTGATAAAATCGACAAGAGTGTGAGTCGCCACGGTTGTAAGCCCGTTGGCAACAATCTGTAAAGTATCGGTCACGGCTATGCCGCAACGCTTTCGTCCGTAGTCTATTGATAATAATCGTCCCACAATGCAAAGTTAGCAAATTTAATTCATTCAGGCAATCGGCGCCAACATCAATCGCCTATTGCGGCATAAAATTCATATAATGCATGGCGGACGAGGTTGCAATCATACCTGTCGGCCACCATCTTTCGGGCACGTGATGCCATTGCTTGGCGCATCTCGCCGTTGTCGGCAAGCGCAGTCATGGCTTGCGCAAGCGGCTCTACTTGTCGCGGCGGCACAATCAGTCCATTTTGGTCCACGACCACTATCTCGTTTGAGCCGTTGATGTCGGTCACTATTGCTGGCAAGCCCATTGCTCCCGCTTCAATAACAACATTGGGAAATCCCTCGCGATAACTCGGAAACACAAACACATCGGCTGCCGCAAGCCACGGGCGAACATCGCCCTGCTGTCCCACAGCCTTGATATTGTCGTTTGCCTCAATCATTGCCAATGTCTTGTCGGTCAAAGGGTCTAGTGTTGGCTCTTGCCCGCCAACAAGCACAAGTCGCACATCATTGCGGTTGCGGCTAACAATATCAAACGCCTCGACAAGTTCGTTTATACCCTTATCGGCCACAAGTCGGCCGACAAATACAAATGTAAGTTTGTCGGCACATCGCAAGCGCTCGGCCTCGGCCTTCACTTGGGGCGTGAGCGCGTAGTGCTCAAGGTCGATGCCACGCACATTGCCATTGGCAAGAACGCGCATCGGTTTTGATGTGATGCGGCCGTATTCAAGGTCGCGTTTCACACCTTGCCCTTCGGGAATAATGTGTGTTGCGCAAGCACACAGCAGTCGGTCCATAGTTTTGAGCAACAGGCGTTTTACGCCGTGCTGTGTGGGCCACACAAGTCCGGTAAATGTGTGAACACGGCGAGGCACGCGGGCCACCCATGCCGCCATCATGCACAGCAGTCCAGCCTTGGGAGTCATGCTATGCACCATCCACGGTTTCTCGCGACGAAAACAGTCAATCAGTCGCATCAACGACACCAAATCGTTCATTGGCGCAATGTGTCGCTGCATGGGAACAGCCACAGTTTTCACACCCTCACGGCGCGCCACCTCGTCAAGTTCTTCACCCGGCGACGACACTGCCACAACCTCATAATGCTGTGACAATTCGCGCAGTTGGTCGCGACAAAAAACATTGAGCGACACGGGAACTGTCGATGCCTTGATTATTTTGCGTTTCTGTTCCATTAACATTGCCTAATTTTTACCACAAATTTACTAAATATCTTGTGATGTGCAATCAATTCACTAACTTTGTACTCATATTTTGACTTATGGCACGACTTCCTTGGTTTTGTTCGCTGATTATCATCGCTGTTGCAGCCCTTTCATGGAGTTGCAGCACAGTGAAACATGTGCCCGAAGGACAGTTGCTCGTTGACAAGGTCAAGATTGACATCAAAGATGCTCCCGAACTCAAAGAAAGCGAACTCAAAAACTATCTGCGCCAAACTCCCAACCACACTGTTCTCGGCTTTGCCAAACTGCAATTAGCCACTTACAGCTTGTCGGGACACGACACCACAAAATGGTATAACCGTTGGTTGCAACGCTTGGGACAAGCGCCAGTGTTGTATGATGCCAAGCTCACCGATGCTTCGGTGGTGCAACTGCAACAAGCACTCATCAACAAAGGCTATCTCGGCGCGACAGTAGATGTTGACACCGTTCGCCGCGACAAAAAGAAAAAAATCAATGTCAACTACACCATCAACGCCGGCGAGCCTCATCGCATTTCATCAATCGCCTATGATGTCAAAGACACCACAATAGCCCGACACATCTATGCCGACACAGCGTTGACCTCTATCCGACCGGGCAACTTGTTTGACCGCAACGACCTCGATGCCGAGCGAATACTCATCACCGAGCGAATGCGCAACAAGGGATTTTATGCCTTTACCAAAGAGCATATCACTTTCACCGCCGACACGGCAGCCGGCTCAAAAGACATTGACCTGACGCTAAATATTCACCTTGCCGCATCGCCCAAAGATGCCTCGGTGACAATTCGCAATCACCGACAATACTACATTCGCAATGTGGTGTATGTAACCGACTACAACGCCCTGCGCGACACCACCTACTATGCTTATAGCGACACCATTCACTACAAGGGGCTGACCATTCTCTATGGCCCCGACCGCTATCTGCGACCAAGCGTACTTGAAGAGTGCTGCCACATCGTGCCAAACTCACTTTACGAGTCGAGCAAGGTTGACCGCACCTATGAGTCGCTCGGCCGATTGGGTATTCTTCGCTACATCAACATCAACCTCGAACCTGTGGCCGAAGTGGGTGCCGACATCTTTATGGATGCCTACATTTTGCTTTCGCGCGGCAGCAAGCAAGGCGTCACGGCCGAACTTGAAGGCACTAACTCCGAGGGCGACTTGGGCTTTGGCGTTGGGCTTACCTACCAACACCGCAACTTGGCCAAAGGCTCGGAATTGCTGACCGCAAAATTTCGCGCGGCCTACGAGAGCATATCGGGCAACTTTGAGGGCCTTATCAACGACCGTTACACCGAGTATGCCGGCGAAGTGGGCATCACATTCCCCAAGTTTATGAGTCCGTTCTTGTCAAAAGAGTTCAAGCAGCGAATGAATGCATCAACACAGTTTGCCGTTTCATTCAACTACCAAGAACGCCCCGAATATACACGCATCATCGCCGGTGCCGGTTGGAAATATCAATGGGCCAACCGTAAAAACACCGTGCGCCGCACCTACGACTTCCTCGACATCAACTATGTTTATCTGCCTCAAAGCACCCTCAATTTTATTGACGAAATAGCACCCGACAACCCGCTGTTGCGATATAGTTATGAAGACCACTTCATCATGAAAATGGGCTACACCTACTATGCCACCAACAAGCGACTCCCCTCGTCGGTGTTGCGCCGAGTGACAATTCAGCCGTCGGTTTACACGCTGCGCGCTTCGGCCGAAATGGCAGGCAACTTGCTCTATGGCTTCTCAAATCTTTTCGGAGCAAAACGCGATGAAGGCGCATATAAAATCTTCGGCATTCAGTATGCCCAATATATCAAAGCCGACTTTGACTACAACCTCAACCTCAACTTTGATGCTCGCAACACCCTTGCCTTTCATGCCGGAATGGGCGTGGGAGTACCCTACGGCAACTCTTCGATGCTGCCTTTCGAAAAGCGTTTCTATGCCGGCGGTGCTAACGGTGTCAGAGGTTGGAATGTGCGCACCCTCGGCCCCGGCCGCTACGACTCACACAACTCGGTGAGCAACTTCATCAACCAATGTGGTGACATTCGCCTTGATTTGAGCGTTGAATATCGTGCCAAACTGTTCTGGATACTTGAAGGGGCACTATTTGTCGATGCCGGTAATGTGTGGACAATGCACAACTACGAAAACCAACCAGACGGAAAATTTGCATTCAATTCGTTTTACAAAGAAATAGCCATGGCCTATGGCGCCGGATTGCGACTCGACTTCACATTCTTCCTGTTGCGATTTGACCTCGGCATGAAAGCCTATAACCCTGCCATCAACCAAGAGAAATGGCCGCTCATCAATCCCCGTTGGGGCCGCGATGCCACTTTCCATTTTGCCGTCGGCTATCCATTCTAATCACGACTCGACATGAAACAGTTGCTCATCTTTGACCTTGACGGCACGCTGCTCAACACTATCGACGACCTCGCAATCGCCGCCAATCACGCTCTGCAGCAAATGGGATTTCCGACACACCCCGTGTCGGCCTATCCGTTCTTTGTGGGTAACGGTGTGAAACGCTTGCTCGAACGAGTTTTGCCGCCCGAGCAGCAAAACGAAGACACCGTGCAGCAACTGCGACAACACTTTGCGCTATACTACGATGCCCACCTGACGGTCAACACCCGCCCCTACGACGGCATAATGGCCGTACTTGACACTCTCAACAGCCGAGGCATTGCACTCGCAGTGGCATCAAACAAATATCACTCGGCTGTGACCGAAATCATCAATCACTATTTTCCCCGCTTGCCTTGGGTGGCTGTTGAGGGGCAAAAAGACCAATATCCCCCCAAGCCCCACCCCGCTATTGTCAACGATATTTTGAGCAAGCACCCGACAGAAACAGACAAAGTGTTGTATATCGGCGACTCGGGTGTGGACATGGACACCGCAGCCAATGCCGGCATAGAGTCGGTGGGCGTAACTTGGGGCTTCCGCCCTGTTGACGAATTGCGCCAACACAACGCCTGCCACATTATCGACACCCCCAATCAACTACTCAACCTCATTTAATTGGTTATAATTCACCAAGATGAAGCTTCGCTATCTGTTTTTCATATTATCGGCGTTACTTGTTGCAATAGGAATCACACTATTGGTTATAGCATCGTCAATCAACAATTTTGCACTATACATTGCCGAAGGGTTTATTGTGTTGTGTGTCTTTTTCATCATTTACTTTTACAACAAAGTAATCAAGGCTCTCAATGCTTTAGCCAATGGCATGGAACTTATCAACGAACAAGATTTCAGCAGCCGCTTGTCGCCGGTAGGCCAACAAGATGCCGACAAAGTTGTTGATGTGTTCAATCGCATGATGCAACAATTAAAAACTGAGCGACTGCGTCTTCACGAACAAAACTACTTTCTTGACCTTATCATAAAATCATCGCCAATGGGTGTTGTCATTCTTAATTTTGACAACGAGATTACATCTCTCAATAATGCCGCATTAAAATTCCTTGGCTATACAACAGACAACGAATTAATAAATCGCAACATTTTATCACTTGACTCACCACTTGCCGAGCGACTCAGTTCAATTGAGCAAGGCTCAACGGCTACGCTACGCATAGGAGATGCCAAGATTTATCGTTGCTCACGACTATCATTTGTTGACCGAGGCTTTCATCACCCGTTTATTCTCATCGAAAGTTTAACCGATGAGGTTATGATTGCCGAAAAGAAAGCTTACGAAAAGGTTATTCGCATGATTGCCCATGAGGTTAACAATAGTGTTACCGGAGTTACCTCAACTCTTGGCTCTATCGGTGAGTCAATAACCGATGACGACACATCGGCCGACATGATTGAAGCTATGAAAATATGTATTGAACGATGCTATGGCCTCAACCGTTTTATTTCTCGATTTGCCGATGTCGTAAAAATACCTGACCCGACACTTCAACAAGAAGACCTTAACGAATGCATTGTTCGTTGCAAAGCCTTCATGGAAAGCATCTGCACACAAAGAAATATTTCACTCCGACTCTCTTTGTGCAAAACACCTTTATTTGTTGATATTGATGCCCACCTCATTGAACAAGTTTTGGTCAATATCATAAAAAACTCGGCCGAAAGCATTGAGAACAATGGTGAAATAACAATCACGACAGTAGCCAATCCGGCCCCGACTATAACCATTGCCGACAATGGGAAAGGCATTAGCAACGAAGTCGCGAACAAATTGTTCACGCCTTTCTTTTCAACAAAACCTAATGGTGAAGGATTGGGGCTTATATTTATCAGAGAAGTGCTCATGAAACACAAATGCCGTTTCTCATTACGCACTTTTGATGATAAAATTACTCGCTTTACAATCTCATTTTGACATCACGATGTGATGTTATATTTTTCCATACGGCGATACAACGCACCTCGGCTTATACCTAAAGCCGTTGCCACTTGTGACATATTACCCTCATACTGTGCTATCGCTTGCACTATTGCTTGGCGTTCCATTTCATCTAAAGTCAATCCCGATAAAGACTGCGAAGGGCCCGCTATCGAGCCTGAATTGTATTGACTTCTGAAATCATCGGCCGTAAGACGAAGATTATTGCTATAAACGAGCACAGTGCGTTCAACCAGATTTTTTAATTCGCGAATATTTCCCGAATAAGGCAAGCCTTTTAAATAATTCATCGCGGCGTCATCTACCTTTATCGGCTTCAACTTGTTATTGGCACAAATTTTCGTTATAAAATGATTAACGAGCAACGGAATATCGTCGATTCTTTCTCTTAACGGAGCGAGATGCAATGTTATGAGATTTATGCGATAAAACAAGTCTTCGCGAAACGAGCCATCGGCAACCATTGTTTTCAAATCGGCATTAGTGGCACATATCACACGCACATCAGTTTGACGTTGACGGCTGTCGCCCAACACCTCGTAGGTGCGGTCTTGCAACACTCGCAACAATTTTACCTGGCAGGTTTTATCCAGGTCGCCGATTTCATCAAGAAATATTGAGCCTTTATCGGCCATTTCAAAACGCCCCGCTCGGTCACTTACAGCTCCGGTAAATGCTCCTTTCTTGTGACCAAACATTTCGCTTTCAAACAAGCTCTGAGATATACCGCCAAGATTAACTTTCACAAACGATCGCGAACATCTTCGGCTGTTGCGATGAATAGCTTCGGCAATCAGTTCCTTTCCCGTTCCACTTTCACCGGTAATCAACACTGATGCATCGGTTGCTGCAATACGCTTGACTGTATCAAGAACATTCAGCAGGCTTTCGCTATTACCGATTATTCCGCAACGGTCAAAATCATTTTCACTGGCGTAATTTTCATTTCCCGACAATTGGATTGCCGTTTCAATGCGTTGTAACAAAGCTCGATTATCCCATGGTTTTGTCACAAAATCTACAGCTCCTGATTTGACTCCCTCCACCGCCAGTTTAATACTTCCCCAGGCAGTCATCAATATTATAGGTACTTGCGGTTGAAAAATCTTTACTTGTTTCAACAAAGTCAAACCCTCAATGCCATCGGTTGACAATGAATAATTCATATCCATTAATACCAATTGTGGAGCAAGGCCTCTCACCACATCAATCGCTTCATGTGGTGTAGCCACAGTTTTCACTTCATATCCGGCACGCTTTAGCACTAACGACAATGAAGTGCGAATAGCCATATCATCATCTACTACAAGTATCATATCAATACAAAAGTAATCATTTATTCAGAATATAACGAGAGTTTCTATAAAAATATAGGGAACTATAACTTTGTTGGCACATTATAGTTCCCTCGATTTATACACTATTCATCTCTGAGTGCATCTATTGGGTTCACATTGCTTATGCTTCGCGCGGGTAAATATATTCCCACAAGCACAGTTATGGTAATTATGGCATAACACAACATTGATATTAACATGAAGTGTTGGTCAAAATGAAGAATCCAATTATCTATCAGGTTTAAACCTTTATCATAAAACATTCCTAATGATGTTCCTAAAAAAGATGTGTGTAATGCTATCTGCAAATATAGCATACAGCCCGCCAATACCGCCAACGACGAAAGCACAAATCCTTCGCCTAGGAGCATCGCTCTTATGTCCCATCGCGTAGCCCCAAATGTGCGAAGCACTCCTATTTCCTCCACTCGGCTACGAGTCTGAAACCAAAATGTGCCCACCACTCCAAGACAAATGTTTATCAAGAAAAATATCGTAAGAAGCAGCGTCATATAATTTGTTGAAGAATATTTCTTTTCATTTGATTTGTTTACATCAACCAATAACTCCACTCTTTCGGCATAATAATTGCCCACAGATAGCTCCTTGTTCATAAACACATCAAAACCATCAATGAAATCATTAACATCTACATCATCGTCAACTCTAACCATCACTTTGCAATAGTCATAACTATCGGGCTTTTCTTGTGGGCGGAAAACAAGCGAATAAGTAGGACGATATGATTGATAATGCACATCTTTAAGTACCGCCCTGACAGGACACCAAATTGTGTCTTTATTCCAATTCACAAAATACATTTTCTTTCCTATGGCATCTTTCTCATCTCCAAAACAACGGCGGGCCACATCGGCTGTTATTACCACATCTTTCCATGAGAAGTCCAATTTTGACAATTCTTCGGGAGAAGGACTTCCCTCAATGGTTTCCATTCCATAGGTTTCAAAAAAATTGGTATTAGCATGAAATCTTAACACATCTATTTGGTTTAACACAGAATCCACGGCTATATCTCCTGTTTTGAAATTGTAGGTTTGATTACCGGTCGAACCTATATGTTGCCATGGAGTAAATACATAAGTTGCATTTTCAACGCCCCTATAATTTCTCACTTTTTGCATTATTAACTCCATACTTTCAGCCTTAGCATTATCTGTGTCATATTCTTCTTGATACAATGGGTCATGGTCGGGATAGGTTCTAAATGACACCATGCACAATCTATCGGCATCATAACCCAATGGTAATGACCTGTTATAAAGATAGACAGCACTAACATCGACAAGCACCCACAATATCATTGTCACAATTATAAGTTCGGCAAATATCCACCCATTTTTCTTGCGTCTATTCCATAAATTTTGAAATATAATTTTCCACATAACTTTTTACTTTTTATCGTTCAACATTTCGACCACAGGGCGTTTCAACGCTCGTTTTGCCGGGATATAAGCACTCATGACATTTAGTGCGACACATGCACCTAATGAGAACAAAAATACCGCGGGAGCAAATATCATCTCGGTTGTAATATCAACTTCAGTGCCGGTAATAGTTGCTGTTTCTTCAAATGACATCATAAATACCCACTCCTTACAACCATATAGTATAACCCAGCACAAGAATATGCCGACAATTCCGCCCATTATAGTAAGTATCAGATTTTCCCACATCACTTGTTTTAACAGAGTTTCTCGTGTCGCTCCAAACGATTTGCGCACTCCCATTTCAAGTTCACGCATTTCCATTCGACTCGAAATCATTCCGCTAAGGTTTAATGCCGGGATTAGCAACAATATAAATGTGCCTATAAGCAGCAATATCCCTGAGCCTGATTCATAAAACTCGGTCCATTCTTCAAAATTTGAAGAATTTCGAGATGCCGATTTCATATAGAGTCTATTTATAGCTACCTCCCAGTCGGGATCGGAATTATTAAAACGATTGAAAATATCTACAATCTCGGCACGCAATGCATCGGCTTGAGCATCATCTTCCACCAAAAATCTCAATCGATAACTACCATACCAAAGCAATACATCATCTTCATACATATATCCATCATAGGTTGTATATGGAACTATCAATTCAGCATAAGATTCTCCGGCAATTATGCTTGGTTGTTCAAATATTCCACACACAGTATAGTTATGACCACGCATTTTAACCGATTTGCCTATAGCACCATCTTCTGTACCAAACAATTTGCGTGCAGTTCTATCTGACATTACCACTTTCTTTAATTTGCCATCAAAATCGGTTTCAGAAAAAGGACTTCCTGCAATAAAACGATACTTATATATCTTAAAGAAATTAGCATCGGCATAGACACCGTTAAATACATAATTCTTATAATTTTGTTTTATTTCAAAAGGTATTCCTCTCCCAAATTCAGCCGACACGACCTTTGCATTTTTAAGAGAATAAAACCATTCATTCACAGCTTTATATGAATAGCCCGACACAAATTTAGATTTCCCATTTTTTTCATTGAATGCACTGATGCTCAGATAATACACATTTTCACGATTAGTATCGGGATAAATCGGAGCTACACTTAAATAAATTACCACTGCAAGTATCGTGACAGATGCAATTGCAAGGGCCGAGCCTAAAATGTATAACCCTGAGAATAGCTTGTTTTGCTTAATCAGTGCTATTGCTTGTTTGAAATATAGTTTTAACATAATTCTATTCGAATAAATTAGCACAACTCATTACATTACCTGACGACCATCAAAGAAACGAATAATGCGGTCGGTTTGACGGGCTTGTTCTTCATTGTGAGTAACCATCACTACTGTTCGTCCGTCTTTCTTATTAAGCTCGCTTAATATTTCCATAATTTCAGCGCCCATCTTTGAGTCCAAATTACCACATGGCTCATCGGCAAGAATTATTTCGGGATTTCCCACGATTGCTCGTGCTATTGCCACACGCTGACACTGACCGCCTGATAATTGTGACGGCATGTGTTTCATGCGATGGCTCAATCCCACTTTCTCAAGCACATCTTTCACCCGGCGATTGCGTTCGCTTGAGCTCATATTGCGATAAAGCAATGGAACCATCACATTATCAAGCACATTCAATGAATTAATCAAATGAAAACTCTGAAACACAAAGCCAAGTTTTTCATTGCGAAAACGTGCAAGTTCATTTTCCTTCATGTTTTCGGCTCGTTTTCCACAAATCTCCACGCTACCGGTAGTAGGCAAATCAAGCATACCAATAATATTCAACAATGTTGATTTACCACAACCCGAAGGGCCCATAATACTCACAAATTCTCCTTTTCGCACCTCGATATTCACATTTTCGAGAGCTTGTGTTTCAATTTCTTTTGTTCGGTATATTTTGTCTATACCGGTTAGTTTTATAACTTCCATTTTTGTTGTTTTTAGTTATTAATAATTTTATCAAAATCAGCATTTATATCGCAATCGTTCTCAAAGTCCCACAAAGTCAAGCTTCTCAACTGGTAATAATAAAACCAATAGTAAAACATTGCACTTATGTATTCCTGACGGGCATCGTCTTTGTTTTCTTGCGAGTCGTTAAGATCAAGTGTTGAAATCTTTCCTATCATGAAAGTTTTCACATTACTATCATAACGGCGTTGAGCTATTTCATCGGCTCGTTTAGCCAAACGAAGTTGTTCTCGCTGATTATTGAATCGTTCGACTAAGATAAATAAATTTTGATTAAAATCAATCGATTCTTTTTTCAATTTACTTTCTACAACTTCTCTATTACTTTCGGCTACTTTCACTTTGCCGCGTCGTTTACCCCAATCAAGTATGGGAATAGACAACCCCACCTCAACTATTTGATTATCTTTCAATCCTCGATACACATCAGTAAAACTGTTACTTGTTCCAGTATAACCCACTTGTGCAAAAAGATTTATTTGTCGCATATCTCCTTTTGCCTTTGCCACATTATAATCGGCTTCAAGGCGGCGACGCTGAATATTTTTGGCATGAGCATTGTTTTCAAGGGCTTTGGCCAACGCATCATTGAAGTCCACCTCACTCACCATTAAATCGTGGGGTACTTGTAACTCTATTTCTTCTTGTTCATCAATTCCCAAAAATGACCTCAATTGAAACATGCAATTTTTCATTGAACTTTCATTAACTGTGAGTGCCGAACGAGCAGTCAGCATATTCAGTTCTATCTGTAATAAATCATTCTCGCTAATCTGCCCCATTTTGCGTTTTGCCAAAGCAACTTCATATAACTTTTCGGCATTTGAAATATTTTGCTTGGCAATTGCCACATTCTCTCTTGCACTTAGCAAATTAAAAAAGTATTGAATAGCAAGCATCATCACTTCTTCGGTGTCACTGATAAAGCGTGCTTTAGCTTCGGCATAACGCAATGGTTCTATCTTTCTATCCCATTTGACGGTGTTTGTGCCAAAGATAGGTTGATTTAATGTAAGAGCCACCGGAATTGACATAAAACGATTTCCGGTATTTCCGTCAAGTTGTCGCAAAAAATCAAGCGATGTACTTATCGACAATGTTCCTCCTGTGAGCCATATATTTTGGGTTAGCGACAAAGTCCCTTTCAGCCCCAGATTATTATTCCTGACAAATGTATATGAGCCATCATTTTGTTGATACGCCGTATAACTTTTGTTATAACTCGGCAATATTGCGTCAAAGGTTACTTCGGGAAGAAGATTGGCTCGATAAGATCGATTTTGCCAGTAAGCCGACCGCAATTCATTGACTGCAACAGCCGCATCAACACTTTTAGTGCGTGCAAGAAATATAGCTTCATCAAGCGACAACAATCGTTCACTCTCGGCTAATGCCCAAATAGGGAATAACGACAAGGCTATTATTAATATAATCTTTCTCATAAACCTATTCATTAATTTTTATGCGTGGCACATTATAATCGGCCATATCACTTATCACTACCTCATCGCCCTCTTTCAACCCGTTTACTACCTCTATATAATCATAATTGCTCACACCTAACTCAACATTGCGTGCCACCAATTCATCACCATCACGCACATACAACACATACTTTCCGGGGTCTTTGAAAAATGAGCTGTTTTTCAATCTCATCACGCCATTACTCACTCCGTTACAAACATATACATCGGCTCTAAGTCCCGAACGAAATGATTTTATCGTATCATTTTCAAGTTGTACTGAAAATGCCGTCATACCATTCTTTGCTGTTGGCTCAATATTACTTACCACTCCCTCATAATCTTGATTTGACACTCGCACTCTTGTCTTATTGCCAACACCGATGCGACTTGCATAAAGTTCGGCTATTTCACATTCAACCTTAAAATGCTTCAAATCGGCAATTATTGCGACCTGACTACCTTGTGCAATCGGAGCACCCACTTGATTTGACAAGAATGTAAGAGTGGCATCGTATGGCGAACGAATTTGTGCGTCATTGAGAGTGCGACGCATCTCTGCAAGTTCCTTTTCAAGCATTGACAATTCCAATTCTTTCATTTTAAGGCTTGATTTACGCACATTCATCTCATTATTATGTTGTGTGTGCAGTTGCTCAAGCTCAAGGCGTTTTGATTGACAAGAAAAATCGGCTTCACGCACTTTGTCGGTCGTTCCACTGCCGATACTGTCAAGATAGCGTTCATTAAGCAATTCTACTTCCAATCTATTTGCACTCATTTCAGCCACTTTTATTTTCATTTTCAAGTCGCTTAGATAAGTAATGTTGTTCATGCGTTGTTGTTCGACTTCCAAGCGTTTCATTTCTACCCGGTCGGCAAGTTTTTCATAATCGGTTTGAGCCGACTGTAAGTCAAGTTTCAACAAAGGCTCCTCGGCATTTACATTGTCTCCAACCTTTTTGTACACCTCAATAATACGCGAACCTATCGGCGAGGTTATCACTTGTTCAAATGCAGGAACTAATTTCCCGCTACCATTAACACTTGCTTCAATGTCACCGACATCTACAGTGCAAAACTCCAAATCGTCAACATCTACCGTGTCTTGCATCATTATTATTGTGACAATTATTGCCACAACAACCACACCCGCAACAGTAATATATTTTATAATACTCTTGCGTCGTTCTTTTTGTCTGATTTCTTTTGGTATTTTCCTATCCATAATTTTTATTGTTATTTTGTTTGCACTATAATAATTCTAATATTATGCCACTTTGGCACATCGCTGATTATCTGTACTTTACACTTTTGAAGACTGTCCATTTTCGGACACTTGTCCGCCTTTCTCTGCCATTGGCCTATCATTTTTGTACACTGTATTATCCGATTATTCAACTTTATTGGACAAAATGTAATATCTTTGCACACCAAACAATAATGTACAAAAAACATGAAGATAGACCTTAAAAACAGTAGCACACTCTTTTGGCTGCTTGTCGCAATACTGTTCATCACTTTCATTCCGTTCTTGGGCGAACAGTTATATGCAACCAAAGGCGAACCACGCGAAGCCATTGTAGCCGTGTCGATGCTGCAGCAAGATAATTGGATATTGCCCGAAAGTTGCGGTGGCGACATTCCCTACAAACCGCCGTTCTTTGCATGGTGCATTGCGGCATTATCGGTGGTGTTTGGCGGCGAAGTTACCGAATTTTTGTCGCGCCTCCCATCGGCATTGGCGCTTATTGCCATGACTTTGGTTGGCTATCGTTTCTATGCCCGCCGTTCTACGCCCAAAGTGGCAATGCTGATGGCAATTATCTCTATCACAGCGTTTGAGGTGTTCCGTGCCGGATATGCCTGCCGTGTCGACATGGTGCTTACAGCATTTATCGTAACGGCTCTATATGCCTTATATCGCCACCACGAAAAAGGGGCAAAAGGAATTTCGATTTTGGCTATATTGCTCATGAGTGGCGGCATGCTAACCAAGGGTCCGGTAGCCATTTTATTGCCATGCTTGGTTATCGGCGTATATCGTTTGTTGCGTGGCGACGGTTTTTGGCGTGCATTTCTCAACCTAACACTCCATGCCGCGCTTTCGCTCGTTATTCCGGCAATGTGGTATGTTGCAGCATACTTGCAAAGTGGAGACGAGTTCTTACAACTTGTTAAGGAAGAGAATCTTGACCGTTTCACCGGAAAAATGAGTTACGAATCTCACGAAAACCCCATTCACTACAACTTCATCACAGTTATTGCCGGGTTGTTAC
This sequence comes from Muribaculaceae bacterium, assembly GCA_017555085.1. Classification (GTDB taxonomy): domain Bacteria; phylum Bacteroidota; class Bacteroidia; order Bacteroidales; family Muribaculaceae; genus RGIG4079. The sequence continues at coordinate 56,074 of JAFZHD010000040.1, read as the reverse complement.
CCTTCACGCTATTATTGTTGTTCTCGCTTTTCGGCCTCAAATATAGCAAACCGGGCAATCCGTTCAGCAAAGGCTTTGTGGGCCGTTGGCGCGAGAAACTGCGCACAATGGACCCCGCCAAACTGTTCTCGGCATTGTCTATCATTCTCATTTTCACTTTCTACTGCATTCCCAAGAGCAAACGCAGTGTTTATCTGCTACCCATATATCCGTTTTTGGCCTATTTCATCACACTTTATATCATATATCTCGCCCAACGCCATGCACGCGCAATCAAGGCGTATGGTTGGGTAATCGCATCGCTCACATTCCTTGTGGCAGCATTGCTCATCGGCATCAAAACAGGCCTTATCCCAGTTGACTTCATCGGCGGCAAACGCGCTGCCGAAAACGAGGCATTTGTGCAAGCGCTCAAAGACCTACCCTACTCGCCTGTCAACATTTTACTCTTCGTCCTCATGCTTGCAAGCGGCGTTTACACCATTATCGCATGCCGCCGATATTGCCACATGCGCATAGTTGTGGCAACACTTGCCACCACAGTTATTATCTATTGGAACTATGCGGCATATCTGCAACCGGCAATCATGAACACCAAGAGCGACAAACACTTTGTCGAAGCCATCGAGCGCTTTGTTCCCGAGGGCAACATCTACGGCCACATTGATATCATCATGTTGCGTTACTACACCATCAACTACTATGTTGGCGACCGCGTGAAACTCTTTGTCAAAGAGCAACCCCAAACGGGCTATCTGCTCATCGGCGCACGCGAAAAGCAGGCATTTATCGACAGTTATGCTGAGCAATATGACTTCACCGAAGTCTATTTCAGCAACCGCCGCAGTTGCGACCTGCGCCAACCCTTCTACATAATGCAATTCAACCGCAAATAAAACAATCACCCCCATTGCCATTCGACAATGGGGCTTGATTTTGTTACAATCTTTTCAACGCCAACTGCGTTAGTTGCGAGGAGTTGACTCATCACCTTGTGATTTTATCACATTTTATCAACTTGTTTTGTGTGATTTTACACATTTTACCAACATAAAATGTGAGAAATCCCACATTTTCCTAACATCATCCCGAATTTTAACCAATTTTGGCATTTTGAGGCTTTGGTTGATTCGAATAACGATATAGCACCCTTTCCACTCTACCACACATTCTCTCGCAACCTTATTGAAACATATATTTTCAAATAATACGAGTAATCACAAATTATTTTACTATTTTTGCAGTTATAACTCAATCATTTTACTACAAAACAGAAATAATATATCGCTAAATATTAACCGAACTTCGTGTTCTTATTCTCTAAATCTGAAAACCGCCAATTTGAAGCAAACAGAGAATAAGCGGAAGGAAGTTCACGCCCAAAGGCGTGGACTATTCTGTCTTATTTGTTTGCAAGGTGCTTGGCGGTACCTCAGATTTGAATAAGTCATGAATAGTCCCCGCTTTTATTATGAATATTCATATCGGAAACATCATTAGGCAAGAATTGGCACTAAAAGAACGAGGTGCGTCATGGCTTGCAAGAAAAATCAACCTACATCGCACAACAGTGCATGCAATATTAAACAAAGAGAGCATCAACACCGATTTGCTGCTGAAAATCTCCTACGCCCTGGGGAAAAACCTATTTGAAGAATACCACAAGCACCTTTCGCAAAAGTTCCCACCCACAAAAAAAAGCTAACCTGATATCCAAAGCGTTACACCCGAGATACACACCATTTTGTTGATATAACCACTACGCAATAATCTAAAAAAACACACTATTCAGTTGAAAAAACACCAACAAAAAAATTACTCAAATTCAGATTTAATTTATTTTCTTTGCAGACGAATTTAAAGACGAATAAACCGCGAACATAACGCAACGATAACAAAATTTATAATGAGTACTAAAATTAATACCCGAGAAGTGCAACTTACATTATGCGAAAAGTGTAATTTAAATTGCATCTATTGCTATGAGCATAACAAATGCACCTCAGAAATTGATTTTACCTTAGCTCAAGAAATAATTCATTCAGAATTCCAATATGCTCAAAAAAATGGAATTGAAGTATTGATTATTTATTTTCATGGTGGCGAAATTTGTTTATGTTTCGACCTATTAAAACAAATCTGCGAATGGATATGGAATCGTAATTGGCCCATCAAATATTATTGTTGCGCTACAACAAACGGAACATTAGTGCATGGTGAGATTAAGAATTGGTTTAAATTAAATGCTCATCGCTTTATACTAGCTCTCAGTCTTGATGGTAATAAAAAAATGCACGACTTAAATAGGTGTAATTCTTATGACCAGATTGACATTCCATTTTTCTTAAATACTTGGCCTTCTCAAACAGTAAAAATGACAATCTCACCCCAAACAATACAATATCTCAGTGAAGGGATAATTGATATTGTAAAAAGAGGGTTTAAACTGACTGCCAACCTCGCTTATGGTTGCGATTGGGATAACGACCAATTAAAATACATATATGCCGAAGAACTATTTAAATTATCCCAATTTTTCATTGAGAATCCTGAGATTTACCCCCCTCAAAAATTAATGCAAAAATGGTTAAATAGCATCGGGAGTAATGTTTATTTCAATCGAATAGAGACTCCGACCAAAGGCTGCGGTTCCGGCAAACACATGGTTTGTTATGATAAATCCGGGAAAAAATATCCTTGTCAAATGTTTATGCCTTCATCACTGCAAAGTAAAAGTTATGATAAAGAAACGATAAACGACAAAGACATTAAATTCTCAAAGACATGCCTTGAATGTCCTATCTTACCGATTTGCCCTACTTGCATAGGCAGTAACTACATACAACACGGTGATTTAATTAAAAAAGAAGATTCAATGTGTGATTATTATTACATTGAGGCTATGAATTATACCTATTTATTATACAACATGCTCCAAGATAAAAGTCGATATATCCACACACGACATATGACTGAACAATCAGTTGCGTTATCACTTATTGCCATATCACATCTTCAAGAGAAATTACAAGATTCTAGCGCAAACAAATTTTGGTCGAACATAAAATAACATAAGTATGAGAATTAAAAACCAAGAACTCGAAACAGCAATCTTTCTAGCCAACAAAGTGCTAGGACAATCTAATCTTGCGAACAAAATCTTAAAAGAACAGCAGGTAATCACAAATTGCGGTGGCTCTTGCTCTGGCAATTGCACCATAAAACATTAAGTCTAAAACTTCTCTAATCAAATAAGATTATGAAAATTGAGCAACAGAAACTTTATTCAGCAAATTCTCAAGCATTAGAAATGATGCATTTGCTTATTCTTGCAAATGACCTTGTCGAAGAACAAAACCTTATCACAAATGAACATTGTTCTGGTTGTGATGGAGGTTGCGACGGTTCTTGCGATGGTTGGTGTACAAGCTGCACCGGCAATTGCGAAGGAGGTTGCGGCGGTTCTTGCGGTGGAGGGTGTGTAGGCAGTTCCGAATCGGATTTAAGATGGTAAAGATTTATCAACATCCTAACAACGCTAATTCCCCAAAATAGCTCGTCTTGTGCAACAGACAAGTTATCCTATATAATAATTTTACATCCTTATTTAAAAGGATATTCTCTAACTATAACCATCTTAATATCTCAAACTCAGCCTCTCGATATTGGGTTAATCGAATTTATTCTTATGAATAAATTAATTGATTTTAAATTAGCCAATAATTTGGTGAGTAAACTTAATGAATACGCTCTCCAGATTTTTTCGCAAAAGCCAGAACTAATTCTTGATGTAGCCAGTTCTTCTCATAATTATTGTGAGGAATGTACCAATTCGTATCAGGTGCACAATACATTTAGCTATTGTCAATCTTGCACCAATTGCTATGCTTCAAATAGTCCAGTTGAGTAATTATATTCTTAACAAGAATTTGTCTACTCTTCCTATGAAGAGTAGACTTTTAATTTATAGTATTATATCGTAAATCAACCTTATGAAGAAAGTAATTCAAATAACAATTACAGAACGTTGTAACTTGAATTGTGTATATTGCTATGAAAATGATCGCAATACTAATATTATGAGTATTGACTTAGCAAAAGAAATTATCATTAAGTCGTTTATTGAATTTTCAAATATAGATTTCTTAGAGTTTGATTTTCATGGTGGTGAAATTGCGTTGACATTTGATTTCATAAAAGAATTATGCGAATGGACTTGGAGTAAAAAATGGAATGTTCCATATATTTTTCATGCGACAACAAATGGGACGTTAATACACGGAGATATACAAAATTGGTTTTCAGCTAATGCAAAAAGATTTAGCTTAGGATTGAGTTTGGATGGTAATAAATATATGCACGATTTAAATAGATCTTGTTCATATGACTTGATTGATTTAGACTTTTTTGCTAAGACATATCCATATCAGCCAATTAAAATGACTATTTCACCTCAAACGTTACCATATTTATTCAATGGGGTTATAGATATCTATAGCAAAGGCTTTTTGCTATCTGCAAATTTAGCATATGGCATGAATTGGGATGATAATAAGCTAAAAACAATATATCAGTCTCAATTATTAGAGTTAGCAAATTGGCATTTAGAAAATCCTAATAACGATTTAACATCATTAATCGTTGATCGAGGATTGTCACGTTTGGGACACTGTATCCATCATAATCAAATACAAGTACACCATAAATGGTGTGGTACTGGAGAGAATATGTGTTGTTACAGTGTTGGCGGAGATAAACTACCTTGCCAAATGTTTAACTCATCATCAAATACTCATTATTGCAAAGAGTTACTTTCCCAAAATAATTGGATAGACATTCAAGTGTCTAATGAATGTAAAAATTGCCCAATTTTATCGATTTGTCCATCATGTTATGGCACAAACTACATTAAAACAAAAAAAATCATCAAGTGTGCAGATGGCTTGTGTGAATATCGAAAAATTGAAGCCATAGCATCTTCATATTTTTACGGGAAGGCTATTACGTCTAATATCAAACATAAAGCTTTAACAGAATACACTAGTATACAGAAAGCATATATGGCTATTGCAATAGATTATATTCAAAAGACATTATTATAGGGGGCTTTTCCATATTCTATAATAGCTATCCAAGATGACTACTCTCTGAATATATTTCCATTGCGTCTATCGGTGATATCATGGTATGTTCATTCTGTTTCTTCTCCAAAATCTAGCCAACCCGAGCTCCATAAATTATATAAGCTATACAAACTCGGCAACGTTGACTCGCTTAAGCAACATCTTGAGATCAATTGGGACAAAATGCAACAGATATACTCATCGATTGATGCAAAATGTGACCTTTGCTAAATATGCTTATTCTAGCATATGCATTCACCGGTAGAAATATGTTCTTTAAACGACATCTATTCTTTAGTAAATATTCTGAACAAATTAATCCAAGGTATCAATATAATACAATATAATCCAAATGAAAGATAATTTATTCCTTATTCTATTTATAGCAGGAAACTTAGCGGCAATAATATTTTTAGTATGGCTTAATGTATCATATGAGCAAGAATTAAAAGATGAAACTACTACCTTGACATCAGATATTACACAAACTAAAGAAAGTATTATTAATCAAATTGATTCAATTACTATTAATTTGAACTCAATAGTTTATCTTGACAGCATTCCTAAAGAAAGCATAATTATTTTATCTGAGAAAATCACACATTTAAAAAATTCTTTCATAGAGTTAGACTCTATTTATGAAGTTAAGTTAATCAACTCTTTTAAGACTGGTATTTTTTTTAACCGAAAGTAAAATTGAGTCATCAAATAAACGCTGATTAATAAATGTATTCATATTATTATAACATCATTTTATGACAGAAATATCTTCTCTCTTTATCATTCTATTTATTACTCTACTATTAAATGGTGTTTTCTATTGGTTAAACAGAGTCAGACATGGCAAAGAGATGGCTTCTCGGCGTTGGAGGGAAACCTTCTTCCTTGAAACACTTCCAATTATATTTGTTATAATTCTTTTTTGTTGCAAATAACCCCATGTGCCAAGGGCCTCAGCCAACACCGAGATCGGTGTTGGCGAGGAGTACTTCAATTTTGGGGTCGGTTATGAGGGAGGGATATATTACATTCTCAAACCACTGAGCCAATTCGTCGTCGCGACGCGTTGGCGTGGTGTTATTGCAAAACACATTTACACTTGAATATTCAAACAAGCGTCGTGCCGTTGCTATATCGTTTAGTATGCGCTCACGGCTATCACCTTGGGTGCAGCACAGCAAGCACACTCCGTCAAAATATCGTGCCACATCTTGGGCGGTTACATCATCGCCCACGCCCTTATTCCACAAGCGGCGCAACTGCGCGTCAAAAGCCTCTATACCGCAGCGAAATTTCACTCTCACTCCGGGAAAGCGCGCGGCAAAGTCGGCCAATCGGTGGCGATACATCCAATGGGCTTCAAACCACAATGTGTGAATGTTTTTGGCGGCCACAATTTCGCCTATCAATGTCAATGTTTTTTCGTCAAGTTCAAGTCCCGAGCCCGAGTTAATGACATCGAGCACTCCATATTGCCCTGTCACTTGACCCAAAGCCTCGGTATTAACCGTCACGGCATCGGCGCTGACATCAAGATGATAGTCACAAAACTCACATCGACGCCAACGACAGCCAGTCCCCTGCAACAGCACAAACTCGCGGGGAAACTTGTCGTGAATCAACGCATAGCGTTCCATCAATCTTTCTTTTGAAAAAAGCGGTTAATAGCCTTGATAGCGACATAGGCCATGGGAGTGCCAAACACTGCTTCAATCATCAGTTTTGAGCAATACTGAAATGCCATCATGTAAAGCAAATCGCGTGTTGACACCACGCCCAAAAACGCAATTAACACAAATGGCAATGTGTCAAAAATATACCCGATTGCCGAACTGCCAATTGTGCGCAACCATAGCCAACGGCCGCGTGTCCAAATCTTGATGCGTTCCATAAACCACGCATTTGACAACTCGCCACACAAGAAACCTGCCAACGAGCCGAGCACGATGCGAGGCACATAACTGAACACAGAGTCATAAGCTTGTGCCGAGTCTTGCAGATAGTCGGGCGAGGGCAGATAAACACCTATTTGGGTACACACAACAAGCACGATATTGCACATGAATGTTATCCAAATAATGCGACGCGCGGTGCGATAGCCCCACAGCTCTGTGAGCACATCGCCAAGCATATATGCAAACGGGAAAGTGATTGTTCCGGCATCAAAGTAGAACAGGTCCCACAGACCAATCACCTTGACTGCCATGATGTTAGAAACTAAATAAAGCGTCACAAATAACGCCGTGACCACCATCAACGGAGTGCCGTTGAATTTTCGGTTTTTGAAAGGGTTTTCCGATACCTTGTCCATAATGTAATGTTTAATTCGGCCACAAAGTTACAAAAAAATGTCCGATTTCACAAAACAAAAAAGCCGATAAGCAGTCTTCCACAACCACTTATCGGCTTATATATCATTTGTTTACAATTACTTTTCCTCCTCAGCCGGAGTATAGACATAGGCTCCGAGGTCGGGTTGAGAGCCGCGCGACAAGCCATACCAATCGGTGGCGGCTTCGGGTAATGTCAACGCCGAATTGGCTGCAGCTACTGCTGGCGACTCGTTTTTGAGTCGGTAGTCAAACACATACTCGCTGCGAACGGTGTAGAATAGCGGGTCGCAGTCCCACAAACAGGCTATGAAATTAGCATCATCTTCGCCAGCCGATTTGAGCGAACAGCATCGCAATGTTACTTGCGTATCGGTCAAATCGCCATGCGACAAATCGTTGCCGTTACCATAGATTACACAGTTTGAAAAGTCGGCCGTGGCATATGGCATTCCCGACAAATCATCGCTATCGGGGTTGATGTGCCACATTGTGATAATAGCATCGCCGGGCGCCGAGAACAGATAATAGTTGGCAAATGTGCAGTGATTAAACACGGTGTTGCCGCCAATGAGTCGCAACACGCCAATTCCGGCATCGGCAATCTCACAGCCTACCGCCTTGACATGGGCATGGCGCACGGTCAGTGCCGACCCCATAGCATTGCGCAACACGCTGTTGACAAATGTCACCGCAGGCTCGCTGCTATCGGGAATCGAGTCGATAATCACACCGTTGACAGTGTTGCGAATTGATGTGTGAGCGATATAATTGCCTTGGCTTGTCGATGTAAACTCCACGCCGCTCCATTGGCCCGACATAAGATCAAACGGAGTGTCGGTCAACACATTATCGGTGCGGTCACCAGTCATGTTCACCTTGTTTTCAACTGTTCCGTTACTTATCAATCGGCCGCGCACCATGAGATATGCACCGTCATGGAAATAGAGTGTCACCCCGGGGTCGAGTGTGAGAGTTGCACCCTCGGCCACAACCAGACTGTCAAAAATCTGATAGGGCTTGTCGGCAACCAATCGGGTGTCAACATCAATTACCTGACCGCGACGGCGGTCAACATCTTGGCCATTTGCGCTCAACACCACGGTCTTTGTCACGCCATTGGTTTCAAAGTCGAGATAGTCGGTAATGGTTACAGGCAGATTGCCACCGTTCTCAGGCAATGTGGCCTCAACAAACACAAATATCGAGTCGTTGGGGCGAATCTCGGTATTCTCAAAGTGCTTGCCCGAAAAACCGTCAACATTAAGGCGGAAAATTCCCGACTCGGCATTGCGCAACGATATATTCGAGATTGACATCACCTTGTCATAACGGTTGTAAACGGTAAATGAGTGAGTGGGCGTTCCCGCTTGGGTAAACACAAGTCCCATGTCGAGCGTATCAACCGAAAATTGCGGCTGATGAGCCACATTGGTCGATACTTCGTCTTCAATACACGCGGTGAACAATCCCACAACTGCCACCAACGCAACTATATATATAGTTTTCAATCGGTTCATAACATATTATTGTTTTGGGCACACGCCCTTTTTACTCATTATATAACGCAAATCGGCGCCGATTATTGCACCCGCTATGCCGTGTGTTTCACTCGCCGCGGCCTATTGACCACATACACCGTCTGCGATGCAGCCACATATAGTCCTATTGCCCGCGACATCACCACATCATCGTGATAACCTGCCTTGGCCCCGCAACTGCCGTTTTCTTTCTGTTCAAAGGTCATCAACTCATCACACGCCTCGGCCGCACGCTCCTTGTATGCTCCCTCGCGCACCATGCCTATGAGCGAGTCGATAACGAGGCGTTTTGTGGCACGATTGGTATGAAAACCTATACGGTAACTGCTATCCATTCCCGACTTGTCAAATGTTTCGCGATAATACATATTATTATATACATCGCGCAGTTGGTCGAGAATAAACAGCCCGTGGTCGCCCTCGGTGCATTCGGTTTCGAGCGTATTACTCTCTATCACAAGCAGCGCATCGTTATACCACTTGGCAATCATGGCACTTTTCCACGCGAGCAAGTCGTGGTCAATATGTCCGCGCCATTGAGCCACAATCTCCATAGGCCGGGCATCAATAAGCGGATTGCGGTCAACAACCGTTATCACCGAATAGTCACTCGACTCGGCACGACCGCCAATATCGACCGACACCACATAACGGTTTTCGATAAATCGGTCGCCCTGCTCTTGGGGTTGCGCCCACACTTTGAGTTTACCGCAACTGTCCTCACTAAAACGTATATTTCGCAACGCCCCCTCGCCACGGTGGCTGTCGGCCATAAGTTCGCCAATGTGCTTGGGTTCGCAACAGTCGCGGCGCAGTCGCTCGACATGCTCGGCATCAAACACTCCTGCTCCGGTGTTGACAAAGGCCTCCACATCATCGGTCGGATACTCGGCTTTCATCATCGAGTGTGACGGATATTCGCGACGTTTTAAGTGATACCACTGTATCATTTCCAATGTCAGCCCCATGTTCCACAAGTTGCGTTCATAATCATCCATCTCGCGCCACAGTTTGGCGGCATCAGTCACTCGCTGGCGATAGATTTCGATTTCATACCACGGCACCATCACGGCATGCTTGTCGCTCTGGCCGGCCTTCGACCTCAACCATTCGCTATGAAAATAATTGCCCACGCCGTTGGCCGTGCTTTCAAGCACAATGAGAGTGTTTGGCGCAAGGGCAATACCGCCACAAACGGCACGGATAAAGCCGTCGGGACTGCGGCGCTGCGAGTCGTGCCAAAAAGCCACCTCGCTCAAATGGGCCATCGCATAGTCCGACCCTCGGACTGCCTCTTGGTTTTCGCTTGACCCTATAGTCACACGGCAGTTGCGACCGGCAATCTCGCGAATATTGACCGACCGCTCATAGGGGCGAAACTTGGGTGCTTCATCGCCGGTCCAATAGTTTTCGGGATAGTTTGACAACACTTTGCTATACATGCCGCGAATGTTTGCCGCCGTGTCTTTGACATGGGCGCATATCAGCGAGTGCCAATTTCGGCAATGCACACACTGCATCCAAGCTGCATAAATCTGCACCAAAGTGCTTCCGCCCCACTGACGCGCTTTGAGCATAATCAACCGCATGGGGCGTTGCGCCACGCGGTCGCTTTCGAGTATCGCCGCCACGCGTCGTTGAGGCACATTCAGCACCAGTCGGCGGTCTCGGCCAGTGAGTTTGTCTTGAATCATCACGCAAGTCGCACACCAAAACTCAAAGTCATACTCACATCTCAATTTCACCCACTCGTCACGGCTGCTCACTGCCACATACCGTCGGTCGCGTGTCATAGCCACAGGCACATAACAGTCGCCATCATTAAATGCCGACTTTGCCACCCTGCATCTCTCGCCTATGCACCCCACACCCTCAATAGGGTCATATTCAACCGCTAACGCCTCGTTTCGACGACGATTTTCGGCCAAAACTTCATCAATCTCGCTCATCATCGGGTCATTAAAAGTTCAACATCATTCACTCGGGCATCGGCACATAGCACACCTTTCATCGACAAAGTCAAATAACGGCGCGCCGGGGCAAATACTCGTGCCGTGAGCGGTGCATTTATCGCACCCATAGCCGTCAGCGACAGCATTGTCAGCGGCGTGTTTCCGCCATGGTCACCCTCAACTCCCACCTCGACATTGCCGTTTGCAGCATCAATACACCACACCACTTGCACAAGCCGCCATTTCGGGCCAACATCTATGCGTTTGCGCCACGACACCACTCGCTCATCGGCATTTTCACTCGATGCACACAGCAATCGGCTACCCACCACCAACAGCAGTTGTCCGTCGGCCATTTCAACAAGTCGGCTGACACACTCGTCTCGCCCATATTGGCCGCCATCGGCAACGATAGTCACACGGCCGTCGCCATTAACACACCACAGTTCGCCCATTGCGCTGCTCCACCCCACCGAGCAGTGTTCCACACTCCCATTCAGAGTTTTGACACGGCTGCCGGCCACAGCCACCAACGCGCCCGAGGCAATGGCATAAACCTGCGACGGCGACACAGCCACCCCGTCGGCACGCTCCACCCCTCGGCCGTCAATAATGTTTGAGGCAATAGTCTTGCGGTTGCCGCCCACCGACACGGCATATATCCCCTCACGCGTAAAGGCATAGAGATGACAGCGGGCAAAATCCCACGACGAACTTGACCTGACAGCAGGCGTTACGGCCACCACACGCCCCGGCGAGACAATGCGCCCCACGGTCAACGCCATCGGTTCATCGGCCGTTGCGATTGCCACCGCGCCCTCATACCTTGTCGTCTCACTGCTTGCCGACGGCACCACATAAGCCTCATCATCAAGCAAATCAACCGCAGCAAACGAGTTGTCAATCCACACAGCCACATCGCCCTCGGGAGTCAAATCCACCTCACGGCTTTTAACACTGTTATCGGCATAACTCACCATCACTTTCATTTTCACGGCATCGCGATGGGGATAGCAGAGCAACGGCGATAGTTTTAACGGCGCATTGCTATCGCCCTCGCCTTTCCACAACACGGTGTCACCGTCGGCCATAGTCACCCTCGCCCACGCGTTCCACCGCCCCACACGATTATCAACCTCAGCGGCAAACATCGGCAGGGCATATCCGTCACATTTTATGGCACTTATATCTCCCCACGCCACAACATCACCCACCGTGCGCCCTGTTGAAGCCACCCATCGGTGGGGCAAACGGCATTCACTCATCATCACATTTGACACATCGGTGTTGCGCACAACGGCCGTCAGCCCTTGCCACGCCTTGATATCGGCCTCCATGACATTGCCCGCAACGCGACCTATCAACTTTGTGCCCACACTCAGTGGCGCACTTGCCACCTCTTGTGCCAATGCATCAAACTGGCTCATCAACCGCCCAACAGCATCACGGCAACGGTCGGGAGCATTGCTTGCCCCTGGCAGATAGATGCGCAGATTGGCCGACTGTGTCGTTGACCCCTCTTGCCTCAACACCGTCTTTGCGCTCCAATCAACAGGGTGCAATTGTGGCGTAACATACACCCTTACCGAGTAATCGGCCACGGCATCGGCCCATTGCTCGTCAACCTCATAGCCAATCATATACACCCCGAGCGTGAGCGTGTAACTTTTCAGTTTGTTATATGCACCGCCATTGGCATCAACTTGCGCCACAACGCCGCCAAGCCCTTGCAAACCGTCTATGCTCAACACCACAGGCGCCGACTCCACCACCATGCTGCCGCGCTTGTCATATAATCGGTAGCGGGCCACTACCGGCTGCACATAACACCCTGCACGGCGGGCATCGTCACACACTCTGACATAAGCCTTTTTCACATCGGCAACGATAGCCTCACAGTCGTCATCGTTCAATCCGCCTTGCCAATGAGTGTAACTGCCGCTAAGTGTTCGGGGCGAAGTCGAGGCCGACAAATGTGCCGTTGACATCGTTTTCAGCCTCACTATGGGTCTCTCGTCGGTGTCATATTCCGCGGTCCACGCAGTGCCGTTCCACGCAATGCGACACACACGGTCGGCAAGCATCAACACAGCCCCGTGGGCCACACTCACACCACATCTCACCTGCGCAGCAAGCACCGCAACCGACTCCACTGCGCCCTCTTCATCAATAGCATAGAGATATAATCCGCGATAGGCAAGAGTCACACGCCCCTCGCCCTTGGCACAATAGCACAACGGCACATAATCGCCGTCGGCCACTACCGTAAGCGCGCCCACAGGCATCAAAGAGCCGTCGGCCTCGCAACGCATGTTCACACATTCCCCGCCATTGGCCACATCACGCGCCGAGAGCAACCCCGGCTTTACAATAATAGATTTAGTTTTCATAGTATCAGATTTTCATGCAAAATTACCCTTGCCTCACCACCATCACACCCCCTTCATCACACAAATACCGGCACCCAAGTGCAAAAAAGTCTCTGCAAGTATCCTCCTGCCGCGCTGCGGATAGGGGGACGAGGCGCATGCGCCGGAGGGGGTTCTCGACACAAAAAATTATAATTCCATTATGTTTCAATTCATTAAACAAAATTCCCAAACGCAACCCACACCCATTACTTTAACATTATTTAATATCCGTTTTTTTTTGCTAACACTTTTCTATGTACATTTGCGATTGTAAATGCTTTCAACCAAAATATCGAAATGCATATTACGGCAAGACCTACAAAGCCGTCAGAGTAGGAATAAAATAATAAAAACTATGTTGTTTGATTTTATCGAATTATTTAAAGCAAAGGAAAAACTTCAATTATCCCTACAACATATCAGTCTTTCAGACTATGAAGATACTGAAGAATACTGCTACCGAGATGAAGTTTGTAATAACAATTGTTTAGGATCATGCTCTGGTACATGTGATGACACTTGCGATTATGGTTGCGAAGGATGCGGTTCTACTAAGTAATAATAGCTTTAATATATTAGCGAATTATTCAAACTATATACAATTCTTTAAATTATACATTGCCAATAAATTTCATATTGGCAATGTATAATTTTAGACCTAAATAAAGACAAAACCTACTAAATGCAATACTTATTCATTTAATTATACCTCTAAATGTCTATATCTTTAAATAAGCCTCGCCCTAAAAATATATATATATCGACAAATGTATCATGCAACTTACGCTGTATATATTGTTACGAAGATAAATCTAGCAACAAAACTTTTGATTTGGAAAAAACCAAATCAAGATTAAATAAAATTCTCACAAAACCTTCAGAACAAGAATTTATAATAAACCTACATGGAGGTGAGCCTTTTTTGATATTTCCACAAATAAAAGAGCTATGCGAATGGGTTTGGGCACAAAAATACCCTTGTAAAGTCATGTTCTTTGCTACAACTAATGGCACCCTTATTCACGGAGAAATAAAAGATTGGATTAGCCAGAATAAAAACAGATTTAGACTAGGGCTAAGCCTTGACGGGACTCCGGATATGCACAATGTAAATAGAAGCAATTCTTATGATAAAATAGATTTAGATTTTTTTATCAAAACATGGCCTAGTCAAGGTATAAAAATGACTATCAGCCCGAAGACTATACACAATTTAGCCGAGGGGATTATGCATATCCATGGGTTAGGCTTTAAAGATATTCGTTGCAATTTTGCAGAAATGGTGGAATGGGAAAATGATTCCGTTTCTATTTTAGAAGATCAATTGCGAAAGTTAAGCGATTTCTATCTTGACAATCCAGGTCTAAAAAGATCTAGCATTATGCATCTTAACCTAATAGAGATACTAAACACAAACTCACCAATACAGAAATGGTGCGGGATTGGAGAAATGAACGCTCTTGATATTGAATCAGATAACAAATATCCTTGCCATCTTATGTTTCCATCAGTATGTGGGAAATCAAAATCAGATAAATCACTATCTTTTGATTTCAATAATATTGAAAATTTAATTTCAGAACAATGCCGCGAATGTGAGTTCATTCGTATTTGCCCAACATGCTATGGGTCAAACTATATTGCTCGTGGAGACTTTGCTCTAAGAGACATGAAATTATGTCAATTTACCAAATGTCGCATAAAAATTATAGCAGAACTTGAATATAATATCATTCTTAACAATAGTAATAATCTCTCATCAATACCCACTGATAAAAGAATTTACCAACTAAGAATGATTTCAGCACTAGAAAAACTAATCCCATTACTACATTAAATGTACCATTTTTCAATAGTTCCTAGTTCTAAATCTTATATATGGTTATATGAGAAGTGTTTTACAAATAATGATTTTTGTAAAATGCTATATAATCCAACTCCTTTAAAAGGGCGTGGCACGGAATATTTCTATAATTGTCCCAATCATATTAAACTAATACTATTACAGAAAAACAAACCGATAGGTTTCATTCATATCTCTTTTTCGCCTCAGAAATCTTTTTGCGAACTAAGTGGCGGTTTAATTCCTAATTATATTAATAGTGGATTGGGAATATATGCATCATGTTTTGTCCTTAAGTATTTATTTAGCAGAAATCCAAATATTAGAATAAAAGCTGTAACATCTGACACTAACACTCGAAGCGAGCGCATGCTAAAAAAACTCGGGTTCAATACTTCTTCAACAAAAGACAGACTAAAAATTTTAGATTGTACTATCTCTTCATTTAATAACACGTTTATTGATTATTTATTATCACGAATTAATTGAAATATAACAACAAGTTTTTCTAAAAACAAATCTCGGTATCGAGTGATACCGAGATTTGTTTTTATTGGCATAAAAATGCCTTTGAAAATAGTCTAAAGGTAATCAATGTCTGCGATTAGTCGGGCGTTTGCCGCTGCCGCCGGTATTCACACCACCGGGACGCTTGCCGTCGCCACCGCCACCGGGCTTCACATCGGGCTTGTTGTTGGGCTTCGACGGATTTACGCTCGGCTTGTTATCGGGACGATTGTCGGGCTTATGGTCGGGGCCGTTATCAGGACGGTGATTGGGCTTGGGGTCGGGTTTATGGGGCGCAGGTGCCGGAGCGTGATTATGTGGAGGCAGGGGTGCTACCACTGGGGGTGGAGGCAAACCAGGACCATAGAACGGGTCATCATAATAACCGTTATCTATTATAATAGTGTCAAAAGGAACACACGCAGTTGACGCCATCAATGTGGCTAACATCGCACCTCTAATTATAGTCTTAACTTTCATTGTTTCCTTACTTTATGTTTTCAATCACAAATATATAAAGTATTTCTCATTAACATGCAATTTCGCCTTAAAAAAGTGACATTTTTTGATTTTTATAAATTTCGGCACATATTGCAACACAACACCGCCACCTAACTTTAAGCACTTTTTTCATATTATGCTTAAACCTTTCGCATCTCACATAGTCTATAAGCATAGCGCTACGGAATTTTGGTTGATTCCGCATTTATAAAATCATAAAGTCATGACAACATTTACTCAGCGTTTTTTAGCATCTATAATCATGGCGGCCACCACATTAGCCGCATTTGCATACGACATTTCGGGACGCATCATCGACAGCAAAGAGGAGGCTCTGCCCGATGCTACTGTGCGACTGCTCAGCGCGCGCGACAGTTCATATATTGGCGGAACCACGGCCAATAGCAAAGGTTTTTTCCGCATTCCGAATGTCAAATCGGGCAAATATATCTTGCAATGCACTTTTATCGGCTATGACACCGCCACAAAAGATGTCACCGTGGCCGAGACCGATGTCAGAGTGCGCCCCATTGCAATGACCGAATCGTCAATCTTGCTCAAAGAAATCACTGCCACCGGCGTCAAAACCCAAATCAAGGTAAAGGAAGACACCATCGAATTTAACGCCGACTCATATAAGACACAGCCCAACGCTGTGGTCGAAGACCTGCTCAAACGCCTCCCCGGCGTAGAAGTGGGCTCTGACGGCAAAATCACAGCCAACGGCAAAGAGGTCAAAAAAATCCTCGTTGACGGCAAAGAGTTTTTCTCTGACGACCCCAAAGTGGCAACAAAAAATCTTCCTGTTGACATGGTCGACAAGCTGCAAGTCGTTGACCGCCAGAGCGACCTCGCACGCCTCACCGGTGTTGACGATGGCGAAGAAGAAACCGTCATCAACCTCACCGTCAAAAAAGGCATGAATAACGGTTGGTTTGGTAGCGCCGAAGTGGGCTATGGCACCGATGACCGCTACAAAGGCGGATTTATCGTAAACCGTTTCTGGAACGGAAACCAAATCACTGTTGTCGGTAGCGCAAATAACATCAACGAACTCGGATTTACCGACGGCAACGCCGGCCGCTTTCGCCGTTTTGGTGGCGACAACGGCATCACCACTTCTCAAACATTAGGCATCAACTTCAATGTAGGCAAAGAAGAGATTTTCCGCGTGGGCGGTAATGTAATGTACTCTCACACCGACCGCAACTCGCGCCAAACTCAAAATCGCCAATACCTGTTTGCCGACTCTACCTCTTATGAAGAATCGGCCAAACGCGCCAACGATGCCGGACACAATCTCCGTGCCGATTTCCGCATGAAATGGGAGCCCAACGAGTTCAACACTTTTGAGTTCAAGCCCCGCGTATCGTTCAACTTCAACGATTCCGAAAACCTTGACTCAACCCTCACACTCGCCGGCAACTATTCGCCTATAAACAGGAGTTTTAACAGCGGCATTTCTGACGGCAACTCGTTTGAATTTGGCGGCGAATTGGTTTATAACCACAAGTTCCGCCAACGCAAAGGCCGTTCATTCTCGGTGCAGGCACAATATAGCCTCAGCAATGTGCGCGAAGACGAATACTCTTACTCGCTCAACCGTTTCTACCTCCTCAACGACTCGATTGACGAATATCTACTCTATACCGACAACCACACTTGGAGCAACAACGCCACCGGCCGACTCACTTGGACCGAACCTCTGGGCGACCCCAAGAAAGGCCACTTTCTCACATTTGCCTATCGCGCCAACTATCGTTGGAACAACGCCGACAAAATTGTGTCGGAATATCCCTTGGAATATGGCGTGCCCGGCGAAATCTACAACTTCGACCACTCATTGCTTGTTGTTGACTCGGTTCTCAGCAACCAATTCCGCAACGAATTTTTCAACCAGGACATTCGCCTCGGCTATCGCTTTGTGAGAAAAACCGTCAACCTCAATGCAGGTCTCTCATTTGTGCCCTCAATGACCAAAAGCGACAACTTGCTCAACCACGACAAAGACATTGACCGTTGGGTGTGGAATTTTGCTCCGTTTGTTCGCTTCCGCTACAAAATCAGCAATTCAAGTTCGTTCAACGCCAACTATCAGGGTCGCACCTCGCAACCGTCTATCAACCAACTCCAACCCGTGGCCGATATGTCAAACCCCATGCGCATCGTTGTTGGTAACCCCAACCTTAACCCCACATTCAGCCACAACTTGCGCTTGCGTTTCCAAGACTTCAACGCCGACACTCAACGCTCATTGATGCTTATGGCCGATGCCCAAGTCGCTCAAAACAGCATTATCTCGGTAACGACATTCGATCCAACAACAGGCGGACAAACAACTACCTATGAAAATGTTAACGGTGTGTGGAACGCACGCTTGATGAACATGGTTTCGCTCCCCTTCCGCGACAAACGATGGTCGTTTAACAACAACATCTTCGGTTTCTACAACCAAACCGTCGGTTACAACAACGCCCTTCGCAACATAAGCGGTTCGCTCATGGTCAGCGAGTCATTCTCAATCGCCTTCCGCCCCGACCACTTCGAGTTTGAACTTCGCCCCTTCTACAACTTGCAGACAACACGCAACTCGGTGCAAACCAACGCCAACCGCAATGTTCACACCTATGGCGGCGCATTCAACGGCGCATACTACACTCCTTGGGGCCTCTCTATCAACACCGACCTCTCATACTCGGGAACACAAGGTTATAGCGACGGCTACGACACCAACCAATGGATGTGGAACGCATCAATCTCTTACCAATTCTTGCGCGACAAGGCTGCAACAATCTCACTCAAAGCCTACGACCTCTTGCAACAAAAAGAGAACATTCGCCGCAATGTGACAGCCAACTACATCGACGATATCAACTACAACTCGTTGACACGCTACTTTATGATATCGTTTAACTACAAGTTCAACACCTTTGGCAAAGGCAACCAACCCAAAGGCCGCGGAGCAGAAGGCCGATTCCCCGGCGGTCGCCCATCAGGACCTCCCCCCGGAGCGCCCTCTGGCCCACCTCCCGGTGCACCCCGATTCTAAAACATACAAGGAACTATCCCGCACGATAGTTCCCTTTTTTTATACTGCACACAGCCTCCGTTTCTACTTCAATTGCGCTTTTCTGTGCCAAGATTTTGTCAGTTCAAAAAAAATGTCTACCTTTGCACTCGGGTAAGTCCTACACGACCAGCTCCCCGAGAACCCCGCCAGGTCTTGATCGAAGCAACGGTATCGGGTCGTAGCGGTGCGATGTAGATCGCTTGCCCTTTTTTTATTTTACAAACTCAACCTTTAATGCCATAACTCAAAATTTCACAAACGCTATCGCTTCAACTCCCAAAAGCAATTAATCTCACCCCCTCATTTTCAACACGGGCTGTGCACCCGGCCAAACAGAATTGTAAAATTTTCTTAAATTTCAAATTTCCTGTCATAAAAAGTCTGCGAAATTATGTTTATTGAGAAAAAGTTTATAATTTTGGAGCATATTTCGTAAAGACTACAAAAACGAAAGTGACAATTCTTTAAATTAACCATAATTACTAACTAAAAATTCATTCATTATGAAGAAATTTTTACTCTTTGCATCTGCTGCCCTCGTAGCTTCTTCTGCATTTGCTTCAGTTGACCCCGCTACTTATGAAGCTAAAAACGGTCTTTCTATTTCTAACCGTTGGGTAATGTCTCGTGCTCAAAACGTTGAAGACTGGAACAAATTCTCTTTCGGTTCTGACTACTATCAGTATGCACGTACTGCGACTCTCTACATCGACGAAGCAAACGCTGAAAACAACCGCGTATTGGTTGCTTGGGGTCCCTCTCGCGAAACAGGCGAACTAAATGCTGACAACACTCCCAAAATGAACAACTTCGCTTACATCTCAATCATCAAATTCAAAGACGGTGCTCCCGACAAAGATGTAGCTCTCACTTGCGAAGGTACACCCATCACAGGTCTTCTTTGTAACAACAAAATCGACCGCGACGATTTCGGTAACATTTGGTTTGCTAACTACCACGCTGGTACAAACATCGACGCTCCTATCACAGTTTACAAAATCAACGACATCAACACAGGTGACTGTACTAAAGTTGCTGAGCTCTACCTCCCCTCTGACGAAGCTGCTAACTTGGGTCGTGTAGACTACATCGACATCCTCGGTGACGTTACAGGTGTTCAAAGCCACGCTATCGCAATGGGTGTTGCTAAAAACGCTCTCTCTGTTTATCGTTGGAAACGCGAACAAGGTTCTGACGAATGGGCTGGTGACTTCGACGGTTATGTATGCTGGGACACTTCTGCTGGTCTCGAAACTTACCCCGCTGACCTCACTGCTTGGGGTGGTGTAACTACTATCAACATCATGTATGACGAAGAACTCACTGGTGAAAACTTCTACATCGACGACTTCGCTACTTGCCCCGTGCTCTATAACACTGGTGCTGGTGTTGTTGACGGTTTTATGAACGCTCCCGCTGATTTCGTTCCCAACGTAGGTTGTAACGGTGTTTCTGAATTCACTATCGGTGACAAAAACATGGTTGCTTATGTTCTCGGTCAACCCAATGACTCTAAAAAGAACGGTGCCCACATAAACATCGCTGAAATCCCCGACTTGATGTTCGAAAACATGGACCTCTACTGGACAGTTCCCGAAAAAGGCCTCGGTACTCAATCAGATACAGGTACTCGCGTACACAACATCCAAACTCTCAACGTAACTGACGAAAATGGTGTTGAAGGCGTTTATGTATTGACTTACAAATGTAACAACGGTATGGGTCTCTATGTAATCGGTCAAGAAGGCTTCAAAGATCCTTATGGCGGAGTAGGTGTTGAAGGTATCGAAGCTGACACATTCGAAGGCGAAGCAACTTACTACAACCTCCAAGGTGTTAAAGTTGCTAACCCCGAAAACGGTCTCTACATCGTTAAACGTGGTAACAACGTAGTTAAAGAATTGGTTAAATAATCATTTCCTTTAATATCTCAAAAAGCCTCGGCAGCCGCCGAGGCTTTTTTGTTGCCGGAAGTGAAGTTTCTTATCGTTAACACAAACACCACAGCATCTATAAACACCATAGTTTCTACTCCCTCCGCCACATTATTATAGATAATTTCGGCTATTTTCTTGCATTTGCCACGCAAACCCACTAAATTTGCATAAATTGTCCAGAATATAAACAATTAAACAAATATATCATGAAAAGACATTTACTCCTACCTTTGGCAATAGCAACTCTCACAGGTGCTATGACCACTAACGCCAAAAACACTATCGACATTCAAGGCGTTACCTACAATCTCGACACCATCACCCATGTGAAGGTAGGCCCCGGCACTACTCACACTCACCTCGAATTGATCAACAGCACCAATTCGACATCTAAACTCCAAGTACACTACCTCACTATTGACCAAACAACTCCCCGAGTTTCTATCCGCACAGTGTGCGCTACCGACAAAGTAGCCGGCTGCGAAACCGTGGCAAATATGGCTAAACGCAAGAGCGGCAACGGAACTCTCTATTTCGCTGGTTCTAACGGAGACTTCTATTCAACAAGCGGCGAAGCAACTAACGGCACAAGCAAAATCGGTTCTCCCACAACATCTTGTACTGTTGACCGCGAAATATACAAAACATCAAACAGCAACTATCAATTCACAATCGATACCGAAGGAGTGGCTCGCGTTGGCCGTCTCAACTACTACACCGGCACAGCCACTTTGGGCGACAAAGTAACTTTGTTCAAAGGCGTAAATGTCGGCTCTCCCAGCAATGGTATCACTATCTACACCCCCAAGTATTGGGGCAGCACCAACCAAGTTGACTATGCTGGCTCTTGTGCCGAGGTTACTGCCAAACTCGTTGCCGGCGAAAACTTCTATGCAGGCACAAAATTCCGCTTCGAAGTTACCTCTACACCCACTTCAACCGGCGACTTGGAAATCCCCTCTGACGGATTTGTAATCTTTGGCCGTGGCACATCTACATCAGGTTGCAACACAGGCGCTCTCGACTTTGTTAATGCTCTCAAAGTTGGCGATATCGTTGAATTTGACAACATCGTATTATACAGCCCCGTTGCCGGCGACGGCACTGACTTGCGCATCGTTCCCACACAAATCGTTTCGGGTAACCCCAAAACCGTTGGTAACGGCGTGACTCTTGACACAGAAAGCGAACGCGGCGACGCATCATCGCTCCACCCCCGCACAGGCATCGGCGTTAGCCAATCAGGCGACAGCATCATCATGATGGTCATCGAAGGCCGCTACACACTCTCGGCAGGTGTTCGCACTTCAATGCTCGGCGACGTTATGAGATATGCCGGCGCATGGGAAGCATGTAACCTCGACGGTGGCGGTTCATCAACTCTCTACACATCGGCACTCGGTGTTCGCAACTATTGCAGCGACGGTGGCCAACGCGCGGTCGGCAATGCAATCTTTGCAACAATCGACGCTCCCGAGGATAAAACAATCACCGAAATCCGTTTCGTAGATTGGGCTATGCGCGCCCCAAAATATGGTATCTATACTCCCAAATTGTATGGTTACAACCAATATGGCGTGCTTGTTGACACCGACCTCAAAGGTTTCACTCTTTCTTGCCCCGCCACTCTTGGCGAAATCATCAACGACGGTACTACCCTCTTTGGTAACGGTGCAGGAACTCATGCTCTCACAGCCACTTACAATGGCATCACAGCAGCAATTCCAGTAACTATCGAGACTACACTACCCGAAATCAAATACCCCGAGGTAGTTCTTGACAACTACCGTCAATGGCCAGTTGACATTCAATCGCTCGTTAACGGCGAATACATGGCCCTCAGCCCCGAAGCCATGACATGGACAACATCTGACGAAAGCGTTGTGACTATCAACCCCACAACAGGTGTTGCACAAGGCTTGAAAGACGGCGTGGCAACACTCACCGGTACAGTCGGCGACTTCGTTGGCTCTGTGAATGTAACCGTTCAATGCCCCAACGACCGCGTTATCCCCGTTCTACCCCAAAGCGAGTATACTTCTTGGAAAACAACAACATCAAGCATCACTTCTTGCACAACAAGCGCACTCAGCAACGGTTTGGCATTTGACTATGTAATCAAATCAACTCGCGGTCCCCAAATCAAAATCACACAAGACAGCCTCAAAATGTGGAGTTTGCCCGACTCATTGCGCATTCGCATCAAACCCGTTGGCGATGCTACCGTGACATCACTCACTATCAGCCTCCGCGCCAACAATGCAACTCCCCAATCTTTCAAATTTGAAGAAATCGTTTCAGGCGTAGAAAATGTGCTCAACATTCCCATGAGCGAACTCGGCGCAGCAAACGACATAGGCATCTACCCCGTTACTATCAACAATATGATGCTTATGCTCAAAGGCTCAACTTCAACTAACTACCGCATTGAAATGCCCGGCATTGAAGGAATTTATGTAAACGCTCCCGTAGGCATTGACCAAATCATTGCCGATGGCAACGAAGCCGACATCATTGTAGCCGACGGCGTCATCTCAACCCCCAATACAGTTAAGGCTATCGAGGTTTACAACCTTGCAGGTCAAAAAGTTGCCGCTGTTGCCAACGCCAATAGCATTGCCGCTCCCGAAGCCGGCACATACATCGTTAAGGTTATTGCCGACGGCGCAGTTAAAGCCAAGAAAATCATTCTTTAATCACTTGATTTATCACTAAAAAGCGGTGTGCCGTCGGCACATCGCTTTTTTGACAAGTACTCACCACATCATGAAAAAGCATCTACTGTTCACAGCCATGTTGGCGCTCGCCACAAGCGCATCGGCCGCAGGTATTGTCAACCTACAAGGTACAGCCTTCAATGTCGACACCCTTCGCCATGTCAAAGTGGGCCCCGGCACCATGCACACCTCAATGCTCTTGCAATCGCAAACCTCAACCAAGAAAATGAGAGTTCACGCATTGACTATGGACCTGCGCGGACACGACAATGTGGAATATCGCATGGAGATTGGCAACGACACCACCCTCACCACCGAGCGCATTTCAAGCATCGCCAAGCGCAAATCAAACGAAAACACCCACTATTTTGCGGGCGTGAATGCCGACTTCTACATCACCACATCTTATGTGCCGCAATATGCCGGACAACCCCACATGGACTGCATTCTTAACGGCGAAATAGCCTCGACAGGCTACCTCGATGCCGCCGACTACGGCCACTTTTTCATGGACAAGGACAAGAATATGTGGTGTGACTCTCCCACTCAATCGTTCTCTATTTCGTTTCCCGACGGCAGCACCGTAACGATGCCGCGCATCAACCAAGACATCTATGAGAACGAAATGGTGATGTTCAACTCAAAATTTGGCCGTCAAACCCGCTTTGCCGGCTGCACCGAGGTGCAAGTGGCTCTCGCCGAGGGCGAAACATGGGCCGTCAACCGTCCTGTCAAACTCGTTGTGACATCAGCACCCAACACAGTCGGTGCAACTCCCATTACAGCCGACGGCGCCGTGCTTAGCGCAACTGGCACACAAGCCGCCAAAATTGCGGCACTCAAAGCCGGCGACAACCTCACCGCCAACTTTGCCATTACTCTCAAAGACTATGCCATCAGCCCCGACATCAAAGAATGTTCGGGTGGTGATGTTGTTATTCTCAAACGCGGTCAAGTGACATTTGAAGCACCCCGCTTTATCAACGGCCGCGACAGCAACAACCCTCGCACAATGTTTGGCTACGACCAAGACCGCACAAAAATGGTGTGGTGCATCATCGACGGCCGCTCAAACTCATCTGACGGCTCAACCTATCCCGAAGGTGCCGACATCATGACCTATCTCGGCTGCTACGACGCCGTGAATGTTGACGGCGGCGGCTCATCGGGCATGTACATCGAGCCGTTTGGCATCGTGAACAGTCCGAGCGACGGTAGCGAACGCGCTGTATCAAACGGTCTTTTTGCCGTGCTCAAATCACCTGAAGACAACACCATTACCGAAATTCGTTTTGAAGATTGGACAATGGTTTTGCCAAAATATGGTTTCTACATACCCCGACTCTATGGCTACAACCAATATGGCGTGCTTATTGACACCGATTTGCAAGGCTTCACACTCTCTTGTCCCGCCACTCTTGGCGAAATCACCGATAACGGCTCTGCACTTTTTGGAAACGGCGCGGGCACTCACAATCTCACCGCCACCTACAACGGCATCACCACCTCAATAGTGGTAACTGTTGACAACTCGGGGACCCCCGAGATGAAATATGACAATGTGCTTCTCGACAACTATCGCCAATGGCCCGCCGCCATTCAGTCGCTTGTCAACGGCCAATACATGGCCCTCAGCCCAGAAGCGCTCACATGGTCATCGGCCGACGAGAGCATCGCCACAGTTAATGCCGCCACAGGCATCGTTCAAGGCGTTAAAAACGGCACAACCACCCTCACCGGCACGGTTGGCGACTATTCAGGCACTATCAATGTCACCGTGCAATGTCCCGAAGGCCAAGAAATGCCGGTCAATCCCGCCGAAGGCATCAGTTCGTGGAAACTCACCAAGTCAAACCTCTCGTCGTGCACGATTTCAGAATTTGGCAAAGGCGTGGCATTTGACTATGCCATCAAAACCACTCGCGGGCCTCAATTCAAGATTGCCCACGACAGCCTTCCCATTTGGAGTTTACCCGACTCGTTGCGCATTCGCATCAAGCCCGTTGGCGAAGCTGCTATCACAAGCGTAACAGCCAACCTTCGCGCCAACAACAGCACACCCACCAACATCCCGTTCAACGAAGTGACATCGGGAGTGGAAAATGTATTGTCTATTCCCATGAGCAACCTTGGCGACCCCAACGACATCGGCATTTACCCTGTCTATATCAACTCTATCACTGTGGTTGTCAAAGGCAAAGCCTCAACCGACTACCGCATTGAAATTCCCGCCATTGAAGCCGTTTACAACAACGCACCCTCGGGCATCGAGACGATTGTCATCAGCCCCGACATCATTCCCGTTTTCGTTGCCAACGGCATTATCACCACTCGCCGCATTGTTGACACCATTGAGATATACAACCTTCTCGGTCAAAAGGTGGCTGCCGCCACCCACACCGACAGCATTGCTGCACCCGCATCAGGCTCATATATCATCAAAGTGACAGCCGACGGCAACTCATCAAGCCACAAAGTGCTCATTCAATAATCAGCGACAAAAAAAATCTCTATTGTGGCGGCAATAATGTGAATTATGCCGCCACAATTATGTTTTATGAATTATAATTACTACCTTTACTTATTCATTAAAAACATCTCATGCCATGCGATTAGTCTTTCCTCCTAAGTTTGACGGCAGCAGCCTCTCAATCAACGACGACTCTCGTCAACTCATCATCATAGGCGCTAATGGTGCAGGTAAGTCACGCTTTACCGAACACCTCATCAACTCGCTCCAAGGCAAGGCTTTTCGACTATCGGCATTGCACGCTCTCTACGACTCGCGCAACCCCAACACCCTCCCCGGCTCTATCGACAGCATCTACACCGACACCGTAAAAAACTCGCCGTTTATGCGCGACGACATCGAGTCGGAATTTGAAAGATGCATCGCCATGCTCGTCAACGACGAAATGGCCACCCACATTGCCCGAAAATTCACCAACGACAACTCAGCCCCAACACAGCCGTCAAAAATGGATATAGCCATTCGCCAATGGCAAGAGATATTCCCCGAAAACACCATTTTGATGGAAAACAACGAACTGCGTTTCAGCCGTTTCATTGATTCAGAGAAATATCAGTCGATGAAACTGTCTGACGGTGAAAAAGCAGTGCTTTATTACATCGTGTCAATACTTTTCGCGATGGAAAATGCAGTGGTTTTTATTGAAGACCCCGACATTTTCCTGCACCCGTCAATCGTGGAAGCCGTGTGGAACGCCATCGAGGAATTGCGTCCCGACTGCACCTATGTTTACACCACCCACAACCTCTATTTCGCAGCCACCCGACACGAAAACTCGGTTGTGTGGGTAAAAAGTTTTGATGCAAAAACTTTCACTTGGGACTACGACATCATTCCGCCTCACGATGCCCTCTCCGACGACATATACTCGGCACTCATCGGCTCACGCAAGCCAGTACTGTTTATCGAAGGCGACGAAAGCCACTCAATTGACTCAAAACTATATCCGCTCATCTTCACCGAATATCAGGTTAAGCCGTTGGGCAGTTGCGACAAAGTGATTGAGGCCACTCGCGCATTTAACGAGTTAAAAGCCTTCCACCACCTCAACGCCTACGGTATTGTTGACCGCGACCGCCGTCCCGACTCCGAGGTCAAATATCTGCGCGAAAAGAAGATACATGTGCCCAACGTGGCCGAAATCGAGAACATCCTCATGCTCGAAGAGGTCATCACAGCGGTGGCACGCCGCTGTGGCAAGAATCCCAATCAGGTTTTCAACCATGTCAAAAACAGCATCATCGAGGAGTTCAGCAAAGACTATGAGCAACAGGCGCTGATGCACACACGCCACCGCGTGAAACGCCTTGTCACCGTACGCATCGACCAGAAATTCCCCGATATCGACTCGCTAGAAGACCACTTGCGCAACCTCGCCGATGAACTGCAACCACAACCGCGCACTACCTACAACCGCCTGTGCGACGAGTTCAAACGCTATGTCACCGAACGCCGCTACCGCGACATTTTGCGCGTGTATAACCGCAAATCGATGATTGCCGCAAGCCAACTGTTACAATTATGCCAAATCAAAGGCGGCCTCAAAGGATATAGCAGCAAAGTGTTCAGAATCCTCAAAAGCAACAGTGCCGATGCCGCTCGCATTCGCCAAGCAATAATTCGATGCTTTGGCTTGCAAGACACATCGCCCGAACAATAAACAACTGAATATGAAAACGATAAAACATTGGATAGAAGCAATGAGATTGCGCACCCTGCCCGTTTCAATCGCAGGCGTGATTCTCGCTATCGCATATGCCATTCAACGCCCCGACTATGATATGACGCCAGCATGGCTGTGCCTTGCCTTTGCCGTATTGGCACAAATCGCGTCAAACTTTGCCAACGAGTATTATGATTTCAAAGGCGGCCTCGACCGCAAAGGTCGCGAAGGACACCGCCGCGGCGTTACCGAGGGCGACATCACCCCTCGCGCCATGAAACTTGCCACTTACGGCACTCTCGCGCTTGCCTGCGTTATCGGTTGCTCACTCATCGCGTTTAGCGGCTGGTGGCTCATCTTTGTGGGCGCACCCATCGCCGTTGGCGTTATCGCATACAGTTCTGGCCCATACCCGCTGTCACACCACGGACTTGGAGAACTTGCCGTGATATTTTTCTTTGGCATCATTCCCGTCAATTTCACATTCTATCTGATGACACAGCAATGGAGCGCACAAGTGCTGCTCGGTTCATTATCGGCCGGCCTCATGGGCGCGAATGTGTTGATTGTCAACAACTACCGCGACCGCTTTGACGATGTAAAAGTGGGCAAACACACCCTCGCCGTGATTCTCGGCGGCAAAACCGTTGCCACCATCTATCTACTCAACGGCATCTTGGCTCTAAACGCAATGGTATCGGCATGGGGACGAATGCCGCTATGGAGTCTCGTTTTCCCCGCCATCTACCTGATAGTCCACATCGTTTTGTGGACACGCATCAAGCGTTTTGAAGGCCGCAAACTCAATCCCATGCTCGGCATGACAGCCATGCTCATGCTTTTCTATTGCGTTACATTCCTCATCTCGGCAATGCTTTAATTTATGATTCAACTTATTAGCGACACTCTGCAATATCAAGGGGTTAAACTGCAAAATCCCCACCACATAACCATTCCCCGTGGCATCACTGCCATCATCGGACCTAACGGCTCGGGCAAATCAACCCTCGGACGCATTCTCGAAAAAGGGTGGAACATCTGCACCAACCGCCTCAAAGGAGAAGCCGACAAAATGACCATTCGCAGCATCGAGTTTTATGACATTCACTCGCTTGCCGGACTGTCAGTGGCCTACTATCAGCAACGATTTGAGTCGATGATGAACGACGAAGTGCCCACAGTGGCACAAATCATGGGCCAACGAGCGCTATCGCCCCGTTGGAAAGAACTATGCAAACGATTGCGCCTCAACGATGTTGACGACAAGCACATTAACTATCTGTCAAGCGGCGAGTTGCGCAAACTGCTCATCATCAACCTGCTCTTTGACCTGCCGCAAGTGCTCATTCTCGACAATCCCTACATCGGCCTTGACAGCGCGTCGCGACAAATGCTTGACCAGACCATCAGCGAAATAACAGCCCAAGGCGTCAATGTCATCATGTTGCTCTGCAACACCGTCGATATTCACCCCGCCACAACCACCGTTATTCCGGTCAGCAATCTTGTCATCGGTCAACCCATAAACCGCAGCGGTGACATCGACACCTTGCGCAACAATCTTGTGCATCTGTTTGACTACGCAATCGACATCGAGAGTCTGCCCAAGCGCCGAACACCCGTCAACCCCGACACCACAACCGTGCTCAACCTCAACAACTGCAAAGTGAAATATGGCCACCGCACCATTGTCGACAATGTGTCATGGACAGTAAAAGCCGGCGAATGTTGGGCCTTGTCGGGTCCTAACGGCTCGGGCAAATCGACACTCCTCAGCCTCGTTAACGCCGACAATCCCCAAGGATATAGCAACGACATCACCCTCTTTGACAACAAACGAGGCACAGGCGAAACCATTTGGGACATCAAGAGCCGCATCGGCTACATTTCGCCCGAAATGCACCTCTATTTCAACGCCACAAGCGATGTGGTGTCAATGGTGGCACAAGGCCTCAACAACACTATCGGCGATTTTCGCCGCGTAACACCACAGCAACATGCCGAAGCACTCCGTTGGCTCAACATCTTGCACATCGAGCATCTTGCCGACCGCCGTTTCAACACTCTGTCAACCGGCGAACAACGCCTTGCCCTGCTTGCTCGCACGCTCATCAAACAGCCCGAACTGCTCATTCTTGACGAGCCGTTACACGGACTTGACATGGCGCGCAAACGCAGCATTCGCGCAATCATCAATCATCTCACTCGCCGTGACCGACTCACACTCATCTATGTGACCCACTACCTCAAAGAAGTGCCCGAGTGCATCACCCACACCAAAACACTCTCTCGAAGTTAGGTCTCGCAAACATCTTTCCGCGGCGCTAATCGCCTCAATTTTCAATAATATCTGCCGTTATTCCACAAGTTTTTTGTATCTTTGGAGATTGGAATAATACGGATATGAAAATTCAGGTTTTAGCACTACTTATAATGAGTCTTATAGCAACTGCTTGCAATGCCGGGTCGGCCAACGCCGACAACCGCACAGCCGAGCAGGTTGTTGCTGTCTCATACCCGCAATTTAATGCCGACAGTGCCTATAACTTTGTGGCAACACAGGTCAATTTCGGGCCTCGTGTGCCGGGCACATCGGGCCACAAAAATTGTGCACAATGGATTGTCAGCCAACTAAATCAATTCAAGGCCGATACTGTTATGTGCCAACGCGCGACCCTCACAGCCTTTAACGGCGATCGCTTACCCGCCATCAACATTTTTGCTCAATACAACCGCCAAGCGACAAAACGCGTTTTGCTCCTCGCCCATTGGGACACTCGCCCTTGGGCCGATGCCGAGAAAGACCCCGCCAAGCACAAAACACCAATTCCCGGCGCTAACGACGGCGGCAGCGGTGTAGGCGTGTTGCTCGAAATAGCCCGCAACCTCGCCGTGCGCATGCCTGCGGTGGGCGTTGACCTGTTGTTTACCGATGCCGAAGACTATGGCGACACTGGCGGCGAAGACAATTCGTGGTGTCTCGGCACTCAGTATTGGGTAAAAAACATGCCTTATGATGCAACAACCCGACCGATGTATGGCATCTTGCTCGACATAGTCGGCGGACTTGATGCCCGTTTCTATCGCGAAGGCTTCTCTGACTATCTCGCGCCCAACATCGTGAACAAAGTGTGGGCTACGGCCAATGCCGCCGGATATGGCAACACATTTGTCAACACCCAACGAGGCGCCGTGACCGACGACCATTTCCACATCAATGCGGCAGGCATTCCTTGCATCGACATCATTGAATGTGCCAACCCAGCCACCGGCTCGTTCCCCTCGACGTGGCACACCCTCAACGACGACATGAAATCAATCGACCGCAACTCGCTCAAAGCAGTGGGACAAACGGTTCTTAACACCATATATAACGAAAAATAATCATACACAATGACTATCAATCAAATACAAGACGAAATCATTGAAGAATTCTGCGACATCGAGGATTGGATGGACCGCTATGCCTACATCATCGACCTCGGCAACGCCCTCCCCGCCATCGACGAGCAGTATAAAACACCCTCTCACATCATCGAAGGTTGCCAAAGCCGCGTGTGGCTCAACGCCGAGATGAACGACGGCAAGGTGGTTTACACCGCCGACAGCGATGCCATCATCGTGAAAGGCATCATTTCATTGCTCATCAAAGTGCTTTCGGGCCAAAGCCCCGACGACATCATCAATGCCGACCTCTACTTTGTTGAGAAAATAGGCCTCGCCGAGCACCTTTCGCCCACACGCAGCAACGGCCTCGTGGCAATGGTGAAACAAATCAAGATGTATGCCCTCGCATTCAAGGCCAAAGGCAGCATTTAAACACCTAATCACCGAAAATTCAATTAATTACTAACTTCATAAACAATTTAGATTATGTTTAAAAACCATCCCAAAGGACTTATTCCTGCCGCCCTTGCCAACATGGGCGAACGCTTTGGTTATTACATCATGAACGCCGTTCTCGTGTTGTTCTTATGTTCTAAATTTGGCGTTAGCGAAGAAACAAGTTCGTTAATCTATTCATTTTTCTATGCCGGTATCTATGTATTGAGTTTGGCTGGCGGTTTCATTGCCGACAAAACTCAAAACTACAAAGGCACTATCATGTCAGGTCTCATCGTGATGGCATTGGGTTATGTTGCATTGTCAATTCCCATTCTCGCAACTGCACAAAACTCAACTTCATTGCTCGTTCTTACTTGCGTGGCATTGTTCTTCATCGCATTTGGTAACGGTTTGTTCAAAGGCAACTTGCAAGCAATCGTGGGCCAAATGTATGACGACCCCAAATACTCAAACCAACGCGACTCGGGCTTCCAAATCTTCTACGTATTCATCAACATTGGCGGTCTCATCGCGCCTTTCGTTGCTCCCTTGTTGAGAAGCTGGTGGCTTGAATCACACGCAATGACATACAATGCGAGCCTTCCCGCACTCTGCCACCAATACATCGCCGAAGGCGAAGCAATGGCTAACCTCTCTAACTTGCAAGCCCTCATGGCCGAATGTGGCGGCAACATTGCCAACATGGCTGAGTCTTGTGGCAAATACCTCCAAATCTTCAACGAAGGTATCCACTACTCATTCATGGCATCAGTAGCAGCGATGTTCATCTCTTTGATTGTGTTCATCGTTACTAAAAAGATGTACCCCACCCCCGGAAAGAAAGAAGCGGCTGCAACTGTTGAATATACTGCCGAAGAAAAGAAAGCCATGGCACAAGAAATCAAACAACGCATCTATGCTCTTCTCGCAGTGCTTGGCGTGGTTATCTTCTTCTGGTTCTCATTCCACCAAAACGGTACTTCACTCTCATTGTTTGCTCGCGACTTCGTTGACACAACAACTATCGCTCCCGAAATTTGGCAAGCAGTTAACCCATTCTTCGTGATTGTGCTCACTCCTGTTGTAATGTGGATTTTCGGTGCATTGTCTAAACGCGGCAAAGAAATCTCTACACCTCGCAAAATTGCAATCGGTATGCTCATCGCCGGTCTTGCCTACTTGTTCTTGGCAGCATACTCATTGTATATGAACTATCCCTCGGCCGACGCTTACCGCGCACTCCCTGTTGCCGAACAAGTTAAAGCAGGCGCATGGGTACTCATCGCCCTCTACTTCTTCTTGACTGTTGCCGAATTGTTCATTTCTCCCCTCGGTTTGTCATTCGTATCAAAGATTGCTCCCAAGCACTTGCAAGGTCTTTGCCAAGGTTTGTGGCTCGGTGCTACTGCCGTTGGCAACTTGCTCTTGTGGATTGGCCCTCTTATGTACAACGCAATTCCCATCTGGCAATGTTGGACAGTGTTCCTTGTAGTATGTCTCATCTCAATGGGCGTAATGCTCGGAATGGTTAAATGGCTTGAACGAGTAGCCAAATAACATTCCTCAACAATACCCACAACGAGGTTTCTCTGATTTTGACGGAGAAACCTCGTTTTTTATAGACATAAACACGCCCTAAAATAATAGTTATCTCGCAAAAAATCACTTACTTTGCACTCGGAATTAAATTGCCATATTATACGCTAACAATCAACTTAACCGAATAATATTTCATGAAACGATTTTTTATCTCGACACTCCTCCTCAATCTCTTTGCCGTGATGTTTGCAGCAACCCCCATTTTAGGTACAAATGAGGCTACTGCCGACCAACTTTACAACTTCGTAAAAGCGCAAAACAGTTCATTTGACCGCGAAATCGCAGAACAATTTATCGCTGTTTCGGCCAAATATGGCCTTCGTGGCGACATCGCCCTTTGCCAATCAATTGTCGAAACAGGTTGGTTCAAATACACCGGTGGCACAGCCGTTACTCCCGATGACCACAACTATTGCGGTCTTGGCGTAACTCAATTAGGCCAAAAAGGCTGCCAATTCTCAACCGTGAAAGAAGGTGTTACTGCACAAATCCAACACCTTTATGCCTATGCATGCACCAAGGCTATCCCCTCGGGCGAAACGCTCATCGACCCCCGTTTCAAATATGTAACCCGCGGCTCGGCTCCTAACTGGGAAGACCTCGGCGGCAAATGGGCAGCCGCAACCGAATATGGCACAAAAATCTTGAACCTCTACACCCAAATGATGGGTAGCGCACCCACAACATCGGCTTCACTCACCGCAAGCAAAACATCTATCAGCCTCTCGGCAACTTGTGGCGGAACATCACGCGGAACATCGGTTACAATCACCGGCCAAAACCTCAGCGACATTATCTATGTCAACAGCAGTTCATCGGCATTCAAAGTTACCAAATCATCAAACTGGAACGACCTCACCGGTGGCACCATCTCTGTCGCTCTCAACACAGCACTCAACGCAGGCACATATAGCGGCTACATCGCTGTTCAAAGCGGTAGCGGCACAAACATGAAACGCATCGAAATCAACTGTACTGGCACACTCACAGGCGATAATTCGGGCGACAACGGCAACACTGGGGGCAACGACACTCCTTCATCTACACCCACTGCCGTTCCCAACAGTTTCTCTACCGATTGGTGCTACTCGGCTGTTAACGGTTCATCAACATCATGGATGAACCCCGCCAACGACTTGACTCGCAACATGGCATTGAAAGACAACAAACTCTATGTTGTGCAACGCGACACCGACAACGGCTGCGGCTACATTCGCATCGTTAACGCCATGACCGGCGCTCTTACAAGTTCATTGAACACCACCGGCATTGCCAAAGAATCATATATGCTCTCATCGGTAGCCAACATGGGCGGCACAATCGTGGCATGTAACCTCTCCACAAGCGCAACAGGCGCGCTTCGCGTTTATAGTTGGAGCAGCGATGCGGCAGCACCCTCACTCGTTCTCGAAACCACCAACCACGGTGCTCGTTCGGGCGACTTGATGAGCGCATCAGGAACAATCAACAACGGTAAACTCTACTTTACATCAAACACCGGATATGCCGGCAAAATCTATGTTTACACCGTAACAAACGGTACAGCATCAGCAACTCCCACGGTTATCACTCTCAAAAACGCCAACGGCACCGACTATGACCTCGGCGGCGGATTTGCAGTTATTGACATCAAAGTAAACAGCGACGGCACTTTCTGGGCAACAGGCAAAGCCGGTTATCCCGCATTGTTCTCGGCATCGGGCACACTCATTCGCCAATTATCGGCAGCCGCAGTTGACAACAACATGATTGGCTCATGCTACACTCCCTTCACATTCGGACAATTCTCACTCGCCGCAGCAGTGTCATATACAACAGGTGTTCAACAAGGTTATCTCAACCTCATCAACACCACAGGCGGAGAAGTTTCGGCCACAAAAATCAAGAGTTTCCCTGTTCTCGGCTCATCAGGCGTGAGCAACGCAACATTTGTGTCAACCGCACTCTCACAAGTTGAGAACAACAAAGTTCACCTTTGGGTGTTGATCCCCAAGCAAGGCGTTGCCAAATACACAGCAACAGCGCCCTCGGGCATTGACGACATTGTGGCAAACAACGATGCAGCAATCGTGATAAGCAACGGCGTTATCGCAGTTGAAGGCGCACAAGCCGCCAACATCACACTCGTGGCAATGACCGGCGCAATCGTTGCACAAGCCAACGAGCAAATCGATGCAACAACCATCAACCCCGGCATCTATGTTGCAGTGGCAACACTCGCCGACGGCTCTCGCATCACAGCCAAACTCGCCATCAGATAAAACGACTTTTATATCTCACTCCCACAAGATGCCGTGCTCCCCACGGCATCTTTTTTTTGTGCCATAAAATTTCATACATTGTAGCATACATTTCATACATTTTGGATAAAATGCCATTTTTATTTTGACTCTAATTTCTTAAATTTGTAATACTATTTTCAAAAACACATATTTATGAAAAACCCATTCAAATCTTGCATCACGATTATTGCGGCTGCTTTAATCGTCGTAGGCTTCACCCAATGCGGTTCAGAAGCCACAAAAACACCCCCACAAAAAGCAATGTATCACTGGAAAACCGTGTTTGACCTCGACTCGGCCGAACAGGCGTTTATCAAAAAACACGACATTGCCCGCATTTACCTTCACATGTTTGATGTCGCGGTCGAAGACTTTACAGTTGTGCCCATTGCCACAACAAAATTTGCGTCGGCAGTACCCGACAGTGTCGAAATTGTTCCCGTTGCATTCATCACACTTGATGCTTTGCGCCATATCGAAGGCAAAGAGGCCGAATATGCCTTTCTCATTGCCGAGCGCATGATTGCCATGTGCAACTACAACAATTGCGGCAAAATAAATGAGTTGCAGTTAGACTGCGACTGGACCCAAACGACAAAAAACATCTACGAAAACCTGTGCCGTTCGACAAAAGAGCATCTCGATTCGCTCGGCATGGAATTGAGCATCACTGTAAGATTGCACCAACTTGGCGAGTCGGCTCCGCCCGCCAACCGTGGTGTGCTGATGCTTTACAACACCGGAGCCATAAAAAGTCCCAATACCCGAAATTCCATTCTCGACATCAACCATGTCAAGCCCTATGTCAAATCGGTTGAATATCCCATTCCGCTAGACTATGCCTATCCGGCTTTTGGGTGGGGAGTATTGTTTGACAGCAACAATTTTGTGTCAATAGTCAATGAAAATGACACTACCGACTCTCCAACAAAAAGCATAAGAAAAGAACGCCCAACCGCTACCGAAATCATGGCTGTAAAACAATTCGTTGAAGACAAGCTGGGCAAACCCGACAATTGCAACATCATCTATCATCTCGACAACACACAACTCCAAAACTACTCTGACTATGAAATCTCTCAAATTTTGGCTTATTAGCCTGCTTACAATCGTCTCTGCCGTTAAGGCCTCGGCTTGTTGGTTTCCCACCTACCGTCCCACTGCCGCACCTTTGTTCAGAGTGCACAACGATAGCATTGTCACTATTCCCAATTACGCCGACGATGTTGTCACCGAACGCAAGACCAACTGCAACGAATGGAAGGCATTAACCCATGATAGCATTCCATACGGTGACATACACTATGCTGTATACAAGATGCCATTCATCTAATTTAAGCAAATCTACAATAACCCCACGCTCACCTACGAAAACCGTTTCATTGAGTGGATTACCAAGAACGATCAAGAAATTCTCGACTTCTTGCTATTGGCCAAAGCCAACGAATACAACCGCCTGATTAACAATTCGCATTGGCACTATCCCACAATGAGATCAGTAACCGGCATGACGCTCGAAGAAATTGCCGACAAAGCTTTATCGGCAACTTCGCCTCGTCTGCGCGACCGCTATTTGTTGCAAGCCGTCAGAGCATTATTCACATTGAAGCGCTATCAAGAATGTGTTGACATTTGGAACAACGAAGCTTCTAAACTTCCTGAAGACAACCTCATGCGACAAATCATTCACCCCTACATTGCCGGAGCTGAATTTGAGCTAAATCACAATGATGAAGCCATGACGCATTATGCAAAAATGGGCGACTTCGGGTCTTTGACATACTGTTCCAAAGCTAAAGGTTACGAGAGTTATTATGTCACAGCAATAGAGCTCATGCACAAATATGCACCCAATAGCGATTTTGTCACAAGCGCGCTTCAAGGAATAGTCCGCAGTTATGAGCCGCAAGGCATCATCGGATTTGACCCTGAAAAAACCGACCGTAAATTTGACGGACAACTTCGCGATCTTCGTGACTTATGCAACAAAATCATTCGCAGCAAAAACTGCGACAACCCCGCCATGTGGCATTACACCTTGGCATTCTTGCACGACCTTGAAGGCAACACGGCCAAAGCGTCGCAAGCACTAAAATTGGCCGAAAGCGCGCGTTCAACCCCATTCATTGACGAGTCTATAAAAGTTTTCCGCATCTATCTCGATGCCAAAACATCAAACTACAACACAGCATACGAAAACAAACTGCACAAGCAAATGCAATGGTTTGACGGCAAAATTGCGGAATACTTGACCGACAGCATCAAAAACTACTCGGCCGAGATCATTTCGGCTTGTTACAGCCCTTATTACTATTGGAATGACGCTATGCGCCGAATTCTCATTTCCGAAGTTTGCCCACGAATGCTCAAAGCCGGCAGAACCACCAAAGCCCTGCAAATGGCTAATATGAGCGAAAACTTGCTTTGCAATCTCGTCGGATATGTCCGTGATTATGATTGGACTACCGACTCTGTCACCATTATGTCACGCAACGAGTTCCGATATCTTGATACTCACAATTACTACGATTATAGCAATCATTTCTTTTCGATGATTGACACCATCGGCGTTGATGCTGCCGCACAATATGTGCAAGCCACCCTCAACCCCACTACCGAGTTTGACCGCTTTATAAACGAGCGCAGTTATGTTGACAGCAACTACCTGAACGACATCGTGGGCACATTATGCTTGCGACACATGCGCTATGCCGATGCCGTGAAATATCTTGGCCGCGTGAGCCCTGATTTCAAAAATCACCTTAATGTCACGCTCTATTGCGACCCGTTTGTAAACAGAAATATTCAAGACAAGAACACAAAGGAATTCAAATATGACTTTGCTTGCAAAATGCTTGCACTAGAACAGGCCATAGCCCTCACTGACGACCCGGCTCGCAAAGCCACACACATGGCTCGCTTTGCCATTGGTCTCAAAAACTCGTTTGAATTATGTTGGCCATTGACTCATTATAGTTTGGCTCATTATCATTGGTTACAAGTATGTCGCCAACGACAATGGGATGAAGAAGAATACACCGAAATCGCCATTGCCCGCGCCAACAAAATGGCAAAAGAGGCATTACCATATATCACCGACACGGCTCTGCTCTATGAACTTGACCAACACAAAACTCTCGCCGAGCGATATCCCGACTCGCCCGAAGGCATTTTGGTCAGAGGCAGTTGCGACAAACTCTATGACTACAACCCGCTTGAATACTACAACCACCGAGACATCTGGGACGAGTATTAACACCCACCGAAAAACAAACACGCCCACGGGTTTCCGTGGGCGTGTTTTGTTATCTCAATCATTGTCTTT
This sequence comes from Muribaculaceae bacterium, assembly GCA_017555085.1. Classification (GTDB taxonomy): domain Bacteria; phylum Bacteroidota; class Bacteroidia; order Bacteroidales; family Muribaculaceae; genus RGIG4079. Next base: position 16,918 of record JAFZHD010000040.1, on the reverse strand, counting down.
TCTTAAGGGTACTTCTATTAATTACATTGAGAAGATTTATGAATTTTGTTTGAGGGATTTTTTGAGTTTTGTTGAATGAACATAGCGAGCTATGTGATTGAAACAAAATCTAAAAAGGACCAAACAAAAACATAAAGCACTCAAGATAGAAATAATACCCGATTTTAAAATTAAATTAACTGGAATTTATAGAAGTTCCCTTAATTCATTTGCGATACTATTCTCGCCACTGTGCGAGTTACATTTGCCGAAGCAAAATCGTGTTGCATTGCCACTTCAAGAGGCACTTTCTCTTCGAGAATCGGATATACGCCGGCAAAGCCCATCGCATCAAGGCTGTCACAACGTTCCACACAGCCACCGATTGCTACAACAGGTATTCCGGCGGCTTTGGCACGCGCCAACACACCCGCAGCGGTTTTGCCTTTGGCAGTTTGGAAATCGACCTTACCTTCGCCGGTTATCACCAAGTCGGCACCTTTGATTGTGGCATCAAAACCGATTGCATCAAGCACCATATCAATGCCTTTTTTAAGTTCGGCATTGAGCACGGCACGGAAACCGCCGCCCATGCCACCGGCAGCACCGGCACCGGCTACGGGCACTATGTTTATGCTATATTTTTCTTCAATCACGCGGGCAAACGAGGCCATACCTTCGTCAAGACGGCGCACCATTGTCTCATCTGCACCTTTTTGCGGAGCAAACACGGGTGCAGCACCATCGGGACCACAGAATGGGGTGTCAACATCACAGGCAACGGTAAACTGCGACTCTTTCACGGCTGCCGCCACTTGGCTGTCGTCGATAGAAGCAATATCTTCAAGACGGCCGCCACAGCACTCGGCTATCTCGTTGCCTTGCGCATCAAGGAAACGGTAGCCCATGGCTTGAAGCATGCCTGTTGCGGCATCGTTGGTAGCACTACCGCCAATACCCACCAAAAACTTGCGACATCCGCGCGCAATGGCATCCATAATCATTTCGCCAGTTCCGCGTGTTGATGTCAACAACGGATTGCGCTCCTCGACTTTCAACAATGGCAATCCGCTTGCCGATGCCATTTCAAGGATAGCAACTTCGCCGGCAATGCCATATTGTGCCTCAATTTTGCGACCAAGCGGGTCACTAACCTCAACGGTGACAATAGTGCCGCCGAGAGCATCAACAATCGCGTCGACCGTACCTTCGCCTCCATCGGCAACATTTACTTTTACCACCTCACATTGAGACAACACCTCTTTAATTCCTCGTTCGGCACTGTTTGCCACATCGGTTGACGACAACGAGCCTTTGAACGAATCAGATGCTACTACTATTTTGCGCATATCTTTTTGTATTTTCGGTTTCTATTAATTCAAAATCATATATGTCACCACACTGCAAATTGCGAGAATGAAACCCACCAACGATTCATAGGGAATGAGTTTCAATCGCTCTTTCACGCTGAAGCCCATTGAACCGCCGGTAGCGTGGAAGAATGAACCGTGGGGCAAATGGTCAAGTGTAGTCGCACCGGCATTAATCATTGCCGCGCCCCACACTGCTGCCACTCCTGCCGCCACAATCGCATCGCCAAATGATGCCGATGCAATGGTTGCGCCGGCTGTGGTAGATGCCGTTGCTGCCGACATGAGCGAACCGGCTATCGGCGCCATAAATGTACCTCCATTGCTCCATCCTTCGAGCATACCCACAAGCACATCTTTGATTGATGAAGCCTTTATGATACCGGCCAATGTGCCTGTGCCGACAAGCAAGATAGCGATGCCCGACATTTTTTCCAAGCCGTAGGTCAAGCAGTTTGCCATATTTTTCCAATTTCCTGTAACCAAGATACCCACAATACCACCAACGGGCAATGCAATCATCGGGTCAACCACGATGCCCGCAATGGGACGCAACGCGAGAAGAACGATTGTTACAATCGGACCGAGCAAACTCAACCACAATGGGGGTAATTTTTCATCATCTTCGTCGGCGTGGTCGCTTTCCATCAAATCGCCTTTGGGCATGAGCGGAACGATAACAAATACTGTTACCAATAAGCCCACGATGGCGGGCAAAATGCCTGCGCCCATCACCGATGACAACGGTGCATCAAAGTTTTCGGCCGCGATAATGGTGTTGGGGTTGGGCGAAATAATGTTACCACACTTACCCCCACCAATCATTGCAAGCAACAATTTGAATTTTGACAAGCGCAACTTGCTACCGGTAATAATCGCAATGGGAGCAATGGTAATAACAGCAACATCGACAAACACGCCCATAGCGGTCAATATCAATGCCGACAAAGCGAGTGCCAAATAAATGTAACGCTGACCCAACGCTTTGATAATGCTCTTGGCAATTGTTGACGCCGCACCCGTTTTCACCAACATACCGGTCAACACACCGGCTGCAATGATGCGGACAATCGCGGGAGTGATATCCTTCACACCCGACAACATCTCGGCAACAGTCTGTTCAAGGCCCCAACCGGCCAACAAACCGCCAACTGCCGCGCCAAGCATAAGGCTAAACACCGGCGACACTTTTTTCACAATCAACACGATTGATAAACATAGCCCTATCAGGGCCGCAAGAGCACTACTCATCATATCTTTTCAGTTCGTTTTTTTATATTTTATAAATCAATATTCTTTTTGTTTCGGCGGTTGGTCACCACACTACGATACCATTCGCTCATACGCATCCATATTGACAGCGGAGCCAAGTTCATATCGGTTGACAACGGGTCGACAAATGTTGTCAACTTGTCTTCTTCGCCAAACTGTTCGGGATACAGCACAATGAGATTATTATGCGAGAAATAACGCTGCACAAAGCCCGGAATTGAGTCCATATCGGCCGAGAACGACACCGAGGTGCGACGCGCACTCACCACCACAAGCAAGTCATCATCAAGAATGCGGTTGGCAAGCAACACAAAGTCGTCCCATTGCTCCACATCACGATATTCGTTGCGAATTTCCAATCGTTCGCTATGCAACACGCCCCTGATGAGCGGACGCGTTTCGGGATGACAGCAGAATATCACACGGCAACCGATTTCACGCGCCAAATTACCGACCTTCACCACCCAACGGCGAAATCCGGTTTCATATTGCGCCTTAGGCGGCACCGACACCACTATGCGCGTGATAGTGTTGAGCGGCACATAGCAGCGCGATATTATCAGCATCTTATTAGTCGTTTTGAGCAAGTGTTCAATCTTTGGTCCAAAGAAGCTGTCAATAACCAACGACTTGCGGTGCATACCCAATATCACATCAGTGATATCGCGCTCCTCGATAGTGTTGAGAATACCTATAGGTGTACTCATGTCATAGCGCTCAATCGGCGTGATTGTCGCATCGACACTTGCAGCCGCTTTTTGTGCCTGTTCGAGCGAACTACGGCCAAGCGCGCGCGACTTCGAACTGTTATCGTTGCGAACATGCAATGCATATATGTTTTGACGGCCGCTAACGCTGCGCATCAACAATGCCAACTCCACCAACGGCTGTGCCGCCATGGGAGTAGCAACAGGAATCAAAGTATTGGTATCTAACTGTCGGCGCGACACATCGGCCTTGCTTTCGCCCTCTTCGAGCATCTTGATTTTGATGCGTGTAGCTGCGCCCGAAGTGACTATCGGAGCAATGGCACAAGTAACAAGAATCATCAACACAGTGCCGTTTAGCACAGTCTCGTCCATCAAATGCAGATTATAGCCGATTGTAACAACCGCAAGGGCCACCGCAGTGTGAGCCGTTGTGAGGCCAAACAACACCTTGCGCTCGTCGCCGCCCATGCGATAAATCTTTTGGGCAAACCATGCTGCAAGCCATTTAGCCACAATCGCCACAGTAATCATGTTGAGCGCCACCACAATAGTGTCCACATTGGCAATCACCCTTGTGTTAATCATCATGCCCACACCAATCAGGAAATAGGGAATGAAAATAGCATTACCCACAAACTCGATGCGGCTCATCAACGGCGATGCATTCGGAATGAATCGATTGAGCACCAATCCGGCAAAGAACGCACCGAGAACAGCCTCCAAACCGATAGCCTGGGCAAACCATGACGCCAAAAACACCAACGCCATGATATATACAAACTGTGTGACCTTATCGCTGAAATTCTTGAAAAACCATCGGGTAACACGCGGATACACAACCATCATCACCGTGCAGTAGATAACCAATCGGCCCAACAACCATAGCAAATCGTTGACATTAAACTCACCCGTGTTGTGAACATTCACAGCCGCCGCAAGCACAAGCAACGCACCGATAACAGCAATGATAGTACCCACGATAGCAATCAGCACCGCCGGGTTTTTGCTAATACCAAAGCGCGCCACAACAGGATAAGAAATCAGCGTGTGAGAGGCATACATTGACGCAAGCAGCAACGATGTAACCCACTCCATACCGAGCAAATAGACACTCGCAAGCGTACCGATAATCATCGGCAGCATAAAAGTGAGCACACCAAACACAAGTCCGCGTTTGAAATTGAGTTTCAAGTGATACATATCAATCTCAATCCCCGCGAGGAACATCAAATAGAGTAGCCCCACCTTGCCAAAAAGTTCAAAACTCATGTCATAGGCAAGTACATGAAAACCATAAGGACCAACAACAATGCCGGCCACAATAAGTCCGATAATATGGGGAATTTTGAAACGGTTTAGAATCACCGGCGCCAGCAAAATGATGGCCAGCACGATAAAAAATATCAGCACCGGGTTGGTCACCAATGGAGTCGTCGACAAAAAAATCATCTTTTCTGGTATTAATCTTCGGTTTTTATTTATCCTACAAAGATAGTAATAAGCCCGCGAGAAATAACAAGTTTACTTGATTATTTTTCACACCAAGCACAACTATCTCCGCAATTCATAGCAAGGACACGACAAAATAACGCACATTATCCCACACACCATGACATAACAATCCATCAAACATTCATAAAAAAACGGAACTCGCCTCACGGCAAATTCCGTTTCATCAAGAAGGGTTGTCTCATTCTGGGATTTGCAGTAGCGTCACAAAAGCCGATTACGAAAGCCCAATGACACCGAAAAGAATCCGTCAAAAATCACAAATCACAAAGAAACAACCCCGAGTTTTATATACTTACTGTTATAGATTATGTTGTTTACATTCCCAGCAAGTTGTCGAGAGACATTTCTTTCTTTTCAATCTTATTTACATCAAGATTTTCGTTGAGAATTTTGCTTGCCTCTTCATTGCCCGACATTTCGATAGCGGCAGCAACAGCAAACACTTCCATTTGTTCTGCGGCTTCCATGCCATTGATATCTTCTACCGAAAGTTTTGTCAAACATTTTGCGGCTTTCACAAAGTCACCGTCTTCGATTGCGCTTGTAGCATTTTCAACTGGGCTACCACATGATGCCATCAAAATAGCAACTGCCGCGCATGATAAAAATTTTGCAATCTTTTTCATAAGTCAAACATTTAATTTATTATTTACCAAAGCCACCAAGTGCTTCCATCATTTTACTAGCTGCTTCCATTGATTTTGATGCCACTTCAATAGCTGCTTCGGCATCTTTTGCTGCTTTTTGCAAATCTTCGTCATCGGCCAATTCAGCAGCCTCTTTTGCCAACTCGGTAACAGCTTCAATTTCTGCATCAAGAGCAGTTTTGCGTTTATCGTTAGGTTGTACGATTGAAAGCACGCGGAAACTTACTGCATTTGACAAATCATCCAAGTGGAACGCGATAGTAGTAGTCTCATCAGGGAGCAATTGCAACGCTGCTGTCATTTCATCCCAAGAGTAAGGAGTGCTATTTGCATTTATTTTTTCAATAACATCGCCGTTCTCATCAAGGATTTCGATACCAAAGCCTGCACAATTTTTAGCCGAAGACTCTTTTCCTTTTGGGAAAATCACTACATCTTTGCGGTCATAAGGAAGGTCTTGTGATGTGCGTTTAAGTTCAACAGTCACAACATCATCTTCATAACTTTTTTTCGCGAACTTCACTTTGTAGTTTTTGTCAACCACTTCGTAGCAGCCTTTCAAATCACCTTTGATTTCGGTTTGAGCAGCCTTCAACACTACTTCTTTTTCAACGTTTTCACTGCTTTCGCTTTTTGTTTCGCCACTGCCACCGCAACTTGCAAGAACAACAGTTGCCAATGACATTACAAATAATTTAAATTTCATATTCGTTAATTTTATTAGTTAGTAACAACAGTGTAAATAGCCAATGCACAAACAGCCAACTTCAACATTGTGCCAACGAGGAATGCCACCAAAGCACCACCGGCGGCTTGGGCTGCTGCTTGTACCGATTTTCTTGAAATAAGTTCAAACAAGAATGCAAACACATAGGGAAGAATCAAAAGTGCTGATACGATAGCGATAATGAGGACAGTTGTGTTTCCGCTACCGCCAAGCATGATCATCAGACCTACCAATGAACCGATTGTTGTACCCCAACTACCAGCCTTGCCAAAGTCTGCAACCATTTTACCGATTTTGGGAACGAGTTTCTTTGATACAACCATGCTAACAACAACGAGCACTGCTGTCAAAATCAACGCCCACATTTCGACATTGATATCACACATCCACATTTGAATGAGCAAACCCAAGAATGCCATCAATGGACCGGGAATTTTGTTTACAAAACAACCGAGTACACCAAAACCGAGGAGTAACCAGCCAATTATAAGACCTGCAATTTCCATAATAAAAAATTTATTTGATTGTTAATACATTGTAGTTCTTCATATTTTAGTCTCAATCCGCGAAGAACCGTCAAGTCGGAATAGAGACCACATTAAGGATCCTTTTCGTTTTTTTCAAATCTTTTGACACCGCAAAATTAAATCTAATGTTTCATACTTCAATTTGTCTTTTTTTGTCTTTTCCCAAAGCCGTTTTAGCACCAATTTACCCCATCACACCCCGCGCCTAAACACAAAAAATCCGGCACGGAATTCCACACCGGACAAAAAAAGGACAGAGCAACATTGCCCTGTCCTTATTCGTTGTTGTGATTTCCACCCTTCTCCCTATTGCTGGATAATGGGTTGGATGAGGTAGTTAGCGAGGAGGATGTAGTAGGTGAGGTAACACAGACCGAGGGAGAGGATGAACAGCAGGGTGTACTGTATCTTTGACAATGGCAGGCCGAGGTAGCGGAAGTCGCTGAACTGCTTGCGTTCCCACAAGCTGAGGTTGCCTTCGAGCCAACAACCGAATGCAAACAAGTTCAACCCCGGATGTTTGAGGAAGTAACCTTTTACGGCTGCCCCGAGCGTGGGTTTGTCCATCCAACTGAATGGTTCACACCACTCTACAGTCCTACCGTCTTTTATGCCCAAGCACACCACAAACTCATTTTTGGCTCCGCCATGCCAATAGGCTCGCTGCCGCACTGCCACATCGGGCTTGTGTTTGGCGGCATCAAACAGCAATACAAACACTTTGATTTCACGTTGTTGGCCATAATAGGCATTGATAAAGCGGAATTTCTTCTGCACCATTTCCGACACTTCTCGGCCCAACACCACTTCTTGGTCTTCGCCCTTTATCGGCGGGTAGTCAAACAGGTCAAGTTCTTCGGCCTCGTCGTCGGTCACCTCTTTATAGCGGAATATCGAGTTGGAATGTTTGAGCGGATTGACATAGGAATGGCGTGTGGTGCGTGTTTCGCATGTATCTTCCACGCCGTCCCACTCATAACTGTATGCATCTCCGTCGATGGTGTGATAGTTGCGATACATGTTGTGAAACCGCTCGGTTGTGCCCCACAATTGGCCGAGGTATTCATAATACCGTCTGCCAACGGCTTCGCTCTCGCCCGTGTTATAGTGCACCCACCATTCGGCCGGGTGATACACCACATAATGCTCGGTGCGATAGCCCACGGTGTTGCCCTTGTTGTCTTTTACGGGCACTTGGCGCGAGCGCAATTCGTTCCACGCCTCATAATAGTAGGTGCTTGTGGCATAAGAGCCTCTAAACTCGCTGCTCTTGTTGTGATACCACCTGAAAAAGCGGTAACAGCCATACAGGGCCGCATCGCACAACACTCCCAACAGCAAAAACCACCACCATTCATAAGGGCAGTTCAGCAGCATCAACACTGCTACCGTGGCCAACGGCAACAGGTAAATCACCCATAACATAGGCGAATGCCGCTATTACTTTTTGTCAAACATAGACAAATCGTCGTCAAGACCGGTCTGCATCACGGTCTTTGAGCGGGTTGACGATACTATCACATACTCAATTTCGCTCTTGTTAGATATAAACCAACAGGCTGGCATTGAGTTGAGGAGTGTCTCGCGCTGACGAATCACATCAAGCATGCGCTCTTGTGCATTGTTGAAATAGGCGCGTTGCACCTCGATTGCTTGCATCAGATCACGATAGAGCGAGGTATCAAAATCGGGGTTAGCCTCTTGAATCCATTTCATTGACGAAGAGTCAGAGGCATATCGGCCCGAGATAAGTTCGGGATACACTTTTTCGAATGTTTCGCGATATTGTTCGGTCACATTGGCCTTTTGCTTGATGGTTTTCCACATCATGTCGTGCACGCTTTCCACCTTGCCGCGTTGTGCTTCGGCTTCTTTGCGCAACGCCACTTCACGGTTGTTATAGGTGATATACATTCCCACCAATACGATGTGTATAAACACCACTGCAATGATTGCAATAAAAGTTACTGACATAGTAATAACGATTTATGGTTTATAATAAGGTTTAATTATTTCAAAGATACGAAAAATTTCCGATTTCTCCAAATCGGCAGTCTATCATGCTTTGAGTTGGCGTTGTTCATAGGCTGTGAGCGCCTCCACCCATGCCATATCAATGGGGGCCGACTGCTTGGTTGCCAAGTCAAATCCGGCCATAATGGTGTGGCCGATGCACTTCACCTCGCCGGTTTTGCTGTTGATCACACGTTGCTCCATCTTGAAACTCTTTTCCGAAATCGACACCACAGCCGTGAGCACCTCGATGGGTTCGTGAAAATAGGTGGGCGCAAAAAAATCGCAGTTGATATTGACAACCACCACATTTATGCGTTTCCAGTCAACACCTCCGGGCAACACATCATTAAAATAACTCGCTTTGCCCAAGTCCATGAACGACAGATACACACCGTTGTTCAAGTGTCCGAGCATGTCAATGTCGTTAAAACGAATCTGCACCGGCTGACGGTGGCGAAATGCAAATTGAGCCGCCGGGACGCGTGAGTTGACCGCTACCGGCACATCTTTCTTTTCCATATTATTAATGTATTACTATCGTGGTTATAACATCGGCACCGGCCGCTTTGTTGAGTTCTTCAACCAAATGGCTGCGCATATACATCAACTCGCTTTTGAGCGGAGCCGACGAGATGAACACATGCAACGCCCCCGACTCTACAAATCGGCGTGTGGTGTAGCGGTTAATGCCGGGGCCCACAATCTCGGGCCACAAGTAGCACACCTTATGCTCGTTAAACGATGTTGTCGTGTTGGTTTCTTTGAGGGCGCTGTCTATGATTTCGCCCACAAGTTTTGGATACTGTCGTTTCATTGTACAGAAAAAGTTAAAGGAGCAAATTGGCCGTCGGCAACCTCCCAAATGCGATAGTCGCCACCGGTGCGCGACATGATTTCATCCAAGTGGGTGCGGTTGGTATCGGTAACAAAAATCTGCCCGAACGAGGGCTGCGCCACCACTTCCATGATGCGTTCCACGCGTGTCGCGTCAAGTTTGTCAAAAATATCATCGAGCAACAACAGCGGCTTCATACCTGCCGCCTTGTGCAAAAAGTCATATTGAGCCAATCGCATGGCAATAGTATAGGTCTTGCACTGACCTTGCGAGCCGGTGCGTCGCAACGGCATTCCCGACAACAGCATTTCGAGGTCGTCGCGATGCGGACCCACACTTGTGTGTCGCACAATCTCGTCGTGACGGCGCGCCCCTTCGAGCAAAGTGTCGAGCATCACACCCTCTTCAAGAGCCGTGCTATATGCCAGGCTCACCTCCTCGCCGTCGCCGGCTATGGCGCTATAATAGCGGTTAAACATCACCGTCAACTCCTCAACCCATGCGCGACGCGCTTGTGTGATATATTGAGCGGCAAAAGCCATGGTCATTTCCACCGCAAAATAAAGCGAATGGTCGGCCACACCGTCGCGCAACAACTTGTTGCGCTGTTCCAACGCGCGGTTGTAGCGAATCAGGTGGTCGAGATAGAGTTGGTCGCCCTGCGATATCACCATATCCATCAGTCGGCGACGCTCCTCGCTCGTGCCGCGAATCAGGTCAATATCCTGTGGCGACACCATCACAAGCGGAAATTTGCCGATATGCTCGCTCAACTTGGCATACTCTTTACCCTTGCGTTTCAAAGTTTTGCGACGACCTTTTGCCATACCCATCGACACATCTTCGTCGATGCCGCGACGCTCATAGCGAGCCTGAATCATGCAGAAATCTTGCTCGCGGCGCATGAGCATGGCATCGGTGACACCGCTGAAACTCTTGCAGAAACTCATGTAGTGAATGGCGTCAAGCAGATTGCTCTTACCCATTCCGTTGTTACCCAACAGACAATTAACCTTGGGCGAAAACTCCAACCGAGCCTCCGCTATGTTTTTGAAATTATTTATAGTCAGACTTTTGAGTAGCATTATTGCAAACCTTCAAGAATGCGTTTCAACACCACTTGCGCCGAAATCTCGCGATTGGCAGCCTCGGGAATAACAATCGAGCGCGGACTTTCAATCACATCATCGCTCACAATCATGTTGCGGCGAACGGGCAGACAGTGCATAAAGAATGCATTGTTGGTCAGCGCCATTTTCTCGGCCGTAATGGTCCATGAGCGGTCTTGGCTCAACACCTTGCCATAGTTGGGGTCGGCATAGGCGCTCCAATTCTTGGCATACACAAAGTCGGCACCCGCCAACGCCTTGTCTTGGTCATATTCCACGCGAGCATTGCCCACAAATCGGGGGTCGAGTTCATAGCCCTCGGGGTGAGTAATCACAAAATCATAACCGGTGGTATTCATCCACTCGGCAAACGAGTTGGGCACAGCCTGCGGCAATGCCTTGGGGTGAGGAGCCCATGTCAACACAATTTTGGGGCGTTCCACCTCCTTAAACTCCTCGATAGTGATGAGGTCGGCAAACGACTGCAAGGGGTGACCGGTAGCGGCCTCCATCGAAAACACCGGACGGCCCGAGTATTTTATGAACTGATTGATAATTTTTTCTTCATAATCATCGGCCTTTGACTCAAAGCGGGCAAATGCACGAACGCCAATCACATCGCAGTAACAGCCCATCACGGGAATTGCTTCGAGCAAATGTTCGGGCTTGTCACCGTCCATAATCACGCCACGCTCGGTTTCGAGTTTCCATGCGCCTTGATTGACATCGAGCACAATCACGTTCATGCCCAAGTTCATCGCAGCCTTTTGGGTACTCAAACGGGTACGCAACGACGAGTTGAAAAATATCATCAACAAAGTCTTGTTTTCGCCCAAATGTTTGTAGCCAAAACGATTTGCCTTAACTTCAAGAGCCTCCTTCACGGCCTCTTGAAGATTTCCAATATCCTTAACCGAAGTAAAATTTCTCATCTTTATATAATTGTTGTTAATTTGTCTGTTTCGTGGGATTGTCGGGCAATCCCGATAGTCAAGCCAAGGCCATATCATGTTCGTGGCTGAGGAAAAACTCGGTGAGCCAACCTTCGGCTGTGGCATTACCTTTGTCGGCAGCCAATTCCATCCACTCGGCAACTACTATTGCCAAATCGGCCTTCTTGTCTTGTATGTAAAGCGCAAGCGCGAGAGCGGCCTCGCCTTGTGCATCCTCTTCATCAAGAGCGGCATAATACATTTCTTCGGGAACGTCTACGTCATAGATAATTCCGTCGTCATATTCGTAGGAGAGTAACATAATTTTGTGTTTTTATGGAAAAACAGGCCACTAATATAGCGACATTTTCAGTAACCGCAAAAAATAGGTCAAAAAAATCGCAGAATTACCTACAAATGGGCTTTTCACTAATTTTATTTACCGAAATTTTTCAATAATTGTTTATTTTGCATTAAATTTGCAGAATTATATAAATAGGCGAAAACTCAACTAATCAATTAATAACTTTTAATTTCTAACTTTTATGTGGTTAACAAGCTCATCTATAGGTAGAAAGGTGATTATGGCCGTGACCGGCGCCGCCCTCATCCTATTCCTTACGTTTCACGTATTGATGAACTCAGTGGCTATTCTCTGGCCCGCAGCCTACAACTCGGTTTGTGCCTTCTTGGGTGCTAACTGGTATGCGTTGATTGCGTGTGCAGGTTTGGCAGTTTTGTTCATCGCTCACATTCTCTATGCATTTGTTCTCACAATGCAAAACCGCAAAGCTCGCGGTAACGACAGCTATGCTGTAACTGCTACTCCCAAATCGGTAGAATGGTCATCTAAAAACATGCTCGTTCTCGGTATCGTAGTTGTTGCTTTCTTGGCTGTACACTTCATCCAATTCTGGTACAAAATGCAGTTCCAGGAAATCATTGGCAATCACTATTACGAAACTGCACAAGGCGTCCTTGTTCCCGCAACAGCAGGTTCGGCTTTCTTGCACATCGCATTTGAAAGCATTTGGACTCCCGTAGTTTACATCATCGGTTTCGCAGCTCTTTGGTTGCACATGAACCACGGTTTCTGGTCAATGTTCCAATCTGCCGGCTGGAACAACACTATCTGGTTGCCCCGCCTCAAAAAAATCGCTTGCGGCTGGACATCAGTAGTTGTTGGTCTCTTCGTTATCCAAGCTGTTTGGTTTACTTATGAAGCCAAAACAGGCTCATACCTCAACGACCCCAAACTCAACGAGCAGATTACTAACATCTACATTGAAAACCTCCAAAAAGAAGGTCAAGAAATCCAAAAAATCAAAGACCCCGTTCAGCGCGAAGCTGCTATTGCAAAATTGCAAGTTGAAGAACGCAAAGTTCTCCGTTCAATCAAGGCTATCGCTCCCGTGAAATTTGCTGAAATGGGTATCCCCGAAGAATATCTCCAAGAACCTGTTGTTGAAGAAGCTCCCGCAGCTCCCGTTGCACCCGAGCAACCCGACACCACAGTAGTTAATCAAGAACCCGCTAATAACTAATCGATATGGCAGAAATTAAAAACATCACAGTCGATTCTAAGATACCGGAAGGTCCCGTTGCTGAAAAATGGACCAACTATAAGGCTCACCAAAAACTCGTGAACCCCGCCAACAAGCGTCGTCTTGACGTTATCGTTGTCGGTACCGGTCTCGCTGGTGCTTCTGCGGCATCAACACTCGCTGAAATGGGCTTCAATGTGCTCAACTTCAACATCCAAGACTCACCCCGTCGTGCACACTCTATCGCTGCACAAGGTGGTATCAACGCAGCTAAGAACTATCAGAACGATGGTGACTCGGTTTACCGTCTTTTCTATGATACAGTGAAAGGTGGCGACTACCGCGCTCGCGAAGCAAACGTTTACCGTCTTGCCGAAGTTGCCAACAACATCATCGACCAATGTGTGGCACAAGGCGTTCCCTTCGCTCGCGAATACGGCGGCTTGTTGGCTAACCGTTCATTCGGTGGTGCGCAAGTATCTCGTACATTCTATGCAAAAGGTCAAACAGGCCAACAACTCCTTCTCGGTGCATACTCATCACTCAACCGTCAAATCGAACTCGGCAAAGTAAAAAGCTACAACCGCTATGAAATGCACGATGTTGTCATGATCGACGGCCGTGCTCGCGGTATCATCGCCAAAAACTTGGTTACAGGTAAATTCGAACGCTTTGCTGCTCACGCAGTAGTTATCGCTACTGGTGGTTATGGTAACGCATTCTTCCTTTCAACCAACGCTATGGCATGTAACTGTAGTGCTGCTATCGCTTGCTACCGTAAAGGTGCTTGGTTTGCTAACCCCGCTTACGTACAAATTCACCCCACATGTGTTCCCGTTCACGGTGACAAGCAGTCAAAATTGACTCTTATGTCAGAATCACTCCGTAACGACGGCCGCATCTGGGTTCCCAAAAAACTCGAAGACGCTAAAAAACTTCAAGAAGGAACACTCAAAGGCTCACAAATTCCCGAAGAAGATCGCGACTACTACTTGGAACGCCGCTATCCCGCATTCGGTAACCTCGTTCCCCGCGACGTTGCATCTCGCGCTGCAAAAGAACGCTGCGACAAAGGCTTCGGTGTAAACAACACTGGTCTTGCAGTATTCCTCGATTTCAGCGACGCAATCAACCGCCTTGGCAAAGACACAGTTGCTCAACGCTATGGCAACCTCTTTGACATGTATGAAGAAATCACCGACGTATCTCCCTACGACGAACCTATGATGATTTACCCCGCTATCCACTACACAATGGGTGGTATCTGGGTTGACTACGAATTGCAAACATCACTCAAAGGTCTCTTCGCTATCGGTGAATGTAACTTCTCTGACCACGGTGCAAACCGCCTCGGCGCTTCTGCCCTCATGCAAGGTCTCGCCGACGGTTACTTCGTGCTCCCCTACACTATTCAAAACTACCTCTCTGACCAAATCACTGTTCCCCACTTCCAAACAAACACTCCCGAGTTTGACGAAGCCGAAAAACAGTGTATCGCTGTTGAAGAACAACTCCTCAACATCAAGGGTAAACGCTCTGTTGACTCTATCCACAAAGAACTCGGTCACATTCTTTGGGACCTCGTGGGTATGGCTCGCAACAAAGCAGGTCTTGAAAAAGCACTCGCCGACATCAAAGCTCTCCGCAAAGAGTTTGAAACAAACCTCTTCATCCCCGGCGAAGCAGGTAAGGGCATGAATGTCGAACTTGACAAAGCATTCCGCCTCAGAGACTTCATCACAATGGGCGAACTCATGGCTTATGACGCACTCAACCGTAACGAAAGTTGTGGTGGTCACTTCCGTGAAGAATACCAAACAGAAGAAGGCGAAGCAATGCGCGACGACGCTCAATACTTCTATGTTTCTTGCTGGAACTACGAAGGCAGCGACGAAAAAGAGCCCTCTCTCATCAAAGAACCTCTCGAATACGAAGCAATCAAGGTTCAAACACGTAACTATAAGTCATAACATTCAGAATCAGAAATCAAATGGCAAATATAACTGTTAACTTAAAGGTTTGGCGTCAAGCCGGACCAAAGGAGAAAGGTCAATTCAAGACCTACACTGTCGCTACCGACACCGATACCTCCTTCCTTGAAACCCTCGATATTCTCAACGAACAACTCGTTGAAAAAGGCGAGGAACCCATCGTGTTTGACCACGACTGCCGCGAAGGTATCTGCGGTATGTGTTCACTCTACATCAATGGACACCCCCACGGCCCCGCTACCGGCGCTACTACTTGTCAACTCTACATGCGTCGCTTCAAAGATGGCGAAACTATCACAGTAGAGCCCTGGCGTTCGGCTGCGTTCCCCGTAATCAAAGACTTGATGGTTGACCGCAACGCTTTCGATAAAATTCAACAAGCTGGTGGTTATGTATCATTCAACTGCGGCGGTGCTCAAGACGCTAACGCACTCCCCATCTCAAAAGAAGCAGCCGACTTGGCTATGGACGCTGCTACTTGCATCGGTTGTGGTGCTTGTGTTGCTGCTTGTAAAAACGGCTCGGCCATGTTGTTCGTTTCTGCTAAGGTTAGCCAATTTGCTCTCCTTCCCCAAGGTCAAGTTGAACGCGCTCGTCGCGCTCGCGCAATGGTGAAGAGAATGGATGAACTCGGCTTCGGTAACTGTACAAACACTGGTGCTTGTGCTGCTGAATGTCCCAAAAACATCTCATTGAGCAACATCGCTCGCCTCAACCGCGAATACATCAACGCAAAAATCAAAGATTAATCAATAACACTCTTTGATAAACCCAAGCAGCGTGGCCATCGGTCACGCTGCTTTTTTATGCCCACACCACTTTTTAGACACAAAAGAACATACAAATTGCGCGTAAATAAGTCTTTTTTTACAAATGCGCCCCTGCTATGATAGGAAACCACGAAGTGCTCACATGCGAGCGAGCAATGTATGACAATCTGTCAATGCATGGTTGCGAGACTCTACGTAACCTGTCACGAAGTGAATGAGGGGTCAGATTAAACAAATGAGTTTGATTTTCACCCCCTCCCAGTTCTGCCGTACTCCCCCTATCCACTACATTTCACTCCGTTTCATTTGTGGCAGAGGGAGAATTTGCCCGCGATATATTCCGACACCGAGCATCAGCAAGTGTCTCCATGTTTTGCTTGCAATAATAGGGGGGACGAGGCGCATTTCGCCGGAGGGGGTAAGCAACACAAATGAAACTTGTTCGCTGATGAACTTTTGTATAAATTCACGGAAAAAGAGAACTGTATTATTTGGTGGCAAGTGTAACTATTGATACATTTGCATTATGAAACTAGTGCGAGACATATTATTGGCAGTTGTGGCTGTGATGATGGCTGTTGCGTGTGGCGAGAGCCGCTATATCAGCGACACGCTCGAACAGGCCGAAGCTGTTATGCAAGAATATCCCGATTCGGCTCTGACATTGTTGCAGACGATCAATCCCGACGAACTTACAACCGACCGTGGCTGCGCCATGCACGCATTGTTGCTCTCGCAAGCCTATGATAAAAACTATATCGACCTTACCGACGACTCGCTAATCTCAATCGCCGTCGATTATTTCGCTCCCACCAACGAACACCACTACGCCATGCTTGCCCATTATTATCATGCGGTGGTTAATTTCAATGCCAATGAATTTGCGACATCATCAATTTCTTGTCTTGAAGCCGAAAAACATGCTCTTGACTTAAATAATCATCAATACCTTGGAATGATATATTCATTAATGATGT
>JAFZHD010000039.1 GCA_017555085.1 Muribaculaceae bacterium | reverse complement strand
TCGTGGCAGAGGGACACTTGACAACACAACGACCCCGGAAACACTAGGTTTGTGCACCAGCAAGTCCTCCACTGCTTTTTGCGGAGAAATTTCGGAGCAAAAAATAGGGGAGGTGGGGCAAAGCCCCGGAGGGGTTAAGGAAAAACTATGTGCCAACAAGTATATACTAGCCAAAATAAATCACACACGAGGGCGACTTAATGTCGCCCTTTGTTTTTCTTTACCTAAAAAAACGAAACCCGGATACTCATCACGAGCTGCCGGATTCCTAACCTATGATTCACTTATTGATGTTGTTGCAATAAATCATAAAACTCTATGTTGCAAACATACAAAAATTATCAACATCAACAACCAATATGCCCAATAATTAATATTTAATAACACTTTTAACCGTCAGAAACCGCTAATGTGAATAATTTGTTGGCAAAATGACAATTATCCCGCTGATTATTACTAAATTTGCATAATAGAAATTTCTAACACTAAAAATATCGATTAGACATGAGACTTATCATCGAACCCAATTACGACGAAGTATCTCGTTGGGCTGCAAACTATGTAGCAGCACAAATCAACGCGGCTAACCCCACACCCGAAAAACCTTTCGTACTCGGTTGCCCCACTGGTAGTTCACCCCTCGGTTTGTACCGCAACCTCATCAAACTCAACAAAGAAGGTAAAGTATCTTTCAAAAATGTTGTTACTTTCAACATGGACGAATATTGTGGCATTCCCCAAAACCACGAACAAAGCTACTACACTTTCATGTGGACTAACTTCTTCAATCAGATTGATATTCTCCCCGAAAATGTAAATATCCTCAACGGTAACGCCGAAGACCCCATTGCAGAATGCGCTCGCTATGAAGAAAAAATCAAATCTTATGGCGGTATCGACTTGTTCATGGGTGGCGTAGGTCCCGACGGACACATCGCGTTCAACGAGCCCGGTTCTTCATTGGTTTCTAAAACTCGCATGAAAACCCTCACACAAGACACTATCATCGCTAACTCTCGTTTCTTCAACAACGATGTTAACCAAGTTCCCAAAACAGCGTTGACAGTTGGTGTTGGTACAGTTATGGCTGCCAAGAGCGTTCTCTTGATTGTAAACGGTTACAACAAAGCTCGCGCATTGCGTCACGGTGTAGAAGGTTCAGTTTCACAACAATGGACTATCTCTGCTCTTCAAATGCACGAAAAAGCAATCATCGTTTGTGACGAAGATGCTTGTGCAGAATTGAAAGTTGGCACTTACCGTTACTTCAAAGATATCGAAGGCGCTAACCTCGACCCCGATACTCAACTCTAATAAACGGTCATTTGACATCATCATAAGCCCTGTTCCCTCGAGCAGGGCTTTTTATTTACACCCATCGCAGTGACACGCGAGTCTTGCCGCCTTGTTGCCATCAGTTTTCATATCAGAGCAAAAATCACTATCTTTGGCAAAAATTACTTGACGATGAAACATTTATTATCTTTAATAATTGCTCTTTGTGCCGTTACATCATGGGCAAGTCCGGTAACCGTCAAAGGCAGAATCAACGGCAACAGCCAACAGGTGCATATAATGGTCGGCACGCAAGGCAACAATTTTGAGACCGTGACAATCGACACCGCCACCAACACTTTCAGCCACATCATCGACATCAACACTCCCGATGCGGCATATATGCACATTTCTTCAAAAACACTCCCGCGCAAAGAATTGAGTCTGCCCGTGTTCATTCCCGCCAAAGCACCGGCCATCACAGTCAACATCAACGCGAGCAACAACGCGGGCAACATCATCACTGCCACATGTAGCGACCCCAATAGCCAAGCCATCGCTTCATACATCAACGACTTTCTGCCCCGATTGTTCAGCAGCCGCAAGCCACTGCAATACATCTTGCCGGCCATCACATCGGGCGCCGACAGCATATCGATGACAATGAAAAACCGTGATGCAATAGATTTTCTGCAATACTATGCCCACCTCAACCGGGCAATGACAACAAGCAAATTCAGATATTCGCTCATCAGAGTTCCGACAGAAGCGCTCGTCGGCTGCATGAGTGCACAAGACCTTGTGATGATGCCCGGACTTAAATACTTTCGCCAAGCCACTGCACCGCTCGTCATTCAGGAAATTGCCATAGGCTCAAATCTTGAAAGCCGCCTCAATCGTGTAAAAGCGGCTGTTGCCGACACCGCCCTCGTTGCAATCATTGAGCAGCAACTCACCGAGCAAGAACGCATCGACAGTTACAGCCGCGTCGGTGGCGAAATGCCCGATGTGTCAATCATCGACCCGCAAGGCAACGAACACCGCCTCAGCGAGTTCAAAGGCCGATATGTTTACATCGACATGTGGGCATCGTGGTGCGGGCCCTGCAACCAAGAGATACCCTATCTCAAAGAACTTGAAAAGACTCTCGGCAATGACCAAGTGGTGTTTGTGTCAATCTCGATAGACGAAGACGCTGACGCATGGAAAGCCGCCATCAAACGCCACAACCTCACCGGCAACCAATTTCTCGGCAACGAAACCCTCGCCACATTACTCAATGTGCAAGGCATTCCCCGATTCCTCATTTACGACAAAGAGGGCCGACTGCTCTACCCCGAAGCACCTCGTCCAAGTTCGGGCATGGAAATTCGCCACATTCTCAACTCGCTCAAATAGTCCAAACACAAAAAGCCCCACCTCACTGCCAGAGATGGGGCTATATTTTTGCCGTTTTATTACTGTTTTGTTCCGAGTTCTTTTATCGCGCCGGTAAGCGGGTCAAAGACCACATAAGCCGGTGCTTTAGTGTTGGTTATCATTGAAGGGTCGATGCCAAATACCACCCCATACTGAGCCATGTCAATTGTTTTGTCATACACCTTTTGGCCGTCATATTCCACCGCCACTTTAGCCTTGCCGGGAATGCGATAGGCTATGCCGCCTTTGGGGAATGTCTTTACAAGTCCGGTTGCTTCGTTAACAGGCAACTGTCCGCGCTCAGCAACCTCAATGTTTACATATATGGGACAGCCCGACAAATCGTCGCTGTCAACAATACCGTTCAATGCCGACAATCGCGCCACGATGCTCTCGCCGCCCAACGAGTCGGGCACGATAGTGAATGTCTTGACATCGGTTGAGTGTTGCACTGTGCCCATAAACATTGCTGTCAACGCTGCTTCTTGTGCCGCGATATTGTCAAGCACCAACTGCATTGCCTGACCATCGGGCGGCATTTGGTCGGCCTGACCTGTAATGAGGTCGGTGCGACTCTGACGCAATGCATATATCTGATTGGCAGCCAACTCGGCACGCTTGGCCGATGACTGGCTTTGCAACATTTCCTGACTAATCACTTGTGTGGCAGCCGCTGTTTCGAGCGGTGTGGGCTCAGCAGCCTTTGCTTCGGGAAGCACAGGCGCTTCCACCTCATATACTTTCTCGGTGTTGATTGCCAACGGGAAATTTTGGTCGTTGACATACATATAGGGCGTTGTGCCTTTTTTGAACTGCACTAAATAACGCTCATCGGCATCGGCAACCGCACGAACATTTACGGTTATCGATTTCAATGTCCACTGCTGCGATGTCTGCGCAATAGCATTGTCAGAATCAAGATATTTTTTGGCATACTTGAAATACTCGCCCGGCTTTTTAACCTCTTTCTCGGCCTCGATGGTTATATCAAGCACCGTTTTGGGCAAACTATATATCAAGCCATATTCGTTAGCCTTTGTCGCTGTCAGTTTTTGTGTTGTTTGGGCCGACACTCCGGCAACCGACAACATTGCCACCAATGCAACCGACCATATTTTGCTTCGTTTCATATCTTTCTGCTTTACGGAAATTTCGACTATAATTAGTTAGGTGGTAACACCCCTATTTCATTGTTTTGGCAATAGCTTTACCGATATTATCGGCAATATCGCCTGCCGTAACGCCATACTGACCATGTTCTTCGGCAGCAATGTCGCCGGCTACACCATGAACATACACTGCCAACAAGGCACTGATTTCGGGGTTATAGCCTTGTGCAATAAATGCCGCAATCACGCCGGTGAGCACATCGCCGCTGCCGGCTGTTGCCATTGCGGGATTGCCCGACGAGTTGAAATAAACGCGGCCGTCGGGGCGCACAACTGCGGTATAATAGCCTTTAAGCACAATAATAATGTTATAGTGCTTTGACATTTCAAGAGCCTTGATGAGACGCGATTCGGCGTTGGGCTGAATGCCAAACAAGCGGTCAAACTCGGCCTCGTGGGGTGTGATTACCGACAACGACGGAATGTGGTTGAGCAGCGTGGGTTGCAAAGCGATACAGTTGAGCGCATCGGCATCAAGCACCACAGGCTGTTTTGATGAAGCAAGGAACGCGCCAAGAGCCTTCACCGTATTTTCGTTTGTACCGATGCCCGGGCCAATCGCTATTGACGAATAAGAACGGCGCATGAGCATGTTGGTAACAATTGTTTCATGATTGTCGGCATCAAACAATGCCTCGGGAACCGATGCTTGCATCACTGTGTAGCCATAGCGAGCCGAGTGAACCGACACCTTTCCGGCACCGCCACGCAATGCTCCGCGAGCGGCCAACACCGCTGCACCCATCATGCCATAACTACCGGCAATAATCATTGCCGAGCCATAGTCGGCCTTTGATGTGAAATCGCGACGGGGACGCAACACACGGCGAACATCTTCTTTTTCAACAAGATAATAGTCAGACGGGGTATTGCGCACTTTCTCTTCGCTCAAATCAATATCGAGCAATTTCCACTCGCCCACCAAGTCGGCATTATCGCCAATGAAGAACGCTAAGCGTGGAAACTGAACGGCGAGAGTCAAATGAGCATGGATAATGTTGCGGTTAATTGAGCCGCGATTCCAATCGCAGAACATTCCCGAGGGAACATCAATCGACACCACAGTTGCGCCCGACTCATTGATGTAGCGCACCAACGACATAAAGCCGCCGGTAAGCGGTTCGCGCAATCCCGAGCCAAACAAGCCGTCGATAACCACATGCGAGCGGTTAAGGTCGGGGAATGAGAAACTGCCACGCACCTCCACAAATTGCGAATAGTTCATCTCGAGCAAACGGTTACGCATGATGATGCAATCGCCGCTCAAACGGTTGCCACCAATGTTAAACAAGAACACCTCGGGGCGATAACCCTCTTCGATGAGCATGCGCGCAGTGGCCAACGCATCGGCACCGTTATTACCCGAGCCGGCAAAAATGGCAATACGCTTATTGGGACGCCAACGCGACATAATTTCGCAAGCCACACCGCGTGCAACCTGCTCAATCAACTCCAACGACGACACGCCTTCCTTCTCAATCGTGTAGCGGTCAATTTCTCTGATATTTTCTGTTGTAAATATTTTCATTGCAATGTTGATGTGTTATTTTATAGATTAGACTGATTAATAAAAATGTTATTTGTGTTACAAATATAGTAATTATATTCGGTTTTGCCACATTTTAGCACAAATTGATTCCTTAATATTCATAAAAATCGGCGCGAACGCTATGACTACACAATATTTTTATTAATTTTGCACCTATAAACTTAAACGATGAAAAAGGTTACATACAACGGGCTTACTTTTAAGCAATATATCTCAAACGAAGATATCATTAAACGCGTCAAAGAACTTGCCGCAGAGATTTCACGCGACTGTGCCGACACATGTCCTTTGTTCCTTTGTGTTCTCAACGGAGCATTTGCATTTGCCGCCGACTTGTTTCGCGCAACCGAGATAGATGCCGAAATCGCATTTATCCGTCTCAAAAGTTATAGCGGCACAGGCTCTACCGGCAAAATCAAAGAAGTAACAGGCTTGACCGAAGACATTACCGGACGTACAGTAATCGTTATTGAAGACATCGTTGACACTGGTCGCACTATGGCCAAACTCATCGACGACCTCAAAGCAAAAAATCCCGCCGAAGTCAAAGTTGCCACTTTGCTCTACAAACCCGATTCTGTGGAATGTGACCTCAAACTCGACTATGTTGGCTTCCCCATCCCTTCAAAGTTCATCATCGGCTACGGCCTTGACCTTGACGAGAAAGCCCGCAACCTCCCCGACATTTGGGTCATTGACAACGACGCTCAATAATCGGCATTATACACTGCACATCATTTAATAGTATATTCCACGCAGTCGCCGATTGCGTGGAACATTAATTTTGAAACAATTATATAAAGTATTATAGCACAATGTTGAATTTAGTAATTTTTGGCGGCCCCGGCAGCGGCAAAGGCACTCAAAGCGAACACATCGTAAAAGAATACTCGCTCTTCCACATCTCTACGGGCGATGTGCTCCGTCGCATCATTGCAAGCGGCAGCCAACTCGGACAACAAGTTGAAAGCATCATCTCAAAAGGCAACCTCATTCCCGATGAAATGATGGTGGAAATTCTCGCTAACGAACTCGACTCTAACCCCGCAACTGCAAACGGTGTGATTTTTGACGGCTTCCCCCGCACAATCAACCAAGCCAAAGCACTCAAAGAAATGCTCGCTAAACGCGACACAAAAGTTCACGCAGTAGTAGGTCTCGAAGTTGACGACGAACTCCTCATTGAGCGACTCATCAAGCGCGGACAAGATTCAGGCCGCTCTGACGACAACCTCGAAACTATCAAACAACGCCTCGATGTTTACCACAACCAAACATCACCCTTACGCGACTACTACATTGCCGAAGGCAAATATCTCGCAATCGACGGTACAGGTACAATCGAGCAAATCTCGGCTACAATCATCAACGCCGTAAACGAAAAGGTGAAATAATCGACCTACAAAACACAATACTATCCCCGAACGCCATCACACCGATGGCGTTCTTTTTTGTCCCGAAAATTGCGTTTTTAACTTTTCTTTACTGACAAGCGAAACAACCTTGCCCAATGGTATACCTAAATTTGTACCACAATCAAAAAAAACAATACAATATGGCTACCATCAACAACACCGACATCATCTTTGCTACCGTTCAACAACAAGGCAACACAATTCTTTCAATGCAATTCAGCGGCATCACCTCTATTGCACAAATCATCAAACAACTTCGCGAAAAACTCAGCGACAAAATGGGGTTGATTAAACTTCACATCCGCAACCGCACCCAAGGTTGGGCACAAGAACAAGCCATATATTTCCAAAAAGCAGCCACACCATCGGTGCAACTCACATTGTGGTAAACACACACCACACTCCCGACAAACCTTTATCCCCTATGGGTTCAACAAATCGGGGTTAAAAAAATTCATGATATCGGTTGACATTTCCAAAGCCCGACGCGCAGGGCTATCGGGATTGACTGCGACGGCCGCGTTATAGTCGGTAATAGCACTGCGACGGTCGCCAATGCGCCAATACAACTTGCCACGCTCATACAATGCCACATCATCATCGCCATGTTCGGCGATGTGCTGATTGAGCACGTTTATCGCATCTTCGATACGATTTTCACAAATAAATGCATTAATTTTTTGTAAGTCCAATGCCATTTTGTAATTTTGAGCGATATATTATATAACGAATATGCGTCGCGTTTTATTTTTCATAACCTGCACAATTATGTCGGTAGTCATTGGCCACGCCATTGACCCCACCGCCACAGCCTACAACAACGACTGTTGCCAGGGCAGTTTGCGACCATATCCCGCTCCGCAGCAAACCGTTGCCTATCCCGACTCGCTCACGCCCGTATTTATCAACCATGTGGGCCGTCACGGTTCGCGCTACCCTGCATCGGCAACCCACTGCACAATGATGAAACTCGCGCTTGAAGCGGCCGACTCATTGGGCACCATCACCCCTCTCGGACGCACGATGCTCCGCTACACCAGTCTTGCCATTGAGCGCAGCCGCGGTCAATGGGGCGCACTCGACTCGCTCGGCATGGCCGAACAACGCGGAATTGCTTCACGCATGTATGCCCGCTATCAGTCGGTGTTCAAAGGCGCAAACATCAAAGCCATATCATCATACTCGCCGCGATGCATCATGAGTATGAACTCATTTACTCATCAACTCACACGCCTAAACAACCGCATTGAGTTGACCGCCACATCGGGCCGCAGCACCTCGCCGCTCATGCGACCATTTGATGTTGACCCCGAGTATCAGCAATTCAGCGAAGAAGCCATCTATAAGCAGCCCTACGACCAATACATCGCCAAAGCCATTCCTCTCGAACCGCTCCGCCGCGTTCTTGGCTTCAACTATCTGCTAAGCGATAAAGAGTCAGAGTCGTTGGCGCTCGCACAATACTATGTAATCGCCGGCATGAGCGCGATGATGATCGATTGTGACGCATCACAATTTTTCAGTGCCGACGAGTACAACCGCCTTTGGTCGTGCTTCAACTTGCGACAATATCTGCAACGCACATCTACCACACTCTCAACCATTCCGGCCGACATAGCATCACCATTGT
This sequence comes from Muribaculaceae bacterium, assembly GCA_017555085.1. Classification (GTDB taxonomy): domain Bacteria; phylum Bacteroidota; class Bacteroidia; order Bacteroidales; family Muribaculaceae; genus RGIG4079. The sequence goes on along the minus strand of JAFZHD010000039.1, from coordinate 57,395 downwards.
TGCTTGACCTCATCAGCACCACCGATGCCGCTGTTGACGGCACTATCGGCGAAAAAGCAGTGTTGCGATTTGGCCACGCCGAAACGCTCATGCCTCTGCTCTCGCTCATGCGTCTGAACAGTTGCAACTACAAGACAAATTATTTTGACACCGTTGCCAAACATTGGAAAGACTTTAATGTTGTACCAATGTCGGCCAACTTGCAAATCATATTGTTCAGTACCGCCAATGGTAAACACTATGTTCGCATCGACCACAACGAACAGCCCGTTGAGATATTACCCAACGACAATAGCATTTACATTCCCTGGGAAAAAGCGCGCGACTACCTCATGCGCTGCATTCCTATCTATTATCAGCCATAAACAAAAATCAACCCAATATTAACCAATAAAAAATAGAAACTATGGAATTGAAAGGTTCAAAAACCGAAAAAAATCTCCAAGATGCATTTGCTGGCGAATCTATGGCCCGCAACAAATACACTTACTATGCATCACAAGCCCGCAAAGAAGGTTATGTTCAAATCGCTAACATCTTTGAAGAAACTGCCAACAACGAAAAAGAACACGCTAAAATCTGGTTCAAACTTCTCCATGACGAAGGTATCCCCACAACTGCTCAAAACCTCCTTGATGCAGCTGAAGGCGAAAATTATGAATGGACCGACATGTATGACCGCATGGCACAAGAAGCACGCGAAGAAGGTTTCAACAAAATCGCTGCTCTCTTTGACATGGTAGGTAAAATCGAAAAAGAACACGAAGCACGCTACCGCAAACTCCTCGCTAATGTAGAAGGCGAACTCGTATTCTCTCGCGAAGGCGACTGTGTGTGGGAATGCTCTAACTGCGGCCACATCGTTATCGGCAAAAAAGCCCCCGCTATGTGCCCCGTGTGCAAACACCCCCAAGCATACTTCCAAATCAAAGCCGAAAACTATTAATAGATAGTCAACATTCGACACAAGCGACACCCGACCGACACACCTCGGACTGGTGTCGCTTTTCAATATCATTAGCCCATAATGGTCTTTTACATTATTATAATCAACCTCATTGCCTTTTCTGCATTTGCCATCGACAAATACAAGGCCAGACGCAGCAAGTGGCGCATATCTGAAAACACGCTGTTGCTACTCGCCACAATAGGCGGAAGCATCGGTGCATACACTGCGATGAAAACATTTCGCCACAAAACCCGCCACAAGAAATTTACAATTCTCATTCCGCTGCTCATCATCGTCCACATCGCATTAGTCATATATGCCAAAGTCAATTTATAATTGTTATACTATTATTGTTTCACAAATTATTGTAACTTTGCAAGCATAACACAAAACCTAACATTATATTAATATGAACAAAGAATTAGCACTAAACCCCAATAAGGTTGTCGCTTATTTGGGCAAACCCGCCAAAGAATTTACAAAGGCCGATATTATAAGATTTATCACTGAAAATCAAATTCAGATGGTCAATTTTATGTATCCTGCAGCCGACGGCCGTTTGAAAACCCTTAATTTCGTCATCAACAACCTCGCATATCTCGACGCCATTCTCACATGTGGCGAACGCGTTGACGGTTCAAGCCTCTTCCCCTTCATCGAAGCCGGTAGTAGCGACCTCTATGTACTTCCCCGTTTCTCAACTGCGTTTTTCGACCCGTTTGCCGAAATTCCCACGCTCTCAATGCTTTGCTCATATTTCAACAAAGACGGCGAACCCCTTGAAAGTTCACCCGAAAACACCCTTCGCAAAGCATGCCGCGCCTTCAAACAGGTTACCGGAATGGAGTTCCAAGCCATGGGCGAATTGGAATACTATGTAATTGCTCCCGACGACGAAATGTTTGCCGCAACCGACCAAAAAGGTTATCACGAATCGGCACCTTATGCCAAGTTTAACGAGTTTCGCACTCAATGTATGGCCTACATTGCACAAGCAGGCGGCCAAATCAAATATGGCCACTCAGAAGTGGGCAACTTCACTATCGACGGCATGATTTATGAGCAAAACGAAATCGAATTCCTCCCCGTCAATGCCGAAGATGCTGCCGACCAATTAATGATTGCAAAATGGATTATCCGCAACCTTGCATATCAATTAGGCTACGACATCACTTTTGCACCCAAAATCACTGCTGGAAAAGCCGGTTCGGGCTTGCATGTTCACATGCGCATTGTTAAAGACGGCCAAAACCAAATGCTCGACAACGGCATTCTCTCTGCAACTGCTCGCCGCGCCATCGCCGGCATGATGCAACTTGCGCCCTCAATCACAGCATTTGGCAACACCAACCCCACATCATATTTCCGCCTTGTTCCCCACCAAGAAGCACCCACCAACATTTGTTGGGGCGACCGCAACCGCTCTGTATTGGTGCGCGTTCCCCTTGGTTGGGCTGCTAAGAGCGACATGTGTCAAATTGCCAACCCGCTTGAAGCACCAAGCAACTACGACACTACACAAAAACAGACAGTAGAAATGCGTTCGCCCGACGGCTCGGCCGACATCTACCAACTCATCGCCGGTCTTGCTGTTGCTTGCCGCCACGGCTTCGAACTTGACAACGCACTCGAAATCGCCGAAAAAACTTATGTTAATGTCAACATTCACCAAAAAGAGAACGAAGACAAACTCAAAGGCCTCGCACAACTCCCCGACAGTTGCGAAGCATCGGCCGACTGCCTCAACAGCCAACGCGCCATCTTCGAAGCCTACAATGTGTTCTCTCCCGCAATGATTGACGGCATCATCAAGAAATTGCGCTCTTATGGCGACAAAACTCTCCGCAGCGAAGTTGAAGGCAACCAAGAAGAAATGCTCAAACTTGTTAAACGCTATTTCCACTGCGGATAATCTTTTGCAACAAAGCACATCATTCATCATAGACAACGGCCCACAAAGTCGTTGTCTTTTTTTGTGGCAAAAATGGACAAATATCACATCAATCACAAATTAAGATTTCGCACATAATAATCACACGAAGTTAATGTATGTTAAAAATTAGGGGGGGGTGAAAGTTTGTGTACATTTGCACAAAACTTTCACATATTTAATTTAATCATAGTTATTATGAGTATAAACATGCTACAAGAAAACGAAAACAAGCCACAGTCTTGTTCTGAGGCAAAAAGAAAATCAAAAGGTAAATCTTGTTTAGGTGCCATTGCAATTTTTGTATTTGTTACAATTGCCCTTTCGATGATTGCAACTTGTGATGAAAATGTATCAAGTTCTGAATCTGAAGAAACCGTCGCTGAAGTTCCTGCTAAGATAAACTCAAATGACGGTTCTAAATGGGAAGAATCTGAGTCTATCGACCAAATGACTGACACAAAAAATGTGTGGAAAACAATCATGAGTGATAATGAATTTGATTTTGACTTTCCATATCAAGGCGGTTCATCACTAAAAATAACTGTTCGTTATATGCAAAAATATGGAACAGATGTTATATTAACTATCACAAATGGTCAACTTCTCCCAAGCGAGTACAATGTTTCTCAACGTATTTCAGTAAGATTTGACGATGATGAGCCAATAAAATTCCACACAAAACACCCATCAGATGGAAGCACTGAAACTTTGTTTATCCAAAACGCATCTAAGTTTATCAATCGGGCTAAAACAGCCAAATCCATAAAAATCCAAGTCCCTGTTTTTCAAGAAGGCAATCCAATTTTCACATTTGAAATAGCCGAGCCTCTTACTTGGGATTACTAATCTACATCCTATTCACCAATATAGACAACGGCCCTACGGTCGTTGTCTTTTTTTTTAACAACTACACCGTGCGCCTTAATTAATTTTGGTTAACTCGGCTATATTTCACTATATTACCGATATTTATGACTATCTTTGCAGTTAAAACCGAAAAATAATTTAAACTATTATCATATCAGAATGAAACTTCGAAACATCTTGACCGCCATGCTTACAGCATTGGCAATTACAGCAACATCGGCCCAAGTAATGGCTGCCGATGCCCCCGTAAAACGCGAAATGCGTAGCGCATGGGTTGCTACTGTGTGGCAACTTGACTGGCCAAGCACCACTGTTACCGAAACTGGTAACGCGTTGCAAATCTCTCAACAGAAAGCGCAAATGACCGCTTTGCTCGACTCTCTTGCTATCAACAACATGAATGCCATCAACTTTCAAGTGCGCAGCCGTTGTGATGCTATGTATAAATCAAGTTATGAGCCTTGGTCAACCGACTTGGTTGGCGAGCGCGGCATGGATCCCGGTTGGGACCCCCTCGAATGGGTTGTTGCCGAGTGTCACAAACGCGGTATGGAATGTCACGCATGGGTAAACCCCTACCGTTATGAATCGGTTGTAAACCAATGGGACGGCACACCCAAATGCTATCGCGAAACCAATCCCGAATGGCTGCTTGATGTTGATGGTGCAAGTATCCTCAACCCTGGTATCCCCGAAGTTACCGACCAAATTGTGAAAGTTATTCGCGAAATCGTTCAAAACTATGACATCGACGGCGTGTTGTTTGACGACTACTTCTACCTTTCAGGCACCCCCAAAGATTCAAGCGGTGACGGAGACCTTTATGATGCTTACAAAGCCACTGGCGGCAAACTCTCACACAACGATTGGCGCCGTGAAAATGTAAACAAAATGGTTGCTGCCGTTTACAATATGATTCAAGAAGAAAAGCCTTGGGTGCGTTTTGGTATCTCACCTGCCGGCGTATCTTGTACATCAACCACTCATGCCTCTAAATATGGCATCACACCTTGTCCTTCTGGCAGCGACTGGCAATACAACTCTATCTTCTCTGACCCCATCGCATGGCTTGCAAGCCAAACTATCGACTATATCTCTCCCCAAATCTATTGGACAATAGGCTACTCTACCGACTACGGTAAAATCGCTCCTTGGTGGGGTAAGATTGCGGCTAAATTTAATCGCCACTTCTATTCAAGCCATTCTATCTCTTCTCTCACTAAGAACGATGCCGGCTATACTCCCCAATCAATGAGTCTCCGCGAAATGAACATCAACGAAACTCTCCAACCCAAAGCATCAGGTCCGAACAGCAGTTCTTATGAGGAATTTGCCAACCAAGTTCGCCTCAACCGTTCATCATCGGTTGATGGTGCTCCCGGCTCAATCTTCTACTCTTGTAAATATCTTTACAAAAATTCGCCCCTCTTTGCTCACTATCTCAAAACCACAGTGTTCAACACTCCCGCATTGGTTCCTGCCATGACATTCAAGCCCGGCTACAACCCTGGTTCAATCAGTGAATTCACTCGCGACGGAGATAAATTGATGTGGAAAGGTTTTGACAATGTGCGCTACACAGTGTATGCTGTCCCCACTTCACTCCCTATCATGAATTTCAGTTGCGATGTAGAGTATTTGTTGGGCACAACTTATGAAACATCATACACTATTCCCGAAAAACTCCTCAGCGGATACACCTATGCAGTGTGCGTACTCGACCGCTACGGCAACGAATATTCACCTATCTTCATTGACAAACCTGTGCAAGCAATGCCCGCTCCCGCACTTACATACCCTGCCGACAACGCAACATTGGAAGCACCTTTTGAATTCCAATGGGAAGCAGTTGAAAATGCATCGGCCTACATTCTCGAAGTTGCAAGCGACAAAGATTTCAAGAAATTGCTTTACACTCGCTTGTGCCACACCAACTCTTGCTCAACAACCGAGTTGGAACATGTACCCGTTGACACAAAACTCTATTGGCGTGTTCGCTCATGCGGCAACGGTTATAGCGACGGTATCTCACAAGTGAGAGGCGTTACACCATTGATTTTGTCTATCGTATATCCCGCTCACGGAGCAACAAATGTTGAACTCGCCCCCGAAGTTTCTTGGAATTTTGTAACCGAAGGCCGCGAAGTGAAGATGCAAATCTCAACATCACCCACATTTGAAGAAGGTGCTATTATTCACACAAGTTGGACCTACAAAATCTCGGCAAAAGTGCCCGCATGCAAACTCGGCGCGTATACTACATACTACGCACGATTGAGTTATTGGCGCGGAAACGAACAGATTTTCAGCGATGTCACCACCTTCACAACCGAGGCAATGATTCCTCAAACACCAACTATCCTCTTCCCTGTTGACGGCGGCGAATTCCGTTCAGAAGATATCGTTAAAGCAACACCCACCGAAGGCATCTACAAAGTGACTATCGAGGTAAACAACAGCACTTCTTTTAACCGCAACCGCTACTTTGAAGACTGCGCTCCCGCCGTTTGGCAAGTTAAGGTTAAGTCAGGTGAAATGAAAGTGGCAAGCAAAAACCTCATTGAGGGCACCACTTACTACATGCGCGTTATCGGTACTTACAACACCGTTGACGGCTCGGCTAAAACCGACTATTCACCCGTTATCTCTGCTGTATATCGCGGCGAAGGAACAAGCATTGAAAGCATTGACAACAACGACAATTCTGTCAAAGTTGTTGACGGCAACCTTGTTGTTACAAACAACGGTTCAAATGTAACTGTTAAGGCTATCAATGCCGCAGGTGCCGAACTCGGCACATTGTTTGACAGTAACATTGACGGCACTCAAACAATCTCATTGTCTCGTCTCGGCAAAGGTTTGTTTGTCATCATCGTTGACACAGCCGACGGCCGCAAGACAGTGAAAGCATCACTCTAATATAAGCCAACCCCTAAAATAGCACAATGGCGAGTCTGTCACAGGCTCGCCATTGTTATTATTGGCTCTAACTAACATTTATGTGATATTAACCCTAGTATCACTTGATTATTTTTGGCAGGCGGGAGTGCTGTAAGCCACAAGCATCCACACCATTTTTTCTTGCTCAGCAATGTAACCTGTCATCATGTCGACTGTCACAGCATCGCCGGCTTCTTCGGCCAACTTGATGAGGCGACGTTCTTCGCCGATGAGGTAACCGTAAGCGTCAAGCACATGGTCAACTGCATCATGGCCACATTTTACACCGGCTGTTTCTTTGATTTTCGCAATTTTGAGATACTCGCTGAAACGGTTTTCGGGAGTGCCGCCAAGAGTGAGGATGCGTTCGGCGATTTCGTCGATTTTGGCAGCAGCGTCGTCATAGAGACTTTCAAACTTTTCGTGGAGAACAAAGAAGCCGTGACCCTTGACATTCCAGTGGAAGTCGCGGAGGTTGGTGTAGTGAACTTGATAATCGGCAAGGAGTTGTTGCAATGATGCTACTACATTTTGTGCCATTTTTTCATCGAGGTGGAGGAAATTCAAAGTTTTCATATTTCTATTTGTTTTTAAGTTATTATCGTTGTTTTTTCTTTTTGATGCAAAGTTAATGGCAGAATGCTTGCTTGTCAAACAGATAATTCCTATCTTTACATAGACAAAATCTATTAAGCATATCTAACATACTTGCTACCATGACTTTACAACAGTTAGAATACATCACAGCAGTCGAATCATTGGGCAGTTTCACAAAAGCGGCCGAGCAATGCCTCGTCACTCAACCCACTTTGAGCGCCATGATTCAGAAACTTGAAGATGAACTTGAAGTGCGCATATTTGAGCGTTCAAAATCGCCTATTGTTCCCACCGCTGCCGGACGACTTATTATAGAACAAGCACGCGTTGTTTTGGTTCAGGCTCAAAAAATCAAAGATTTGGTTGCCGAAGAAAAACAAACAATAACCGGACAATTCATTGTGGGCATTCTCCCCACCATCGCCCCATATTTGTTACCACGCTTCTTGCCGCAACTCATGAACAAATATCCTCAACTCGACATCAGAGTGAGAGATATGAAGACTTCAGAAATCAAAGCGGCTTTGCTCTCAGGCGAAATCGATGCCGGCATTCTTGCCGACCTTGACGGCTTGTCGGAATACTCATGCCACAGCCTTTTCTACGAGCAGTTTTATGCCTATGTGGCCGAAACCAACCCCTTGCACGAAAAAGCCACAGTCAAGACCTCTGACCTGTTCAATCAAGAATTGTGGTTGCTCGACGAGGGTCACTGTTTCCGCGACCAAATAGTGAAATTCTGCCAACTCAAAAATGCCCAATCAAGCAAACTCGCCTACAACCTCGGCAGCATGGAAACATTCATGCGTATGGTTGAGAGCGGCAAAGGCGTTACATTCATTCCCGAACTTGCCGTGATGCAAATGGGTGATAGCAACAAAAAACTTGTCAAACCGTTTGCCATTCCCACCCCATCGCGACACCTTATCATCGCCACAAACCGCAACTATGTTCGCAACACCATTCTCAACATGGTTATCGACGAGATAAAGGCTTCGGTTCCCAAAGACATGCACAGACTCAAAAGCACTCAAATCGCAATTTAAGTCCTCTCCCCTACGCGATGCGTTATTATTCCGAAATAGAAACTGTTGAACAAGCGCGAGACCTCATCAAAGGCAACAACAAAATCTCGCTTTGCGCTTTTCAGTCGATTGACTTTAACAAAGTTCTCACCGAATGGTATTTTGTGGAGTTTACCGACTGCCTGTTTATCGGGTGCAAACTACCATCTTATATGCTCACCCGCCTCGACAACAGCAATACCATTCTATCGGCAATGAATGTGCCTTATCAGACATTCCGCTCGTGTCTCTACAATGCAGCATCACTCTATGATGCCTATAACCCCGACGACGATGCATCAATCGGCATGTGCTATGACAGCAAAGTGTATCAACGCTTTCTCGCAACAGGCAAGCGCGCAAACGACATCAACGAAACGCTTGCACGAACTTTGCACGACCACTCAATGAGTGATGCCATGCACGACTTTCTCTCCAACTATCGCGAGGAAGACATCGTGGCCGTTATGGGCGGACACGCGCTGTTGCGCAACGACAAGCATTATCGCGACATCGTTTATATAGCCAAGGCATTGACCGAGCGCGGCAAAATCATCGTTACGGGCGGCGGTCCGGGCGCTATGGAAGCGGCCCATGTGGGCGCATGGATGGCAGGCCGCGACAATAGCGAAGTTGAACAGGCACTTACCACACTGCAAGCAAGCACATCGTTTAACAGTCCGTTGTGGTTGAAATCGGCATTTGAAGTCATGGGCCGATACCCACAAGAAAAATATGTGAGCCTCGGCATTCCCACATGGCTCTATGGCCATGAACCCGCCACACCCTTTGCCACACTCATTGCCAAATACTTTGACAACGCATTGCGTGAAGACCACTTGCTCACCATTGCCAAAGGCGGCGTGATATACACTCCGGGCAGCGCGGGCACAATGCAAGAGATATTTCAAGATGCGGCACAAAACCACTACATATCGTTTGGATATGCAAGCCCCATGGCGTTTCTCGGCACTGACTATTGGACACAACAACTGCCCGCCTACTCGTTACTGCAAAATATGGTGAAAACCGGCCGTTACAAAAATCTGCTGCTGTCACTATCCGACAACATCGACGACATTATCAACACTATCATGGACTTTAAGCCATAGTGGACAAATAGCCAATCATGGCCGAAATCGAATTTACCGCCTTGTTGTCAACCACAATCACGGTTGATGATGTGGCGGTAATTTTTATAGCAGCATCAGTCGCCACGACATAACCCTCACGGGCTAATGCGTTCACTATCCAATGGCGCAACAATTCATCGGCACAATCGAGAGCAACCGATTGTCTCACATCGGCCAACGCGACAAAATCGCCCACCATTGAGTCAAACTGCACCTGTCGGCCGTCAAACAGACGGTCAAGTTGGCCACCAAGCACCAAATCTTCGGTCACGCCCTGCACCATTTTGCGGTCGCTGCGCAATAGCCACAAACGATTGGCAAGTGCAAGCGACTGACTCACATCGTGCGACGACAGCAATATCGCCTTGTTTTTCTCAACTGCCAAGCGATGCAAACATTTCATAGTCTCAATGCGGCTCGCCACATCAAGAAATGCCGTTGGCTCATCAAGCAAAATAATTGGTGTCTCTTGTGCAAGAGCACGCGCAATCATAGCCTTTTGCCGTTCGCCGTCCGACAATGTAGCCACATGGCAACCGGCCTTGTGAGCAATGCCCATTGTGATCATCGCATCGGCCACCACCTGCTCGTCCTCGCTGTCAAGACGGCCGAAAAAGCCCGTATAAGGATGTCGGCCAAGCGACACAAGTTCGCGAACGGTGAGCGCACCAGCAAGAGTGCGGTCGGTGTAAACAATACTTATCAACTGCGACAGTTGGCGCTTTGTGTAGTCGGCCAAATCGCGGCCGTTGAGCATCACCGTGCCCGACAGCGGTCGCTGCACACCCGACAAAGTACGCAACAATGTCGATTTGCCGATACCGTTTGATCCAAGCAGACACACCAACTCACCCTGTCGCAATGTCAGTTGCAAGTCACACAGCACGCAGTTTTCCTGCTTGCCGTTGCGATAGCCCACTGCAAGATTTTGAGTCGATAATATGTCATTCACTGCCGCCATCGGTTTAGTTGAAATAAGCAATTCGCTTGCGGTTTACAATAATGTAGATTATAATGGGCACACCTATTATGGGTGTGATTGCGTTAATGGGAATAATGCCCGAGGCCGAGGGAACTACGCTGATGAGCGTACACAGCAACGCCACCACCGCGCCGGCAAGGGCTGTGGCCGGCAACAAAACAATATGATTTGACGAGCGCAACGACAAGCGTGCAATGTGGGGAACAATCAGCCCGATAAAGCCGATAGGGCCACAAAATGCTGTCACCACCGCAGTGAGAATGCCCGAAAGCACCAACAAACGGTTGCGTGTGCCGCGAATGTTTACGCCCAAGTTTTCGGCATAACGAGCGCCGAGCAACAAGGCATTTAACGGCTTAACGAGCATCATTGACAGCAACACACTCGCTATAACCAATATGGCAAATATCGGCAATCGTTCGAGCGTAACGCCCGAGAAATTGCCCAAGCCCCATATTACATAAGAGTGAACTCCCTCTTGGGTTGAAAAGAAATTGAGCAACGAAATGGCCGATGATGCCAAGTGACTCACCATTATACCTATAATGAGCAACATCACCGAGTTTTTCACAATCGATGAGAATGCGAGCAACACAAGCATTATCACACCAGCACCGAGCAACGCACCGATGAGCGCACTCAACGACGAGCCAAGCACACCGCCTATCGAGCCGCCAAGCGCAAGCATCACTATGGCAACGCCGAGACTTGATCCGGTAGATATACCCAAAATCGACGGTCCGGCCAAGGGGTTGTCAAATGTTGTCTGCATCAACAATCCGGCTATCGACAATGCCGCTCCGGCAAGCATCGCAGTGCATGCCATGGGCAAACGCGTTTCAAGCACAATCACTCGCGATGTGGCGCGCGACACCTCGCCGCCAGTAAGCGAGCCTAATACATCGCCCAACGGAATGTCAACCGAACCAAACACCAAGCATGCGACAAACAGCATGACCATGACAACCGCCATCGACCACATGACAATATAATAACGGCGAGGCGAATTTACCGATGTGTGATTGCTGTTCATTTTACCGATTTATAGTATTTGAGTTCATAGTCGGGCAACATATTGCCGTGAAATATCTTTACATATTCCCTCAACAACACCTCGGGGTGAAAGGGAAAATCTTCAAACAAAGAAGTTGCGCCCGTGTTACACGAATAAACGCCACCATGGGCAAATGCCGCCATGCGTGCATGCAAGGCATAGTCCGATTCCAACTGCGCCAAGGTCAAGTCACGGCCAAAAGTTTTTATCAGCCAAAAATCAGCATCGTGGGCGCGGTCATAGACAGTGGCAAAGTCGAGTTGGAGCGAGCCGGTAGAGTTATCATCGGCCCACATATAGTCGGCACCGGCATCGGCAAACACGCGCGCCATATAACTGCCGCCGCCGGGCATAAACCACACGCCATCGGTTACCATTTCGCTGATTACCGAGGGGCGCACAGGTACATCTGCCACCATATTTTTGAGGCTGTCATAAGCCATCGTAACTGCGTTATAAATAGAGTCGGCCTTGTTATATTGGCCATAGAGCAAACCGATAAACTTGACCCACTCGGCACGGCCCAACGGCGATGCCTCCATATAGTCGGCACACTCTATCACGGGAATGCCCAAGCGCTCAATCGCGCCATGGCCCGCATTTTGAAACGGCGAGCAAAGAATGGCAGCCGGATTGTGTGATATTATCTTCTCAACATCAGGCGACATCGACGAGCCGGCATCAACTACCAAGCCATTTGCCAATCGGTCAACAATGCTCGGCATAGAGTAGTATTGGGCATCACACACGGCTGTAACCGCATCAACGCAACCCAACTCATTTATCACACCGGCATGCACCGACGAATACACCAACGACGAGCCGAGCGGAACATTAACCACCACTCCGTCGGGCAACTGCGCCGAGTCGCAACTATCGCCAACAAGCACATAGCGGCTCAACAATCGGCCATCGTTCCACGGGTCGTTAACATCGGCCACCACATAGTTATCAAAACGAGTGAGAGTAAGCAACTGCGACTGCACTGTGAGAGTGTCGCCACCCACAAGCACAGCATCTTGTCTGCCTCGCGACCGACAAGACACCAGCAGCAACAACGCCGCAACGATTGTTATCAAACCCACTCTTTTCATAAAAAATTGTTATCTTTGCAAAGTTAATCAAATTCTGCCGATAATAACCATTTGCCACCCCATAAACAACGGCACAAAAACAACCGCTTTTATTATACACACCACTAACACACAAATTGATATGAAAACACCTCGTTCAAAACAAAAATCACAAAAGAAAATCACCCTCGACGACTATATCAAAGCCGCCCGTAGCGGTAATCGCCAAGCCGAACAAGAAATCAAAGGTCCGGGCTTTCACTCGACACATCGCGTGCACCGCTCCGCCAAAAACTACACCCGCAAAACAAAACACAAAGGCCAAGAGTTTTAACCCTTGGCCTTTGGATAGGTTTATATATGATTACTTAATCAGATGAATAGTTTATGCAATGCCCATTAATTTTATTTCAAAAATGAGGGTTGAGTTGCGGGGGATGCCGTCGGTGCCGCGAGTGCCATATCCATGCTTGGCGGGGATGTAGATGCGCCAGTAGTCACCGATTTTCATGTGTTGCAAGGCGATTTGCCAACCGCTGATGAGTTCGGTCAAACGGAATGCATCGGGATAGCCTTGCGCGGTATTGTCGTCAAACACTTTGCCGTTGATAAGCATGCCTTTATAAAACACTGTCACCACGCTTGTGGGGCGAGGTTTGGCTGCGCTTTCTTCGCCTTCTTCAATCACTTCGTAATACAATCCCGAGGGCAATGGTTTTACGCCTTCGCGAGCGGCCACCTCTTGCAGATAGGCCTCGTTTTGCATCATATATTCTTTCTTGCTCATAGTTCTGACTTTTATTTATGAAACGATAGTTACTCTAACGCGGGTATTTTTGATTTTGTGGGGTGCAATGGCGGCAAGTACATCGCGCGCAACATCACTTGGCACTGCCACAAACGCGGCATGGTCTTTGACCACAATTTTGCCGATATTCGTGCCTTCAAGTCCGCCTTTGTTCACAAGATAGCCTACAATATCGCCACGCGAAATCTTCTCTTTTTTACCAGCATTGAAATGCAAAGTTGCCCAATGGGCCTTTATCGGATTTTCGTTCTGCCCCGTTGGCACATATTTGCGGTCACAGTCAACATAGTCGGGAATGTTCTCGCCCTCGGCAGTGATTACATACACTGTTCCGTGTGCACCCATACGGGCTGTGCGGCCGTTGCGGTGAGTCCAACTTTCAGCACTCGGGGGCATGTGATAGTGAACAACTGCCTGAACGGCATCGATGTCAAGGCCACGCGAACCGAGATCGGTAGATACCAATATGGGGGTAGAGCCGTTGTTTAGCATATCGATGGCTTTTTCGCGATCCCATTGCTCCAATCCGCCGTGATACATTCCCACTGGTAAATGTGCTTTGCGCATCATCTGATATATGCGCTCAACGCTCTCTCGATGGTTGGCAAACACAATCACTTTACCGTCGGGCAACGAGCGCAACAAATCAATGGCAATATCAATCTTGTCGCGCACTGCACTTTCAACCTCTACAATATCCATGCGTTCGCGAGGATTGTCATCGTTGACGGTAAAGTCAACCATTTCGGGCTTGCGCAACGGCAAGAACGAGGGCATTTCATCGAGTCGGGTTGCCGATGTGAGCACCACAAGGCGGAATTGTCCCATAGCACGCACCACACGGCGCATCTCGTCATGGAAACCGAGTTCAAGCGACTTGTCATACTCGTCAAGCACAAGCGAACCTACTGCCGACAAATCAATGTTATTGCGGTTGATGTGGTCGAGCAAACGGCCGGGAGTGGCAATCACAATGTCGGGAGTCACGCTCAACGAGCGGGTTTCGTCGACCATTGAATGACCGCCATAAAATGCCACGGTCTTATAGCCGATAGCCACGGCACGCACCACCGATGCAATCTGCTGCACCAATTCGCGCGAGGGCGCAATAACCACAGCCTGCACGCGGCCCACGGGCTGACGCAACGATTTGAGCAACGGAATGGTAAACGCCACGGTCTTACCCGAGCCTGTGGGCGATAGCAACAACACACTTTGCGACTGACAGCGACACATGCGCTGCTGCATATCGTTGAGTTGCTCAATACCCAACCGCGACTTGATATTCTTTATGATTTCAGATTCTTTCATCGTTTCAAATGCTTTCTGTTACAAAGTTACAAATATTACTTGTCAAGTGCAAAACTCACATATCTTATCAGCAATAATGCATCAGATTCAAAAATTTTGCTTTTTTTGTGAAAACATTGGCAGCCCCGACTGTTTGTTGCGGCTGTCACAACACACCAAACCACAGTTTTAATCAAAATAGGAAAACAAATGTTGGCAGTTACTATTTTCATCGGACTTTTACTCTCGGCTGGCGGCTATCTCTTTGGCGGCAAAGACAATTTATAGCATTAGATCCCCGCTATTACCCAATTCCCACACTTGCCCATCCCCCACACCACTGCGGGGCAACCCGTTTGTTGCCTATTATTTCCTAAACAATCGACATAATTTAATTACCTGATAAAAAACTCCCCGGCTCGGTTGAACCAGGGAGTTATGTGATGTTGTGAATAAGAGTTTCTTACTTCACAAATTTTTTCACGATGATTGTTGCATTGTGACCGCCGAAACCAAATACATTTGACAATGCAGCGTTAACAGTGCGTTTTTGTGCCTTGTTGAAAGTGAAGTTGATGTTATAGTCGATGTTTTCGTCATTATCACCTTCTTCGTGGTTGATTGTGGGAGGAACGATGTCTTCTTGCACAGCCTTCACGCTGAAAATGGCTTCGAGTGCACCGGTAGCACCGAGGAGGTGACCAGTCATTGACTTGGTTGAACTTACATTCAATTTGTAGGCGTGTTCACCAAAAACTTCTTTAATGGCTTTCATCTCGCTAACATCACCAACGGGAGTTGATGTACCGTGAGTGTTGATATAGTCAATCTCTTCGGCTTTCATTTCTGCGTCGGCAAGAGCATTTGTCATTGCAAGTTTTGCACCGAGACCTTCGGGGTGTGTTGCAGTGATGTGATAAGCATCGGCCGACATACCACCACCAACGACTTCGGCATAAATCTTGGCTCCGCGTGCCACTGCGTGTTCATATTCTTCGAGAACGAGAACGGCAGCACCTTCACCCATCACAAAACCGTCGCGTGAAGCGCTGAAAGGTCGTGATGCAGCCTTGGGATCGTCGTTGCGAGTAGAGAGTGCGTGCATTGAGTTGAAACCACCTACACCAGCAGGGTAGATAGCAGCCTCAGCACCACCTGTTACCATTGCATCAACTTTGCCAAGACGAATAAGGTTAAACGAATCAATGATTGAATGGTTAGATGATGCACATGCTGAAAGTGTTACATAGTTAGGACCATGGTAACCATATTGCATTGAGATGTGACCCGATGCAATGTCAGCAATCATCTTGGGGATGAAGAAGGGATTGTATTTCGGGCCTTGTTCTTGGTGAGTTGCATAGTAACCGGCTTCTTCTTCAAATGTGTGAAGGCCACCGATACCTGCTGTTACAATTACACCAACACGAGTCTTGTCAAGGTCTTCTTTTGCTTCAAGACCTGAATCGTCAACAGCCTGACGGGCAGCAACGATTGCATATTGTGCATAAAGGTCGAGTGTGCGCAACACTTTGCGGTCAAAGTGTTGCGCAGCATTGAAGCCTTTAACCTCGCAAGCAAATTGTGTTTTGAACTTTGAGGCATCGAAATGAGTAATAGGGCCCGCACCGCTTTCTCCGTTAATAGCATTTTGCCATGTGGTAGCCACATCGTTGCCAAGGGGAGTGATTGCGCCGAGTCCTGTTACAACTACTCTCTTTAATTCCATTATGAATTATTAATGATGAAGTAAAAAAGGGAGGGTTTTATTATTTGTTAGCTTCGATGTAAGAGATAGCGTCACCAACTGTTTGGATGCCTTCTGCTTTGTCATCGGGAATTGTGATACCGAATTCTTTTTCAAATTCCATGATGAGTTCTACTGTGTCAAGGCTGTCAGCGCCGAGGTCTTTTGTGAATTCAGCTGCTTCTGTTACTTCAGATTCTTCAATACCGAGTTTGTCTACGATGATAGCTTTTACTCGAGATGCAATTTCAGACATAATTTTAAATTTTAGATTAGTAATTTTTGATTTTGCGATGCAAAGTAAGCAATTTTATTTGAATTGATAAAACTTTTAGGGGGGTTAAGTTGTGCTAATGAGACAAAAAAGTGTTTTTAAGCATTGTTTTTGCCTTATTTTTCTACATTTTACACTTGGCTCTCCATATCCTCAATGTTACAATCGTGTTACAGAATTTTATGCTTCTCTATTGATTTTTTACGCATTTTCACAATAGGGATATGTAACATTCCATAGATATAATGCATGGCCTGGCATTGATGTCCCGGCAGCGCAACGGTCCTTGGCCTCAACCACCTGCTTGAATTGTTCAAGCGTCATTTTACCACGGCCCACCTCTACCAATGTTCCGACCACGGCGCGCACCATGTTGCGCAAAAAGCGGTCGGCGGTAATGACAAACACCCATCGGCCCTCGCCAAGGGGTTTCCAACAGGCTTCGGTCACATTACATATATTAGTCTTTGCGTCGGTATGCAGTTTTGCAAACGAGGTAAAATCGTCAACATCGAGCAGCAGGCGCGCGGCTTGGTTCATCTTCTCATAATCGAGATTGTCGGGCGCTTGCCAACTGCTATTGTAATGAAACGGCGATTTGCCTATGTGGGCATAATAATGATAGGTGCGCGATGAGGCATCGAAGCGTGCGTGGGCATCATCGTGCACCTTTGTTAATGAGTATATGGCGATATCTTTGCCCACCAACGAGTTGAGAGCGCGCACAAGCGACTCGGGCGACTTATAATCGTCGGGCAAATCAAGATGGGCTATCATCATGCGAGCATTGACCCCGGCATCGGTGCGGCCAGCGCCGGTGATTTTCACCTCGCTGCGCAACACTGTTGCAAGCGCATCCTCGATTGTCGATTGCACACTCACAGCATTGGGTTGTGACTGCCATCCGTGAAACGAGGCGCCGTTATAGGCCAATCGCATGAAATATCGCGCCATGATTATTCTCTTTCAAGATAGGTGTAGCCATAAAGGCCCGAGCGGTAGTTGCTCAAAAACTCGCGACCTTCTTCGGGAGTGATTGTTCCGGCCTTCATTGATGCTGTCACCCAAGTTTCAACATTGCGAACGAGGCGTTTGTGGCTAAACTGAACATAATCGAGCACATCGGCAACGGTTTCGCCCTCAATGATTTGGTCGATTTCATAACGGTCTTTATACACATCAATGTGAACGGCATTGGTGTCGCCAAAGAGATTGTGCATATCGCCGAGAATTTCTTGGTAAGCACCTACGAGGAACACGCCCAAATAATAGGGTTCGCCGGGTTTCAACGAGTGCACGGGCAATGAGGTTGCTGTACCGTGGTGAGCGATGAAGTTGGCAATCTTACCGTCAGAGTCACAGGTGATGTCTTGCAAAGTGGCGGTGTGTTGGGGTTTCTCTTCGAGGCGCGCGATGGGCATAATGGGGAACACTTGGTCGATAGCCCAAGAATCGGTCAATGATTGGAACAACGAGAAGTTGCAGAAGTATTTGTCAGGTATCATCTTGGCCACCTTGCGCAATTCTTCGGGCGGGTGTTTCATCGAAGCGGCCATTTCGGCGACCTCGCGAGCTACCGACCAGAAAAGTTTTTCGATTTGAGCGCGTGTACGCAAATCGAGCATACCCAAACTGAACAAGTCGAGTGCATCTTCTCGAATCTGCAATGCGTCGTGCCAACTTTCAATCAATCGGGGCTGATTGAGGCGGTCCCAAATCTGATATAATTCTTTGGTAAGTTCGTGAGCATCTTCATCGATTTCCTCTTTCTCGTTCCAAATGGGCAATGTGGTGCGTTCGAGCACATCAAACACGAGAATTGAGTGGTGGGCAGTGAGCGAACGGCCACTCTCGGTGATGATGTTGGGTTGAGGCAAATCGTTTTTCACACAAGCGTCTACAAGTGCCGACACCGAGTCGTTGGCATACTCTTGGATAGAATAGTTCATGCTGCTTTCGCTTGCCGAACTGCGAGTGCCGTCATAGTCAACGCCAAGACCGCCACCGATATCGACAAAGTCGATGTTGAAACCCATCTTTGTTAACTGCACATAAAATTGTGTAGCCTCGCGGAGGGCATTCTTGATGCGACGGATTTTTGTTATCTGACTGCCGATGTGGAAGTGTATCAATCGCAAGCATTCGGTCATCTTGTTGCGTTCGAGGAAGTCGAGAGCTTCGAGCAATTCGCTTGAATTGAGACCAAATTTTGATTGGTCGCCACCCGATTCTTCCCATTTGCCCGAGCCTGAGCTTGAAATCTTGATGCGGATACCCACATTAGGCGTGATTTTGAGTCGTTTTGCGATTTCTACAATCAGTTTCAATTCATTAAGTTTTTCGGCTACGAGGAAAATGCGGCGGCCCATCTTTTGTGCGAGAAGGGCAAGTTCCACATAGTTTTCGTCTTTGTAACCGTTACAAATAATCAACGCGTTCTCGGCAATATTGGTTGCCAATACGGCGTGCAATTCAGGTTTTGAACCGGCTTCGAGACCGAGGTTGAATTTCTTGCCATGAGTCACAATTTCTTCAACCACCTGACGCATTTGGTTTACCTTGATGGGGTAAATTATATAGTTCTGCGCTTTGTAGTCATATTCCTTAGCGGCTTGCTTAAAACAATTAGAAATCTTCTCAATGCGGTTGTCCAAAATATCAGGGAAACGCAAGAGAACGGGTGAAGCAATATCCTTGACTTGAAGTTCGTCCATAATCTCTTTGAGATCGACCGAGGCATAGCCCTCGCGAGGAGTCACAGCAACATGACCCTTGTCATTGATTGAGAAATATTTCAATCCCCAACCGTTGATATTGTACAGTTCGGCACTGTCTTCAATACGCCATTTTCTCATCGGCTTAAACTGATTATTTTTAATTGTTAATACTACTGCTAATTTATAAATTGACGACAAAAATAATCATTATTCCGCTCTTTTGCCATAAAAAGCCGACTTTTAATTCCAAAAAACACAATTTATTTCATTCGGCGACTTTTTTTATCGTTCAACCGCGTTTTTTTGATTATATTTGCACCTAATTTTAGAATAATAATAAATATAATATAAACATCAATCTCATGAACAAGAAAATCAGTTTAGCCCTCGCAATGGGCGGTTTGTTGATTTTTTCTTCTTGTAGCAAGAAAGTCAACCCCTTTGCAGCCGATTATTTCACTGCAAACCCCAATCCCCTCGAAGTTGTAGGTGACAAAGTTCCCGCAACAGTTACAGCCAAAATTCCCGCTAAATTCTTTGTAAAAGATGCAGAGGTTACAGTTACTCCCTACCTCGTTTACAGCGATACTGAAACAGCATCTCAACCCTACACTGTTCAGGGCGAAAAAGTGCGCGGCAACAACCAAGTAATCAACTACGAAAACGGCGGTACTGTTACAATCCCCGTTATGTATCTCTACGCTCCCGAGATGGCTCAAAGCGACCTCCAACTCGCGTTTAATGTAACACAAGGCAAAAAACAATATGCATTGCCCCGCGTGTCAGTGGCAACAGGTGTTATCGCAACAGCCGCTTTGGCCGATGCTGGTACAGTTACTCCCGCTATCGCTCCCGACAAGTTCCAACGCGTTATCAACGAAAAATATGCTGCCGAAATCAAGTTCCTCGTTAACCAATCAAACATTCGCAAAGGCGAATTGACTACTGACGAGATGGCTGCTCTCCACAGCAAAATCGCAGAAGCTAACGACGACGAAAACCTCGAAATCGAAGAAGTGAACATTTCATCATACGCTTCGCCCGAAGGTGGTCTTGACTTCAACACCAAACTCGCCGAAAAACGCGAACAATCTACTTCAAAATATCTCAAAGACAAATTCAAAAAAGACAAAATCACTGAATTTGGCGAATTGACTGCTCAATTCACTGCCGAAGACTGGGAAGGTTTCCAACGCCTTGTTTCACAAAGCAACATTCAAGATAAAGAACTCATTTTGAGCGTGCTTTCAATGTACAAAGACCCCGAACAACGCGAAAAAGAAATCCGCAACCTTTCATCAGTGTTTGACCAACTCGCTGACGAAATTCTCCCCCAACTCCGTTACTCTCGCATCACTGCATCAATCAATGTTATCGGTAAGAGCGACGAAGAAATTGCTCAAATCTATGAATTGAACCCCAAAGCGCTCACAGTTGACGAAATTCTTTACTTCGCTACTCTCACTAACGACAACGAGCAAAAACTCAACATTTACAGTACTGCTGCCGAACTCTATCCCAACGACTACCGCACATACAACAACTTGGGTGTGTGCCAATACATCGACCAAGACTATGACGCAGCAAAAGCAAACTTTGAACAAGCTGCAAAATTGGCTAGCGACAAAGCAGAGCCCCAAATGAACCTCGGTCTCACTTCTCTCATCGAAAAGAACTACACCGAAGCAGGTCAAAAATTTGGTAGCGCAGCAGGTCTCGAAGAACTCAACGAAGCAATGGGTACTTACTACTTGATGCTCGGTGACAACAAAGCCGCTCTCAAAGCATTTGGCGACAGCAAATCAAACAACGCTGCTCTCGCTCAAATCCTCAACAAAGATTACAGCAAAGCAAAATCTACTCTCTCGGCTATCAACAACCCCGATGCAACAACCTACTACCTCATGGCTGTTCTCGGCGCTCGCACTAACAACGAGCAAATGGTTTACTCTAACTTGCGTCAAGTGTCTAAACTCGACAAAGAAATGGCACAAAACGCTCTCACTGACCTCGAATTTGCCAAGTTCAACCTTGCATCGGTTTTGAACCTCTAATAACAATCATCACTAAAAAGTCCTTCTTTGCGCCAAGTGAAGAAGGACTTTTTTGAATATCACCACAGTATGAAAAAATTGTTTTTAGTTGCCGCTATCTCTATGGCATTGGCAGCATGCACAAGCAAGGCCGACAACGCTCACGAAGGTCACAACCATGCCGACGGTCAATGCACCGAGCATAGCCACGAAGGCCACAACCACGCCGACGGCCAATGTGCCGAGCACGGCCACACAGTGAAGGTGGTGGGTATCGCACAAGAAGGCAATGCCGAGCAGGGCAAAATCACTATCGTCAAGATGCACGGTGGAGAAACTGCTACTTACGACTACTCAAAGTCAAACCCCGACAAAATCGCGGCTTGGATTCCCGGCGACACCGTAACCATTTTCATTGACCATCACCACCACGGCAACCACCATCACGAATCGGTTACTGCCGTAAAAATCGGCGACATGGGTTGCTCACACAACCACGAAGGTCACAATCACGAACATTAATCACAATCAATCATTATGCAACAGAATAAACCCGAAAACGAACCCGTTATCGTTGATGCCGACCCCACTGGTCTGCCCGAAAACGCGTTTCGCGAGTTAAACGAAGGCGAAGAATATCGCCCCGTTATGCACCCCACCCGTCAATACAAAGAGGCTACCCCCTACTCTGTTACAATGGGCTTGGTGCTTGCCGTTATTTTCAGTGCGGCAGCAGCCTACCTCGGTCTTAAAGTGGGACAAGTGTTTGAAGCGGCAATTCCCATCGCAATCATCGCTGTGGGATTGAGCGGCGCTTTGAAAAAAGACAATCCTCTCGGACAAAATGTTATCATTCAATCAATCGGTGCTTGCTCGGGCGTAATTGTGGCCGGTGCTATTTTCACACTCCCCGCGCTCTACATTCTCCAAGCAAAATATCCCGAAATCACAGTTAACTTCTTGCAGATATTCCTCAGTTCGTTGTTAGGCGGCGTGTTGGGTATCTTGTTTTTCATTCCTTTCCGCAAGTATTTTGTTAAGGACATGCACGGCAAGTATCCTTTCCCCGAAGCAACTGCAACCACACAGGTACTTGTGAGCGCACAAGCCAAGAGCGGTGGTGGCCAAGCCAAAACCCTCATCTTTGCATCGCTCATCGGTGGTATCTATGACTACATCGTGGCAACATTTGGCTGGTGGGCCGAAACCATCACTTCTACTGCCACATCATGGGGTACAACCCTCGCCGAAAAAACCAAACTCGTGTTTAGTTGCAACTCGGGCGCAGCATTGCTCGGTCTTGGCTACATCGTAGGTCTTAAATATGCATTTGTTATCTTTGCCGGCTCAATCTTTGTGTGGTGGGTGATCATTCCCCTCATGGGCACTTATGGTGCAGCAGAGATTGCCGCTATGGCTCCCAATGCTATTTTCAGCGAATATGCGCGTCTCATCGGTATCGGCGGTATTGCAATGGCCGGTGTTATCGGCATTGTTAAATCATGGCCCATCATTCGTCAGGCAGTAGGTCTTGCCGGTCGCGAATTCAAAGGCGGCAGCGGCGAGAAGAAAGCCATCCGTTGGCAACTCGACATCTCAATGAAGCATGTTGTGTTCTTCATCGCATTGGCATTAGTCGTTGTGCTTTTGTTCTTCTGGTTGGGCGTTATCAACACATTGTGGCAAGCAGTTGTTGCATGGTTGGTTGTAGCAGTAATTTCGTTCCTCTTCACAACCGTTGCAGCCAACGCTATCGCAATCGTAGGTTCTAACCCCGTATCGGGTATGACATTGATGACACTCATCGTTGCATCGGCAATCTTCGTTGCTATCGGCCTCAGCGGCACATCGGGCATCGTTGCGTCAATGATTATCGGTGGTGTTGTGTGTACAGCGCTCTCAATGGCCGGAGGCTTTGTTACCGACTTGAAAATCGGTTATTGGCTCGGTTCTACTCCCCGCAAACAAGAATCATGGAAATTCCTCGGCACACTCGTGTCGGCTGCCACTGTTGGCGGTGTGATTCTCGTGCTTAACGATGTATATGGCTTCACAGGCGACAACGCTCTCGTTGCTCCCCAAGCCAACGCTATGGCCAAAGTTATCGAGCCCTTGATGATGGGCGGCGAAACTCCCTGGATTCTCTACATGGTAGGTGCTATTCTCGCATTGATTCTTAACTGGCTCGGCGTTCCCGCATTGGCCTTCTGCTTGGGTATGTTCATTCCCCTACCCTTGAACACTCCCATGCTCGTTGGTGGTGCTATCGCCTACTTCGTAGCCAAGAGTTCAAAAGACAAAGAAGTCAGCAACGCACGCAGCGAACGAGGCACACTCATTTCATCGGGTCTCATTGCCGGTGGCGCATTGTTTGGCGTATTCGCGGCATTGACTCGCTTCCTCGGATTTGAATATACCAACCCCTTGTCTGAAAACTTGACACAGACTTTGGGTCTTGTAATGTATGGCTTGCTCATCGCTTATCTCTACTGGGATAGCACTCGTGCCCAAAAGTTGAAAAACTAATTGAAAACCGCTCTTATACATAAAGAGATACTCGCACTGTCCATTCCGGCAATTATCACCAACATCACCACCCCGCTATTGGGGTTGGTTGATGTGGCGATAACCGGGCACATGGGCAGTGCGGTGTATATAGCGGCCATAGCCATTGGCGGCGGAATGTTTAATCTGCTCTATTGGCTATTTGCATTCTTGCGCATGGGCACAAGCGGCATCACCGCCCAAGCCTATGGGGCAAAAAACTTTGACGAGACTACACTCACACTTGTCCGCTCGCTCATCGTCTCGGCCCTTGTGGGCATCTTATTGATAGCCTTGCAATATCCCGTCAGCCACGGCTTGATGCGATTTCTCAAACCCGACAGCGATGTGGTGGACATTGCTCTCACCTACTTCGGCATCGGCATTTGGGGCGCACCGGCATTCTTGGGCACATTTGCCCTATCGGGATGGTTCTTGGGTATGCAAGATTCCAAAGCAGCAATGTATGTATCGCTCGTCATCAACATTACCAACATATCGGCAAGCCTTGTCCTTGTATATATATGTAACTGGGGAATCATAGGTGTAGCATCGGGCACACTCATCTCGCAATGGGTGGGATTTGCCGTCGGACTGGTTCTTTGTCGCAGCAAACGCTACAACCACCACCGCCCTATTGCGCGCAACATATTTGATTGGGACAAATTGCGCCGTTTCTTCTCGGTAAACATCGACATCTTTTTCCGCACAATGTGCCTTGTCATAGTCACACTGTCGTTTATTCGCGCCGGAGCACAGCAAAGCAGCACCATTCTTGCGGTCAACACCTTGCTCATGCAGTTATTCTTGTTGTTCTCTTATTTCATGGACGGATTTGCATTTGCCGGCGAAGCACTTGCCGGCCGATTTATCGGCGAACGCAACAACGACCGCCTGCAACAATGCATCAAAGCACTTTTGCTTTGGGGCGCACTTGTGGCTGTCGTTTTCACATTAATATATGCCATAGGCGGACAAGGTTTCTTGTCGCTGTTAAGTTCTGACATGGCCGTTATTGAAGCCTCGCAACAATACTACTTGTGGGCAGCAGCCATTCCCCTATCGGGCTTTGTGGCATTTACATGGGACGGCATATTCATCGGCGCCACCCTCACTCGCTCGTTATTGCTGTCAATGTTCACCGCATCGGTTGTGTTCTTTACCATTTATTTCCTCGCATTTGACCTTTACGGCAACAACGCACTGTGGGCAGCATTCCTGTCCTATCTCATTGTGCGCGGCATAGTGTTGACGCTCCGCGCCCGAAAAGTCAAAGTTTAATCGGTTACCTTGTGTTGATTTTCACACACTCCTTTGTCGACAAATTTTCTGCCGTCAAATTCATACACTCGGCTTTTTCCTGTATATAGTCCTTCTACCGTTTCTGGAACATACAAGCATTTTGACTGTGCGTCATAACGATAGACATATCCATTTTGCGAAACATATTGGCTTGCCTTTTCATCATTGGCATCAAAAACCACACAAGCATCTATCAACCCGTCGGGCTCCAATAAACCATTTTTGATTTCAAACGAGTGAAGACAGTATCGGGTTGTAAAATCAATCTCATTTTGTTTAATTCCCACAAGATAGTGCACGCGGTCATCAGCATCGTTGACTGTGAAAATCTGCATAACAGGCTCGCCTTCTTCACTTTGCTCGCCACAATCGTGTACCTTGCAGAAGACTGATTGAACATAACCGCTAAAACGGCCGTCGCATTTGGTTTGAATCACATTGCTCCACGACACATACCTATTATAGTCGGGAAACGCGCCCCAATTATAAATGCGCAATTTATGGTCGTCAGACTCTACATAATTAAGCACACCGGCCTCAACCAATTTGGCCAAATCGCTTTCCATAGTACTTGAATCGCTCGCAAGCCAGTGCCCCAAGTTATCATCAAAAGCCACATTATATTCCTGACCATTTTTATTACGGCGAAAGGTGTGGACACTATCAATTTCAAAACACGCCTTTGCCGAATCGACAAACACATCTTGGGTGCAGTTTTCCCACAAGACAATCTCTTGTGAATCTTCTTGAACATTATTACCCACACACGAAGCCAAGGCCATAGCCGCAAAAATGGTCAACGCGCTCAAATTTTTCATAATAATAAAGGTATAAAGTTTATTTAAGATATCACTCTCTATAATACACACGCTTGACGCGCGATGATATGGAAGTAAGAATTTCGTAGGGAATTGTGTCGAGTTTTTCGGCCAACTCCACTACCGGGATATTGTCGCCAAAAATCTCCACTTGGTCACCGGGCTGACAAGCCACATCGGTAACATCAATCATGCACACATCCATGCAGATGTTGCCAATCGTCGGACAGCGGTGTCCGTTGATAAACACACACGCATTACCGTTGCCAAGGTGTCGGTCGATACCGTCGGCATAACCGATGGGAATGGTTGCGATGCGCGAATCGCGATGCAACACCCCGCGGCGCGAATAGCCCACAGTTGTTCCGGCTGGCCAATCCTTGATTGACAATATAACCGAATGAAGCGATGACACCGGGCGAAGATTTGACTGCGACCCGTCGTTCATTGTGGGAATGCCATAGAGGCAAATGCCCAATCTCACCATGTCACACTGATGCTCGGGGAAGCGAGTGATGCCCGTAGAGTTAAGCACATGGCGCAAGATGTGGTGGTCAAAGCCTTGCTGCAACTGCTCACAGCATCGGTCAAAGTAGTCAAATTGCTGACGGGTGTAGTCGTCCATATCGGGACAATCGGCAGCCGCCAAGTGAGAGAACACCGAGCGTGGCGCGATTGCATCTTGATTTTTAAGCATTTCCACTATCTGCGGAATATCCTGCTCCAAGAAGCCCAAACGGTGCATACCGGTATCAAGTTTGATGTGAACGGGATAATTGTGAGTGCCATAACGCTGTGCCTCGCTGATAATCTCGCGCAAAATGTCGAAACTGTATATTTCAGGTTCGAGGTTATAGTCAAAGAGCATGCGATAATTCACCACGCGAGGGTTAAGCACCATTATGGGCATTGTGATTCCGGCTTTGCGCAAGTCCACACCCTCGTCATAGGCTGCTACTGCAAGATAGGCCGCACCCTGCGATTGCAATGTCTTGGCCAACTCATAAGAGCCGGCGCCATAGCCCGACGCTTTTACCATGCACACCACGCCTGTCTCGGGCTTGACAAGCGAGCGGTAAATGTTATAATTGTGCACCACGGCATCGAGATTCACTTCAAGCACCGTTTCGTGCTGACGGGCTTCAAGCACATCAACTATGCGGCCAAAGCCAAATCGCGATGCACCTTTCACCAATATCAGTTCGCTCTCAAAATCGTTGGGCGACATTGCCGACAAAAACTCATTGGTCGAGCGATAGAATGTTGCTCCATTGCCAAACAAATCGGAGTAACGAGCTATTTCCTCGCCGACACCTATCACGCGACGCACATTCTTGCGCGCCATCATTTGTGCCATTGCGCCATACACATCATCGGGAGTCATAGCCTCGTGATACACATCACTCAATATCACCGTGAGCGACTGTGATGAGGTAGCACGGCGTTCCATAAACTCGATTGCGGGCAATAGCGAGTGTAAATCGGCCGTGTAATTGTCATAAATAAGCGAGCAGTTGTTCACACCCTCAATTACATTTAATCGGGTGCCCACTTGCACCAATCGGGCCATGCGTTCGGCAATTACCTCGGGTAACAACTGCAAATATAGCATCATTGCCAAGCAATGAACAGCATTTTCAATGTCATATTGTGCCGCAAACGGAATCTTCACTTCGCCACTCACACCGCCATAGATATAAGTGATGACACTGCCGCCAAGCGATGTTTCAACCGACGACACATATAGTCGCGCCTCACGGTTGCTGCGCGACCACGCAAGTTTATCAACATTGTCACACTTTTGTGCCACAACATCGGCAATCAACTCATCGTCGCCATTATATATGATGCAATCGCAACCGCCAAACAGTTGCACTTTTTCTTCACACTTGCCGCGCAACGACTCAAAGCCATCGCTATGTTCATCGCCCACATTGGTAAAGATGCCCACATTGGGGCGAATCATCTTTTGCAACGCCTTCATTTCGCCGTGCAACGACACTCCGGCCTCAAAAATTGCCAACTGGCTCTCGCCGGTCATTTCCCATATCGACATGGGCACACCTATCTGCGAGTTGTAACTGCGCGGACTGCGCACAATGTTATAATCGTCTTGAAGCAGGTTGTATAGCCACTCTTTCACAGTTGTCTTGCCACGGCTGCCGGTGATGCCGACAACTGGAATGGCAAACGAGTTGCGATGAAAACTTGCTATTGACTGCAATGCCGCCGTCACATTAGTAACCGTCAAGAAATTAACATCGGTCAACGACTGCATTGATTGGGGTATATATTCAACCACAAAATTGCGAACGCCACGGTCATACAGACTTTGCAAATAACGATGACCATCGTTGCGACGGCTACGCATCGCAAAAAACAGCGTTGTCTCGGGATATGTGAGCGAACGGCTGTCGGTCAATAAGGTGTCAATAACCATTGCCTCGTTGGCAACACGGGGCAACTGCAAAATTTCGGCTATTTGTGATATCTGATATTTCATAGTTTAATGTTTCTTTTTTCCAAAGCCCTTTTGAGGCAAGGGTTTGACAACAATAATTGTCGGGCCTGGTCGGTTGTGGTCTGTTCAAATCGTGATATGGCCTGCTCATCATCGGTTTTGAAGCGATGGGCAAGGCGGCGCGATAGTTTCTCGCATTGCTGAGCCAACATGCAAGTATCTATAGTCATCATTGCATAGACAAATCGCTTGTATATATATTCGACCGCCACGTCTGACGGGTGAGTCATATCGGCGGCATAAAAACGATAGTCGCGCAAATCGTCCATCATGATTTCATAAGACGGAAAATACACCGCGTTTTCAAACCGTTCACACAACTGTTCAACTGCAAGCAGCAATATCGACTTGCTCAACTGATTGTCGTGTGCGCCGTCGGCCAAATGGCGAATGGGGCTTACCGTAAATATAAACTTTGACTTGTGTTGCGACAAAATCTCGCTCCAAGTTTCCACTATTTCATCAACGCTCATGCGACGGCGGTTGAATGTTGCCGCCGGCAATTTGTGGCAGTTTGACACCACGCAACCGTCTTTTTCAAACACATAGGCAGTGCCAAATGTGATTATCACCACAGCATTGCGGTTGAGCAAATCGTGAGCCTCGACAACCGAGCCGTTTATGCGGTCAAGCACTTGTGTGCTGTCAACGCCCGAATACATTGAGTGATGGCTGAAACTGTGATAACGGCCTTGATGTTCAAACAAGTCATCAGCACCAAACTTGCGGCAGTCGCTCACATCGCGAAACGCCGATGCCACACTTGCGGGATTGTATAGAGTGCCAAACGGATTTATGCACACATCAAACAACGCATCGTTTAATCGCGCACCGATATTGTCGGTAAAGCACGAGCCGAGCATCAACATCGGTCGGTCGTGAGCGATGAGGCCTTGGCGAAGGGTTGGCGTTACAATGGTGCGAAAATCCATATCAAGCATTAGTATTGCATGTAATCGATTGACAATACCTGAAACTCGGTGCGACGGTTAATTTGGTCGGCCGCTTCTTGGTCCTCGGGCGAGAGTGTGTTGATAAACTCCTCGGTGAGTTCGGTGCCTTCGGCAAACTGTGGATATTCGCGTGCAAGTTTCTTGGTAATCACTTTGGGGCGCGACTCGCCATAACCTTGGTGTTGCAGGCGGTCAGCCGAAATGCCGGCTTCAATCAGATAGTCGATAACCGACTTGGCACGACGCTGCGACAAATCAAGGTTATATTTCTCGCTACCCTTGCGGTCGGTGTGCGAGGCCATCTCAATAGTCACATTGGGGTTGTCGCTCAACAACTGCGCCATTTCATTGAGAGCGGCCTTTGACTCGGGACGCAAAGTAGCCTTGTCAAAGTCATAGAAAATGTTTTCAATCACAACCGGCTTGGTCATTGATGCGAGAATAAAGTCAACGCCATACTCGGCATCTTCCTCGGCCGTGTCAGATGTAAACTCTTGCTTGGCGTTGAGATAACCTTTGGCGCCTGCTAGCATCACATAACTCACGCCGCGTTGCAGTTTGAACTTGAACGAGCCGTCGTTGCGGGCAATCTCTTTCTGATTTGAACCGTCGTTGCCCACGATGCGAATAACGGCATTGGGCACTGGCTCTTCATCTTTGTCGAGAACCCAACCGGTGAGCCATATCTGCAACTCGGGCAATTCAAATGAGTAGATGTGGTCATATCCGCGACCGTCACCGCGATTTGATGTAAAAAAGCCCGACTCGCCCTCGCCAAAAGTGATACCAAAGTCATCGGCGGCCGAGTTCATGGGCATGCCCATATTCTCCACTTTCCAACCGCCCGACACAGTCATTTGAGCGCGAAACAAGTCAAGGCCACCCATGCCGGGATGACCGTCTGATGAAAAATACAGCACACTGTCGCTACGCATGTAGGGGAACATTTCGTCGCCCTCGGTATTGATAAACTCGCCAAGATTTTCAAGCGAGCCGGCACGGTCTTTCAGGCTGATGCGCCACAAGTCCTTGCCGCCAAAACCGCCGGGCATATCAGATGTAAAATAGAGATACTCGCCGTCGGGCGACACTGCCGGGTGACCATAACTCGACACCGTGTCAGATGTAATCTCAAATTTCACAGGTGCGCTCCAAGCCGCTTCGCTGCGTTGCGAGGTATATATCTCCACGCCGGTGTTTGAGTGCAACTCACGGCGTGCTTTTGTCAAGTACATAGTTGTTCCGTCGGGCGAAAACGATATGATGCCCTCGTCAAGTTCGGTATTCAATTCGCCAGCGACAGCCTCGGGGCGAGTCCATTGACCTTGCTCATCTTTCTTTGAGAACCATATATCGGCCTTTTTCATGCCGGTGATTTCGCTCTTTTTGGTGCCGGTAACCTTCTCGTTGGTGGTGGCATAGTAAATCACATCAAGAGTCTTGTCTTGATACATGGGCGAGAAATCGCTGCGGCGCGAGTTAAACAACTTTGACTGCTTAACAATGTGGCGCGTTTTCTTTTCCTTGTAGCGCAAAGCCAAGTCACAGCCTATCAAGCCTGTTTTTGCCAAATCACTGCTCGGGTTGAGTGCCAAGAAATTTTCATACGACTTTTTGGCCGCGGCATATTTTCCCTCGGCATGCAACGACTGCGCCAAATAGAGAATCGCCATCGAATCGGGATAACCATATCGCAACGCATTTTGATAGGCTGCCGATGCACGGCTGCTCATGTTAAGTTGACGATAGCACTCTCCCATCTTGTATGCGGCCACGCCACGCGTGGGGCGTTCCTCGCGCTTGGTGAGTTTGTTATAAACCTTGCGATAGGTCTTTGAGGCATCAAAATATTCGCCGCGGGCCATTTGTTCGTCGGCAACCGACATTTTGGCTCCTCCGCAACTGCTTAACACCATCGAAACCACTATTATCGCATATAAGAGAATTCTTTTCATATAATAATTTTGCACTGAATTAAAGTGAGTACTTTAACTTTTATAACGCAACAATCAAGCCGTTATTTTCCATATTACAAAAATAACAAAACTTTTTGGAGTGCAACCCAAAAAGCACAAAAAAATGCTTCATTATTTTCCTTATCACGTTCTCAAAAATCACGGTTTTTGGCTGTGGTTTTTCTGCTTTCGGTAATTTGTGGTATCTTTGCAGAATAATCGGTTAAGCATAATCACAAATACAAATATAATCATGAAAAAAGTTCTGACTCTCATTGCTCTTGCGGGCTTGTCGTTGTCGGCATCGGCTGTGACTCCGCTATGGCTGCGCGATGTGAAAATTTCGCCTGACGGCGCCAACATCGCTTTTACCTACAAGGGCGACATCTACTCTGTTGCCTCTACCGGCGGCACTGCCACTCGCCTCACCACTCAACCTTCTTATGAAGCAACCCCCATCTGGTCGCCCGACGGCAAAAAAATTGCCTTTACAAGCGACCGCAACGGCGGCACCGACATTTATGTGATGAACGCCAACGGCGGTCAGGCTACCCGACTCACTTTCAACTCGGCAGCCGAAACTCCCGAAGCGTTCTCGCCCGACGGCAAATGGATATATTTCTCTGCCGCTATTCAAGACCCGGCATCGAGCGCCATGTTCCCCTCGGGCCGATTGACCGAGGTGTATAAGGTTGCTACCAAAGGCGGCCAAAGCGTTCAGGTGATTGCCTCACCCGCCCAAATGATGTGTTTCAACAAGGCTGGAAATTTCTTCCTTTACCAAGACCAAAAAGGCATGGAAGACGAGTGGCGCAAACATCACACCTCGTCAATAGCACGCGATGTGTGGAGTTGTGACCTCACCACCGGCAAGCACACCAACCTTACCGATCACGCCGGCGAAGACCGCAACCCTGTGTTGGGCACCGACGGCGCAACCGTTTATTTCCTCAGCGAACGCAACGGCAAGTCAATGAATGTGTATTCATTCCCGTTGGCCAATCCCAAAGAGGTTACTGCCGTGACTTCGTTCAAAACCCACCCCGTGAGATTTCTCTCGCAAGCCGATAACGGCACTCTCGCTTTTACCTACAACGGCGAGATTTACACCAAAGCGGGCAAAGCCGCTCCCAAGAAAGTGGCTATCGACATTACTCTCGATGACGAAAATCTGCTCGAAAACATTGCGGTAAACAGCGGCGCAACAGGCGCAACAGTTTCGCCCGACGGCAAGCAGATAGCATTTGTGAAACGCGGCGAGGTGTTTGTCACTTCGGTTGAATATAACACTACCAAACAGATTACTCACACTGCCGCTGCCGAGCGTCAAATCTCATGGGCGCCCGACAATCGCACCATTATCTACACAAGCGAACGCGACGGCCATTGGAACATCTATAAGGCCGAAATAGCCCGCGAAGAAGACCTCAATTTCCCCAACGCCACACTCATCAACGAAGAGGCTCTCTTTGACGGCAAAGACGGCATTGAACGCACCTATCCCTCGTTCTCGCCCGACGGCAACGAGATTGCGTTTATCCAAGACCGCAACCGCCTCATGGTCATGAATGTAAAGAGCAAAAAGGTGCGCCAAATCACCGACGGCTCTACCCACTCGCGCCGCAACGGCGGTTTTGACTATTCATGGTCGCCCGACGGTCAATGGTTTGTAATGTCGGTTGTTGACAATAAGCACGACCCATATAGCGATGTGGCAATCATCGATGCCCAAGGCAAAAATTTCACCAACCTCACCCAAACAGGCTATTTTGACGAATCACCCCGCTGGACTGCCGACGGCAATGCCATCATTTTCCTCACCGACCGATATGGCATGCGCAACCATGCTTCGTGGGGTTCGGAAGCCGATGTGATGATGGTTTTCCTCAACCAAGATGCCTATGACAAATATCGCTTAAACGAGGAAGACTATGCCCTCTACAAAGAGGTTGAAAAAGAACAAAAAGCCAAGAAGGCCGACGACAAAAAAGACGCCAAGAAAGATGATAAGAAAGCCGATGACAAAAAGGACGATAAAGCCAAGGTTGACGATGTAAAGAAAATCAATGTCGAACTTGACGGCATTTGCGACCGCGTGGTGCGCCTCACTCCTTATTCATCTGACATCTGCAACGCCATCGTTACCCAAGACGGCGAAACTCTCTATTACCTCACATCGGCCGGCAAGGGCTACAACTTGTGGAAAATCGCGCTTCGCAAGAACGAAAACAAGCAAGTGAGCGCACTCGATGCTCCCTCAATGGTGATGGAAATGGATAAAGACGGCAAAAACATCTTCCTCTTGGGCCGTTCTATGAAGAAAATGGACGCCAAGAGCGAAAAGATGACCAACATCGCATACTCGGCCAACATGACTCTCGACCTCGCTGCCGAGCGCGAATACATGTTTAACTATGTATATCGCCAAGAACGCGAAATGTTTTATGTGAAATCAATGCACGGCGTTGATTGGGACAAGATGACTGCCGACTACCGTCGTTTCCTCCACATCAACAATAACTATGACTTTGCCGAAATGCTCAGCGAATGGTTGGGTGAACTCAATGTGTCGCACACCGGTGGCCGCTACTATGCATCGGGCGCCAAAGAGCCTACAGCAACTCTCGGACTTCTGTATGACCTCACCTACTCGGGCAACGGCCTCAAAGTCGATGAGGTGATTGAGCGCGGCCCGTTTGACCGTGCAAGCAGCAAAGTGAAAGCCGGCTGCATAATTGAAAAAATCAACGGCCAAGAAATCAAAGCCAACAGCGACTATACCGTTATGCTCAACTCTATGGCCAAGAAAAAGACTCTCGTTTCAATCTACAATCCCGCCACAGGCGAGCGTTGGGACGAGGTGGTGCTCCCCATCACATCAAGCGCACAAAACTCACTCCTCTATGACCGTTGGGTAAAACAACGCGCTGCCGATGTTGAACGCTGGTCAAACGGCCGATTGGGTTATGTTCACATCCAATCAATGGGCGACGACAGTTTCCGCAAAGTTTATTCCGACATTCTCGGCAAATATAACCACTGTGAGGGTATCGTTATCGACACCCGTTGGAACGGCGGCGGCCGCTTGCACGAAGACATCGAGATTTTGTTTAGCGGACAAAAATACTTTACACAAGTGGTGCGTGGAGTTGAAACTTGCGACATGCCGAGCCGCCGCTGGAACAAACCGAGCATCATGGTGCAATGTGAAGCCAATTATAGCAACGCCCACGGCACTCCTTGGGTGTATAAACACCGCGGTATCGGCAAACTCGTTGGAGCTCCCGTACCAGGAACCATGACAAGCGTTAATTGGGTCACACTGCAAGACCCCTCGTTGGTGTTTGGCATTCCCGTAGTGGGCTATGAATTGCCCGACGGCTCTTATCTCGAAAACCAACAACTTGAACCCGACATTCATGTCCTCAATGCCCCAGAAACTGTGGTCAAAGGCGAAGATACTCAGTTGCGCACAGCAGTCGAAACACTCCTCCGCGACCTCAACAAGAAATAAACACTCTCCTATTCTCTATAACGCCAATGGCCCCGCATCAGCGAGGCTATTGTTTTTTTACAAGGGGCGAATATCAGCCCAAACCAGAGTCCTACTCCAAGACAATTTCAATATTAATAAAACTCCCACTCATAGATGACGATTTCGATGCGGGCAAATGGTTCTCGCGTTTTCAAGAATTCTTCAAACTCTTCTTTGTTTGCCTTCATCTTACGCTCCTCATACCATCGCGCGATTTCATCGTAATCGGTGGTGCGCATATAGTCCAAAAAATTGGGCCTAATTTGGGGAATTTTATTGTGATGAGCAAACATAGTTGCGTTGCTCACATTTACATCAAACACTTTAACAGGCTTCTCATCATCTTGATGAGCAAAGCACCTAATTTCAGTTACCATTAACATATTTATCTCGTTTTATTGGTTATTATATCTATTTTCTCAACAGGTTTTGATTATTGCCTTGCGGTAGAGTAACGGCGACTGCCCCACTTTGTTCATGGCAAAATCTAATATCTGCTCTTCGGTGAATGTGTTGCCAATGGCCTGCTCTCGCTCAACTATTCGCCTGATGTTTTTGCCCATTTTGGCGTTTAGTTCGGCCAAGATGCCACATTCAACTTGATAGCCAAACTCCTTGCCTGCAACGGTAAACACTCCTTCGGTCACACATTGACCGGTCGGCGACACACATTCCTCTTTGATGATATAATCGGCCAACTGCATGCTTTGCGACTCATTTGACTTCGCCCAAAATTGCGAAGAAACTGAGTGGTCTTCATTTAGCTGACTCCACACAAACGATACCTGATGCCAATGTTTGCTGAAATACTTTACAGTCTCCAACGACATATTAACTGCCATATAAAGGTGTTGCGTGCAGTCTTGATTTTGGCTTGCTATGGGCAAAATCAAATAACCGCCTTCTTTAATCGTGGCAAGCATTCGGGGTATTTGTGCGAGTGCCGACTCATCGGTGTTATCTACAGCAAACACAGCCAACGCCTTGATGTAATCAAGAGCAACCTGTTGGCTATCATTTTCGATGTTCTGAAAATCGTTTTGGATAGGTGTCGCTGATTTGTTTGACTCTTTCATAATATCAGTACTAATTAATGGTGTCAAAGTTGCATTTTTGCATTTATAATAGTCGGTGTTTTCGGTATCAAACGAAATTGTATTACAAATATACGCAAATTTCCCCTAATTTCCAACTTTTTAGGCCTGAATCTTTGGGCGTACGACGGCCAAGCAACGCATAAATCAGCCAACAAAACCTGCGAAAAATTCTCATAACAAAATTTTATGCCAAAGTACGGCACATCCTATTTGCTTTTGTGAATTTATTTATATATCTTTGTGTATTATTAATCAAAAAACAAACTTTAAACCGACACTACTATGATTGGAATTCACAAAACACGCGAATTTGAAGTTTATGGTGTGAAGTTTTCGGGAGTGCCCGACCTCATCAATCTCACACATCTCAAAAGCCCTAAAAACGGTGTTTATGTTGGGCTCAAATTTGAATCAGCCAACATCTATGACGGCGAAGAATTGGTCGATACCGACTTGCGCCACTTGTTTGTTTTTGCAAAGAGCGCCGACGAACTCGCCTTGAAAATGAAATCGGTAAACAAAGTTAGCGGCGTTAACCCCCATCAGGTTGCACGCGACATCAGCCCCGTGGTATATTGGTCATGGAAAAGCCACATTATGCACATTTCTGACTGCCCCGATGTTCACATCCCCGCACTAGCCCCAACAACCATCAAAAAGGCAACATTAATGCAGCAAATCGCCAACATATTCACAAATGCTTTTGTCGATGACTCTGCCAACGATTTTGACAAAGAAAATGAGGCTCACAATTCCCACAAAAAGCAACCTGCGCGAAACGCCAAGCCTTTGACGGCACAAATGAGCGATTGGGTCAAAGGAATGTTTGCCAACGATGAGGACGATGATGCCGACTTCAACGAAAACGAATCGGCAACACACGAGTCCAAGAAGGCAAAACAGCCGTTCTACTCACGCGTGGTGGCATCTCTCTATGGCCACACACCCGACTCTTGCAGCATATAGTCCCGGCAAAAAACACAAGCCATATACTTATATATACATATATAAATAACGGCCAAATGACAGGCATTGCGCCTGCGTGTTTTGATATTAGACGCAAAAGCAGTAACTTTGCAGTGATAATTCAAGTTCAAACCTCATGGGGCAATTCATTCCCCATTAATAACCCACAGAAATGACAGATATTCCCAAATGCCCAAAGTGTGGCAGCGAATTCACCTACTTTGACGGCTCACTCTATGTTTGCCCCGACTGTGCTCACGAGTTTAGCGCCGATGCAAGCGAGGCCGAAGAAGAAAACACAGTGGCCAAGGACAGCAATGGTGCCGAACTTTTTGATGGCGATGCTGTAACAGTTATCAAAGACCTCAAAGTGAAAGGTTCGTCTATGGTAATCAAACGCGGCACAAAAGTAAAAAGCATTCGCCTTACCGAAAACCCCGAAGAAGTTGACTGCAAAATCGACGGCAGCAGCATCGTTCTCAAAACTTGCTTCTTGAAAAAATAATAACAAGCATAGCATTAAACAAGAAAGAGCAACCCACAGGGGTTGCTCTTTCTTGTTTGTTATATTTTGTCGGTCGGTTATTTTACCAAATCCATGCCGCGGTTGATGGCGGCTTCATTCATGGGAATGAGGTGGTGATGGCGTTCGGGCAAGGTCTTTTTTAGGCCTTTGATTACGCTCTCAATGGGAACGATGGGTTTGATTTTGAGCAATGAGCCAAGCACAATCATATTATAGGCTTTGGCGCTTTCCATTTCAAACGCGGCTTCCATTGCATCGATGCGATAGACATTGATGTCGGTGCGTTGGGGAGCATGATGAATGCCATAAGAGTCGTAGATGAGTGTGCCGCCAGGTTTGATTGACGCCTCAAATTTGTCAAGACTCTGCTGATTGAGAATGACTGCTGTGTCATAACTGTTCAATACCGGCGAACTGATTTCCTTGTCGCTGATAATCACAGTCACATTAGCAGTACCGCCACGCTGCTCGGGACCATAAGAGGGCATCCAAGTCACCTCCAAATCGTCCATCAACGCTGCATAGGCAAGTATTTTACCCATTGACAACACACCTTGTCCGCCAAATCCGGCTATTACTATTTCTTCTTTCATTTCTTAACTGTGTTTTTGATTTCGCCCAATGGGTATTTAGCAAACATATTCTCTTCCATCCACTTGTTTGATTGGGCAGGTGTCATTTTCCAACCCGAGTTACAAGTGCTGACAATTTCCACAACCGATGTGCCACGGCCTTCCATTGAGTTGATAAATGCTTGTTTGATTGCCGCTTTTGCCTTGCGCACCGCTGCGGGAGTGTGCACAGCCTGACGAGTCACCAAGCAAGTGCCATCTAACTGCGCGAGCAATTTTGACATTTCAAGGGGATAGCCATTGAGGTCAACGCGACGGCCATAGGGAGTGGTTGAGGTTTTCATGCCCTCCAATGTTGTGGGCGCCATTTGACCGCCTGTCATGCCATAGATGGCATTGTTGATAAATATGATAGCAATGTTCTCGCCACGGTTGGCGGCATGAATGGTCTCGCAAGTACCGATGGCGGCAAGGTCGCCGTCACCTTGATAGGTAAACACCATGCGCGAGGGATTAAGGCGTTTTACGGCTGTCGCCACTGCCGGAGCACGGCCATGGGCAGCCTCAATCCAATCGATATCTATATAGTTGTAGGCAAACACCGAGCAGCCCACCGGAGCAACGCCGATAGTGCTGTCTTCAATGCCCAATTCCTCTATAATCTCAGCAACCAATCGATGCACAACGCCATGGCTACAACCGGGGCAATAGTGCATGTGATTATCGTTTAGCAAGCGGGGCTTGGCATAAACGAGGTTTTCGGGTTTCATTATTTCTTCGGGAGTCATGGGCAATTACATTTTTGCTTCGTTAAACTTTTCATTAAACGCATCAAGCACTTCCTGAGGCGTGGGCACGATGCCACCCATGCGGCCAAAATGATAAACGGGCACTGTGCCGTTTACGGCCAAGCGCACATCTTCAATCATTTGTCCGGCATTGAGTTCGACACAGAGCATGCCCTTGGTTTGAGCGCCAAGTTGGGCAATGCGTTTTGTGGGGAACGGCCACAAAGTGATGGGGCGAATAAGTCCCACTTTCACGCCTTGTTGGCGCGCTTCTTCTATTGCTTTGAGGCAGATGCGTGCCACTGAGCCAAATGCCACAATCACATATTCGGCATCTTCGGTATAGTATTCTTGATATCTTACTTCGTTTTCTTCAATCAAGCGATAGGTCTGCTGATAATGCTCGTTGTGTTTCTCCATAAGTTCGGAGTTGAGTTCGAGGGTAGTCATCACATTAGAATGGCCGCGGCCGTTTTTGCCTGTAACAGCCCAAGGGCATTGTGCTGCAATTTCTTCGTCGGTGCGACGCGCTCTTGCGGGAGGCAACACCACTTTTTCCATCATTTGGCCCACTATACCGTCGGCAAGAATCATTGCCGGAGTGCGATATTTGAACGCGAGGTCAAAGCCTAGATACACAAAGTCGGCCATCTCTTGCACGCTCGACGGTGCAAGCACAATGAGGTGATAGTCGCCGTGACCGCCACCCTTTGTCGCTTGAAAATAGTCGGCTTGCGAGGGTTGAATTGTGCCCAAACCGGGGCCGCCACGCATCACATTTACAATCAACGCGGGCAATTCGCCGGCGGCTATATATGATATGCCTTCTTGTTTGAGACTGACACCGGGCGATGACGATGATGTGAACACCGCCTTGCCACAAGCCGCGCCGGCATACACCATGTTAATGGCGGCCACTTCGCTCTCGGCTTGAAGAACTACCATTCCGGTTGTTTCCCATGGCATTTCGGCTTCAAGGGTTTCAAGTATTTCTGATTGGGGCGTAATGGGATAGCCAAAATAGCCGTCAGCACCATAACGAATGGCGGCAAGTGCTATCGCTTCGTTTCCTTTCAGCAATCTTTTTTCTTCCATTTATGTTTTGTTATTTGTTTGTTACTCGGTAAACTTCGATACAACCGTCGGGACACACGATTGCACATGATGCACAGCCGATACAAGCCTCGGGATTGTGCATATAGGCGTAATGATAACCGCGATTGTTCACTTCTTTGGGCTGCAATTTCAACACATCGAGCGGACAGGCAACGACACACAAATCGCAACCTTTACACCGTTCTTGATTTACTTTTACTGCACCTTGTACTTTTGCCATATATCTTTTGTTTTAGTCTTTCTTGCATTTTGCTTTGCAAAATTAATCAAACTTTTGGATATATCAACCATTTTACAACGAGTTAACCTTGGTACATCCCCACATAAATTGAGCCAAAATAGCCTCATTTTACCAATAAATGACTATCTTTGAGGCCATGAAAACCATTGTGAGTGTCATCATACCCGCCTTTAACGAGCAAAAAAACATTGCCCGTGCCATCAAATCGGTCCTTGCGCAGTCAATAGCCGACTTTGAATTAATTGTCGTTGATGACGCCTCGACCGACAGCACTCTTGCCACTATCGAATCGTTGGCAGCAATGGACAGCCGCATTTCGGTAATCGTTCACGACACCAATCAGGGGTTGAGCCAATCACGCCTCAACGGTGTGAAAGCGGCTCACGGAGAATATGTGTTTTTCCTCGATGCCGACGACGCCATCATCCCCGATGCTCTTGAATTATTGACCAACAAAGCCGCATCATCGCAATGCGATATTGTTATTGCCGGAGCGCAGCGTGTGTCACGCCGATTGCACATACCCATGCCCTTTCTCATTCCGTCACGCATTCTCACAAACGACTGCTACTCAACAGCATCACTACTGCCGTTAATGCTTGACAAGACAAGTTTTCCGCTCAACGCATGGGGACGGCTCTACCGCCGCTCTCTGCTCGCCGAGCTGTTTTCCTGCGCCGAAAAGAACTTTATGGGCGAAGACATGATTCTGAACATACGCGTGTTTGCATCTGATGCCCGACTCGCATGGATTGACAACAACATTTACCGATGGACAATGGGTGGCGGCTCAGCACACTCGCCCCAACAGTTGTGGCAACACAATCTCAACTTGTATCATCGTTGCCGCGAAGTGCTTGGCCAACTCAATGCGCTCACCCCACATCACCAAGCCGCACTTGACAAAGGGCTTGAAAACGACCTTATCACATCGGCCGCTCGAATGCTTGGCAATCCACTGAAATCGCGTGCAAAAACACTTGAATGGATAGGCCGACAGTTGCCTCTCACTCCCCTTGCCGGCTTGACTCCCGCCCACATCATGGCCGAGACCCGTAAACACTTGTCGCGCCACCGCCGTTTTTATCTCGCGTTGCACATTCTGTCGCGACTTTAACATCAAGCCATAAAACCATTTTTGCCCCGACCTTGTTATTGAGATAATAACAAAGTCTAACTCTTTTTAATATGCTATGAAACGAATCATTTCTTTTATCATCCCAATTGCTTTGGGCTTTTTGGTCGGCTTGTCGGCACGCTATTTTCAGACCGAAACGCTCTACACATGGTATCCGACACTCAACATGTCGCTACTCACCCCGCCCAACATCGCATTCCCCATAGCGTGGGCCATAATATACCTGTGCAGCGGACTGTCAATGGGCATCATTTGGGACTCCAAGTCAATGGCCCGCGGCCCAATGTCGCTGATTTTCGGCACACAGTTGTTTCTCAACTTTATGTGGAGTTACGGATTTTTCTACCTCATGAATCCAGCCACAGCATTGGCCACAATCATTTTTCTTGATGTGTTTGTCATTTACTATATGTGGCGAGCCATAGACATAAGCCGAGTTGCCACATGGCTTTTTGCGCCTTATGCGGCATGGCTCATACTCGCCACCTATCTCAATACCTATATCGTGATTTTCAATTAATTTCAATCGACACCGGGCAGTGGTCGCTGCCATAGATATCGGTGTGAATGTTGGCCGAAACGAGTCGCTGGCACAGGCGTTGCGACACCACAAAGTAGTCAATACGCCAGCCTGCATTCTTTTCGCGAGCCTTGAAACGGTAACTCCACCATGAGTAAACGCCCTCTTGGTCGGGATAAAAATAGCGATAAGTGTCAACAAAACCCTCGTTAAGCAATGTTGTAAACTTGTCGCGTTCCTCATCGGTAAACCCTGCATTGCGGCGGTTGCCTTTGGGGTTTTTCAAGTCTATCTCCTTGTGAGCCACATTCAAGTCGCCACAAATTATCACAGGCTTTTTCTCGTCAAGGTGTTTGACATATTGGCGAAAAGCATCTTCCCACTCCATGCGATAGTCGAGGCGCACAAGGCCGTCGCGAGAGTTGGGCACATACACATTCACAAGATAAAAATCTTGCATTTCGAGCGTAACGACGCGACCCTCATGGTCGTGTTGCTCAATACCGATGCCTTGCGATACCGATAACGGCTCGTGACGGGTGAAAATCACCGTTCCCGAATAGCCTTTTTTCTCGGCATAATCCCAATATGACTGATATCCTTCAAACGCCATATCAATCTGACCCTCTTGCAATTTTGTTTCTTGCAAGCACACAAAATCGGCGTCGAGCGATGCAAATATATCCTCAAAGCCTTTTTCACGACAGGCGCGCAGCCCGTTTACATTCCAAGATACTAATTTCATCATAGTGCAAATTTAACTATTCTCGCCGAAAATACAATCGTCCCAATCAACCTATTTCTATCTTTACTCCATAAACTTGCTAATTTGGTGAATTTTAAGTAATTTTGCGGTCTATTTTCTACGAAAATAACCAAAAACAAAATACCAATAAGTACAAATGAAAAAGATTTTACTCTTGATTTCGGCTTTTGCACTCCAACTTACTGCAATGGCCGCAACATGGACACTTAACGGCGCTTCTTACACCGTTACAACCACATCTACAACCGACCTCGGTGCTGGTACAGTGGTAACAACAGCCAAAGTGTCAAACAGCAGTCGCACTTTGCGCATTTTCTATTCAGTGACCGACCTCACTAACCCCAATGTGGCAGTTCGCACAGTGGCAGCCGGTTCTAAACTCACAACAGTGGCTTCTGTCAAAACAATGGCAAGCACAATTACCGATGCTACTCCCCTTGTAGGTATCAACGGCGGTTTCTTTTCTCCCGACGAGCCCGGCGGTTTCACTGTTATCGGTGGCAATGCTCGCAAAGGTTTTAGTGGCGACGGCTATTCAGCCATCACTTTTGACGACAACAATATCCCCACCATCGGCTACTTTAACAGCATGGGCTGTTGGTGCAGCATCGGTAGTTCTACAACAGAAGGTTGGACAAGTTATGCCGGCATCAACATCACATCAACATTGGCAACAAACTGTGGTGTTGGCGAGCAACTTATTTTCTACACTCCCGAAAGCAACAGTTCAACATCGGGTACATCGGGTGCAGGCGGCTATGCCGTTCAACTCACACCCGTCAATGGCAATGCCTTCACTCCCGGTAAATACCTTTCATATAAGGTTGCAAGCGCACCCTCATCAGGCAATGTTACAATTCCCTCAAACGGCATCGTAATGTTTGGTAAAGGCACTCAAAACGGTGCTTATGTCAAAGGTCTTAAATCAGGTGATGTTATCACTGTTTACCTCACGCCCAACATTAAGGACAATGCCGGCAACATCACCACTCCCGTGGCTACACAAGCCTTGGGCGGCTCAATGATGATTCTCGACAACGGCAACACTATCTCGTCTTACAGCAACTCATTAGGAAACATTTCAGGTGCTGAACCTCGCACAGCAGTAGGTTACAATGCCGATAAAACCAAACTTGTGATGCTCGTTGTTGACGGTCGCAACTCGGGTTATAGCGACGGCTGTAACGGTAAAATTCTCGGCGACATCATGAAAAATCTCGGTTGTAGCGATGCCCTCAACTTTGACGGTGGCGGTTCATCTACATTCTGGACTTCAAGCGGCGGCGTTATCAACGACACATATAATAACAACAGCGGCACAGGACAAATTCGCTCGGTTGCCGACGGCTTGTTTATCGTGAAACTCTCCACTCCCACTATCTCAACAAGCGCATCATCGGTTGCATTGACAACAACCAACAGCGCCGAAGTGTCAAAAAGCATTACAGTGTCGGGTACTAACCTTCGCGGCGCTATCAAAATCACTCTCGAAGGCACTAACGCCAACCAATTCAGCATCTCAAGCTCTTCTATCAGCCAATCGGCTGCAAGCGGCTCAATCACGATCAAATACAAGCCCACAGCATTTGGCTCACACTCTGCAAAATTGACCATCACATCTGACGCAGCTACAACCAAAACAGTTACTCTCTCGGGTACAAACACCGAGGTTGTTGAAAAACCCGAAGAGCCCGAAACTCCCGAAGAAGAATTTGACGACCGCATCAGCAGCATGACCGAAGTGTGGAATTACAGTGGCAACACCACTTTGTCTCCTTGGCTTGACATCACTGACGGCTCTTCATCAGGCACAACAACACG
Source organism: Muribaculaceae bacterium (assembly GCA_017555085.1). Classification (GTDB taxonomy): domain Bacteria; phylum Bacteroidota; class Bacteroidia; order Bacteroidales; family Muribaculaceae; genus RGIG4079. The sequence continues at coordinate 12,755 of JAFZHD010000039.1, read as the reverse complement.
CTTTATTGCCGAAAACGGCGGTTTGCTCTATGTGCTCAACAGTAAGCCCTATGGCACTCCCACAATCAACATTCTTAACGCCTACACAGGTGTTGACACAGGCAACGATGTTAACCTCACCGGCGTATCGGGCGGTTTGACTGCTCTTTCAAGCATTCGCTTTGTAGACGGTGTTCTCGTTGGAGCAAACGCAGTAACTGCAACACACACATTCACTGTTTATGCTTGGAAAAACGGTGTAGGTTCAGCCCCCACAAAAATTCTTGAAGATGCCACTCACGGCGGCCTCATCATGGGTTCAAATATTGCTATCAGCGGCAACCTCACAAACGGTCGCATCTGGGCTACCGACGACGGCTGTAAAAATGTATTGTACTACACTATCAGCAACGGCACTGTTAACCCCACTGCAAACATCATCGCCCTCAAAGATGCTTCAGGCACTCAACTCGAACTTAAAGGTTCGCGCGGTGCATCAGAAGTATTGCCCAACGATGACGGCACATTCTGGGTTATCGGCCAATCAACCTACCCCTACCTTTTCAACGCATCAGGTACATTTATCAAATCGATGAATGCCGGTGCGCTCAACAACAACCCCTATGGTACGGCTTTGAAATTCTTTAACTACGGCAAAAAACAATACTCTGCCGCTATCGCCTACACAACAGGCCAAACCAACGGTTATTTCACTCTCAGCAACACAACCAATGGTATTGACATCACAGTAGGATATAACTGCCGCTACCCTGTAAACGGCCTCGGCTCAGCTGCCAACGCCCAAAACATGTCGTCTATCGCCCAATCAACCCGCAACAACGGTCGAATTCTCGACATTTGGATTTGCTGTGCATTGCAAGGTGTGGCACATTATAGCCACAACGCAGGTGGCGAATCGGTAGGCGTTGAAGAAGTGGCAACTGCCGAAAAAGCAGCATTTGTTGTCGATGGTAGCAACCTTTTGGCAACAGGCATTGAGGTTAAAGAATTCTCACTCTACTCAATCAACGGCACAGTTGTTCGCACCGCACAAAATTCACACAGCCTCAATGTAGAAGGCCTCAACGGTCTTTACATCGCAGTGGCTGTTGATGCCAACGGCGCTATCCACACATCAAAAGTCGCTATCCGATAATTCCCATTTCCCAACTTTATAAATCCCGAGTGTGCAAAAAATTTGCATATTCGGGATTTTTTTTGTAACTTTGATATAATTAATCACATTTTATAAATCTAATCAATATGAAAATCCTTCATACTAGCGACTGGCATCTCGGTCAAGAATTCTACTCTTATGACCGAACAGAGGAACACACATCATTCCTTAACCAACTCAAACAAATCGTAGCCGATGAAAATCCCGATGTTATGGTGGTAAGTGGCGACATCTATCACAATGCTACTCCGTCAAACACCACAATGAAACTTTTTACCGACCACTTGATTCAAATTCAAGATGAATGTCCATCAATGAAAATCATTGTTGCGGCAGGTAACCACGACAGCAGCGCACGACTTGAAATGACGCGCAATTTGTGGAAAAAATTTAACATCGAAATGATTGGTCGCATCGAAAAAGAAGATAACGAAATCAACTTTGACCGACACATTATTAATGTAAACGACAGCGAAGGCAACACCATCGGCTTTGTTGTTGCCATGCCGCATGTGTTTCCTCAAAGTTTCCCTCTTGTGAGCGAAGACACCCCTCGCGAACAACGCCAACAGGCATTTTGGCAAGAACTCAACAACCGCCTCAACCAAGTCAATCCCGATAAACTTCCTGTTGTGATGATGGCTCATATGGCTATTACCGGTTGTAAAATTGACGGTCACGACGAAAGCCGCGGCGGCATGGATTACATTCCCATCGACAGCATCACTGTTGATTATGATTACATGGCTCTCGGCCACATTCACTGTCCGCAAGACATAAAAAGCGAAAGCAAGTTTGCCCGCTACTGCGGCACTCCCATCCCCGTAAGTTTTGATGAAATTAACGACCACTCTGTGTCAATCGTAGAACTCGCATCGGGAGCAGAGCCAAAAGTCAAAACAATAAAAATTGACAACCCCATACCTCTCCGAACCATTCCAAAGAATGCCGCTTCATATAAAGACGCACTCAACGAGTTGGCTGCCATTGGTGACGATGAACAAATGTATGTGCGACTCAACATCAAGTTTGACGACAGTGTTCCCCGACTCATCAGAGAACAAGCCATCGAGACACTCAAAGATAAGCAAGCGCGCTTTTGCACCATCAAATGGGAACGCCCGGAAACAGCCACAAGCAACAGCCAGCAAGTACTATTCGCAACAGAGGAAATGCTAACAAAATCGCCTCTCGAAATCGCGGAACTTCACTACAAAAGAGTCAATGGCATTGAAATGAGCCAAGACATGACTGACAAATTCAATGAAGTAATCAACATCATCAACAACCACGAATCTTAATCACTACATAAAAACATTATACAATATGAAACTTCTCAAAATCGAAATCCACAATATCGCATCTATCAAAGATGCAGTCATTGACTTTGAAAACGGCCCGTTGAACGAAGAATCGCAATTTCTCATCACAGGCAAAACCGGCTCGGGCAAGACCACTATTCTCGATGCCATTTGCCTCGCGTTGTACGACCAAACTCCACGCATGAAAAATGCGAATAGAGCCGTATATGATGATGCCGACGGTAATAAAATACACGACGCCGACACTCGCACGCTGATGCGTAAAAACACAGGCGAAGCATGGAGTCGAGTGACATTTCTCGATAAAGACGATAACAAAGTAATCGCGCAATGGTATGTTTACCGCGCTAACAAAAAAGTTAGCGGAAAAATGCAAGATGTCAAACACACCCTTGAACAGCCCGACGGCACGATTATCACCAACAAGAAAACTGAGACAAGTAGGGAAATCGTGAGACGCATCGGCTTGTCTTTCGACCAATTCTGCCGAACATCAATGCTTGCGCAAGGCGAATTCACAAAATTCCTTCGTGCAAAAGATGACGAAAAATCAGAAATTCTCGAAAAACTCACCGGTCTTGACATATACAGCGAAATCGGCAAAAAAATATTCGCAATCACATCAGAGAAGAAAAGCGAAGTAACCCGACTAGAACTCCAAACCAACAATATCACACCTCTTGACGACGACCAAATCGCCGAAAAGAAGGGAGAATTGGACTCTCTCGCCAAAACTATTGCCGAACAAGAAAGCCTCAAAAAATCGTATGAGCAAGCCAAGCAATGGTTTGAGAGCATGGTTCAAACAAACCAAAAATTGGAGCAAATCACACAAGAAGAACAACAACTCAAAGAAAAAATAGAGTCTGAATCGTTCCGCCAAGTAAGCGGCATCGTTAGCGATTGGGATAAAACCGAAGAAGTGCGCCGTCATCACACACAAATGACCGATGCACGAAACGGCCTTGCCATGACCGAGCAAAACGATAACAACGCAATGCAATCGTTTGTCAACCTCACAGGAGAATTGCTCTCTCTTGAAGCCGACAAAGATTTGCTCGACCAACGCAATACCAACATATCGCGCACCTTGGCCGAAAATGAGTCTAAAAAACCCGTATTTGAAAAGGTTGCGCTCATCAAAGAGCATATCAAAACAATTAAGGCTAATGAGAACTTGCAGGTTCAATTAGACCAAGAATGCAAGTCGCTCGCAGAATCTATCGCAATATTAGAAAACGAAATTGCCAAACTCCACACACAATTTGAGACTGCCACCCAAAACGAGCAAGCAAAGCAAGCCGAAATCGAAGAGAAACAACGAGCAGCATCTCAATTTGACCAAGATTCGCTGGCACAACGCCGCAGTGTGTTAGTTACAACAAACCAAGTTTTAAGCGAGTTGAAAACAGATTATACACGATACTGCGATTTGCGAGACAATGTAGCCGCCAAAGAGCAAAACATTGCAACCATCAAGGCTGATATCACTGTCGCCGAGGAGGCTAATGCCAAAGCGAGCGGAAGCCTCAAACAAGCCGAGACAAAAGTTGATGAGGCTCAGTCACGATTTGACAAACTCAAAGAAAGCGCCGACGACTATCTCAAAACCATTCGTGCGACACTTCACAATGATGACACTTGTCCTTTGTGTGGCCAAAAAATCATCGAATTGACCTCTGATGCAAAATTTGAGGAAATCGTTGCGCCGTTGCGCCAAGAACTTGAAAGCGCCAAAGCTAATGAGACTGCCGCACGCAACGAGGCCAACAAATGCCAAATCACGCTCAAAGCAAAAGAGCAAGCACTTGCCTCGGCTGATAAAGAGTTAGGCACTCTCAAAGCGCAAGCCGATGCAATTATTGCCAAACTTAATGGATATACCACTTGGGCAGACTATGCCGATAGCGAAAATCCTCTCGAACAAATTTCAAAAGACATCGAGAAGAACGAAGCCGAGCAAACCGATATTGCCGCCAAGCAAAAACAACTCAGCGAAATTTTGACTGCCGCCAATAAATTGCAAGCCGAAAAAGACAAAATCACAAGTTCGAAAACTGCAATCAGCAACACAATCAACACCAAAAAACAGGGTATCGCACATGGCTCTGCCCAAAAAGACAGCAAGGAACAAAACATCACCAATGCACGACAAACCGTTAATGACAACATCGGCAAGGTAACTGCAATTTTTGGCGATGAATCTTGGATGCAAGCATGGCAACAAAATGCCGATGAGTTTGCATCACAATTACAGCGCGATGCCGACAATTATCGTGCAATGGTTGAGGAACAGGCATCAATAGCAACGCGCCTCGCATCTATCAGCCAAGACATTAATAACATCAACGGACTTGTAAACGACATCGCATCAATGCGTCCCATTTGGGCAAAATCGGCCGTGTCGCGCAACTTGCAGCCCAACCTCGCAACCCGCTTTGCCTCACTTTTGGCCGATGTCAGAAGCATCTCCGACTCTATCAGCCGCTACAAGGACCAAGACAAGACTGCGACCGCCGAAATCAATCGCTGTCTCAGCCAACTTGAAAACATATCAATCGAACGCGTTGGCGAACTTATCGGCATCGGCAACAACATCGCAGAATATCGCGCGATAATCAACGATGCCAACGAAGCCAACATTCGCATCAACACGACCAAAACAACACTTACAAACGAGCGCCAAAAACTCGAAAGCGAGCGTCCCCAAGCAGTAGAAGGCGAAACCATCGACTCTGCGACAGCCAAAATAGCCGAGGCATCGGCCATCATCACCGAGTCGCACACCAAGCAAGGTGCAATCAGTCAACAATTGAAACAAGATGCCGAAAATAAAGCCAAATTAGAATCAATCTTGAAAGAAATCGAGGTTGCCAAAGCCGAGTATATATCATGGGAAAGATTGTCAAGCGTCTTTGGCAGTTCCGACGGCAAGAAATTCCGTGCTATTGCACAAAGTTTCATTCTCCATGATATGCTCCTCAAAGCCAATGTCTATTTGCGACAATTCATACCGCGCTATGAGATGAAAGGCCAACCCGGCACACTTGCCATTGCCATAATCGACCACGAGATGGCCGATTCTGACCGTCCCATTTCAAACATCTCGGGTGGCGAAAGTTTCTTGCTCTCGCTCTCACTCGCATTGGGCTTGTCATCACTCAGCAACCAAGCGATGGCTATGGACACATTGTTTATCGACGAAGGTTTTGGCACACTCGACAGCGAGTATTTGAGCTCGGTAATCAACGCTCTTGAACAGTTGCACAACATGGGCGGCAAGAAAGTGGGCATCATCTCCCATGTCGACAGCCTCAAAGAGCGCATCACGACTCAAATTCAGGTCAACTGCATCAACAACTCACATAGCGAAATCAAAGTAGTAAGCACATTATAATCATGACACGCATCATCACAGTTTTGATAACTTTGGCGGCATTAGTCGCAGCATGCACTTCCACCACACACCATAGGGTCACCGACCCTTATGGTGCTGTCGTGAGAATGAGTAACGACAAAACCATTCACTTGGTATTCTCGGCCGACTCGGCTTTTGAGGGCGCACCAATGGCTCTCGATGAAATGAGAAAACGAAATGTCAAAGGTTCGTTTTTCTTTACCGGTCGATTTTTGCGCATGCCCGAAAACGACTCTATCATTAACCGCATTATTGCCGACGGGCATTATGTGGGCGGACACAGTGATGGACATTTACAATATGCCGACTGGGACAAAGCACGCACCAACCTTGTTGCCGACGACAGCCTCCTAAACGACCTACACCTCAACTATGAGGAATTGAGCCGTTGGAACATCACGGCCCAATCAGCGCCCTACTATCTACCGCCTTATGAGTGGTATAACGCCCAAAATGTGGCAGCCATCAACAGCACAGGACTCGTTACGGTAAATTTCACTCCGGGACTATGGACAAGCGACGACTACACCACCCCCGACATGGAAAACTACCGTTCATCGCAAGAACTCCTCGATTTGCTGTATGACTTTGAACGACAGCACACCCTCAACGGCGCGATTATGCTCATTCATTTAGGCACACACCCGTTGCGCACCGACAAGTTTTATCGACACTTGCCGGCCATAATCGATTCATTATCAACAAAGGGATATCAGTTTAAGACTTTGTAAGATACTCAATCGCAAAATCAAGTATCGTGTCGCGACCGTTAATGGCATCGGCTGGCGACATATCCACGGCACAGCCCTCGGTGGGCTCAACGCCCATTTCAGTCAACACTCCTTGTGCATCAAGCATGGGGACAGCCGAGAATCGCACTCCCCAACCACAAGGCAACTCCGACGAAAACGGCATACCGCTGCCGCCACCTGTGGTTGCACCCACAACAGTCACTTGCGGCAAATGCTTCATCGTTGCCACAAAATCGTTTGCCGCGCTGAAAGTGCTACGGTTGGCAATCACCACCACCGGTTTGCCCCACATCATGCGACCTTCTTCGGCAGGCTCATAGTATATTTCATGAGGAGCAGAAAACTCGTCGTGTCCCGGACCGGTCTTGTGTGAGATATATCCCACCAAAGTGCGCTCGGTTATGAAACGGCGAACGAGCGGCTCAACATTTGACAAACTGCCGCCGCCATTATCACGCACGTCAATAATAAGCGCGTTACAAGTGGCAAAATGAGCCAAAATATAGTCAATATTGCCCTCACCAAGACCCGTAGAGAAACTGTCATAGTGCATATAGCCGATGTTTTGTGGCAAAATACCATAGTCAACAGTGTTCAATGAACGATAATTGTAGTTGAAATAGTATTGCTGAATCACGCGTTCATCATAGTTTTGCGGATAGTCGCTCCACCATTGGCGATAATAAGATGTGGCAAACGGAGCAGAGAGATTGGTGTGGCCGTCCTTCAACTCGTCAATCATATCGGAGCATACTGTGAACAAAGCCTCATCACTCATCTTGCTGCCAATTCTCTTGCTGTATTTTTCATACACAGTATCCCAATCAACGCCCTTTTCCTCAAAAAAGCAGTAATGCTCATCGAGAATAGTCCACAAAGCGTCAAAATTGCCACTAGGGTTATCTGCCCACTCCTCAACATCGTTACACGAAGCAAATGTCAATACCAATAAAAGTATAAATATATTTCTCACTTATGTTCAGAATTTATTAATCGTAAAGTTATTACATATTTTTGAAACAACAAAATAGTTTATGCTCCGAACAAAACTCAAGCCGGCGCTCTGCCGATTGTAAGACGGGTGACGAAGCACAGTTATAACAATCGCTTCACTTTCCCGTGCTCTGCACAAGTTTTTTATACAATAGAATCTATTAATCACATTGCGAGATTAATATAATGCCGAGATAATGCGTGATTGTGGATGGTGTTTTTTGTGCGATGACAGGCTGATCCACTCATGTGTCAAACCGAACACTATGCCGTGGGTTGCCATGCGTGTTGTGATATTATTAATGTGTGTAGATAATATGTTGTTGCGATAGCCGATGCGCAGGCTTGTGGCCGAAAATCGCAAATCGGCGGTTATCACATTTTCCATTTCAAAGTAGTTGCCCCAATGTGCTGCATGGGCCAATCCATTCCACTCGCCCAAATATATTTCATAATAGAGTTGGCCATATTCAGGTGAGAAAAACGCACCGACAACGGGCAAGGTGGGTTGATAGCACAATGTGACAGGCAATGAGCCAATATTGAAATTCCACGCAGCATATCCGGTTGCATTTACCGTCCATGCGGCTCGCGCCGATGCGGGGTTATTGCCGTTGCGCATGCTGTAACGACAGCCCAAATCTAATGTCGTGCTGCCTCCTGCCGCGAGAGTCAACCCCTTGGCCACTTGCCAACGGTGCATCATTCCCCACGAGGCATCTACTCCGCCATACCACATCTCGGAATTGCGCGACGGGCTTAACACACGGTCGACCTCGGCATCAAATTTAAGTTGCATAACCCATCGGTCGGGGTTAAATTTCATAGCCTGCATGCGTTCAAAATGCAACGCGGCATACAGTCCGTCATATTTCAATGGCGACAAATATGTGTCGGTGATTTTTGATGCGCCAACCTCAGCCGTATAGACTGTGAGCACAGGGCATAACGGTGCAACCGAATCGGTTTCAGCAGCCCTACTTGTGATAATAGCCGCCAACACGCCCAATATCATCAACAACCGTTTCATATCGTTTTATTAATCAAAAATGCGTTGTTGACCGTTAATCTCGTCGCGAACTTCATCGTCAGAGCGTTCGGGCTCGCCCTCTTCTTCGCCTGCGGTCTCTTCCTCTGGCTCTTCGGTTTCTTCGGGAGCGACTTCACGAGGCTCGATTTCAACGATTGATTCGATTTCAAAATTAGACACGCGTTTACCTTTGGCCTTGTAAGACTTAACTGCGATAAACTCTGCGGCATCAATAACTAATGTACCACGGAACGCATCGCTACCGCCAAATGTCACTTCCACGCGCGCACCAGGTTCGTCGGTAAGCAAAATGAGCGTTGACTTTTCGTTTTCGCCCAAGAAGCGTTGTTTTTTGGCAGTCGGCTCAAATGTAAATCGTTTGAGATAGGGATAACCTTGGTCGGCATCGTTAAGAACGGCTGTCCACACATGTCCCGGACGGAATTTCTCAATGCGCAATATGTTATCTTCATAGTGGTTGCTTTGCTCAAATGTCGACATATAGTATTCGCCGTTTTTGAGCACCACAAGCACTTGGTCTGAACCTTGGAACTCTCCGAGAAACTCACCGCGACCGTCATAGTTTAGACGCAACACATCGTGGTCAAACCACACCTCGCGACCGCCAAGCGTCGATGCACCTTTCTCTTTGAGCGAGAAGCGGTGCACCTCGTTTTTGGTCACGATGTTACCTTGCGACTGCTTGCCCTTGATTGCCAATTCGCCAAAATCGACATCAAACTGCAATGTTTTCAAGCGTGCTTTGGGTTTGAGAGTAACTTTAACCACCTCGGCCTCGCCGTTGGGGTTGGCTGAGAACCAATTTATTTTTGTTCCGGGCTTGCCAGGAGTGAGGTCATATTCCTTGTCGCGAGTGATACCGGTAATGGCACAGCGTTTCATCATATAAACACCACCCTTGCCGTTTTGGTAAATGATGTTGAAGATGGTGCGTGAGTCATTGCGCTTGAACACCTGAATGTGCAACACATTTTTGCCGTTGCCGATAAACATTTTTTCGGCAACCTTCACCACTTTGTATTTACCGTCTTTGTAGATGATGAGAATATCGTCAATGTTTGAACAGTTGCACACAAACTCATCTTTCTTCAAGCCAGTACCGATAAAGCCTTCTTCGCGGTTGATATACAATTTTTCGTTAGCCTCAACCACAGTTGCAGCCTCAATGCTGTCAAAGCCGCGAATAACCGTGTGACGGGGATAGGCCTCGCCATATTTTTCTTTGAGGTCTTCATACCACTTGATTGTGTAGTCAACCAAATGATCCAAGTCGTGTTTAAGTGCCTTGATGCGGTCGTTATATGAAGCGATAATATCATCGGCTTTCTTTGAGTTGAATTTGAGAATGCGCCCCATCTTGATTTCCATAAGGCGCAAAATGTCGTCAGATGTAACCTCACGCCACAATTTGGGTTTCCACGGTTCCAATCGTTTGTCGATGTGAGCCACAGCAGCGTCCATGTTGGGGCTTTCTTCGAAGCCTTTGTCCTTATAGATGCGTTCTTCAATGAAGATGCGTTCAAGCGATGCAAAGTGAAGCATCTCTCTCACCTCGGCAAGTTGAATCTCAAGTTCCTGACGCAAGAGGTCTTTGGTGCGGTCAACATTGTGTCGCAACACATCGCTCACACCCAAGAAATGTGGCTTTTTGTCAGAAATCACACAACAGTTGGGCGAAATACTCACCTCACAATCGGTAAATGCATATAATGCATCAATAGTCTTGTCTGATGATGTACCTGGCAACAAATGCACCAAAATCAATGCAGTCTCAGCTGTGTTGTCGTCAACCTTACGAATCTTGATTTTGCCTTTTTCAAACGCTTTGAGGATAGAGTCGATAAGCGTTCCAGTTGTTTTGCCAAACGGAATTTCGGTAATAGCAAGGGTTTTATTATCGATTTTCTCGATCTTGGCGCGTACCTTCACCACGCCGCCACGCTCACCGTCATTATATTTTGACACATCAATGAAACCACCGGTCACAAAGTCGGGATAGAGCACAAACTCATCGCCACGCAAATATGCTACCGCGGCATCTATGATTTCGTTAAAGTTGTGAGGAAGAATTTTTGACGACAAGCCCACGGCAATACCTTCGACACCCTGTGCCAACAAAAGCGGGAATTTCACAGGCAATGTCACAGGCTCTTTCTTGCGGCCGTCATACGAGAGTGTCCATTCAGTAGTCTTGGAATTATATAGCGTTTCGAGTGCAAACGACGACAATCGCGCCTCAATGTAACGGCCTGCCGCCGCCGATGCTCCGGTCAAAATATTACCCCAGTTACCTTGTGTTTCTACCAACAAGTCTTTTTGTCCCAACGCAACGAGCGCATCGTTAATTGACGCATCGCCGTGAGGGTGATATTGCATGGTGTTACCCACGATATTGGCAACCTTGTTGAAACGGCCGTCATCAAGAGTTTTCATTGAGTGCAAAATGCGTCGCTGAACGGGTTTCAAACCGTCGTCAATGTGAGGCACTGCGCGTTCAAGAATTACATAAGAAGCATAGTCCAAAAACCAACTGCGATACATGCCACGCAGATTTTTCACAACATCGGCCGATGTATCGACATGATGATGCGCTGTTTCTTCGATTGCTTCTTGGGGTTGTGACAACTCGTCTTCGGGGTCTATGGGAGTCAACTCGTCGCTCATATATTTTTATTGCTGAATGATATTAGTTAGGATATTTTACGGCACGATAATTCATACCACCTACAAAGATACGAAGAAGACCGCGAAAAAATATCAAGTTAATGAATATTTTTCACGGAGAAAGTCAGTGTCTTTGTGTTTTATCGCAACGACAGCAATGTTTTACCGCAATTAAATTCATCAGGCAATATGGATTTACAAGCAATTATGTAACCAGAACTCCTTGCTGTAATGGCGATGGAAAGGAACCTTAATTGGTTGCAATATATAGTGCGTAAAGCCCTGCAAACGGCGTTTGCAGGGCTTTAAATTTAATGTTTCTCATCTTGGCGCTATAGCATTATGATGATATATAGTTTTTTATTCGGTAACTTGCACTTTTCGACCAGAAGCCTTTCGATATTCTTCTTTTTCTTTTACTTTTACATTCATTTTAACCAGGAGGTATGGTTCATCATTTTCGTCATTAGTAACACCTTTGAGAGCTCCTTTCATTTTGCTACTCCAGTTGTCAAATTTCGCTTTTGCTTTGGAACTGTTCATGCCTTCTAATCCGTCCCATGTTACAATATATACGTCACCGCCATATAATACAGCGTGATTTTGAGGATCGTCATATAGCAGATAAATGTTTGATTCTCTGTCTCTGCTTTTTTGCACAAAACGTAAGCAATTATCATTGTCTTCTTCAAAGGCTACGTGATAAACTTTATAACCACTCTCATCTGTCGTTGTGTTCAAAAGTGCACCTGCGGTTGCGCTGGTAATTTGGACATAATCTTTGTTTAGGGTTACTTTTAATTTTCCATCAACATTGACTCTACCTACGATGTCTGGGTCTTCTGTTTTTGTTAAAACAATGTTTCTTGAAACGTAGTATTGGAAATTTTTAATTTTGCCCACTGTTGAAGCTAGTTCATCAACTTTTTGGGTCATTGGCTGGGTGCTCTTACATCCAACTAACATTAAAGCAATCATACACGGAATAAAAATGCCGCATGATTTCAGGAATAGAGATTTAAGCATTCTCATGATAAATATTTTTTTGGCCTATAATCCCCGAATTCAGCCATTATACAAATAAAAAAAGACGTGGGAATTTCTACTTTAGCTTATCCCAGTCTTCAGGCTCTCGCATTGCCTGGCAGGGTGGACAAAAAGTGGGATGAAACCTTTGTAATGCGCTGAAATACATATCTTTGTAAAGAAATTCATTGATATGGTAAAAAAATGCTTTTTTTGTGGCTCAAATAAGGTCGTTAAAAACGGCATGAGAAGCCGAAAACAAATGTATAAATGCAAAGATTGTAATCGTCAATTTTTAGGAGGTCGCAGACGGGATAAAACGCAAGTAATAGCTGATTATGTAGAGGGTAAACAGACTATAGAACAACTTTCT
>JAFZHD010000038.1 GCA_017555085.1 Muribaculaceae bacterium | reverse complement strand
GACCTCCTAAAAATTGACGATTACAATCTTTGCATTTATACATTTGTTTTCGGCTTCTCATGCCGTTTTTAACGACCTTATTTGAGCCACAAAAAAAGCATTTTTTTTACCATATCAATGAATTTCTTTACAAAGATATGTGTTTCAGCGCATTACAAAGGTTTCATCCCACTTTTTGTCCACCCTGCCGCTGAAACTCTTGCAGTTTTCAGGAAAAATCACTAACTTTGCACCCGAAAATCAGTGGAAAAATTTGGCTGCTTGCAACCACTTAAAAAAAATGCTAAAACCGCAACATTCCCCCATCTTTGTTTTTACGGTTTTTAGTGTTTTGACTTTCGCTGAGTTGAAACATTATTTTTTTATTCAAACAGTTTAACATGACAAAGAATTATCTTTTCACATCGGAATCGGTCTCTGAGGGCCACCCCGACAAAGTTGCCGACCAAATCTCGGACGCTATCCTCGACGAATTTCTCGCCCACGACCCCGCCTCAAAGGTGGCTTGCGAAACTCTCGTTACCACAGGTCAGGTAGTTATCGCCGGCGAAGTAAAAAGTAACGCCTATGTTGATTTGATGGATGTTACCCGTCGCGTTATCGACCGCATCGGCTACAACCGCAGCGAACTCAAATTTGACGCCGAAGCATGCGGCGTATTCTCGGCCATCCACGAGCAAAGTGCCGACATCAACCGCGGCGTTGAACGCGAGATTGACGAAAACCAAGGTGCCGGCGACCAAGGCATGATGTTTGGTTATGCTTGTAACGAAACCGAAAGTTACATGCCCCTCCCCCTCGATTTGAGCCACATCTTGTTGCGCAAATTGTCAGAAATCCGTCGCGACCTCTCGGCCATGACCTATGTAAACAGCGCCGGCAAGACTGTCAGCTACTTGCGCCCCGACTCAAAGAGCCAAGTTACCGTGGAATACTCTCCCGAGGGCAAACCCGTGAGAATTCACACAATCGTAATCTCCACACAACACGACGAATTTGTTAAAGCACGCGACGGCAAGACACAAGAACAAGCCGACAGCGAAATGCTCCAAATAATCCATAACGATGTTGCACAAGTGCTCATACCCCAAGTTATAGCTTCACTCCCCGAGCACATTCAAGCCCTCTTTGACGGCAAACACATTCTCCACGTCAACCCCACAGGTAAATTTGTTATCGGTGGCCCCCACGGCGACACAGGTCTCACCGGTCGCAAAATCATCGTTGACACTTACGGCGGTCGCGGTGCACACGGTGGTGGCGCTTTCTCGGGCAAAGACCCCTCAAAGGTTGACCGCTCGGCAGCCTACGCTGCTCGCCACATTGCCAAAAACCTCGTGGCAGCAGGCGTGTGCGACGAAGCACTCGTTCAAGTTGCATACGCAATCGGCGTAGCACAACCCGTAAGCCTCTATGTGAACACTAACGGCTCGGCAAAAGTGAACATGACCGATGCCGAAATCTCACAAGTGGTTCAAGAAATTTTCGACATGCGCCCCTATGCTATCGAAAAACGCCTTGGCTTGCGCAACCCCATCTACCAAGAAACAGCCTCTTATGGCCACATGGGACGCCAACCCATGACCGTAACCAAGGAATTCCCCTCAAAATATGAAGGCACAAAGGTTTTGACCGTAAAACTCTTCACTTGGGAAGAACTTGACTATGTTGACCAAATCAAAGCCAAATTCAATATCTAAAAACATCGTTTATCAGATATTTACAAAATAACTCGCAGACATCTGCGAGTTATTTTTTCATTTAATAATTAAAAAAGTTTTTGGCAGATGATGAAAAAGATGTATCTTTGTGCGTTTATTGCATAGTTTCCCCATTGACATCAAGTGCAATAGCAACAAAAAAACAGAATAAAAACAAAACAAAACAAAACACTTAACATAAAAATGGCAACATTAGAAAAAATCAGAAACAAGTCAGGCTTGTTAATTGTCGTGATTGGTGTGGCTCTTTTTGCCTTCATCATCGGCGACTTCTTGAATTCAAGTTCATCTATCATGAGCAACCGCGCTATCGCTGAGGTTGGCGGTACAGAAATCGATGTTATGGATTTCCAAAAACGCTACGACCAAGTTGCTCAACAGTATCAGCAACAAAACACTAAACAAGACTACGCTGCTCTTCAACAGCAAGTTTTGAACCAAATGATGCAAGAAACTATCATCAACGATGAGTTGAAAGCACTCGGCATCAATGTTACTGACAAAGAATTGAGCGCTGCAATGCTCGGTGAAAAAGCAATTCCCCAAATGGTTCAATTTGCTAACCAATTTGGTTGCCAAACTCCCGACCAATTACACGAAATGATTTTCAACCCCGGCAAATATGGCATTCCCGCTGAACAAGCAACAGAATTCCAAAACATGTGGCTCGAACAAGAAAAGCAAATCGACCAAAACTTGCGTTACCAAAAATTTGCCAACCTTCTCGGTGCCATCAAGGCTAACAACCTCGATGCAAAAGCAATGTATGAAGAAAACGCAGCAACTGCAAAGATTGCTTATGTGAAAAAAGACCTCTCATCATTGAGCAACGACGAATACCCCGTTAGCACTTCTGAAATCAAAAGCAAATGGTCAGAAGAAAAAGACGCTTACAAACTCGGCGAAGAAGTGCGCCTCATCGACTACATCACTGTAACTATCGCGCCCTCTGCCGAAGACAATGTTAAAGCACAACAAGAAGTTAATGCTGCTATCGAAGCTCTCAAAGCAACAGAAGGAACAGAAGGTATTAACAACAACATCAACTTTGTTGTTAACCGCAGCAACCTCCCCGAAGCACGCATCAACAACAAACAAATCAAAGCATTTGTCACAACTGCCGAAAACAACGCTGTGGAAATGGTTTCATACATGAACAATGAGTACACTATCGCTAAATTGCTCGGCACTAAAACAGATGTTGACTCTGTTAAACTCGATGTTGTTGCTTTCCAAGGCTCTGCCGCTCAACGCGACTCTTTCTTGACAGTTCTCAACAACACTGCTGACCTCGCTACTCTCGAAGGCACAGCAGGTGTTATGGGTCAAAACTCTGACGCTTGGATGCAACTCGAAAACGCTAACCCCACTTTGAAAGAACAAGTACTCGCAGCACAAACAGGCAAATTCTTCCTCGCTGACACTATCCAAGGTCTCTTCTACCGCGTGGACGAACGCAAAGCTCCTGTGAAATTCTACGAATACGCAAGCATCACATACAAAGTTGAGCCTTCTCGCAACACTATCAACAAGCTCAACAACGACCTCAACGCATTCCTCGTAGCACACAGCAACGACACTTCTTTCACCTCAATGAAAGCACAAGAAGCAGGCTACCAAATGCTCAGCGGTCGTGTATCAGCTTCAACTCCCTCAATCGGCGTAGTTCAAAACTCACGCAACGCTGTTAAATGGGCTATGGACGCTGACAAAGGCGAAGTTTCAGGCATCTTTGGTGACGACGACGAAACTTACCTCCTCGCTGTGAAAGTGGCTGACATCTACAAAGATTACACTCCCTACCGCGATGCAATGGTAAGCACTGAACTCACCAACAAAATTCGCAACGAAAAGAAAGCAGAAGCTCTCTTGGCTCAATATGCCGGTAAAGCAGAAGACCTCGCTGGTTATGCTGCTGCAATGGAAGCATCAATCGATACTACCGAAGTAACATTTGGTCAACGCTTCATCGCAGGTCTCGGCATCAACGAGTCTGCTATCACAGGTAAAGCTACTCAACTCGCTCCCAACACTCTCGTTGGCCCCGAAAAAGCAGCAAACTCGGTTATCGTTTACCAAGTATTGAATGTTGAATCAGAAGGTCGCCCCTACAACTACGAAGAAAACGCTGCTGCCTTCAACCGTCAAACAGGTTACGACGCTATCAACTACCGTCTCCTCCAAATCCTCACTAACGGTAAAGACATCAAGAACAACATTCTCGAATTCTACCACAACTAAGCAAAATACAGCTTCAAAACTTAAAGAGGTTGCTTCTCGCCATGAGAGGCAACCTCTTTTCTTTTACCCACATCGCAGCCCGTTACCTACACAGCACTCTTAACCTTGGTTAAATATGCACACATATCACAACCTTTTAATATATTTGCAAAACCTTAATCACACGCTTTCACACAATAGAAGTATTGTTGTCTCTCATGTGAAAGTATCGTTTAATACTGCGGCCGAGAGATAGTCGCACACCTTAATTCAAATTTAATATGAAACAGTTTTTTCACACCCTGAAACTTTTGGCCGTTTCGATTTTTCTCGCAACAAGTGCAACCTCGTGCAACGACTCGGAAGACGAGCCCAAAGACCCTAAGTGGGACATTGTCGGCACATGGAAAACCGATTCCTATGATGCAGGCGAAGATTGGGATTGCTATGTGTTCCGCGAAGACGGCACAGGCATAGGCGTTGAGCATGTCAACAATCTATTTGGTAACGCCGACTATTGGGAATTTACCTATGTTTATGACCCTTCGGGCAAAACCATCACTATGACTTGCCGAGATGAGGACAAATACACCTACGAAACCGAAGTTTTCACCATCACCAATATCAACGACTATTATTTATCGTTTAAAGACGAAAATAACGATAACTACGATTTAGCAAAGTGCGATTACCCGTTGCTCACATACCATTCCGAATGCAGTGGGCTCACCGAGGATTGGCTTGGCGATATTGTAACACACTCATGTTCAAGTCAAGCCAACAATTATGTAGTTGACATTTATCCCTATTACCTATGGCACAATGGCTATCAATCAGTAACCGTCACTGCAATACCCCAAGTTGATAGTTGGTATAGCGATGTAAGTGTTAACATCAGCAACACATTTCCCCGAAAAATGACCATCAGCGTTGATAAAAACACCTCAACCACATCTAAAAAATACTATTGCCTCGATATCAAATTATCCACCGACAACTCCGAATTTACAGGTCTGTTTTTCTTGCACCAAGAAGCAGCGACATCAAGCAGCGGCTCTTCGTCTGGGAGCAGTTCATCTGGAGGTAGTTCAAGCGGCAGCAGTTCATCAACCGAGGCACAATGGGGCAAAGTGAAAGTCAACATCGTGGCCTACTCGGGATACTCGGGCGACTCTTATGTTAATTGGGTGGACGGCCAAACCGACACAGTCGATTATGTATATTACCCCTCAACCGGAAAATATTACATCTATGGCGGCATATTTTGCAGCAACAACTCGGCAAACGGCGGCAAAGGAATCAGATATGAAGCCAAGAAAGGATACAACTCAATCAGGATTGACGGCGGCGCCGACTATTACTACATCGGCACACGCCGCATAAACTACACTTGGGAAGTGTATATGCGCGCCACAATACCTTAATTAGTCACATCATCAACAACAAAGACAGACCCACAGGTCTGTCTTTGTTGCATCATCGCCGCTGTCTCACACAAAAAACCGCGCAAGTTACATCACTTTGCCGATAGTATTTCAGTTTTTCGTGCAATCGTTGCAATTGACTCATTATAAATCATTACCTTTGCACAAAATTTTGAAAAGCAATGAATAACAACGCCCGTTTATATCTGTTCCCCGTTCCGTTGAGCGACAATCCCGTCACCGAGGTATTGCCTGCCCACAACATTGAATTGATAAAATCGGTAAAGTATTTCATTGTCGAAAATCTGCGCTCGGCACGCCGTTTTCTCAAACAATGTGACCGCTCTATCGACATCGACTCGCTCACTTTCTTCACACTCAACGAGCACACCGACGCATCAGAACTCACACCGATGCTTGCGCCAATGGAAGCCGGCAACGACGTGGGTGTCATCTCCGAAGCCGGTTGTCCTGCCGTGGCCGACCCTGGCGCCGACATAGTAGCCATTGCCCAACAACGCGGCTACACAGTAGTACCCCTCGTTGGTCCGTCAAGCATCTTGATGGGAGTAATGGCTTCGGGATTCAACGGCCAGAGCTTCGCTTTCAACGGCTATCTGCCCATTGACCAAGGCGCTCGCGCAGCACGACTCAAAGAACTTGAACGACGCATCATGCGCGAACACCAAACACAAATTTTCATCGAAACGCCCTACCGCAACAACCGCCTCATTGCCGAACTTTGCCGTTCGCTCCCCGGTAACATGCGACTATGCGTAGCAAGCGACATCACCGGCGCACGCCAATCAATCGTTACGCTCCCGCTATCAAAATGGGCAAAACGCGAATACAACTACGACAAAACCCCCACCATTTTCCTTTTATACAGTTAACCCAATGGCACGCAAAAAATTCAACCAACAAAACGACTTTCCGGGACTATTTGACGATTTCAATGTCACTGCTCCGCAAGAGAGCGTGCCTGTACACCCCGACATCGCCCGCCACGCAACAAATGCAGGCATCGATGCGCCAATCAAGCCCAACAAGCCAAGCGAACGATTGCTATTCATGAGCATTGGCAGTGGCAGCAGCGGTAACTGCGCCTACATCGGCGACAAGGAAAAAGGCATACTCATAGATGCCGGCGTCGACATGAAACAAATCACCGACGCACTCAAAGCCAACAACATACCCATCAGCGCAGTAAAAGGCATCTGCCTCACACACGACCACGGCGACCACATCAAAGGAGCATACAAACTCATGTCAAAAAACCGACACATCATGCTCTATTGCACTCCCAAGACATTGAGCGGCATCTTTCGCCGTCACAATGTGTCGCGTCGCATCAAAGACTACCACAAACCCATCTATCGCGAAACACCCTTTGACCTCGGCGGATTCAAAATCACAGCCTTTGAAGTGAGCCACGACGGTACTGACAACATGGGCTACTTCATCGAGCGAGGCTCAATACGCTTTGCCATAGCCACCGACTTGGGATATATCAGCGAACGCGTCGACCACTACATGCGACAAGCCGACTACATAATGCTTGAAAGCAACTACGACCGACAGATGCTCGCCGCAGGCACATACCCCGAATATCTCAAAGCCCGCATACTTGCCAACACAGGCCACCTTGACAACGAAGATGCCGCACGCTTCATTGCCGACATCTACACACCACAGTTGCGCCATGTATTCTTGTGTCATTTGAGCAACGACAACAACACGCCCGAAATAGCCGTTGAAAAAATGACAACAGCCTTGCAGCAAGCCCACAACATCAAAGTAGGCGACGGCAGCGAGAGCATCGACTCACGCCAAAGCGACATCCAAATCACCCCCCTCCCCCGCTACGAAGCCTCACGCCTCTACATCCTCCGCAAAGACTAAGACTCCGAGCCATAATAAGACAAACAACATGCCCGGAGCCCCTAACATCAGCGGAATTGTACCGCTGTTTAGGTGGCTTTTGGGCATGCTTTTTCCCGACACCGGCCGTCATTTTACCCGACTGCACCGCGGCAAAGTGGCGCTGTTTTCATATTTGCATTTTACCGCTACTTCCGGCCGCGATTTGTGGCCGCGGAATGAGTTTGTGACAGCGGGCGGAAACTTTTCAAACAGTTTAATTACTAAATAATTGAAATAAGGAAATTTTTCTTTATTAAAACATTGTAATCCCGAAAAAAGTAACTATCTTTGTAACGCCTTAACAAGGCGAATTTTGAACTGAAAAATAATTCTATTTATCAACAATAATTTAAAGTCTTAAAAATGAGCAAAATTGACTTAACCAAGTACGGTATCTCAGGTACTACAGAGGTTGTTTACAATCCCTCTTATGAACAGCTTTACAAAGACGAAACTTGCGCTTGTCTTGAAGGCTATGAAAAAGGTCAAGCAACTGAACTTGACACTGTAAATGTGATGACTGGTATCTACACTGGCCGTTCACCCAAAGACAAATACATCGTTAAAGATGCTACAAGCGAAAACACCGTATGGTGGACTTCTGAAGAATATAAAAACGACAACAAGCCCGTTACAACTGAAACTTGGAACACTCTCAAGGACCTCGCTGTTAAAACACTCTCAAACAAAAAACTCTATGTAGTTGACGGTTTCTGCGGTGCTAACATGGCTACTTGCTTGAAAGTTCGCTTCATCGTTGAAGTTGCATGGCAAGCTCACTTCGTTAAAAACATGTTCATCCGTCCTACTGAAGAACAACTCAAGGACTTCGAACCCGACTTCATCGTTTACAACGCTTCTAAGGCAAAAGTTGAAAACTATGCTGAACTCGGCCTCAACTCTGAAACAGCTGTTGTGTTCAACCTCACTACAAAAGAACAAGTTATCATCAACACTTGGTATGGTGGTGAAATGAAGAAAGGTCTCTTCTCAATGATGAACTACTTCAAACCCCTCGAAGGTATCGCTTCAATGCACTGCTCTGCTAACACTGACATGGAAGAAAAGAGCACTGCTATCTTCTTCGGTCTCTCTGGTACAGGTAAAACTACTCTTTCAACTGACCCCAAACGCAAACTCATCGGTGACGACGAACACGGTTGGGACGACGAAGGTGTATTCAACTACGAAGGTGGTTGCTACGCAAAAGTTATCAACCTCGACAAAGAAAGCGAACCCGATATCTACAACGCTATCCGTCGCAACGCACTCCTCGAAAACGTAACTGTTGACGCAGAAGGTAAAATCGACTTCAACGACAAGAGCGTTACTGAAAATACTCGCGTTAGCTACCCCATCGACCACATCGAAAACATCGTTAAGCCCGTTTCTAAGGGTCCCGCTGCTAAACAAGTTATCTTCCTTTCAGCAGACGCATTCGGTGTACTTCCTCCCGTTTCTATCTTGACTCCCGAGCAGGCTAAATACTACTTCCTCTCTGGTTTCACTGCTAAATTGGCAGGTACTGAACGCGGTATCACTGAACCCACTCCCACTTTCTCTGCTTGCTTCGGTGCAGCATTCCTTTCACTCCACCCCACTAAATATGGTGAAGAACTCGTGAAGAAAATGGAAGCTAACGGCGCTAAGGCATACTTGGTGAACACTGGTTGGAACGGTACAGGCAAACGTATCTCTATCAAAGATACTCGCGGTATCATCGACGCTATCCTCGACGGTTCTATCAACAACGCTCCTACAAAGAAAATTCCTTTGTTCGACTTCGAAGTTCCCACCGAACTCCCCGGCGTTGACCCCAACATCCTCGACCCCCGCGACACTTACGCTAATGTTGAAGATTGGAACACAAAAGCACAAGACTTGGCTGAACGCTTCATCAAAAACTTCAAGAAATTTGAAGGTAACGAAGCTGGTAAAGCACTCGTTGCTGCTGGTCCCCAACTCTAATCGAGCATAACAACTCAATTATAACAAAAGGCTGTCCCGATTGGGACAGCCTTTTTCCAATATACTTATCTCGCCATATTTTTATAAAATTCGGCAAAACATTACAACTATGAAGGTTCTGATAGTTTGCAACAATGCTTATATGCGAGGCAATGGCATTTGCACTGCGGTGCTCTCTCTGCTCAACCGCTTGAAGGCGACTGGCATTGATGCACGGCTGATAGCCTGCGAAAACCCTGACCCTAATGGTGAGCAACCCGATTATCAACTGAAACATTTTAAGTTTCCTATCTTTGAGCCGATAATATATGCCAACGGTTTCAGATATGCGGCCATTGACAAGCGTGTCATCACCGAAGCAGTGAAATGGGCTGATGTAGTTCACCTATCCGAGGCATTCCCCTTGGAGGTCGTAACGGTCAATATAGCGCGAAAACTCAATACTCCGTGCGTTGCAACATTCCACATTTTCAGTCAAAACATCATGGCCAACCTCGGCCTCAAAAGAGCGCCCATTATCAACGGTGTGTTGACTTGGTGTTGGAGAAAGACTGTCTATGACTATTGCACACACATTCACTGCCCCACAAACACCGTTCGCAATCATCTTAACGACTGCGGATACAAATCGCAGTTGCGAGTCATCTCAAACGGCATTGACGTGCAAGGCGAGAGTGTTTTGCCGACAATAGACATTGACGAGAAAATCACAATTCTGTGCATCGGGCGACTCGCTAACGAAAAATCGCAGAAAACTCTATTAGAGGCGATGAAGCACTCAAAATATGCACATCGCATTCATCTCCATTTTGCCGGCCGCGGACCGAAAGAAAAGAGTTACAAGAAAATGGCCGACAAACTTGTGAGAAAGGGCATTTTGTCGCATCAGCCGGTATTCGGTTTTTACAGCGCCGACGAGTTAAAAGCGCTGGCTCGCAAATCATACCTATACATACACTGTGCTTGGGTTGAGGTCGAAGGCCTCTCATGCGTGGAAGCACTGAAAGAAGGCGTTGTCCCTGTTATCGCGCAGGGCAAGTTTACCGCCGCATCACAATTTGCGTTGGACGAGCGAAGCCTTTTCCCCGAATCAGATTCAAAAGCTCTTGCCAACCGAATAGATTGGTGGATTGAACACCCCCAAGAGAGAGCGTTGATGGGTGCGAAATATGCCAAATCGGTTAAAAACTACAACATCAGCGACTCTATTGAACAGATAATTCAAATGTATAGAGACAGCATAGGCTCATGAGACTCAAAAACATATTGTGGCTGATTGCCATAGCATTCATCGCATGCTCGTGTGCAACATCGCGTAATACATCGACAGCCGATTATTACAAGATTGATGCTTCATATAGCTATAAGGGCATATTGGAGGAGTGTTTTCACGACTGCACTGCGCCAGGCCCGTCAACGAGACGAATGTATGTCTATTTGCCGGACGACTATTATGAGTCTGACACACGATACCCCGTGTTTTACCTACTGCACGGAGCAAGAGGCAACGAGACTTCATGGATAATAAAGGGCGACTTGCTCCATCAAGTCGACTCGCTGATGGCGTGCGGAAAGATGGAAAAGACAATTATCGTGCTGCCCAACACCAATCAGCACAAAGACGACAAAGACTATAACAAATCGCGAATAAAAGGCGCCGTAGAGGCTTTGTTTGAGGTTGACGGCTGTGTCGAATCGGCATTTATAACCGATGTTGTAGCCACTATCGACAGCCTTTATCGCACAATACCCGAAAAGCAGAGCCGAGCAATTGGCGGCCTATCTATCGGTGCGCTGCAAAGCATTTACATCACAGCAACCCACCCCGATGTGTTTGGCTATGTCGGTCTCTTTTCACCGATGCGCCGCCCAGTATTCCGCTACGGCGATTGTTCGACATTATATAAAAATCTGAAAGACAAACAGGCTATACAATTCAACACCCCGCCAAACTTGTATTGGGTGATGATTGGCAAAAGCGACATCTTTTATTTAAGCACAAAATCATATTGCAAATACTTGGACAAGCACAATTATGCCTATGAGCGCCTATACTCAAAAGGCGGCCACGATTGGTATAATTGGATTGACTATTGCAACATGTTCATGGAACACTTATGGAAATAGTGACGCAACCCGTCAACTTCTTCTTTGCGACTGATTCAACGACTTTTGGTCAGTCTCTTGTCCGAAAAAATGCGTAACTTTGCAACACAACTAATATATTTGTCACAAACTACAAAAAAACTCCCACGCAAACTTTAATCATATTTTAATCAGAAAATGAAGATATTAAAGCACTGCTCGTTTCTTTTAACCATTTGTATCTGCTTGCTCCTATGCAATGAAGCCCATGCACAGAACCAAAACGACAACCGAATGTTGATATCCGGCCAAGGATGGTATGGATACGATATTGAGCATTTGCGACCACAGCAGGCATCTACCCACTATATGACTTATGAATTAGCATTAGGATTCCAGACAGAGCCTGCCGATAGCAACTTATACGATAAATTATTTGGATATCCCACCCTATATGCAGGATTTTCAGTAGCCCGTATGGGTAATTTCAAATTCCTCGACGAAACAAAATTCCCCAACCTATACTCATTGTTTGGCTCGTTTGAGCGTACTCTTTACAGAAACAAATACGCCTCACTAGGATATCATTTAGATTTCGGCGCAACATACAACCCCGCCACATACGACCCGTCAGAAGGAGAAGGTAACAACTGGTTGAGTTCGCCATTTATGGCTTATGTCGGAGCCGGCGCATTTGCCAAATTACATCTTGGCAAAAGATGGGAGATTGGCGCAGATATCTCTTTCCGCCACTACTCCAACGGCCGATTGAGACTGCCCAATGAGGCACTCAACGCTATCGGTGCAGGTGTTTTTGTTCGATACCGACTCGCCGATTATGAACCCGCCAATTACAAACGAAGCAACATCGACCTTGAACTTGAAGATTTCAAGAAAGGCATGCAATATACAATGGCCATCGGAGGCGGAGTGCATACATGTCAAGCCGAATGGAACACTTTTGCATTTGACTATACAAAGCCCGACAAACCCGCGAGAATACCGACCAAAGAAGAGGCAGCAAGCCTTAAACCCCATCCCAAATTCTCATATAGTTTTGAAGCGACCTACCGATATGCGCCAAGATATGCAACCGGTTTAGGAGTGGAAATGTTCTACTCATCAAACATGAAGCATCTTAAAGAAGCCGACACCAAACTCTACGGAGCGAAAGCCGTTGCAAACAGCCCCGGTTACAGCCCAATCTCAATCGGTGTTGCCGTTGTGCAAGAAGTGTACTGGCGCAATCTTGCCGTACACATTGCGTTAGGAGCATATCCTTACAGACACAAAGGTGTCAACGACAAAGAACTTAATGACATTTATGACGACCGCGAAAGAGGATGGCATTATGAGAAAGCCGGACTCCGATACTACTTTCCCAAACTTGGAGACACATTCGTGGGCCTATCAATCAAATCACACAACATAAAAGCAGAATACCTTGAACTCTCATTAGGTTGGCGTTTTCAAGGCAAAAAGCATTAAGATGGCTCATAGCATCTGTGCTAAATTCAAGTAACAACAATTAAACTCTATCAGATAAACAATCCGGCTGCCCCGTGGGACAACCGGATTGTGTTTATTTAGGCGCACCTATCTGCAATATCCAAACAAGGCGCATTATTACCTTCTATCAATGTGCTTCGAGCCAATTGTTGCCAGTGCCGACTGATACCAACAAGGGCACGCGGCCTGTGTAGGCGTGCTGCATGTTGCGCACTACAAGTTCTTTCACCGTGTCGAGTTCGTGAGGTTTGACGGTAAACACAAGTTCGTCGTGTACCTGCATTATCATTGTTGACTGCAAGCAGCGTTCTTTCATCTCGCGCGCAATGTTTATCATGGCTATCTTGATAACATCGGCGGCCGAACCTTGAATAGGCGCATTGATGGCATTGCGTTCGGCAAATCCGCGCACTACCGAGTTATTTGATGTAATACCCGGCAACATGCGCTTGCGGCCTTTGATTGTGGTCACATAGCCGTCGCGTTTGGCTTGCTCGACACAACGGTCCATATATTCACGCATGCTCGGATATGTTGCATAATAGCCCTCGATAAGCGCTTTGGCTTCGCCGCGAGAGATGCCCAATCGTTCGCTCAACCCAAATGCAGAGATGCCGTAGATAATGCCAAAGTTTGCCGTCTTGGCATTGCGGCGCTGTTCGGCGGTCACTTGGTCGATAGGCACTTTGTAAATCTTGGCAGCAGTGGCTTGGTGAATATCTGCTCCCGAGAGGAATGCGTCTATCATTTCGCGGTCACCGCTCATGTCGGCAATGAGGCGAAGTTCGATTTGCGAATAGTCGGCCGCAAGGAATATATCGCCTTCATCGGCAATAAACGCACGGCGAATTTCTTTGCCGTCGTCGCTGCGCACGGGAATATTCTGCAAGTTGGGATTTGACGATGACAATCGGCCGGTCGCTGTTACGGTTTGATTGTATGATGTGTGAATGCGATTTGTTGCGGGATTTATCAACTCGGGCAACGCGTTGACATAGGTTGACAAGAGTTTGCGCAACCCGCGAATTTTCAATATGAGGTCAACCAACGGATGTGTGTGGCGATATTTCTCCAAAATCTCTTCGGTGGTTGAATATGCACCCGTTTTTGTGCGCTTGGCTTTGGGGTCAATCTGCAAGCGACCAAACAATATGTCGCCCACCTGCATTGGCGATGCCACATTAAACTCTGACCCAGCAAGTTCATAGGCCTCTTGTTCCATTGCAACAAGGCGTTGTGTCAACGATACCGACATCTTGGCCAACTCGCCCACATCGATGCGCACTCCGGCAATTTCCATATCGGCAAGCACGGTGATAAACGGCAACTCAATATCCTCCATCAACGGCGACAAGCCCTGCTTTGACAAGTCAAGTTGAAGTCGCGGCTTGATTTGAAGCAACACATCGGCCATTTCGCAACAGCGCATCGGCGCATCGGCCGGCATCATCTCTACCTGTTTGCGCGCGGTCACACCCTCCTCAACATAATCGAGTGTGCGATAATTGAGATAGGTGTTGGCAAGCATTGACAGCGAGTGCTTCATCTCGGGTTGCAACAAATAATGAGCCACCGAGGTGTCATAATAGGGCGCTGTAAACGCCACTCCCTCGTTGTGCAACACAATGTAGTCGCGCTTGACATCGTGGCTTATAATCACTGTTTCTGCGGTAAACAGATGGGTTATGGCCTTGATGACCTCGCTACGCAATGGCTGCTCATCGGGGATAACAATATAATAGGCTTGTCCGGGCGAAACGGCAACTGCCAAACCCGACAATCGGGCCGTCATAGCATCAACTCCGCGGGCATACATAGCAAGGCCTACCGCCAACGAATGGCGCGCATTGTTGATGGCCGACTTGATGGCATTGACATCAGTAATAGTGCGATAACCGCTGCCGTCAAACGAAGTGGGAATAACCACCGCCGGAGCCTCCTCAACCACAGCAGGCTCGTCAAACAGCGAACCCCACATATCATCGGCTTGGGGTTTGGCAACCGGTTGGGGCGCTTTTTCGGCCTCGGGAGCAGCTTTGCCTAACTTTGTCGCCAAGCGGTTCATAAACACCTTAAATTCAAGTTCGCTATAAAGTTTTATCAGTTTGTCGACATCTTCTTCGCGACGCGCCAACGAGTCAATATCGACATCAACCGGCACATCGGTCTTGATAGTCACCAAAAACTTTGAAAATCTGATTTGCTCAACATTATCACTTATCTTTTGCTGCAACGCACCTTTGACTTGATGGGCATTTTCAATGAGATTATCGACCGAGCCAAACTCATTTATCAGTTTGACCGCAGTCTTTTCGCCCACCCCCGGACAGCCGGGAATGTTATCACTCTTATCGCCTTCAAGAGCAAGCAAATCAATAACTTGCGACGGCGACTGAATGCCATATTTCTCACAAATCTCCTTGACTCCTCTCACCTCATAACCCGTACCCTTGGTCGAAGGGCGATATTGCAATACACGCTCGCTAACAAGTTGGCCATAGTCCTTGTCGGGCGTCATCATATAAGTGACATAGCCCTCTGCTTCGGCCTTACGCGCAAGAGTGCCAATCACATCATCGGCCTCATAACCCGGCACCTCCACAACAGGAATGTTATATGCCTCCAAAATAGCCTTGATATAAGGCAACGACTTGGTAATATCCTCGGGTTGAGCCTCGCGCTGCGCCTTATATTCGGCATAAGCCTCGTGGCGGAAAGTGCCGCCCTTGGGGTCGAAACACACCGCAATGTGCGACGGATTTTCCTTGCGCAACACCTCATCGAGCGTATTGCAAAAACCATATATAGCCGAAGTGTTCAGCCCCTTTGAAGTGACTCGCGGGGCACGAAACAAAGCATAATAAGCACGATAAATCAACGCATAGGCGTCGAGCAGAAACAGTTTTTTTTCTTCCATAGAAGGAGTCGGTTAGGTAAATGAGACTATAAAATTACGCAATCTTTGCCACAAAACAGGGCCAAAACGGCAAAAATTTGGGAAATCTAATATAAAAAACACCTTTTCACTAAAAAAGAGCATTAGATATTATAAGTTTTAGTAATTTTGTAAACAATTATCCGAAATGACGTCATTAGAATCCATACAACAACTGATAGCCCCAGAGTTGAAAGCGCTTAACGAGCGCATCACCTCGTCATTGACCACGTCCAACCAACTGCTCAATCAGGTGGTTGAGACCTACCTCAAAACCAAGGGCAAGCAAATCCGTCCCATATTGGTAATGCTCAGCGCACGCCTATTGGGTAACGGAGCCATAAATGACGATGTCATCTCGGCAGCAGCCGGAGTAGAAATGCTGCACAACGCATCATTGATTCACGACGATGTAGTTGATGACACAAAACTGCGCCGTGACCGCCCAACAATTAACAGCATTTGGGACAACCACATCGCCGTATTGGTGGGCGACTTCTTCGTGTCGACAGCATTGCAGCAAGCAATCCTCACCGACGACATTCGCATCATCAAAACCCTCTCAAACCTCGGCAAAACCCTCTCACTCGGAGAGATTGACCAAATATACACCGCCCAAAACCACATATTGAGTGAAAAAGCCTACATGGGCATCATTTCGGCCAAAACAGCATCATTGTTTGTATCGTGTGTCGAAATGGGCGGATATGCAATCAAAGCCAACGACGAAGCCATAATGATACTTCGTCAATTTGCACAACTGCTCGGGCTCTGCTTCCAAATCAGAGACGACATATTCGACTACTTTGAAGACCCCAAGATAGGCAAACCCACAGGCAACGACCTTCGCGAAGGCAAAGTAACCCTCCCATTGTTGCATGTATTATTGCAAAAAGATCTTCCCGACAACGAAAAAATGACCGCATTGGTGCGCAAAGACAACCTTGACAACGACGAGATAGCCACACTCATTGGTTATGCACGCCAACACGGCGGCATCGAGTATGCCTACGACACCATGCAACGCCTGCGCAACCAAGCCATCGAATTGCTCAACATCTTCCCCCCGAGCGACACCCGCCAGGCATTCATCTCAATCTTCGACTACATCATCGCCCGCGACTACTAATCACAACCGAAACTTTCTCGTGGTTATTGTCATGCGTCAAAATTCCCAATATGGAGTTTTGCGAAAAAATCGTTATCTTTGTGGGTTGAATTGTTTATTAGTTCAGTACTAATGTAATCTCTTTGATAATGAAGATTAAAATGACATATTTTCGATGGATAATTGCTGCGGTACTTGCTGCGGTGGTTACTGCTTGTGCGTCGATTGGCCGCCCCGAAGGCGGTCCGCGCGATGAAGATCCGCCTTTGTTTGTGCGCAGTGTGCCCGAGGTGGGTGCTGTCAATTTTACCGGCAACAAGTTGCTCATCGAGTTTGATGAGAACATTCAGATTAAGGATATTATGGACAAGGTGGTGGTGTCGCCTGCCCAAAAGACCAATCCGTCTATCACAACTATCGGCAAAAAACTGTCGGTGCAATTTCGCGACTCGATGGTGGCCAACACTACCTATACTGTCGATTTTTCTGACGCTATCAGCGACTTGAACGAGGGCAATCCGCTCGAAGGTTTTGCGGTGGATTTCTCTACTGGCGATGTTGTTGACTCGCTCTGCATTTCGGGCATGGTTTTCGAGGCTCGCAACCTTGAACCGGCACAGGGTATGCTTGTGGGCGTTTACAGCAATCTGTCGGATACTGCACTGACTACTCTGCCGCTTGAACGCATTGCCAAGACCAATCACTTGGGACAATTCACTGTGCGCAACCTCAAGCCCGGTTCTTACAACATATTCGCCATCAAGGACATGAATCGCGACCTTAAATGGGACCGCTCCGAAGATGTTGCGTTTCTCGACTCGGCTGTAACTCCGTGGGCCGAGCCTGCCGAGATGGCCGATACGCTTGAAGCGGCCGACGGCAGCGACTCTATTGTAATGAGAGCCATCACACGTTTTATGCCCAACAATGTGTTGCTCACTTGGTTTAACGAAGACTACAAGGCTCAATATCTCAAAGACACCAAACGCGGCGACCGCAATCGCATGGCTATCAATTTTGCCGCAAAGTCTGACACTTTGCCCGAAATAACCATTCTCAACGGCGCTTGCGCGGGTAAAAGAATAGAAGAGGTGGCAGTGCTTAACTATGGCGCTACTCGCGACACACTCGACTATTGGTTGCGCCCCGACACGCTCATCAAGCAAGACACCATCTTGGTGGCGGCACGCTTCCTACGCACCGACTCTCTCCAAAATCTTTCTTGGGGCACCGATACTCTCAAATTCACTTTCAAGGAGCCCAAAAAGAAAAAAGAGAAGAAAAAGAAAAAAGACGAGGAGGCCGACACTATGCCCAAAGACTCTGTGCCTCCCATCGTTTTCCTTGACTTCAACGCATTGACATCGGGCACTCACGAGGTGTATATGCCGGTATTGTTCCGTGCCGGCCAACCTATTGACTCGGTAAACCAACTCGGCGTTCATCTGGATATCAAAAACGACACTTTGTGGGACCCTATTACCGCACCGCAGTTGGTAAGACAAGTCGAAAGCCGCCCGTTGACCTACAAAATAAGCCATGATTGGGAATATGGCGCAACCTATCGCATCACCATCGACTCGGCATCGGTATTTGGCATGTATGGCAATTGGAACAAGCCTTTGAAACACGAGTTTACCATCAAGAAACAAGAAGAATACTCTAACCTATATATCAATGTCAGCGGTTATCCCGACTCGGTTGCCGTGGTGGTCGAACTGCTCACGTCAGACGAGCCCGTGTCGCGCAAACCCGTTATTGACGGCGTGGCCGAGTTTCCCAATTTGGCATCGGGCAACTACTATATGCGCGCATTTTTTGACACCAACCGCAACGGCAAATGGGACACCGGCAATGTGAGCCAAAAAATTCAGCCCGAAGAGATTTACTACTACAATAAGAAAATCAAGGTTAAGAAAAATTGGGACATCGAGCAGTCATGGAACTTATATGCACTGCCCATTGACCAACAAAAACCTCATGACATAAAGAAGAATAAGCCAAAACGCAAACGCGGCGAGCAAACTAAACGCCAATCGGACGACGATGAGGAAGAAGACGAGTGGGGCAATGACAGCTTCAACTCATTTGGCCCTGGCAGCAAGTCGGCCAATGGCTCATTTGGCAACTCTTACAGATAAGACAATGGAACAACAAGCATACCTACAACGAGAATTGATAGCCGAGCCGCAGTTGTGGCGGTTGTCGCTAAGAGTCGAGAAATCGGCCCTTGAAGTGGTGTTGTATAGCACCATTGAAGACAATTCGCTCATCTACCGCCGCATACCTTTGGCACAAGGCATCGACTCTCACGCTAAGGCATTGGAAGAGGCGGTATATGAAAACCCGCTATTGCTCTGCGATTTTTCGCGCATCGACTGCGTGATTGACACCGACCGCTTTGTTGTGGTGCCGGCCGAAATCGACGATGTCGTGGTGCAAGAAAAAATACTCAAAGCCTCGTTCCCCGAGTTTGACGGCCAACTGATTGCCAACCACATCAGCCAACAAAGCGCAACCATATTGATGGGCGTTGACGACACTTTACTCAACTTCATTCGCCGCACTTTCAACAACCCGCGCATCTCACACTACATGAACCCGTTGTGCCGTTATTTCATTTACAAAAGCCGTCAAGGCAACGCATCAAAAATGTATGCCCACTTGCGCGACGGCTCGCTCGATTTAATGGTATTTGCCAATGGCACACTTCGTCTCGCCAACACATTTGCCTACCGCGAGCCCATTGATGCCGTTTACTACATCATGGCCTGTCGTCAGCAGTTGTCGCTCGACAACACCGACATGCTCTATGTGCTCGGCAACGGCGGCTGCCGCGAAGAGATTGTGACCATGTTACGCGAGCACATAGCCAATGTGATGCCAGAGGTGTTCCCGTCAGAAATGTTTCGTGCCGGAGGCCGCGATGCAATGCGTGCCCCGTTTGACCTAATAGTATTACCCTTATGCGAATAATCAGAGGAAAATATGGCCGTCGCCGATTTGATGTGCCTTCAAACATTACAGCCCGTCCGACAACCGACTTTGCCCGCGAAAACATCTTCAATGTGCTTGAAAACATGGTTGACTTTGAAGGAATGCGCGCACTCGACCTCTTTGCTGGCACAGGCGCCATCAGTTTCGAATTTTTGTCGCGCGGATGCCAATCGGTTACAGCCGTTGAGAAAGCCGCTACACAATATAATTTCATGCGCAAAGTAGCACAGCAGTTGGGCTGCGACAACTTCAACCTTGTGCGTGGCGATGCACTGCGCTATGCACAGACATCATTGGCTCAATATGACATCATCTTTGCTGACCCTCCCTATGACTTGCCACAGTTTGGCGAAATTCCCGGCATCGTGCTCAACTCGGCCATGCTCAAACCCGGCACCATTTTCATCATTGAGCACTCGCGCAACTACGACTTCTCGTCACTGCCCTATTTTAGCGACCACCGCACCTATGGCAGCGTCAATTTCTCCATCTTCATCATTCCCGAAGAAGGCGAAGAAAGCAACGAGAATCAAGAAGATTAAGAGCGTTGAAACTCTGACGGCGACATGCCTGTCAGATGTTTGAAATACTTACCAAACGACGATTGATTGGTAAAATTAAGGTCATAAGCAACCTGCTGAATATTCTTACCCGAATATCTTAGCAGGTTTTTTGCTTCAAGAATCACATATTCGTCAATCCAATCGGCCGCCGACTTGCCAGTCGATTCCTTGATAATAAGCGACAGATATTTGGCCGAGATAAACAGTTTGTCGGCATAAAAAGCCACCGAACGCTCACGGCAGTGATGTTTCTGCACCAACACCATGAAATCGCGCACATAGTTGTGACGGCGCGACAACGCAACCGGCTCTTCTTCTTGGTTCGCCGAGTCGCGATGCTCGGCAAACTGCATCATTTGATATATCATTGATGCCATGAGGCAGCGCGCAATGTTGCGCATATACACCGGCGAACTGTTAGTCGTGGCGTTGATGTGGAACATTTCGAGATACTTGCGCAAAACACGGGTCTCCTCAGTTGTCAGCGTTGTTACAGGAGTGTGATACTTGGGCATGTAGGCCAAATTGATGGCATTGATATCCAAGTTGATGTCTTTCATAAAATCGGGCGATACAAACAGCACATACGCATCGATTTTTTCATCTACGATGCGGTCAAACTTGATGATGCTGTCGGGGCCGATAGCCAACACCGAGTTGCTTGTTATCTCATAGTGGTCGAGATTGACATCAATGCCAAAACCGCCGTCAAGACAAAGCAATATAGTGAGACCATTGATGCGCATAGGCCTTGATGCCTCCTGCGGGCGCACATTGTCGGGAGTGATGCGCGAGAAAATATAATCCTCGTCGAGATTTGAGTAATCTGACGAGTATTTTTTCATGTGTGTGAGTTGCGATAGTTGTACCGAATAAATATCCATCGTGAACCTTATTTTTCTATTTTGTTGCAAATATAGCTAATTACTCCAATCCACAAGAATATATCCGCAAAAATAAGACATTTCGACCAACAGTGTGGCATTTCAATGCGAAACCGCCATTCAATAATCGGTCACAAATAGTGAATAATCAAATAGTTTTCGCTAATTTTGCATCATAAAACAACAATGACAATTCAACAATATGAATATTAAAGAGTCAATGCTTCAAATTCTCGAAGCCGAGAGCAAAGCAATAGCCAATATACCGGTAACCGACCAATATGAAAAAGCGGTAAATGCCATCATCGAACATGTTCACAAGCGTGGCGGCAAACTCGTAACATCAGGTATGGGTAAAGCCGGACAAATCGCGATGAACATCGCCACCACATTCTGCTCAACAGGCACACCCGCCGTCAACCTCCACCCAAGCGAGGCACAACACGGCGACCTCGGCATTTTGCAGCCCAACGACATCATGCTCCTCATCTCTAACTCGGGCAAGACTCGCGAAATCATCGACCTCGTGGCATTGGCCCACCGTCTCTATCCCCAAGTGCCCCTCATCGTTATCACAGGCAACGAGGATAGCGAATTGGCCCGCATTGCCGACATCACCTTGTCGACCGGCGGCACTCCCGAAGTGTGTCCCTTGGGCCTCACTCCCACTACCTCTACCACAATGATGACCGTAATAGGCGATGTGTTGGTTGTAAATGTGATGCGCCTCACCGAGTTTACCAAAGCGCAATATGCACTTCGCCACCACGGCGGTTATTTGGGCGACAAATCTCGCGAAAACAACTAAACAGAAAATCCACCCTTATACATATATAACATGTCAACAGCACTCAGTAGCGGTGCTCCAAGCGGAGCGCTCCCCAAAGTAGAAAACATGAGAGTGGCAATCGTTGCCGCCGAGTGGAACGGCCACATCACAGGCGCGCTCACACAAGGCGCACTTGATGTGTTCAAAGCACAAGGCTTTGACATCGACGACGATGTAGAAGTGTTTCATGTTCCCGGAGCAGTCGAACTCACTTTTGCGGCTTCACAACTCATCGAGACATCAAATTTTGACACAATTATTGTGTTTGGTTGCGTAATTCGTGGCGGAACACCCCACTTTGACTATGTTTGCCAGAGCGTAACACAAGGAATTACGATGTTAAATGCAGATTGTGACACACCCGTCATTTTTGGGGTCTTAACAGTTGATACTGAACAAGATGCACTCGACCGTGCAGGGGGTAAATTAGGCAATAAAGGTGCCGAAGCAGCAGAAACTGCAATTAAAATGTTTGATTTTATTTGCAAGGTTCGAGAATAATTATTAACTTTGCACTCGCAAACGATAAAAGACGCCTCTTTAGCTCAGTTGGCCAGAGCACGTGATTTGTAATCTCGGGGTCGTTGGTTCGAATCCGACAAGAGGCTCAAAAGAAGTCAGAAATGACTGGCCGGGCGAATACCAGAGTGGCCAAATGGGGCAGACTGTAAATCTGCTGGCTTATGCCTTCGGTGGTTCGAATCCATCTTCGCCCACTCAATCGCGGAAGTAGCTCAGTCGATAGAGCATCAGCCTTCCAAGCTGAGGGTCGCGGGTTTGAGCCCCGTCTTCCGCTCAAAGAGATACAAAAAAGGTTTTACCGATGGTAAAACCTTTTTTTGCATATATATCCTTGCCTTTTCTACAATACCTTGGGGGCAGTTTCGGGAATGTGCGACGACAAGATGCGCCACTCTTGGGGATAGAGATTGTTGGCACGATTGCCGAGATTTTTCACAAAGCCCAATGGACGGCCGCCATAGGTGAGCAACACATATCCGCGCGGTGCATCGTCGAGCGTAACAGCCTCGCGGCGCAAATAGGCTATGGCTGTTGCATAGTCAACCTCACACGCCGCAAAAACATCGGCATTCAACACTCGCGACAACGCCAACGACTGTGCCGGTATCATGTCGCGACCTTTTACCGTGGCCACCTTGACTCCGTGGTGAATCATATCAAGATGCGACGCAAGCAACGCATACTCTTGGGCATAGGCCTTGGGGAACGCCACCACCCTATCGTCCTCAACGGCAAATTCCATTGACTGGCTGTCGGCAATCCATGTTTTGGCCTCTTTGAGCGAGGGCACATCGCGTTGCTGGGATTGCGATTTTAACCTCTTGGCCTTCACGGGCGATGCATCTTCATCGGCCGACTTGCGCAATACCGCCACAAACAAGCCTTCGCCCTGTGTGAGATGCGGCATAAAACGATGGCAATGATGCTCGGTGTTCACGCCATTGGCAATCTTCCACTCGGGCAGCATCTCCACAGCCACACTTTCGGCTCCATAGTTATCAATTATATATTGCACCATATCCTCATCTTCATCGCGATTAAAAGTGCAGGTGCTGTAAATGAAATATCCTCCGGGGGCTAGTGCGGGCCACAGATTGTCGATTATTTCGCGCTGACGCTCGGCACACTCATCGACCAACGCACGGCTCCATTGAGCCACCGCATCGGGCTCTTTGCGAAACATTCCTTCGCCCGAGCACGGCACATCGGCAGCAATGATGTCAAAAAAACCTTTCAAGCGGCTGATGCGCGATGTATCGCCACGGCTCACAACAGCCGATTCATATCCCCACTTTATCACATTTTCGCGCAACACGGCAGCGCGAGTGGGCACATACTCATTTGCCACAACGAGCGAACCGTCGGGCAGCGCATCAATAGCAGCCGTGGTCTTACCGCCCGGGGCGGCACACGCATCAAGATAGCGAATGGGGCGACCACCGTCCGTGAGACGGCTCACTATGTGGGCGAGAATCATAGACGAAGCATCTTGCACATAATACAACCCTTGATGCATTGCAGGATCAAAGGTAAACGCCTCGCGAGCGGGCAGATACCAACCATTGGGCCACCAAGGCACACCAACAGCATCGGCCGGAGCCGATACGCCCTTACCGACATTGCATCGCACCGACACCGAAGCATCGGTCTGTGCCAACGATTCAAGCAAGCCGTTCATCGACTCGCAGTTGTAACTTTCAATCTGTTTTACAAAATCCTCGGGAAGATTCATCGCATTAATTATATATGAGTTGTAACACTACAAAATTAGCACATTAGTTCAAAGTGACAAAATGTATGGGAAAAAACAACTCGGGCCACGACCCATTGTCGCAGCCCGAGTGCCTAATGTCTAACTCAAAAATCGTATGGAACGAAAATTATCCGATTTTGTCAACTTCGAGGTCGCCACCGTGAACTTCGTGCCAAGGGAGGCCTTGTTTGTTGAGTTGTTCCATGAATGGGTCTGGGTCAAATTCTTCGACATTGTGAACGCCGGGCATGTTCCATTTGCCAGTGAGGAACATCATTGCACCAATCATTGCGGGAACACCTGTTGTGTAACTTACAGCCTGCATACCTGTTTCTTTGAATGCTTCTTCGTGGCTGCAATTGTTATAGATGTAGTAAGTAGTGGGGTTACCTTCTTTGTCCTTACCCGAGATGCGGCAACCGATTGAAGTTTCGCCTTTGTAGTTTTCGCCGAGGTCTTGGGGGTTGGGCAACACCGCTTTGAGGAATTGCAAGGGAACGATTTTCACGCCGTTATATTCCACCTCATCAATGCGAGCCATACCGATGTTTTGGATAACGCGCAAGTGAGTGAGATATTCCTGACCGAAAGTCATCCAGAAACGGGCGCGCTTGATAGTGGGATAATTGATAACGAGCGATTCGAGCTCTTCGTGATACAAGAGATAAGAATCGCGTGCGCCGATGTTGGGATAAGTCAACGGAGCGTGAATTTCGAGAGGACCGGTAGTCACCCATTTTCCATCTTGATAGAAACGGCCGTTTTGAGTGATTTCGCGGATATTGATTTCGGGGTTGAAGTTTGTTGCAAAAGCCTTGCCGTGGTCGCCAGCGTTACAGTCAACGATGTCGAGATATTCCATTTCAGAGAAATGGTGTTTAGCGGCATAAGCAGTGAACACACCTGAAACACCGGGGTCGAAACCGCAACCGAGAATAGCAGTCAAGCCCGCTTTCTCAAAGCGTTCGCGGTAGGCCCATTGCCATGAATATTCAAAGTGAGCCTCGTCTTTGGGTTCATAGTTGGCAGTATCGAGGTAGTGAACACCACATTCGAGACATGCGTCCATGATAGTGAGGTCTTGGTAAGGGAGCGCCACATTGATAACCAAGTCGGGTTTGTGACGACGGAAAAGTTCAACCAACTGGGGAACACTGTCAGCGTCAACCGAGTCGGTAGTGATGTTGGGTGCGCCAATAGCAGCAGCAATAGCGTCACACTTGCTTTTAGTGCGTGAGGCAAGCACGATTTCGTTGAACACCTCGGGGTTTTGAGCACACTTGTGAGCAACCACGGTACCAACACCGCCTGCTCCAATGATAATAACTTTTGACATTATTAAGATAGAGTTGTGGTTAAAATTGAGTAATATAATATTTCAGAGTGCTAAATTACATCTTTTCACGCCATAAAACAAATAATGCGCCTGATTTTTAATGCATTTTTCCCACGCACATAGGCTCTCGGCAAAAAAAGTGGCGCAAAATTTTGTGGGGCGAAAAAATAGCATTACCTTTGCATCGCATTTGAAAAAAGCGTCATGACTCCGTAGCTCAGTTGGTAGAGCAAATGACTCTTAATCATTGGGTCGAGAGTTCGAGCCTCTCCGGGGTCACAAAAAGAGGAAATTCAAAACGGGATTTCCTCTTTTTTACTAAACAGTAAATTCTATTGGCAATCTTAAAAAAATATTTCTACCTTTGCCAATACTATTTTCACCTGATAAACAAAGATAGCTACAAGTTGGCGTGAACCTATGGCTATCTTTTAGTTTTCAATGTGAGTTTAATGTATCCTTATTTATCATATCAATAATAGCCTTCACAAATAACTGTATTTCGGCGTATTACAAAGATTTCATCCTACTTTTTGTCCAGGTAACCGATTATGACGGACTGCGCACCCTCAAATCAATTGTCAATGTCAAGTCAATGGATATTGACAGCATCACTATCATTTCGCAACACTACCACAACGAGCGCGCACTGCTCCTTGCCGACAGTTACGATGTTGATGCCATTGCCTACAACGCCACCTTACCCACCGCTTTTTCAAAACGCGTGAAGAACTTTGCCCGCGAATTTCTCGCCCGTGTCAAAGTGTGGCTTGACATAATTTCGAAATAAAGCCCCAATTTGCATATAACTTGCATGTTCCGTATCTTTGTACAACAAACTTGATTTTTTCATACAATCTTTTTTGTTTAATAATGGAGATTACTGCAAATAATACTATGCTCATCATGGCTTGCTTACTATTTTTCAGTGTATTGGTAGGCAAAGCCGGCAGCCGATTTGGTATGCCCGCGTTGTTGTTATTTCTCGGCGTAGGCATGGTTGCCGGCATCGACGGATTTGGATTGCACTTTGACAATGCCATGACCGCACAATCCATCGGTATGATTTCGCTTAGCATCATTCTTTTCTCAGGCGGGGTTGATACCAACTTCAAGGAAATCAAGCCAGTACTTGCTCCAGGAACAATGCTTGCCACAGTGGGCGTATTTATAACAACTGCCGTCACCGGAGCTTTCATTTACTACATGTTCCGTTGGCTTGCACCCGAGCACTCGTTTGGACTCATCGAGTCATTTCTATTAGCAGCCATCATGTCGTCAACCGACTCGGCTTCGGTGTTCTCCATTCTCAATTCATCACGCACCTCACTCAAACAAAACCTCAAACCCACACTCGAGCTTGAAAGCGGCAGTAACGACCCTATGGCTTATCTGCTTGTAATTATCCTCATAGGCATAATGGAAGGCGGAAATGCTGCCGACGCAGCATTGTGGTGGCACTCGGCAGGCTTGCTTGTTATGCAATTGGCGTTAGGGGCAATCGGAGGGGTAGCCGTTGGTTTTGCTACCGTTGCCATTGTTAACCGTTTGCGCGTTGACAATGAATTTCTTTACCCCATCATGGTTATCGCTTGCGCATTCTTTGCATTCTCGCTAACCGAATTGATTGGAGGAAACAGTTACCTTGCCGTTTATATTGCCGGATTAGTTGTAGGAAACCAAAAGCTCGCTCTCAAACACACCATCACCACATTTTTCGGCGGTTTTACATGGTTGGTGCAAATCATCATGTTCCTCTCGCTGGGCTTACTCGTCAACCCCCACGAACTGATTGATGCCCATGTCATTATCCCCGGCATATTGCTCGGCGTGTTCATGATTGTCATAGCCCGTCCCATTGCTGTATTTGTCTCGTTGTTACCATTCAAGCAATTTTCCACCAAGGCTCGACTATATGTGTCATGGGTGGGACTTCGTGGAGCAGTGCCCATTATCTTTGCCACCTATGCACTGATGTCGCCCGATGTTCCCCACGCGCGATTTATGTTCAACATGGTGTTTTTTATTACCATTTTGTCACTCCTCATTCAAGGCACAACAGTCAACCGAATGGCTCAATGGCTTGGACTAAAAGAAGAATATCGCGAGAAAGAATTTAAAGTAAACCTTCCCGACGAAATCAATGCCGCAATCAACGAGATGAATGTAAGTGCTCAACTTCTCAACAACGGAGACTTGCTCAAAGAGGTAAAATTGCCGCCCAACACATTGGTTATCATGATTAAACGCGACAACGAATATCTTGTTCCCACAGGCAACACCCGTCTATACCTCAACGACACACTGCTTCTCATTGCCGAAGAAGAACAACACCTCCAAGAACTTATCTCTCGCCATTCATAACATCGCGTTTTTCTTGCCGCCTACCTAAACTTTTTTGCGTGGGGGTGGTTATAGTGACAATGATATTCACACAATTTTCTTTGTCACAAAACTATGTCAGCCACGCATTTTTTTGCCGCCTCGGCCCTACTGACGGTCAGCCTAATGTCAGGGGCAAACACTTTGTCGCTCGACTCGTGTCGCTCTCTCGCCCTTGAACACAACAAGCAACTGCACATCAGCCGCCAAAACATTTCAAAGTCGCGCTATGAGTCGCGCGTGGCCCTTGCCGCCTATTTTCCGGCATTGGACTTCAACGGCGGATATGCCTACAACGAGAAAAATCTGTCGCTCTTTGACAGCGACCAGATGTTGCCGACAAAGACTTTTAACGCCCAAACGGGCAGTTATGAGTATAACCTCGTAACCAACCCCGCCACTGACCAACCCGTCAAAAGTCCCGACGGCAAATATATCCCCCAGACGGTGGCTCTTATCCCCAAAGAGGCCATGACTTTTGACATTCACAATGTGTTTTTCGGCTCCGTTA
Source organism: Muribaculaceae bacterium (assembly GCA_017555085.1). Taxonomy (GTDB): domain Bacteria; phylum Bacteroidota; class Bacteroidia; order Bacteroidales; family Muribaculaceae; genus RGIG4079. Next base: position 16,788 of record JAFZHD010000038.1, on the reverse strand, counting down.
CCCTAACCCAACCGGTGTTTATGGGCGGCAAAATCATTGCTATGAACCGCATCACTCGCTATGCCGAAAACATAGCCTCGCAACTACACCAAGCCCAAGCCGAAGATGTTATATATGCGGTTGATGCCAACTATTGGCAAGTGGTTTCGCTCAAAGCCAAATTGCGCCTCGCCCACAGTTATGTCAATCTGCTAGACACGCTTTACAATAATGTCAACATTATGTATGACCAAGGCGTTGCCTCCCATAGCGAACTGCTGAGTGTGGGCGTGAGGCTAAACGAGGCACAAGTTGACCTGACAAAGGTGGAAAATGCCGTTACGCTCTCGCGCATGGCTCTTGCCCAACTGTGTGGGCTGCCGATTGACTGTGCGATGTCGCTCGCCGATGAGGACAAGCCCCAATCAACCGTTTTGCCCATTGCCACCACCTACGACCTCAACACTGTATATGACTCGCGCCACGACTTGCAAGCACTGCTATTGGCTACAAAAGTGAGCGAACAAAAATCGCGCATAGCACGCGCATCGATGCTGCCCAATCTTGCCGTTATCGGTGCCTACAATTTCAGCAACCCCAACATGTTTAACGGCTACAAAACCAAGTTTGACGGCGCATTTTCGGTGGGAGCAACCCTCTCGATACCCATCTGGCATTGGGGTGGCAACTACTACAAATATCGCATGGCCAAAGCCGACGAAACCATTAGCCGCATAACCCTTGCCGATGCACGCGACAAAGTGGCGTTGCAAGTGTCGCAGGCCACATTCAAAACCCGCGAGGCGATGAAAACCTTTCACGCCACCACCGCCAACCTTGAAAGCGCCACCGAAAATCTGCGCATCGCAAACGCATCGTTCAAAGAGGGCATGATTTCGGTCGATAATGTGATGGCAGCGCAAACTGCCTGGCTCAAAGCCTGTTGCGAAAACATTGATGCGGCCATCGATGTGCGGCTATGTGAGGTGTATCTGTCAAAAGTCACCGGCCAACTCAACATCAAATAACCCATAAATGACCATATTATGTCAACCGAAACAAAGAAAGAAGAACGCTCGCTAATGATATCGCTCGGCATCATCATCGCAGTCATCACACTGCTTGCCATTGTCGGTTTTGTGTTAGTGAAATCGCCCGACGATTTTGTGCAAGGTCAGGCCGAAGCCACCTCCATCAGAATTTCGGGCATGTTGCCCGGCCGTGTGTCGCAACTATATGTCACCGAGGGCGATAGAGTCAGCGCTGGCGACACTCTTGTTCACATTCACTCGTCATTGCTCGAAGCCAAACTCATGCAAGTTCAAGCCGTTGAGGCAGCGGCAGCGGCACAAAACACCAAGATTGACAACGGCACACGCTCACAGATAATTCAGTCGGCCTACCAACTATGGCAAGAAGCTATCGCGGCGCGCGACATTGCACAAAAGACCTTTGACCGAATGCAAAATCTCTATGAGGAAAATGTGATTTCGGCACAAAAACGCGATGAGGCACAAGCCGCAGTCAATGTCGCCACGGCTGCCGAAAAAGCCGCCCACAGTCAGTATGAACTCGCCATTGCCGGTCCGCAACAAGAGGACAAAGCGAGTGCCACCGCTATGAAAACAGCCGCACAAGGTAGCGTCAAAGAGGTCGAGTCGATATTGCAAGACCAATATCTCACAGCCCCGTGCGACGGCGAAATTGATGAAATCTACCCCAACATCGGCGAATTGGTTGCCACCGGAGCGCCCATTATGAGCCTGCTCAAAACCGACGACACTTGGGTGTCATTTAATGTGCGCGAAGAGATGCTGAACGATTTGCCCATCGGCAAAGAAATCACGATAATGATTCCCGCGCTCGGCAAAATGGAAACGCAAGCCACCATTTTCTATTCCAAAGACCGCGGCACCTATGCCATTTGGCGTGCCACCAAGCCCAACGGCGAATGGGATAGCCGAACATTCCAAATCAAAGCTCGCCCCATTACTCCTCTGCCCTCACTGCGCCCCGGAATGACCGTCATCTACACCCCTCAACAATGAAATGTGCCTCGCTCATAGCCGTCATTAGCCGACAGTTGCGCCAAATGTGTCGCCAACCTGTTTATGTCGTCGCCATGCTTGTGATTCCGCTGATCATGGCCCTGTTTTTCTTGTCGTTGCTTGGCCCGGGCTTGCCCGACCGCACCCCCACAGCCATTGTCGACCTCGACAACTCGTCTATGTCGCGCGAAATAGGTCGCAACCTCAACGCCATGTCAACAATCAATATCAGCCACTCGGCTGACAGTTACTCGCAAGCCATAGATATGATGAACAGCGGCGAGATTTACGGCTTTTTTCTCATTCCCGACAACTTTGAGCAACACACCATTGCCGGCCTCACTCCCACCCTATCCTATTACTGTAACATGGCCTACTATATCCCAGGCACATTGACCTACAAGGGATTCAAAACCATAGCCGTATCAACCTCGGGTGCTGTGGTGAAAACCACCTTGCTCAATGTGGGTGTTGATGAGCGGCAAGTTGAGACGATGTTGCAGCCCATAGTCATTCAAGACCATCCGCTCGGCAACCCGTGGACCAACTATGCCATATATCTCTGCAACTCGTTTATACCCGGTCTCATAGCCTTAATGGTGATGATGATAACAGCCTACTCGGTGTGCATCGAAATCAAGCAACACACCTCGCGCCAATGGCTCTCGACTGCCAACGGCAACATTTACACCGCGCTGATTGGCAAGCTGTTGCCCCAAACAGTCATATTCATCATCGTAGGCACTTTCATTCAGTCGCTATTGTGGGGTTATTCCCATTTTCCCCTCAACTGCAACCCGTTGACAATGATAACCGCAATGATGTTGCTGATAGTGGCTTGTCAGGCATTTGCGCTGACGGTGTGTTGCATTGTTCCCAATCTACGGCTGTCGTTGAGCATCGTGTCGCTCGTAGGCATACTGTCGTTTTCAATAGCCGGGCTGTCATTTCCCGTCGAGAGCATGTATGACTCTATCGGCATTTTCAGCCACATTATCCCCCTGCGCCACTATTTCCTCATCTATGCCGACCAAGCCCTCAACGGCATTGACATCTATTATAGCCGCATTCACTTTGTCGCATTGTTGGCGTTTCCGCTTGTGGCGGCAATGCTCATGTGGCGATTGAAACCGCGCTTGTCCAACCCCGTTTATATTCCGTAGGCCATGAAAACTTTCCGACATTGGTTTGGCAGTCTTTATCGAGTGTGGCGCCGCGAGTTTAGCCTTGTGTTGCGCGATGAGGGTGTGCTCATTTTCTTTCTGCTACTGCCCACGGTCTATCCGTTGGTCTATACCCTCATCTACAACCCCGAGGTGGTACACGATTTGCCCGTGGTGATTGTTGATGATTGCCACACTCAACGCAGCCGACAATTGGCCCAAATGGCCGATGCCACATCGGCTATCAAAATCGTCGGTTATGCAACCGACATCAACGAAGCGCGAGTGTGCATGGACCAAAAAGGCTGTTACAGCATCATGCACATTCCGACCGATTATGACCTCAACATCAATCGCGAAAAGCAGTCAAAAGTGCAATTTTACTGCGACATGAGCCTACTCATTCGCTATCGCGCATTCCTTGCTGCACTGACCGACCTCTCACTCGCGAGCGACACTGAAATTCAGCAGCAAATCATCAACACCGACTCGTCGCCTGTCGCAAATCAAGCCGTCATATTAGGCAACCCCGCCGAGGGTTTTGCCTCGTTTATAATTCCCGGGCTGCTCATACTCATAATTCAGCAAAGCCTTGTTCTCGGCATCACAATGTTGGGCGGCGGCGCATACGAACGACGACGAGCCAACAACGGCATTGACCCCATGGCCGTCAAAGCGCCCGTCGTGGCAACTATATTAGGCAAATCGCTGTGTTACTTCACAATATACATTCCGCTCATTGTTTACATGCTGCACTTTGTGCCCATAATTTTTGATCTTCCTCGCGTGGGTAGCATGAGCCAATGGTTGCCCATGGTTGTTCCGTTCACCTTTGCCGCAATATTCATGGGCATGACACTGCAACCACTTGTGCGACAGCGCGAAACATCTATGATTGTGGTCGTGTTCACATCGTTGCTGTTTTTGTTCTTGTCAGGCATCACTTGGCCGCGTTATGCAATGGGATGGCTATGGCTCGCCGTTGGCGACATCATTCCCTCAACATGGGCCGTCAACGCCTTTACTCGCATAAACTCCGACGGTGCCACCTTGCAGCAAAACATGTGGCCGCTCATTGCGTTGTGGATACTGTGTGCCATATACTTGACCACTGCCATTATTTTACATAAAAAAGATTGGGGCTTGAAAAAATTTCGCTAAATTTGCGTGATTAACAGAGGGTTGCCTCGTTTATTTCAAAATATCATGCTCCGCAAAATAAGAATCACGCTTGCCATAATAGCATTTGTCGCTATAACGCTACTGTTTCTCGACTTCACCGGCACGCTCCACACATGGTTGGGGTGGTTGGCCGACATTCAGTTGATACCAGCCATATTAGCAGCCAACACAGCGGTATTTATCGCATTAGTGGCGCTAACCCTTGTTTTAGGCCGCGTTTACTGCTCGGTCATTTGTCCGTTGGGCGTGATGCAAGACATCGTTTCGTGGTTGAGCGGCCGTCGCAAAAAGAAAAAAGCGCGCTTCAAATACACCAAAAACAAAAGTTTCTTGCGCGCGGTAATCATGTTTTTGTTTGCCCTCGGGCTAAATTCAGGCTTTGCCGCATTGGTCGGCATCATAGCACCTTACAGCGCTTATGTCCGCATCGTTTCAAGCCTGTTTGCACCACTATGGCAATGGGGCAACAACCTATTGGCCTACTTTGCCCAACGCGTTGACAGTTATGCATTTTATGAAGTCGAGGTGTGGTTTAAGAGTATGCCTATCATCATCGTGGCGGCGGTTACGCTTGTCACCCTCATTGTGCTTGCATGGCGTGGCGGTCGCACATGGTGCAACACCATTTGCCCCGTGGGTACATTCCTCGGCCTAATCTCAAAATACTCGCTGTTGCGACCTGTCATTGACACCACAAAGTGTAACGGCTGCACCCTGTGCTCTCGCAAGTGCAAAGCATCGTGCATCGATGCCAAAAACCACGACATAGACTATTCGCGTTGCGTGGCTTGCATGGACTGCATCGATAACTGCTCGCAAGGCGCAATAAGTTACCGCCTCAAACCTAAAAAAGCGGCAAAAAAGGAGGTAAAATCAACAGAGCCCACCGATACTGCCCGACGCACATTCATTGCCACATCGGCCATAGTAGGGTCTTCCCTCTTTGCCAACGCACAACGCCGCCGACACAAAAAAGTTGACGGCGGACTCGCTGTTATACAAGACAAGAAAATTCCAGAACGCGCCACTCCGATTGTTCCTGCCGGAGCATTGAGCATCAAGCATCTAAGCGAGCATTGCACGGCTTGCCAACTGTGCATCTCGGTATGTCCCAACCAAGTGTTGCGCCCCTCTGACAATCTGATGCGACTCATGCAACCCGAGATGTCGTATGAGCGCGGATATTGCCGCGCCGAGTGCACGCGCTGCTCTGATGTGTGCCCCACTGATGCCATTCGCCCCATCACAGTTGAGGACAAATCATCAACTCAAATAGGCCGCGCCGTGTGGATAAAAGAAAACTGCGTGGTACTCACCGACAATGTGTCGTGTGGCAACTGCGCACGCCACTGTCCGTCAGGCGCAATCATAATGGTGGCTCTCGACCGCGAAAACCCCGACGGGCCTCAAATTCCGGCCATCGACACCGAGAAATGTATCGGTTGCGGCGCTTGCGAAAACCTGTGCCCCGCACGCCCGTTCAGCGCAATTTATGTCGAAGGAAACCAAGTTCATCACACCATCTAACACCCATCAACCACTATGAGCAAAACAGAGTTATCACGACGCGAGTTCCTGAAAAAATTGGGCATAGGCTCGGCTGCCACAGCCGCAGCGTTGGCGGGTTGTTCGACCGACGAGATGAAACGCGCCACCACATCAACCTCGCCCACAGCGACCGAGGGCATGACCTATCGCACCAACCAATCAACCGGCGACAAAGTGTCGATTTTGGGTTATGGCTGCATGCGTTGGCCCAAACTTGAAACACCCGCACCCGACGGCAATGTTATTGACCAAGAAGCCGTTAACACCCTCATAGACTATGCCATTGAACATGGCGTAAACTTGTTTGACACATCACCCGTGTATATGCAAGGATGGTCTGAAAAAGCCACCGGCATAGCCCTCAAACGACACCCTCGCGACAAATTTTATGTCTCGACCAAACTGTCAAACATGCACAATTACTCGCGCGAAGCATCGCTCGAAATGTATCGACAATCATTTGCCGACTTGCAAGTTGACTATATTGACTACTACCTGCTTCACGCCATCGGCGGCGGCTCGGGCATGGAACTGCTCAACCAACGATATTTTGACAACGGGGTGCTCGATTTCCTCATTGAAGAGCGCAAAGCGGGCCGCATTCGCAACCTCGGTTTTTCATATCACGGCGACATAAAAGTGTTTGACTACATGCTCTCTATTCACGACAAGGTGAAATGGGACTTTGTGCTCATTCAGATGAACTATCTTGATTGGCAACACGCCAAACAGACCAATACGGCCAACACCGATGCCGAGTACCTATATGGAGAACTCACCAAACTCAACATTCCGGTCATGATTATGGAGCCGCTGTTGGGCGGCCGTCTGGCGAAAGTGCCCGACCACATCGCCAAACAGTTCAAACAGCGTGAACCACAAAACAGCATCGCATCGTGGGCATTCCGTTTCTGCGGAACATATCCCAATGTGCTGACCGTGTTGAGCGGTATGACCTACATGGAGCATTTGCAAGACAACATTCAAACCTACTCGCCGCTCAAACCGCTCACCGACGAGGAACTGCAATTTCTCCATCACACCGCCGACATGATGATGGACTATCCCACAATTCCTTGCACCAACTGCAAATACTGCATGCCTTGCCCCTACGGCATTGACATTCCGGCCATCTTTTGGCACTACAACAAGTGCATCAACGAAGACAATATCATTGACGACAGCAGCCACGACCGCTATCGTCAGGCACGCCGTGCATTCCTCGTTGGATATGACCGCTCGGTGCCCAAATTGCGACAAGCCAACCACTGCATCGGCTGCGGAAAATGCCTCTCATCGTGCCCCCAACGCATCGACATTCCCGCGCAACTCCACCGCATCGACAACTATGTCGAATCGCTCAAACTGCAAGGCCCGTCGAAATAGTGTCACTTTTAGTGACTATTCCGCAACTATTTTGGCCGTTACGCTTTTTTTATTGGCGCGATTGGCTTAACTTTGCAGTATTATTGAAAATTTGACACAATGGAATCAAACAATCACCGCGAGGACAAGATTGCTGCAACAGTCAAAGAGCTGTCGCGCCCCGAAAATTTGCAGAGTGTGTGCCACATGCGTTGGCAAGGCGAACCCCTGCCCTCACAGCAGGCAGTTGAAGAGATTGTTGATTTGTGTCGCGCATTGCTTTTCCCCGGTTTTTTTGGTTACGGCGATGTTAACAAGTTCAACATCGAGTATCACACAGGCATTCGCACCGAACGCTTGTTCTCCCTCTTGGTTAATCAGATAACCGCTGGCTTGTGTTTCAGCGTTGATTGCTCAAAAGCACCCGACCTCGACAGCATCAAGCCCCAAGCCGAAGAAAAAGCACTCCAATTTATAACCTCGCTCCCGCAACTGCGACAAATTCTTGGCACCGATGTTCGCGCCACCTATCTTGGCGACCCGGCTGCCATTTCGACCGACGAAGTGATTTATTGCTATCCCGCCATTCGCGCCATAGCCAATCATCGCATCGCCCACCGACTCATCGAGTTGCAGGTGCCCATCATTCCCCGCATGATTAGCGAACTTGCCCACCGCGAAACCGGCATCGACATTCACCCCGGCGCAACAATCGGCGAATCGTTTACCATTGACCACGGTACAGGTGTGGTTATCGGCGCAACCGCCATCATCGGCAAGAATGTCAAACTCTACCAAGGTGTTACCCTCGGCGCCAAGAGTTTTGACACCGACGACGACGGCAACCCCGTCAAGGGCATTCCCCGCCACCCCATCATCGGCGACAATGTGGTTATCTACTCTAACGCATCAATCCTTGGCCGCATAAATGTTGGCAACAACGCCGTTATCGGCGGTAACATTTGGGTTACCGAAGATGTAGCCGAAGGCGAAAAATTAGTACAAGCAAAGGCAAATAACATATTAAGATTTAAGCAGTAATGAAAGAACAATTTGAAATGGTGGCAAAGACACTTCAAGGCCTTGAAGATGTTCTTGCCGACGAATTGAAAGCACTCGGAGCCCAAAACATTCAAGTGGGCCGTCGCGTCGTGTCGTTTGAAGGCGACAATGAAGTCCTCTATAAAGCCAATTTGTGTTGCCGCACAGCATTGCGCATCCTCAAACCTATTTGCAAATTCATAGCTCACGACACCGACAGTCTCTATGAAATGACCAAAGAATTTGATTGGACACAGATTATCACTGTTGACGACTCTATCGTTATCGACACCGTGGCTTATTCCGACATTTTCAATCATACTCGCTTTGTCACTTATCGCATCAAAGATGCTATCGTTGACCACTTTAAGGACCGTTTTGGTGCCGACAAGCGCCCCAATGTGTGTCTCGAAGATGCCGATGTAATGATTAATGTCCACATCGACGAAGACCGCGTTACTATCTCACTCGACTCGTCGGGCGAATCGCTCCACCGCCGTGGCTACCGTGTGGCACAAAACGATGCCCCCATCAACGAGGTGCTTGCCGCCGGTATCATTCTCAAAAGCGGTTGGAACGGTCAAACTCCGTTAATCGACCCCATGTGTGGCTCGGGTACATTCCTCATCGAAGCAGCCCTCATTGCAGCCAACATCAACCCCGGTGTATTCCGCTCGTCATTTGCCTTTGAAAAATGGAAAGATTTTGACCAAGAATTGTTTGACCGTCTATACAACGACGACTCAAACGAGCGCGAAGTGACTCAACCCATCATCGGTGCCGACATTTCGCCCAAGGCCATCGCTATCACACAAGCAAACATGAAACAGGCCGGTGTTGCCAAATACATTGACCTTCACATTCGCCCCATCGCCGATTGGACCGCCGAAGATGTTCCCGGCAAGGGCTATATCATCACCAACCCCCCTTATGGCGAACGCATCATGACCGATGATATGGACGCTCTCTACACAACCATCGGCTCACAACTCAAACATGTGTTCACCGGCTTTAACGCATGGATTATCGGTTTCCGCGATGAGCACTTCAAGAAAATCGGCCTTGCAGCATCGTCAAAGACACCTATGCTCAACGGCTCGCTCGAATGTGAATTGCGCGAATACATCATCTTTGACGGCGAGAAAAAAGCATTCCGTCGCGAAGGCGGCTCACTCAAAAGCCAAGGCCGCGAAGCCACTCCCAAAGACCGTCGCATGCGCCGCAAGAGCGACCAAGAATGGAAAGCCGATGCCCGCAAAAAAGGCTTTGGCGGTAAAGAATCGCGCCCCGCGCCTCGCAATCCGTTAGAAGCACGCTACCAAGGCAAGCCAAAAGGTCGTTTCCAACGCGAAAACCGACCTGCTGTGGTAAACTCTGAAAATCCTCTCGCAGCACGCCGCAACGAACAATGGCTTGAAGAAATTCTCAACCGCTCGGCTAACGGCGAAAAGAAAACCACTCCCGCAACAAAACGCGGCTGGAAACGCAATACTCCCAAAAATAACAAACCCGACAATAACGATTAACAATTATGAATATACTTCTTCTCGGTTCAGGCGGACGCGAATCGGCTCTTGCTTGGAAAATGAGCCAAAGCGCGCTCCTCGACAAACTTTACATCGCTCCCGGTAACGGTGGCACACAACAGTATGGTACAAATGTTGCTCTCTCGCCACTCGATTTTGATGCTATCAAAGCATGGGTGAAAGAAAACGACATCGACATGATTGTTGTAGGCAACGAAGACCCATTGGTAAAAGGCATCTATGACTACTTTGAAAACGACGACATTCTCGTTGTAGGTCCCTCAAAAGCCGGTGCCGCTCTTGAAGGCAGCAAAGACTTTGCAAAGCAGTTTATGGTGAAAAACAACATTCCCACTGCCCGCTACCGCAGTTTCACTGCCGAAACTATCGAAGAAGGTTTCAAATTCCTCGAAGAACTCAAAGCTCCCTATGTGCTCAAAGCCGACGGCTTGGCAGCAGGTAAAGGCGTGTTGATTCTCGACACTATCGAAGAAGCCCGCGAATCGTTGCGCGAAATGCTCTCGGGCATGTTTGGCGCTTCATCGGCAACAGTTGTTATCGAAGAATTCCTCTCGGGTATCGAGTGCTCGGTATTCGTGCTCAGCGACGGTAACGGCGGCTATCGCGTGTTGCCCGTGGCAAAAGACTACAAACGCATTGGCGAAGGCGACACCGGCTTGAACACAGGCGGTATGGGTGCTGTAAGCCCCGTTCCTTTTGCCGACGAAGTGTTTATGGAAAAGGTGCGCACTCGCATCATCGAGCCCACAATCAACGGCCTCATCAACGACAACATCACATATCGCGGTTTCATCTTCTTGGGCCTCATCAATGTTGAAAACGAACCCATGGTTATCGAGTACAATGTGCGCATGGGCGACCCCGAAACCGAAGCAGTTATGTTGCGCATCGACAGCGACTTAGTTAAACTCATGAAAGCCGCTGCCGAAGGTAACCTCGGTGACACCGAACTCAAAGAAGACCCCCGCACTGCCGTAACCATAATGATGGTATCGGGTGGCTATCCCGGCGACTACGAAAAAGGCAAAGTGATTACAGGCCTTGAAAAAGTTACCGACAGCATCATGTTCCACGCCGGCACAAAAGCCGACGGCGACAACATCGTTACCGCTGGCGGTCGCGTTATCGCTGCAAGTTCATACGGCAAAGACATGAACGAAGCTTTGCAACACAGTTACGACTCTATCGCGTTGGTTGACTTCGAAGGCAAATACTTCCGTCGCGACATTGGCAACGACTTACGCAAATACTAATAACCAATGAACGAACGCAACATCGTAGCACTGCTCCATTCGCGCTTCGGCACTCTGCTCATGGCATTGATTGCCGTTGCCGCTACTGTTGTGTCGTTTGTTTCAGGAAACATAAGCCATATTCCGGGAGACTCCGGAACATGGCTTCTTTCTGCTAACGAGTGGATTTCAAACCCCACTATCTCATTGATAGCAAGCCTGCTGACAAACATCGGCATCGCCGCATTGCTCATTTACATCAACAAACAGTATAATGTGTTGCGCAGCGTTTCCCACCTGTTTGCCGGCATGTTTCTTATCATGCAGATGGCCCAGCCCGCTCTCTTCGGGCAATTTCACAACGGCACATTGCTGTGTGTGACCGTGATATTGTCAACGGCCATTCTGTTCTCAACCTTCAACCGACCATTTCCCCGACAACCCATCTTCTTGATATTCTTGCTGTTGTGTGTCGGCACAATGTCACAATATGCCTTTGCATTCTACATTCCGCTGTTCTTGCTCGGCTGTGGTCAAATGCGCATATTCGACATCAAGACATTCACCGCCGCACTCATCGGTATCATCACTCCGCTGTGGATAATGTGGGGATTCGGACTCGTATCGGTCGATGACTTCAAGATGCCACAACTCGTGGATATGTTTGAAGCTATCAACAACAAAGAAACCATACAAATCGTTGTAACAACCGGTTTCACTGTTCTGCTCCTGCTCTCAATGGGAGCACTCAACCTCATGAGAGTCTATAACCTCAACTCGCAGATGCGCGCATTCAACGGCTTTTTGTCGATATTATCGTTTGCAACAGCCATTTGCGTGGTTGCCGACTTCCGCAACATGGAAACCTATGTGCCGCTGCTCAACTGTTGTGCAGCATTCCAAGTGGGCCACTTCTTTGTGGTTAACACACAGCGTCGCAGTTACATAGCCATATTGACCATTATCGCCATTTATGCAACATTATATTGGTGGAGCACCGTGGTATGATTAGACTCGTAATTGAAAACAAAATTCCTTTTATCAAAGGCTTACTCGACGATATTTGCGATGTAAAATATCTCGACCCCGACGACATTACTGCCGACGCGATGCGCAATGCCGACGCGCTAATCACTCGCACACGCACCCGTTGCGACAAGTCATTGCTGCAACACAGCCCCTGCCGCTTTATTGCAACAGCCACTATCGGCACCGACCACATCGACCTTGACTATTGCCGCAACAACGGCATCACCGTGGCCAACGCTCCCGGCTGCAACGCTCCGGCCGTGGCCCAATACACCTTTGCATCAATCGCCCATTGGCTTGACCTCAAACACCGCCCCATCGACTCTGTAATCATAGGCATTGTCGGCGTGGGCAATGTAGGCTCTATCGTTGACCGTTGGGCGCGACAATTAGGCATGAAAGTGATGCTCTGCGACCCTCCCCGAGCCGAGAAAGAGGGCGACAGCACATTTGTATCGCTTGACGAAATTGCCCGACACTGCGACATCATCACCTTTCACACTCCCCACACCACATCGAGCCCCCACGCCACACATCACATGTGTGACAGCCGTTTTCTAAGCCTCACGCAGCGCAAACCGCTCATTATCAACTGTGCGCGAGGCCCTATCGTTGACACCCAAGCACTCGTTTCGGCCCTTGACGCAGGCATCGTTGCCGATACCGTTATCGACTGTTGGGAAGGCGAGCCACACATATCGGCACAACTGCTCGACCGCGCACTCATTGCCACACCCCACATTGCGGGCTACTCACGCGAAGGCAAAATCAGAGCCACCGAAATGGTATTGTCGGCATTTACACAGCATTTCAACCTTCCCCAAGTGCATACCGCCGAAACAGTTGCTCGCGGAGCGGCCGAAACCGTCACACTCGACAGCATCACAGCGAGTTACAACCCCATCAACGACACCACAACCCTCAAAGCAGCCCCACACACATTTGAAGCCCTGCGCAACAACTACAACTACCGCCCCGAGGTGAAATAACCACAGTCAATTTCTTGACTAAAACATTATTTCTGCAACTCAACTTCTGTTTTTACCCATGTTAACTATGTATTTGTTAACATCGCCCTGACATGTTTGCAATTATTAACATAAATATGTGTGATTTCTTACATTTTGCTATTATCTTTGCGACTTTAATTGCAAAATCACAACAAACAACATAAATTTATTTACATTATGAAGAAAATTTTACTTTCAGCTTTGATTTGTGCATTTTCTTTCGGTACTATTTCAGCGCAGACTGTTTATGCCTACCGCTGTTTCCAAGAAAGTAGCGCACAATTTTCAAAAAAGGGACCAGTTAAGTACAGCGTCTCTGACCCCAAAAATGTAACTTTGATTGCCGACCAAACAAAACTCGGTTCGGTATATGCCGGCGCATATTATAATTATAAATGGTATGCCCAAGTTACTCAATTAGGTACACAATCAACTGTTGACGGTTTCTACACTATCGACATGAACGACGGTACTCGCACCCTCATCGGTAAAGCAGGTGCTCACCTGGGCGATATGACCTATGACTATACTACAAACACTATGTATGGTCTCAAAAGCGATAACGAAACCCTCGTAACCGTCGACATCAACACCGGTGCAACTACAACTGTTGGCTATTTCAAAACTGCCGACTACCAATATCCCTACATTCTCACTTTGGCCGCTGACATTAACGGACAATTGTATGCTATCGCCACTAACGACAACCTTTATGCCGTTGACAAGACAAATGCAGTCTTAACTCTCATCGGCGCTACCGGTGTTGATGCATCGTTTACTCAAAGTATGGAGTTTGACCACAACACCGGCACACTCTATTGGGCAAACAACGGCGACTGCACTCTCTACACAGTAGATGTTAAGACAGGTGTTGCTACTGCCGTAGGCGCAATCGGCGCAAAAGGCGATGACAGCACCAACGCCATGATTATCCCCTTCATCAATGTGGCTAAAGGTACTCCCGACCGCGTTCTCGGCCGCAGCGCAACTGCCGACGGCAAGAGCGTAGTTCTCAAATGGACTAACCCCGCAGTTGATGCACAAGGCAATGCTTTGACCGAAATCACTGGCGTGAACATCTACCGCAACGATGTGCTCGCAACAACTGTTGCCATGACTGCCGACCAAATCGGTAAAGAAGTTTCTTACACCGATGCCAACCTCACTGACGGTCTTTACAACTACCGCATCGCAGCTGTTAACAGCAAGGGCGAAGGTGGTGCCGACACCGAAACCGTTGGCGTTTATGTAGGTCAAAACAACCCCGGTGCAGTAAACAATTTCAGCATCTCATTGGGCGACAACAGCGCTACTCTCTCTTGGGCTGCTCCCACATCGGGTATGTATGGCGGCGAATATGATGTTAACAGCGTTACAAGCTACATCATCACTCGCACAAAAGGCACAACTGTTACCGAAATCGCTGTTAACGACGGCGCAGCAACTTCATATACCGACGAGCCCGGCTTTGGTACTTACACCTATGCTATCGCGGCTGTTAACGCTATGGGTAAAGGTCAGGTTACTACCGCCGCTCCCGTTGTTGTTAAGCCCGCAAGTTGGATTGTGATGACTACCGGTGAAGCTGTTGTAGAATCGGGCAAAGAATACAAATTCTATGATGTTGCAGGTCCCGATGCTTACTATCCCAACTCACAAAACGACACACTCACAATTCGTCCCGCTCAAAGCAACGCTATCGTTACAGCCAAATTCTCATTGTTTGACTTTGACACTTATGCCGACTCACTCATCGTGTTTAACGGCACTGGCACAAAAGAACTCATCGGTCGCTACTCTGCAACAAGCGTTCCATCTGACCTCGTTGAACTCGAATCATCAAGTGCCGACGGTGCATTGACATTTGTATTCTTCTCTGACATCATGAGCCGCGGCGAAGGTTGGGTTGCTGATGTTACTGCTGCCGAAAAACTCCAATATGACCTCGCAGCAGGCGCATTGACTGGCGACCTCTTCCCCAGCGAAAAATCTCCCGTTGTTTACACTTTCAAAGTTCGCAACAAAGGTACTGAAAATATAGCCGGCACATCTTACAAAGTTCAACTCCTCGACGGCAATGGCAATGTTCTTGACGAAAAAGCCGGTGCTGATGTAGCAAGTGCACAAGATGTAGCAATCGAATTGTCATTCACTCCCGCTGCCAAAGGCGCAATGTCTATCAGCGCAAAAATTATCTACGAAGCCGACCTCAACTCTGCAAACAATGCAACTGCCGAAGTCGCAATTTCTGTTATCGCCGAAGGTAGCAAATTTGTTGAAGTTGGTCACAGCGACGAAGAACTCTATGTGGTTCCCGTTTCATTCATGAGCGACGAAGCAGCAAGCCAAACTATCTACTATGCCGAAGAAATCGGTGTTAAAGATATGGAACTCACAATGATTGCATATCCCTATGCCGAAGTTTCAAACAATTATGCAAATGTTCCCTTGAAAGTGTGGGTTGCCGAAACCGACAAAACTGTCCTCGTTGACGGCAACATCGCTGCATCAGAAATGACCCTCGTGTTTGACGGCAACTGCCCCGTATCTAAAACCGACAGCGAATGGTCAATTCCCTTCAACACTCCCTACCAATACAAAGGTGGCAACCTCGTTATCATGATTCATAAAGTTGCTCCCAACACCGACGGTATGGATGTAACATTCCGCGGTACTTATGGCGACTATGCCGCTGAGCACAAACGCACTCGTTACCAATCAACTTACGACCCCTCTGAATCAATCGATGTAAACGGCACTCTCGGTTATAGCGCATCAACAACTGTTGCCGACATCAAGATGCTCTTTGCCTCTGCATCAGGCATCAGCGAAGTTACTATCGGTAGCAATGTGAAAGTTTATCCCAACCCCGCAACCGAAGTAATCTACATCGAAAACGAAGTCGCTAAGGCTCAAATGTTCTCTCTTGCAGGCCAACAAGTATTTGCAGGCGAAAATGTAAGCTCAATTGATGTTAAAGATATGCCCGCCGGCATCTACATGCTCCGCACAACAGATGCTGAAGGCAACATCGCCAACACAAAAATCGTAAAGAAATAACACATAGTTTTCTCTAACATCCAGCCCCCAAGTTTCGCACTTGGGGGTTATTTTTTGCATAGTGTGTATTGTGATGGTGAAAAAGAAAACTGTATTATTTGGTGGCAAGTGTAACTATTGATATATTTGTACCATGAAACGAGTGCGAGACATATTGTTGGCCGTTGTGGCAGTGATGATAGTCGTTGCGTGTGGCGAGAGCCGTCACATCAGCGACCGTTTCTCGCAGGCCGAGGCTGTGATGCAAGAATATCCCGATTCGGCATTGACGCTGTTGCAGGCAATCAACCCCGATGATCTCACTACCGACCGTGGCCGCGCCATGCACGCATTGTTGCTCTCGCAAGCCTATGATAAAAACTATATCGACCTCACCGACGATTCGCTAATCACAATCGCCGTCGATTATTTCGCGCCCACCAACGACCACCACTACGCCATGATTGCCCATTATTATCATGCGGTGGTTAATTTCAATGCCAATGAATTTGCGACATCATCAATTTCTTGTCTTGAAGCCGAAAAACATGCTCTTGACTTAAATAATCATCAATACCTTGGAATGATATATTCATTAATGATGT